>NZ_JAUANU010000017.1:0-109474 GCF_032190535.1 Cupriavidus sp. SZY C1
AGCCATCATCGGGTCAACTTCGGAAGGCTTGGCAGAACTCCTGCCTTCGCTGGGTAGGAACGGCGGGCTGATTATCATTGGTTCAGCGAGTCAGGGGATAGTGTCCGACTTCCTGGAGGTCGGACTCGGGAAGAATCGGCAGGGGTGTGGCGACGTTAGCTGGGCCTTCGAAGGCGAACGACGCAGCCTTGACCCGGAAGTCACCTGGACAAGTTATTTCGACGCTCCCGTTCTCGATCGTTATGCAGGCTCCCCCGCTCGCCACTACAGTTTTCGTTTTCCCGGTAATGCAAACCTCTTCCTTCACGCTTGCGATATCCAATCGCCTGTCCGCGTAAAGGTCCATGCCGGCGCTCTGCGCCTGGATCTCGACCTTGCCCTTCGCCGCAAACAACTTGATTCCCAGCTTGTGCGCGCAGAGCGAAATCAGGTGACCCGCCGCCATGGTGATGGACCGCCGAGCATTGATGTCGGTGCTATCACCGGCCACGGTGGTGAAGCCGCCTCCGGCAGCCAACTGAATATTGCGCCCGGACACGACACCAACGGATGCCGGTGCACTGGCCAATAGCCCCGGCGCAGCCATCTGCTCAAGTTCGCGATGAGCACCCTGCTGGGCGTCTACATCTGCAGGCTCCCCGTTGGCGTCACGGGTAGCAGCGGCCAAGGACTTCGCAAGACTCAGCGCGCGCTCCAATTCGGCAATCGTTTCCTGCATATCGAGTTGCAGTCCGGAAGCGCCTTTCTGGTCGTGGGCTGTGAGGTACAGGCCTTTTCCTGTCCGAATCGCCCCCCACCCCGACGTCCGCAGTTCGAACCCTTCCCCGCGCTTCTTCCTCTGTCCGTCGACCAGGTACCCCAGGTTCAACTGGCTTTTCCCGCCGTAATCGGTCGACAGCTTGACGCCTTCCTCACCCTCCCAGTCCTCGAATCGCAGCTTGTTGTTGCTCTGCGTCCGGATGACGTTGCGCGACAGCCAGCGGTCCTGGTTCGTGATCAGGTCCTCGTGCTCGCTGTGGTGGTGGGCGTGAGCGATGTAGGGCTTGTTCGGATCGCCGTCCCGGAAGGCCACCGCGACCTCGGTGCCGTCGATCAGCGGGAAGTGGAAGCCGGTCTGCCGCGCGCCCGCGAATGGCTTGGCCAGCCGCAGCGGCACGCTTTCGCTGCCCTTGGGCCAGTCGTCGAAGTCCAGGTCCAGGCGCACCACGTACAGGCCCTGCTGCGTCAGGTAGGCGTACTGGTAGTCGCCCGGGGAAGTCACCCGGCCGCTCAGCGTGCCGGCGATCCTCGGCCACCGGCTTTCGTCGATCGGCAGGCGGAAGCGCCGGTCCGACGGGATCGCCTTGAAGGTATTGCGATAGGCCTCGTCGCGCGCCCCGGAATGGACGACCTCGGTGATGACCTGCCCGTTCGGCGCGTCGTCGAGCGCCATGTCCAGCCGCAGGATCCGTGCCGGACACAGTTCGATGACATTGCTCTGCCCCGTGTAGACGATCTGCCCGGCCAGCGCCGCCTCGTGCCGAAGCTGCGCCTCCCAGGTGGCGCTGGCCGCATCCAGGTGGTGGGTGCCATAGAGGTAGGACTGGCCGTAGTTGGCCTTCTCCTTGCGGGCGACATTGGCCTCGGCAGCAAGGCGTTCGTAGGCGCTTTCCGGGTTGTAGTCGGCCACCCGGATCGATTCGGGCACGGTCCGCACGTGCGTCTGGATATCGAAGACGGTCTCGACCCCGGCCTCAAGGCCGGCCGTTTCCCGGTACGGCACGCGCAGGGCGGGCTGGTAGAGGTAGTGGTCAATGTCGTCGCAGACCTGGAACACGTCGCCGAAGTGGGACCCGAACTTGCCGGGCACGAAGTAGCTGTACAGCCCCTCCTGCTCCATCAGCAGCCGGATGTAGTCCCAGTCGGACATCTGATACTGGAGTCGGAATTTGTGCTCGGGATAGGCGCGCCGGGTGCGGAACGCGAACTGGCTGCCTTCGAGCCCGTGCCGGCGCAGGATCGACTCGATGATCTGCGGTGCGGTCTGGTGCTGGTAGACGCGGCTTGCCTTTGTCAGCGTCAGCAGCGCCACCTTCGGGCGGACTTCCAGCTCATAGGCGTGGAAGTCGCGGGTCTGGCGGGTTCTGGAGAAGCGGAAGATGCAGCCGGAAAACTGGCGCGGCGGCGAGCCATCGCCGGGATCGATCGAGAAGGTGGCGTCCTTGCGCAGGTACTCGTGGCGGTCCAGCGGCAGCGGGTGGGTGACGCGGACCGTCACCGTGTAGGGCTCGCCGAGCCGCTCGACCGCGTCGAAAGAGACCACCGACAGCGCCACGGCGCTCGGTGCGCCGAGCACTTCAAGAAAGTACGACTGATGGGCAGTCGCCCGCCGCAGCCCTTCGCCCAACGCCTTCAGTCCATCGACCACACCAGCCATCGTCCTTGCTCCGTTTCCAGTGGGCGACAGCCACCGCGACACCCATCGCACGCGTTGCGCTCAATTGCCTGCGCGCCGCACGTTACGCGGATTTCGCCCATCTGGAAACTTTGAGATTTCGGATAAACGACTTAAATCAAAAGAACGCAAAGATTCTGACGAAGGCTATGTACGGCCGCCGACAGAAGCTGATAAATAGCCAAACGCTTCGCCGCGTCGACGTCTTGCAGAGACAAGATCCGACGTGAATATCGTCGAATTACTATTTAAATGGGAATAGGCATATGTCGGAAAGCTTTCAGAACGAAGTGCCCAAGGCGCGCGTCAACATCAAGCTGGATCTGCATACGGGCGGCGCGCAGAAGAAGGTGGAGCTGCCGCTCAAGCTTCTGGTCATGGGCGACTACAGCAACGGGCAGGACACGCGGGCGCTGGCTGAACGCGAGAAGGTTTCCGTGAACAAGAACAACTTCAATGCTGTGCTTTCCGACTACAACCCGAAGGCGCGCATCGCCGTCGAGAACACCCTGGCCGGCGATGGCACGGAACTCGCCGTCGACCTCGACTTCAAGTCGATGAACGACTTCAAGCCCGAAATGGTGGCCAGCCGCGTGCCGGAACTCCGCGCGCTGATGGCCGCGCGCAATCTGCTGCGCGACCTCAAATCGAATCTTCTTGATAACGCCATGTTCCGCCGGGAGCTGGAAAAGATCCTCAAGGATCCCGCGCTGTCCGAGCGCCTGCGCGCCGATCTGCAACAGATTGGTGAATCCGCCCCGTCCGTCCAGTAATTCGTCCAGGAAGAGTGAACTGCAATGGCCAATCGCGAAATGTCTTCGTCCTCCCAGAGTGCCGCCCAGGGTCAAGCCGACGCCGTGGTGCTGGATGCGCCGGCCCAGAGCGTCTATGAGTCGCTCTGCGCCAAGATCAACCTGACGCCGGTCACCAGCACCCGGCCGGTCGAGTCCTTCCAGAGTGCCGATGCCCTGGCGGAATCGTCGCTCGACGAGCGCGTAACCCAGGCGATGAGCGTGTTCCTGAAAATGATCCAGGATTCGTCGCAACAGGTGGACCGCCTCGACAAGAGCCTGCTGGACTTCCACATCGCGCACCTGGACGACCAGATCAGCCGCCAGCTCGATGCGATCATGCACCATGAGACGTTCCAGGAAATCGAGTCGGCGTGGCGCGGCCTGAAGTTCCTGGTGGACCGCACGGACTTCCGCAAGAACGTGAAGATCGAGGTGCTCGATGTTTCGAAGGAAGCCCTGCGCCAGGACTTCGACGACACGCCCGAGGTCATTCAGAGCGGGCTGTACCTCCACACCTATATCCAGGAGTACGACACCCCCGGCGGGGAGCCGATCGGCTCCATCATCTCGAACTACGCGTTCGACCGCAGCCCGCAGGACATCGCCCTGCTGCGCAATATCTCGAAGGTCTCGGCCGCCGCCCACATGCCGTTCGTCGGCTCCGTATCGCCGAAATTCTTCGGCAAGGATTCGATGGAGGAAGTGGCCAGCATCCGGGATATCGGCAACTACTTCGACCGGGCCGAATACCTGAAGTGGAAGAGCTTCCGCGACTCGGACGATGCCCGCTATATCGGACTGACGCTGCCCCGCTTCCTGGCGCGGCTGCCGTACGGCCCCGAGACCGTGCCGGTGCGAGCGTTCAACTACACCGAGGCGGTGAAGGGGCCGGACCACACGCGCTATCTGTGGGCCAACGCATCGTTCGCCTTTGCCGCGAACATGGTGCGCAGTTTCATCAAGAACGGCTGGTGCGTCCAGATTCGCGGCCCGCAAGCCGGCGGCCTGGTCGAAGACCTGCCGATTCACCTCTACGACCTGGGAACGGGCAACCAGGCCAAGATTCCGACCGAGGTGCTGATACCGGAAACGCGCGAGTTCGAGTTCGCCAATCTCGGCTTCATCCCGCTGTCGTACTACAAGAATCACGATTTTGCGTGCTTCTTCTCGGCTCACTCGGCCCAGAAGCCGGCGCTATACGACACCAGCGAAGCCACGGCCAACAGCCGCGTGAATGCGCGCCTGCCGTACATCTTCCTGCTGTCGCGCATCGCGCATTACCTGAAGTTGATCCAGCGCGAGAACATCGGTACGACGAAGGACCGCCGCGTGCTGGAGCTGGAGCTGAACACCTGGATCAAGACGCTGGTGACCGAGATGACCGATCCTGGCGACGAACTCCAGGCTTCGCACCCGCTGCGCGAGGCGAAGGTGATCGTCGAGGACATCGACGACAACCCGGGCTTCTTCCGCGTCAAGCTCTTCATCGTGCCGCACTTCCAGATCGAAGGGATGGACATCAACCTGTCGCTGGTATCCCAAATGCCCAAGGCCAAGAACTAGGCGGCGCCGGTTCATCGGCACCGCGCGGGTGAGAATGCCCCGCGCGGTGCCCCCTCCTTGCGTTCGCCATGACTTCGCGCGTTTCGGCGCGGCTTTGGATCACCATGAAGGTATCGAGACCGCTGTGGGCACAGGGCATTTTCATGACCCCGCAGCACTTCCAGCAGCAGGCCCTTTGGGAACGCCACGCCGACGAGCTTGGCGCCCGCATTGCTTGCCCCGATCCCTGGGGCGTGGTGCGTGTAGTGCCCGATACGCAGGCGCTGTCGATCCATCGTCTCGTCCTTGCCGCAGTGACGGCGCGGCTGCCCGACGGCACCCTGGTCGATACGGAAACGGCCGACTGGACGCCGGCGGCGCGCGATCTTGGCGATGTGCCGGCCCACCTGGACAGCGTGACGGTGCTGATCGGCCTGCCGCTGATGGACGCGCAGGGCGGCAATTGCATCGAGGCCGGCGAACGCCCCGCGCGGCCCCGCCGATTCGTACGCGAGTACCTTGCCGTGGCTGATCTGCATGGCGAGGGCAACGAGGAAATCAGCGTCGAGCGCCATGCGCTCTCGCTGCTTTTTGATTTCGAGGCACACAGCGATTATGTTACCTGCCCGATTCTTCGACTGGTCCGCACACCGCAGCATCGCTTTGAGCTCGACGCGACGTTCGTGCCGCCCTGTCTCTTCCTGTCAGCCAGCGACCGCCTTACCGAGCGCATGCAGCGCCTGGCCGAAATCCTATCCGCGAAAAGCCGCAGCCTGGCGGTACGCCGGCGCGAACGGTCTGATCAGATCGCAGACTTCGCAGTGGCCGACGTCGCCCTGTTCTGGCTCCTGCACAGCGTCAACAGCCACTGGCCCGAACTGGCGCGGCTGTGCGCAGCGCCCCAGCAGCCTCCGGAGCGCCTTTATCACGTGCTGGCCCGCCTGGCCGGTGCGCTGCTTACGTTTTCTACGACAGAAACGCTGCAAGCCATCCCGGCCTACGATCACCACACTCCGGAACCCGTCTTTGCCGAACTTGAGTCGCTGGTCCGGACACTGCTCGACACGGTGATCCCGTCCCGCGTCGTGCCTGTTGCGCTGGAGCAGGCGCGGCCGACCATCTGGGTCGGCACGATCCAGGACGAACGGCTTGTCGAAGGCGCCGAGTATTACCTCTCCGTCCAGTCCGGCTTGCCCGCGCACGCGTTGCTGGAGCAATTGCCACGGCTGTGCAAGGCCGGTGCACCGGACGAGGTGGAACAGATTGTCAATTCGGCGCTGCCGGGCATCCCGCTGCGCACCTTGTCCCGCTTGCCTGCCGCCATCCCGGTTCGCCTGGAGAACCAGTACTTCGCGCTGGACGGCTCCCATCCTGCCTTCCGACGGATGCTCGACGCGCGGGCCTGCCAGTTCTATGTGCCGGCATCGATCCCGGACGTCTCGCTTGAACTCTTCGCCGTGTTGCCCGCATGACCACCCTTGTCCCGACCTGCCCGCTGGCGCTACGCGATACCGCGCTGACCGTCACCGAATTGAACGATGCCGCCAGACCGGATGACACCTTCGAATCGTTTCGCGCGACCTGCCTGACGCACGTCAACCGGCTGCGCGAGGAGTTGACCGCAGCCGGCCACCCACCGCCAGTCGTCCAGGACGCAATCTACGCACAATGCGCGCTGTTCGACGAAGTGGCGCTACGCAACCTGGACGAGCCCCACCGTAGCGCGTGGGAACGCGAGCCGCTGCAGGTCAAGGAGTTCCAGAGCCATAACGCCGGCGAGGAGTTGATCGCGCGCATGGAGCGACGGCTCGCCGAGCCTGAATCGGTCGTGCCGCTGCTGATGGTCTTCCACACCGTCCTGGGACTTGGCTTCCAGGGCAAGTTCGCGCTCGAAGGCGCCGGCGCCCGCGAGGCGCTGATGCGCGCCATCGACGAACGTCTGGTGCGGGCGGGCGTTCGCTGGGACGAAGGGCCCATTATCGTCACCGCCGGCAAGACACGCGGCGTTCGCCACATGCCCCCCATCGCTTGGGTGGGCCTGGCCTTGGCCGGCGCGGGGGCCGTCTATTTCCTGCTGGATCGATGGCTGACAGCTTCGATCGCGCAACTGGCCGGCTGAGGCATTCGTGACCGGCTACCCCTACCGCACGCAGTTTGGCTGGATAGCGACGCTCGCGCTGGCCTGGCTGGCGCTGAGTTCGCCATGGAGCACCGCCTGGAACTTGGTGATCGCTGGCGTGACGGTGACGCTCGCCATCGCAGCCATCGCCCTCGCGACCCGGCGCCAGCGCGCGCGCCGTCGTGCCGCGCAGGCCGTGCTGACCGCGATCGACGCCTCGCTGGAGACGCTGCCTGGCGACATCCGCCGCAACACGCCGCTTGTGCTCACCGCCGGCATGACGCGCGATGTCCAGTCGTCTGTCTTCGGCAACGCACTCGTGAAGATCACCGACGCGGCGATCTGGGTGCGCGTGGACGATCCGAGTCGGCTGCCGCACATCGCCGATGCCTTGAAGCGCTGGCGCAATGGGCAGGGGCCCGATGCCGTGGCCTGCCTGGTCGCAGCCGACGCGGCACGCGATGCCTCCACGCTGACGGTGTCGCTGCGTAACTGGCGGGCGTCGGTCGGCGCCGCCAGCCGCGCGCTTGGGTACTCCCTGCCCGTGTGCGTAGCCGTCTACGCCGAGGAAGCTAACGGCCCGCCGGACGATTCCCCCTGGTTCGGCTTCTCGGGCGATGTACCTGTCGACGGCGGTATCGCCGAGACGCTGGCGATCCGGCTATCCCAGTACGCTGGCATCAGCGTGCCCGCCGATCGGCCGCGACGCATGCACCGCGCGGCGCGGCTTGATGCACTGGTGCGTTGGGCCGATACGGTCCTGATGCCGACGTTGCGGCATGACGATCCGCACCGAGCGAACGCCAGCCGACCGCTGCCGCTTGCGGCGTTCGGCGTGACGGCAATCGCAGGCGCTCCGGCGCCTGACGCGGACTATGCGCGGTACATCGCCAGCATCACCGGCCTGACACCGGCTACCCGTGAAAGCCGGCGGCCGCCCTATCCCCTGCCCGACCCGCTGCTCCGGGGCCTCGCCCTGCAACCGGTGCAGCGCGTGTTGCCCCACGCGCTGGCCCACGGTTTCGTCTGGCTGACCCTGGCGTTCTGCGCCGCCGCCGCAGCTTCCGCGTGGCACAACCAGGAGTTGGTGGCGCGTGTGACCGGCGACATGGCGCGTTTCCAAGCGCTGGACCCCGCCAACGATGCGGCCCGCCGCGATGCCCTGCTGGCCCTCAAGCGCGACCGGGACGAGCTGGAGCGCTATCAACGCAACGGAGTGCCGCCAAGGCTCGGGCTGGGTTTCTACCGGGGCAAGGCGCTGCGCGAGCCGGTGGATGGCCTGATTGCCTCCTACCAGCCGCCCGCGCCGCCGCCACCCACAGTCGAACTGGACAGCCTGTCGCTGTTCCGCAGTGGCAGTGCGGTGCTTGAACCAGGGTCCAACCGCGTGCTGATCGCCGCTCTCGACATGATCAAGGCCCACCCGGACAAGCGCGTGCTGGTGGCCGGACACACCGACTCGACGGGACACGCCGCCACCAACCTGAAGCTCTCCGAGGCGCGCGCCACGTCGGTACGCAACTGGCTGGCCGATGCGGCCGGACTGCCCGTCACGCACTTCGCGATCCAGGGCTATGGCGACACCCGCCCGAAAGCTTCGAACACTACCGACGCCGGGCGCGCCGTCAATCGCCGCGTCGAGATCACGCTTGTCCCAGATTGCCGCGACACAGGTCGCGGTGCTCAGGCAACCTCGGGCCATCCGGCCTGTTCATTCCAGTGAAAGGAGTTAGTCCATGGCAATTCCCGCATACATGTGGATCAAGGACGATGGCGGTGCCGACATCAAGGGTTCGGTCACCGTTTCGGGCCGCGAAGGCAGCGTCGAGGTCGTGGCGTTCGACCATGCCGTCAATATTCCGACAGACTCGAACACCGGCAAGCTGACCGGCACCCGGGTGCACAAGCCGATCACCTTTACCAAGGAGACCGATGCCTCGACGCCCTATCTGTACAAGGCGGTCACCAGCGGCCAGACGCTGAAATCGATCGAGATCAAGTGGTACAAGATCGACGACGCCGGCAAGGAGAAGGAGTACTTCAACACCAAGCTGGACAACGTGAAGGTGGTCGGCGTCACGCCGAAGATGCTGGACATCAAGAATCCGGCGTACGAGAAGCACAACCACCTGGAAGAAGTCGAGCTGCGCTACGAGAAGATCACGTGGTCGTACAAGGACGGCAACATCATCCACGCCGATAGCTGGAACGAGCGCTCGTAACCCTTGCCTGGCCGCCGCCCTGCGCCGGCCCTCCACTCGCCGCGGCCGGGACACCCCGGCCGCGCGCTTCTGATACGCCTGGTTGCTCCAACTCAAATCGCCATGACCGCCCGAGACTATTCGCCGTACCTGCGACGCCTGAACAACCATTGCGCCCGCGCGCTGACTGACGCGGCCGGGCTATGCGAGACACGCGCGCACCGGGATATCGAAGTCGAACACTGGCTGATCAAGCTGCTGGAACTCGGGGACGGCGACATCCTGGCCATCCTGCGACGCTATGAGCTTGACGTCGATGGCATCTGGAACGCGCTGCTGGGCAGCATCGACCGGCTGCCGCACGCGCTGCGGGGCAAGCCCGGGCTGTCGGCCCGGCTTGGCCAATGGCTGGAGGCCGCATGGGTCAAGGCGTCGTTGAGCGATGGCGGCGACGTGATCCGCTCCGCCCATCTGCTGGCGGCGCTGGCCGATACACCCGCCCTGCTCCGCGCCCCCGACGCCTGGCCACTGCTCAGTATCTCGGCGGCGCAGATCGAGCGGCTGCTGCCGGAACTGGACAAGACTTCATCCGAAACAAACGACTCGCCGGTCGCGACCCGGCGCGCATCCCGGAGTCGGCGAAACACCGCCGGCGCTGCCGCCAGCGACGCCATGAACGCCATCGCCCGTGCGTCAGCTTCGCCAGAGGCTCCGGTCGCTGGCGACAATGCCGCCCTCGAAAGGTTTACGACCGACATCACCCAAAAGGCTCGCGACGGCCAGATCGACCCGGTTCTCGGCCGCGATGTCGAGATCCGGCAGATGATCGATATCCTGGCGCGCCGCCGCAAGAACAATCCGATCCTGGTCGGCGAACCGGGCGTGGGCAAGACCGCGCTGGTCGAGGGCCTGGCGCTGAAGATCGCCAACGGTGACGTCCCGGCCGTGATCCGCGACGTCAGCGTGCTGACGCTGGACCTCGGGCTGCTGCAGGCCGGCGCCGGCGTCAAGGGCGAGTTCGAGCAGCGTCTGAAGCATGTGATCGAGGCGGTCCAGCAATCGCCCAAGCCCATCCTGCTGTTCATCGACGAGGCCCACACGCTGATCGGCGCGGGCAACCAGGCCGGCGGTGCCGATGCCGCCAACCTGCTCAAGCCGGCCCTCGCACGCGGCGAACTACGAACGATTGCAGCCACGACATGGTCCGAGTACAAGCAGTACTTCGAGCGCGACGCAGCGCTGGAACGGCGCTTCCAGATGGTAAAGGTCGACGAGCCCGACGACGCGAACGCCTGCCTGATGCTGCGCGGGATCAAGGATCGCTACGCACAGCATCACAACGTCCACATTACCGATGCCGGGGTCGCGGCGGCGGTCCGGTTGTCTCGGCGATACCTGACCGGCCGTCAGTTGCCCGACAAGGCTGTCGACCTGCTCGACACGGCGGCAGCCCGTGTTCGCATGAGCCAGGAGGCCAGGCCCCTCGCCTTCGAGATGTGCGAGGCCGAACGGGCGGCGCTGGAAGTCGAACGCCATGCCCTGCAGCAGGACCAGGGAGCCATTGGCGTCCATGACAAGGAACGGCTCGCCAGCATCGAGGATCGGCTTGCCGCCCTTGCCGCCGAACACCAGCGACTCGAACAGGCTTACGCCGACCAGAAGGATGCCACCGAAACCCTGTTGACCTTGCGCAAACGCTGGCAGGCGGCCAACGACGATTCCATCCGGCGCGACCTGGAACCCGCCATCGCCGCCACGCGCGCCACGTTGTCGGTGCCTGGTCAGCCGGGACTGATCCATGCCGAGGTCGACGAGATGGCGATCGCGCAGGTCATCGCCGACTGGACCGGCGTGCCGGTGGACAGCCTGCTGTCGAACGAGATCGCAACGTTGCTGGAACTGGAAGCGCGCCTTGCCGATGTCGTGGTCGGCCAGGACGGCGCGCTGGCGACGCTGGGCCACAGCCTGCGCGCCGCCAAGGCGGGACTGAAGCCAGCCGAGGCGCCGCTGGGCGTGTTCCTGCTGGTCGGACCGTCGGGCGTCGGCAAGACCGAGACGGCGCGCGCGGTGGCCGACCTGATGTTCGGCGGAGAACGGTCCCTGATCACGATCAACCTGTCCGAGTACCAGGAGGCGCATACCGTATCGCAGCTCAAGGGGTCCCCGCCGGGCTACGTCGGATACGGACAGGGCGGGATTCTGACGGAAGCGGTGCGGCAGCGACCGTACAGCGTCGTCCTGCTCGACGAGGTCGAGAAGGCCCACCGCGACGTGCTCAACCTGTTCTACCAGGTGTTCGACCGCGGCTTCATGCGCGATGGCGAAGGCCGGGTCATCGATTTCCGTAACACGGTCATCTTCATGACGTCGAATCTGGCCAGCGACGCCATCATGGCCGCCAGCGATGCCCTCGCCGACGCCTGCGACGAAACCGCCCTCACCTTGCTGCTGGACACCATCCGCCCGAAACTGGCCGCCCACTTCCAGCCGGCGTTGCTGGCACGGTTCCAGACCATCGTCTACCGTCCGCTTTCGGCAGCGGCGATGGCCACCATCATGCGCATGAAGCTTGGAAAGCTCGCGACACGAATCCAGCAGCGCTTCGGCGTGCCGCTCCAGTTCGACGATCCACTGGTCGACGCGCTCGTGCAGGCTTGCCTGCAACCAGACTCCGGCGCGCGCAATATCGACAGCCTGCTGGACCAACGCCTGCTGCCGGTGCTGTCGCGCGAGCTGCTGTCGCGCGTGGGCAGCGGCCAGCTTCCGGCTTCGATCTCGCTGTCGTATGCGGAAGCAGACGGCATCGGCGTGCAGTTCGAAGACCGCTGCAACGACACCCGGGAGGCAGACTGATGCGCGGCGGACCCGGTCTCTTCGAAGCCGTCACGGGCTTCTTCGCGAACGGCGTGCCAGTCGACGCGTTCGACCCCGCCACGCAGACGTTCCTGTCCGTGCAGGACAACATCCAGCGCATCCTCAACAGCCGCCGCGGCAGCCTCGCCCACCTGCCAGACTACGGACTCGGCGACCTGTCGCGCATCTACCGCCACCTGCCCGCGTCGGCGCACACGCTGCAACGCGAGATCGAAACCACGCTACTGCGCTACGAACCGCGCCTGAAAGCAATCGACATCGCAATCGATGACACCGAGCCCGGCATGCTGCTCAGCTTCACGATGAGCTGCCACCTCCACCGCGCCGGCCTCGTACGATTCGGCACGCATTTCACCCCGGATGGCAAGACAAGGCTGACGCTGTTACGGGCGGGTCAGGAACCGTAGGCGGGCGACGGACGTCGCCCAAAATGAAAAGCCCGCTAGACGTTGATCTAGCGGGCTTTATTCTGGTCGGGGCAAGAGGATTTGAACCGCGTCGTCTATGCTGGTAACGCTAAAGCCGCTTACTTTCTCGGGCATATACCCCATCCGTTTTGCGGCTTCGGTGAGCGGTTGCCCAACATACCGGATAGGATCGCCGGGTTCGCCAACAGGAGCGAAATTGAACTCGACAAAGCTGTCAGTCGCAGGTGCCGCCTTGACGACCAGTACAAGGTCTGCGTCTTCGTAGCACCCTTCCGTAATCCCACGGGTAACTGGAGTATGGGGCCTATCTGTTCGTAGCAAAGCCAAGGTACACCGCTCAGATGGGGTAGTTGAAGTCTTCTCTACAAGAAAGACGGTGACTCCCCTTGGTACACTGAACGTTACGCCACACTGCTTCTTGATGCGCGAATCTAGTCGAGGCACCGATCGACTCGCCGGCTCGACGTTCTTGCTTGCTGCCGCGCAAACGGCTGATGTAGCTAGAAGTATAAGGCTCAGGACTACACGCCTTAAGAATTGCATTACTCAGCAGGCTTGAAATTGGCCGGACGGGCGGTTATACCATGCAACGCTGCAGCGCTGACACCATCCGGCGCCGAAGTTTCAACAAACTCGACAGATTCAAGAATCGCCTTAATTCGATCGAGATCGTTCCGCTTCTTTCGATCCGACAGCCATTCGACCACCGTGTACCCGCACAATGCATGGTCATTGTGGATCAAACAGAAATGAAATACGCGAGCCCGCCGCCGCTCGTCACCAGTCGTGTCATCTTCGGTGTAGGCTCTTCCGGTCCAGTTCTTTCCCTTCAACGAAATCGTTCGAGCACTTGCCTGCTTTTCGTACGGAACAAACTCAGGGCCATTAACCGGCCCGTACCTCATCCAGTGACCATCCTCGTATTTTGCACCCAAGGCTGAGGTTATTTTCTCTTCACTTGAATCAATGCAGGAGATGCCAAAGCCGCCGGCCAAGAACGCGTTTGGCCCCGTTATTGGAAGGTAATATGATCCGCTTTGTGGAAATGATTTATCGGAATGTGAGACTCTAAACTCCCCTCCAAACATATCTTCGATCCTGAAATGACACGAACCAACGACATGGGCCCTCGTCGTCACTTTTTGTTCAGCGGGATTATGATCGACGCTCTGTTCTTCAATGGCGCTTAGTGATTGCGTGGCAACCGTGCAAGTAACAAGACAACCGAAGATGATTCTTCTCATCTCGAAATTTCTCCACATTACCAATCGGGAAGCTCCTTCAGCGTGCCGTTCACGTCCGGAAACTGAATCCTTTCGGTTAGCGTCACAAGGGCAGCGGTGTATGCCTGATAACGTGCCTGAAGCCCATTTATTGCGGCGAAGTTACTTGATGGTTGCCCCACATTTACCGTGGCGGCAACTTTTCCAAACTGTTCACTGTTGTAGAACGGTCTGGACGTGTTACCCACTTGCTTCGTCTCACGCCGCAGAACCGGCGGTTGATCAGCAAATTTAGCCGCACTTGACCATGCCCAATACGCACCTGCACTATCGGTCGCATCGAACTCTTCCGTCGCTACATTGTCGCGCCATTCTTCATCTCGACGGGCACATGCACTTCTGTCGCGGCAAGGGCCATATTGTTGCGCGCCCGATTCGACGTGCTTGCGGCATCGTGCAAGCGGTCAGCCAGTGACTGGTCCACCTGCCGCCCCCGAAAACGCCAGTACTTTACATAGTTATCGGGCCAGGTCAGTTGCAGGAAACCACGACCAAACCAAGGAAAATATCGCTGTTGTTCCGGTGCGCCTTCTGCCAGAAGTCGAAACCATTGCGTCTCCTGCATCGAGTTGCCTAGAAACGCTGCCTGCCTCAAAGCCGTTACGATTCCAAACTTGCGCATCGCCGTGTTCAATGTGATGCCAAATCTTTCCACAACGACCGTGTGCGGACGTATCGGCTCTGAAACCCATTGAGAGGCAGAGACTTTACGCAAAGCTGTTGGCGGAAACATTCTTTTCAGTTCCGGGTTAGTTAGCCACCCACACTTCCTGAAGTGCCGAATGAAAGCAAGTGGGTGGAAGAACCAAAATTTCTTTCCGCCACCGAGCGATGGCACTTGATCGAGAAACTGAAGTTTCTCCACGAACTTGATGAAATTTGTGTACCCCTCCGGGTCGAAGTCCTTGCGCTTTCCGAAGAAGCCGTCCGGCTGGTTCAGCCGCCCATAGCGGGCTTCGTTACCACTCTTGTCCCACTCGCTCGGCGCATGGCACACGAAACCTCTAAGCTTGCTTCGCAACGTATCATTGCCATAGACGTGCGCCGTGAGCAGATCCTCTTGCTTATAGGCGGGATCATTGCGCTGCACGGGCGTCTCCGATGCCTCCACGACATTCACAATCCTGCGAAGCTCGTCGTAGTCGCACACCCCGTCCTGGCTGAACGGCGTATTTCCTTCGTCGATCTTTTGCCAACCGGTGAAGAAGGGGAAGTCCGCGTCGGAGAGCTTCTGTATGGCGGCCTGACTGATATCGACATAGCCTTGTGCGCCACTATCGTCAAACGTAACGGCGACCCAGGCATGATTCTCTGCAACGGCGAGTGGCGGCAGCTCCTCGCACAGAATGCGTCCAAAACGCAACAACTCATAACCGGCGCTCGGGCACGAGGGATAGAGGTCGGTGGCGCGCTGGAAGAGGTTGTACTCATAGTCATGGCAGGCGTCCGCCACTGGCTGAGGCGTCAGCAACGCGACTTTGCCCGCGACTTCTATCCACGAACGCGTGTAGCGTTGTCCTCTGTGAAAGTACGCCTCGACATACAGCTTGCTTTGAGCATCGAGTGCCCCTGCCTTCAGGGCGGGAAAGTATGGAGAGCCCGTGAGCGCAGGCGGCTGACTCACGAAAACCTGACCACCTGGAATCACATAGTAGCTGTGGCCCCAATAATCCTTGCTGGTCGGCGTGGTCGGTGCAGCATTGCCAAGTTGCGTTTGCGCAAAGTACGAACTGAAATCTTCTTCGGTCATGAAGATCTCGAAGTGTAAGTGTGGCTGACCGTGGCAATTACCCCAGTACCCCAGCATGTCCTTGCGAAACACCTTTTTATTGCCGCCAGCCTGCACGCCATCGGCTGGATGCAGTAGCCACGCTGGCAGCGTGTTCGCCGAACCAGTCGTCGGTGGTTGGATTGGCTGCGGAGCGATGAGCTGCTGGACGTTTATGTCCAGCAGATGCATATAGAGGGAATAGTACGTGATCGTCCGCCCCGCACCGGTATCGGTCGTATGATTGAGTAGTACGAAACCGTTATTGGAGTTCAACTCGGGGCTGCCATCGCTCTTGGTTTTCCCGTCGGAGATGGCTGTCTGGCTTACCCGGTAGGCCACGACCTCGCCATCGGCAATGGCTCGCACCGCTTCCGTTTGCTCAGTTGGCGCGAGGTGCGTGCCACAGTGCCAGCGGCGGTCAAAGGCAATGGGGTAGACACCATGACGCTCCAGTTCGAGCTTGTCCACGGCGTCCATCATCGGGTCCGTTTTGGCACTATCGCTTGATGTCAGAGCGGATTTCGGCAGGAAGGGAGGGCTAATAATCATGGCTCAGCGCGAGGATGGGTATTGGCTATCGATGTTCAGACTGCTTTTCGGCAGCGCGGGCAGGGAGAGCGATTCGCCGTTCGGCCCCACGAACGTGAATGACGCGGCCTCGACCCTGTAATCGCCTGCACACTTCAACACGATTCCGCCGTTTTCCACTGTGATGGTGGCGCCTGCGGCCGCCAAGACGGCCTTCAACTTGGCGTTGATGACTACGTCAGCGTTGGCGCTGGCGATATGCAGTCGTTGGTCCGCATACAAGTCCAGGCCGTCGTTCTGCGCCTGGATCTCAACCTTGCCCTTGGCCGCGAACATCTTGATGCCAAGCTTGTGGGCACATAGCGAAATCAGATCGCCCGCTGCCATGGTGATGCGCCGGAGGGCGCTGACATCGGCGCTCTCGCCCGCCACAGCCGAGATGTTCCTCCCGGCGGCCAGCTGAATGTTGCGCTCGGACGCCACGCCGATTGATGCGGGTGCGCTGGCCAATAGGCCGGGTGCAGACAATTTGTTCAGATCTCTGTTCGCCTGCTGCTGCGCGTCGATATCTGCAGGTTCGGCCTTGGCCTGGCGAGTGGAAGCCGCCAACGACTTGGCGAGACTCAGCGCGCGCTCCAACTCCGCAATCGTTTCCTGCATGTCGAGCTGCTGCCCGGCTGCCCCTTGCTGATCGTAGGCAGTGATGTACATGCCCTTGCCGGTTCGCAGGGCACCCCACCCGGATGTGCGCAGCTCAAAGCCGTCGCCGCGCTTCTTTTTCTTGCTATCGACCAGATAGCCCAAGTTGAGCTGCGTCTTGCCACCGTAGTCAGTGGACAGCTTGACGCCTTCCTGCCCCTCCCAGTCCTCGAAGCGAAGCTTGTTGTTCGCTTGCGTGCGGATCACGTTGCGCGAGAGCCACCGGTCCTGGCTCGTGATCAGGTCCTCCTGCTGGCTGTGATGCAAGGCTGCGCTGATGTATGGCCGGTTGGGGTTCCCATCGTGAAATGAGACCGCCACCTCAGTGCCGTCGATCAATGGCAGGTGAAAACCGGTCTGCTTAGCCCCTGCAAAGGGTTTAGCCAAGCGCATGGGAACACTCTCGCCCCCTTTGGGCCAGTCCTCGAAGTCCAGGTCCAGGCGCACCACGTAGAAGCCTTGCTGCGTCAGGTAAGCGTACTTGTAGTTCCCCGGCGAGGTGATTCGCCCGCTCAGCGTCCCGGCGATGCGCGGCCACTTGCTCTCGTCGATCGGCAGACGGAAGCGCCGGTCCGAGGGAATCGCCTTGTAGCGGTTGCGGTAGGCTTGCTCGCGCCCGCCCGTGTGGATGACCTCGGTCACCACCTGACCGTTGGGCGCATCGGGCAGATCGAAATCCATGCGCAGGATACGCGGTGGGCACAGGCTTAGGATGTTGCTCTGGCCTTCGTAGACGAGCTGTCCCGCGAGCGCCGCTTCGTGCCGCAGTTGCGCTTCCCACTTCGCTCCGGCCGTATCCAGATGATGCGTGCCATAGACATACGACTGGCCGTAGTTGCCTTTTTCCTTGCGCGCCACGTTGGCTTCGCCCGGCTTGCGCTCGTAAGAATCTCCCGGGTTGTAGTCGGCCGTCCGGAACGATTCGGGCACGGTATGTACGTGCGTCTGGATGTCGAACACCGTCTCGACACCTGACTCCAGGCCGGCAGTTTCCCGATAAGGAACCCGCAATTCTGGCTGGTAAATATAGTGGTCGACGTCGTCGGAGACCTGAAAAACGTCGCCGAAAACGGTGCCGTGGCGGCCTGGCAGGAAATAGCTATACAGCCCTTCCTGTTCCATCAGCAGCCGGACATAGTCCCAGTCCGACATCTGGTACTGAAGCCGGAACGGGTGCTCCGGATACTGGCGGCGGGTCTTGAAGGCGAACTGATGGCCCTCCAGGCCGTGGCGGCGCAAGATGGCCTCAATGATCTGCGGCGCTGTCTTCTTCTGATAGACGCGGCTCGCTTTGGTCAGCATCAGCAGCGCGACCTTGGGCCTCACCTCCATCTCGTAGGCGCAGAAATCACGGGTCTGCCGGGTTTTCGAGAAGCGCACGATGCAGCCCGAGAACTGTCGCGGCTCCGAGCCATCTCCCGGGGCGATCGAAAACGTGGCGTCACGGCGCAGGTAATCCATCCGGTCCAGGGCCATCGGATGGGTAAGCCGTACCTTGACGCTGTAGGGTTCGCCCATGCGCTCCGTGGCCTCGAATGACACCACGGACAATCCAGCAGCGCTGGGCGCGCCGAGCACCTCGAGGCGATAGGCCTGACGCCCAGTTACGGCCTTAAGCAAACCGCCTCCCAATGCCTTCAGTTCATCTACCACACCAGCCATTGCTCGTCGCTCCGTTGTCAGCGTGACCGAATTCTCCGCATAGGCCATCGCTTACGACACGAGGCCACATCCCTGCGCGCCGCACGATACGCTGTTTTCGTTCGACTGAGAACAGTCCAAGCGTCGCGCAAACAACGCAAATAAAACAAAGCTAAGAATCGGATAAATCCTATATACGCGGCGATTTTTTCACTGATAAAAATCCGCGAGGATCTTCGTGCCTGCTGTTTCAAATGGACAAGAAATTTCGATATAAGTGGCGTTTGATTCTGATAGAAAAAGTCATCGGAATTTGTCGGAAAGCTTTCCGAAGGCGGGGACGTCTACATCCCGCACGCGCACTTCGTGGCCGTCCGTGACGCCCTGACGGTCTAGTGGGTCCAAGGTGCACACCCTGACGGCCGACGACTATGTGGTGGTGAACCGCCAAGGCCAGCCGAAGACGGCGGCCGCCTGCCGAGAGGCTTGGCGCGACGCACTGGAGCGCGCAAAGCTGGGTGACAAGGACTACGTGGTGAAAGACGTTCGGGAGAAGGCGCTGACGGATGCGAAGCGCGTGGGCTACGACATCGAGGCCGTGCAGGTAGCCGGAGCGCATGCCGATCGCTGTACCACCGTGGAGCACGTCAAGCAGGCGCGAAGTGCCGGTTGCGGCGATGCATCCAAAGTTGCCGGCCGCTTGATATTAGGGATCGTCTGATAAGCCAGGATGCGCGCTACCGTGCGGCACAAAATGAAAAGCCCGCTAGACGTTGATCTAGCGGGCTTTATTCTGGTCGGGGCGAGAGGATTTGAACCTCCGACCACCTGCACCCCATGCAGGTACGCTACCAGGCTGCGCTACGCCCCGAAGAAGAACGAAATTATATCAGAGCCATCGGCAATGGCTAGTGGTTTGAGCGGAATTTATTCGCGTTCCGCCACTTGCTTGAGTTGGGCCAGCAGATGCTGGACTTCGACCAGTTCGGTGCGGAGCGCGTTGAGGTCGACGGACAGCACGGGGGTCGGGGGCGTTCTGAGCGTGGACGCTGTGTCGGCGGTTTCCGCAGCCGGGTTGGCGCCGTGGTGGCGGCCCTCGTCGAGGCGGTTGCGGGCGCCGTTGATGGTGAAGCCCTGCTCGTAGAGCAGTTCGCGGATGCGGCGGATCAGCAGGACTTCGTGATGCTGGTAGTAGCGGCGGTTGCCGCGGCGCTTGACGGGCTTGAGCTGGGTGAATTCTTGCTCCCAGTAGCGCAGCACGTGCGGCTTGACGGCGCAAAGCTCGCTGACCTCACCGATTGTGAAGTAGCGTTTCGCGGGAATCGGCGGCAGCGCGACGCGCTCGCTGGATTTTTCCGTCATGCAGAGGAGGAGCAGTTGTCAGCCCGGCAGGGCAAGACGCGGTTGGCGCGACGCACGCGCGGCATTGCAGGATACAGATTGCCATCGCGTCGGGCAATCCGACGGATGGCGCAAACCGTTGCAGGTGTGTACTGGCTGCGACGATGGTGGGCGGTCAGCGCCCAATCAGCCGGGCTGGCGGTCGGCGGACCGGCGCAGCCCCCACGAACCCGGGGTCAGGTCGGGACGGCCAGGTCGGCCCGTTCCTCGACCAGGCTCTTGAGCTTCTGGCTGGCGTGGAAGGTCACCACGCGGCGGGCGGTAATGGGAATGATCTCACCGGTCTTGGGATTGCGACCGGGGCGCTGCGCCTTGTCGCGAAGCTGGAAGTTGCCGAAGCCCGAGAGCTTCACGCTATCGCCCTTCTCCAGGGCTTCGCGAATCACGTCGAAGAAGGCTTCGACCATATCCTTCGATTCACGCTTGTTCAGCCCGACCTGGTCGAACAGCATTTCTGCCAGTTCTGCCTTTGTCAGGGTGGGCACCTCCGTCGCGCGGGCTTCCGGCGATGCATCGTCGAAGGAGGCAGCATGCCGGTCGCTTGCCTCGCCCAGGTCTGCAGCATTCATGGAAATCGCGTCTCGATCGTTCATCCTTGATCGCTCTCTTCAATCCGTCTGGCGATCGGCCCGGGAGCTGTGCCCGGGCGCTCCTACCGCGGGGTTGCTCAACCGCGCAGGCGGGCCGCGAAGCCCGCCGTCAGCGCGTCGATCATGCAACGTACCGCACTGTCGACTGTCTCGTCCTGAAGGGTCGACCCAGTATCTTGCAACGTAATCCGGAAGGCAAGACTTTTCTCATCCGCCCCGATGGACGCCGATGCTGCCTTCGGGCGGAACTCGTCGAACAGCACCAGGCTCTGCACGAAGTGGCCCGAGCCGGCCTGGTCCAGCGCCGCGCGCATGGCATCGATCATGTCCTGCACGCGCACCTGCTGCTTGACCACGACGGCCAGGTCCCGCACGGCCGCCGGGAACTTCGATATCTCGGTGTACACCGGCAGGCCCACGTCGCGCAGCGCATCCAGTTCCAGCTCGAACACCACCGGCGCGTTGGTCAGCTCGTATTCCTGCAGCCAGCGCGGATGGATCTCGCCCACCACGCCAACCGGCTTGCCATCGACGATCACCCGCGCGGCGCGGCCCGGGTGCAGCGCCGGGTGCGACACCGGCTCGAAGCGCGGCGTACGCGGATGGAACAGCGCCTCGACGTCGCCCTTGATGTCGAAGAAGTCGACCTGGCGCGTCGCCACGCCCCATTGCTCCTCGAACGCCGGGCCGTAGGCGATGCCGGCCGCCATCATCGGCTGCCGGTAACCCGCCACGGTCAACCCGCCGTCGGTCACGCCGGGGTCACGGTGGAACACGCGGCCCACCTCGAACAGGCGCACGCGTGCGGCTTTGCGGTTGAGGTTGTAGCGCACCTTGTCGACCAGGCCGCCAATCAGCGTCGACCGCATTACGGCGAGTTGGCTGGCAATCGGGTTCAGCAGGCGGATCGGGTTGTCATTGGCGGCAAAGTCGCGCTCCCACTGCGCCTCGACGAACGCGAAATTGATCACTTCGTTGAAGTCGCGCGCGGCCAGCGCGTGGCGCACCACGTGCTGCGAGCGGCGGCCCTCGTTGGTCGGGCGCATCTCGCTCTCGGCGATCGGCGGGCGGGCCACGATGCGCTCGAAGCCATAAATGCGCGCCACTTCCTCGATCAGGTCTTCCTCGATCTCGATATCGAAGCGATAGCTCGGCGGCGTCACCTCGAACACCTCGCCGTCGGCGCCGGCCGACCGCGTGAAAGGCAGGTTCAGGCGCTGGAACACATCGGCAATCTCGGTCGACGACAGTTCGATACCCAGCACGCGCTCGGCACGCGCCACCCGCAGCTTTACCGGCGCGCGCTGCGGCAAGTTGACGATCTGGTCGTCAACCGGGCCGGCCTGGCCGCCGCAAATCTGGAGAATCAGCGAGGTAATGCGTTCGATATGCTCGACGGTCGTCGCGTAGTCCACGCCACGCTCGAAGCGATGTGCGGCATCGGTCGAGAAGTTGTAACGGCGCGCGCGACCCTGGATGGCGTTCGGCCACCAGAACGCGGCCTCCAGATAGATGTTCGTCGTGTCCAGCGTCACGGCCGTGCTGTCGCCGCCCATGATGCCGGCCAGGCTTTCGATTTCCTTGTCGTCGGCGATCACGCCGACCTGCTCGTCCACATCGACGGTGTTGCCGTTCAGCAGCTTCAGTTGCTCGCCCTTGCGGCCCCAGCGCACGTCCAGGCCGCCATGGATCTTGTCGAGGTCAAAGACGTGCGACGGGCGGCCCAGCTCCAGCATCACGAAGTTCGAGATGTCGACCAGTGCCGAGATGCTGCGCTGGCCCGAGCGCTCCAGGCGTTGCACCATCCACGCCGGCGTGACGGCGCGGGCGTTCACGCCGCGGATGACGCGGCCCGAGAACCGGCCGCACAGGTCGGGCGCCGAGATTTTGACCGGGAGCTTGTCGTCGATGGTGACCGCGACGGGCGCCATGTCGGGCAGCGTCAGCGCGGCGCCGGTCAGCGCCGACACCTCGCGGGCCACGCCGTGGATCGACAGGCAGTCGGCCTTGTTCGGCGTCAGCTTGATCGTGAAGACCTGGTCGTCCAGGTCCAGGTACTGGCGGATGTCCTGGCCCACCGGCGCGTCGTCGGGCAGTACCAGCAGGCCGCCGTGATCTTCCGACAGCTTTAGTTCGCGCGCCGAGCACAGCATGCCGAAGCTATCCACGCCACGCAGCTTGCCCACCTTGATCTCGAACGGCTTGCCGCCGTCTTCGCCCGGCGGCAGCACGGCGCCCACCAGCGCGCACGGTACCTTGATGCCGGGCTTCACGTTCGGCGCGCCGCAGACGATCTGCAGGGTCTCGCCAGTGCCGGCGTCCACCTGGCAGACGTTCAGGCGGTCGGCGTTGGGATGGCGCTCGGTAGCCAGCACGCTTGCCACCACGATCTTGTTGAACGGCGGGGCGACCGGGCCCACCTCTTCCACTTCAAGGCCGGCCATGGTCAGCGCGTGCGACAGCGCATCGGTGGAAAACTTTTCAGGATTGGCGAAAGTACGAAGCCAGGATTCCGAGAATTGCATGGCGCTTCTGATCCGGTAGGTATGCGGTGTTGTCTGTGACGATGCGGTGCGGTGTGCGGGCGTGTCGGGCGATCAGGCGAACTGGCGCAGGAAGCGCACGTCGCCTTCGAAGAACAGCCGCAGGTCATTGATGCCGTAGCGCAGCATCGTCAGGCGCTCCAGGCCGGAGCCGAACGCGAAGCCGATATAGCGCTCGGGGTCCAGACCCATGTTGCGCAGCACGTTGGGGTGTACCTGGCCCGAGCCGGAGATCTCCAGCCACTTGCCGTTGCCGAACGCCATGTCGATCTCGGCCGACGGCTCGGTGAACGGGAAGTACGACGGGCGGAAGCGCACCTGGATGTCGTCGCGCTCGAAGAACTTGCGCAGGAAATCGGTGTAGACGCCCTTCAGGTCGGCAAAGCTCACGTCCTCGCCAATCCACAGCCCTTCCACCTGGTTGAACATCGGCGAATGGGTGGCGTCGCTGTCCACGCGGTACGTGCGGCCCGGGCAGATCACCTTGATCGGGGGCATGGCCTTGCCGGCGTACTTCTGCACGTGCATGCGTGCGTAGCGCACCTGCATCGGGCTGGTATGCGTGCGCAGCAGCAGGAGCTTGTCGTCGCTGTCGCGCCCGTCGATGTAGAACGTGTCCTGCATCGAACGTGCCGGATGGTTGTCCGGGTTGTTCAGCGCGGTGAAGTTCATCCAGTCGGTCTCGATCTCGGGGCCGTCGGCCACGTCGAAGCCGATCGAGCCGAAGATCTGCTCCACGCGCTCCCACGTGCGCATCACCGGATGCACGCTGCCGCGCGACACGGCTCGGCCCGGCAGCGTCACGTCGATGGCCTCCGCGGCCAGCCGGGCGTTCATCAGCGCATCGGCCAGCGCCTGGCGGCGCGCCTGCAGCGCGGCTTCCACCTGCTGCTTCACCTGGTTGATGCGGGCACCTTCGGACTTGCGCGCCTCGGGGTCCAGCTTGCCGAGCCCCTTGAGCAGCTCGGTCAACGCGCCGGTCTTGCCCAGGAAGCGGGCCTTTTCGTTTTCCAGCGTGGCGTTGTCGTTGGCGGCAGCGAAGGCGGCCTGTGCGTCGGCGACGATTTGATCCAGATCCAGGGACATGACGGTGGATGGTACGTGGAAGGAAGTCGCACCAGGTGCGGACATTTCGGATGCCATTTCGGACGTGGCGCGTCGACACGGCATTCGAAATGAAAACGGGGCTCGGTAAGGAGCCCCGTTTCAGCAGACCTTGCGGTCGGTGCTTGCCCGGAAGCGCTCACGCGCTCCCGCAGCCGGCATCAGGCAACGGTGGCTTTCACCTGGTTGACGATGGCGGCAAAGGCAGGCTTGTCATGGATGGCCATGTCCGACAGCACCTTGCGGTCCAGTTCGATCGAAGCCTTCTTCAGGCCGTTCATGAACACGCTGTAGGTCATGCCATGCTCACGCGTCGCGGCGTTGATACGTGCAATCCAGAGGGCGCGGAACACGCGCTTCTTGTTGCGACGATCGCGGTACGCGTACTGGCCAGCACGCATGACCGCCTGCTTGGCGATACGGTAGACATTATTGCGACGGCCGCGGTAACCCTTGGCAGCGTCGATAACCTTCTTGTGACGGGCCCGTGCAGTGACCCCACGCTTGACTCGAGGCATGTAAAACTCCTTTCGTTATCGTTTGGGGTTATGCGTAGGGCATCATTGCGCGAACCGACTTCAGGTTCGTCTCATGGACGTCCTGGGTGCCGCGCAGTTGACGCTTGTTCTTGGTGGTCTTCTTGGTCAGGATGTGACGCTTGAAGGCCTGGCCGCGCTTGAACGAACCGTTCGGGCGCGCCGTAAAGCGCTTCGAGGCGCTTTTCTTGGTCTTCATCTTAGGCATGAAAAACTCCAGCTCTATGACATGCATGCAGGTGGATGGCTCACGCCATCGCTTGCAAGACCCGCATCCACTTGTTTTTGTACGCGGCGCCCCGAAGAGCGCCCCGCACGGCTTCCGCGCAGGACGGCGCCGGGATACGCATGGCATCCCGGCCGTCGCCCGCACAGGAATTACTTCTTCTTCTTGGGGGCCAGGACCATCACCATCTGGCGGCCTTCCATCTTGGGCATCTGCTCGACCTGGCCCAACTCCTCCAGATCCGACTTCAGACGCTCCAGCATGCGCGCGCCGATTTCCTGGTGGGCCATCTCACGGCCGCGGAACCGCAGCGTGATCTTGGTCTTGTCCCCATCTTCCAGAAAGCGCCTCAGGTTGCGCAGCTTGACGTTGTAGTCGCCATCATCCGTGCCAGGACGGAATTTGACTTCCTTGACCTGGATGATCTTTTGCTTGAGCTTGGCCTCGTGGGCGCGCTTGGCTTCCTCGTACTTGAACTTGCCGTAGTCCATGATGCGGGCCACGGGCGGAGTCGCGTTGGGCGCGATCTCCACGAGATCCAAGTCCTTGTCCTCGGCCATGCGCAGTGCGTCCATGAACTTGACGATGCCGAGCTGCTCGTTATCAACCCCTACCAGGCGCAGTTCGGGCGCGCTGATCTCCCGGTTGATACGGTGACCTTTGTCTGTAGCGATGTTCCGTTACCTCAAGAAGACAAAAAAACAAGCCGTGCTTCACACCCTCAGGCTTTGCTGGAGACGTCGTTCTGAAGACGTTCCACAAACGCGGAAACGGGCATGACACCCAGATCCACATTGCCACGGGCACGCACGGCCACTTGATTGGCGTCCCGCTCCTTGTCGCCTACCACTAGCAGGTAAGGGATCTTCTGGAGCGAGTGCTCGCGGATTTTATACGTAATTTTCTCGTTACGCAAATCCGCCTTGGCCCTAAACCCTTGTTTTTGCAAGAGTTGCACGACGCTTTCGGCATATTCCGACTGCGATTCGGCAATGTTCATGACCACGACTTGCTCCGGCGCCAGCCAGGCGGGTAGCGCACCCGCGTGGTTTTCCAGCAGGATGCCCAGGAAACGCTCGAACGAGCCCAGGATGGCCCGATGCAGCATCACCGGACGCTTGCGGCCGTTGTCGTCCGCCACGTACTCGGCACCCAGCCGCTCCGGCAGCACCAGGTCAAGCTGCAGCGTGCCGCATTGCCACGACCGGCCGATCGCATCCTTGATGTGGTACTCGACCTTCGGGCCGTAGAAAGCGCCCTCGCCTGGCAGCTCTTCCCACTCCACGCCGCAGGCACGCAGCGCCAGCCGCAGGCCGTCCTCGGCGTGATCCCAGATGGCATCGGAGCCGGCGCGCTTTTCGGGACGCAGCGACAGCTTGACCTTCACGTCCTTGAAGCCGAAGTCGTCGTAGACCGAGAACGCCAGTTCGTTGAACGCCTTCGCTTCCTCGACGATCTGCTCCTCCGTGCAGAAGATGTGTGCATCATCCTGCACAAATCCGCGCACACGCATCAGGCCGTGCAGCGCGCCCGACGGCTCGTTGCGATGGCAGGAGCCAAACTCGGCAAAGCGCAGCGGCAGGTCGCGGTACGAGCGCAGGCCGTGGTTGAAGATCTGGACATGGCCCGGGCAGTTCATCGGCTTGATCGCGTAGTCGCGCTTTTCCGACTCCGTGACGAACATGTTTTCCTTGTAGTTCTCCCAATGGCCGGACTTTTCCCAAAGAGAACGATCCATCACCTGCGGCGTGCGGACTTCCTGGTAGCCCGCCTCCGTCAGCCGGCCGCGCATGTACTGCTCCACCGCCTGCCAGACGCTCCAGCCCTTCGGGTGCCAGAACACCATGCCGGGCGCTTCTTCCTGCAGGTGGAACAGGTCCAGCGTCTTGCCGAGGCGGCGATGGTCGCGCTTCTCGGCCTCTTCCAGCATCGTCAGGTAGGCGTCCTGGTCTTCCTTCTTCGCCCACGCGGTGCCGTAGATGCGCTGGAGCATCTCGTTGTTCGAGTCGCCGCGCCAGTAGGCGCCGGCCACCTTCATCAGCTTGAAGACCTTGAGCTTGCCCGTGGACGGCACGTGCGGGCCGCGGCACAGGTCGACGAAGTTGCCTTCGCGATAGAGGCCGATTTCCTGGTCGGCCGGGATCGACGCGATGATCTCGGCCTTGTACTTCTCGCCCATCGATTCGAACAGCGCCACGGCCTCGTCGCGATTCCACACTTCGCGCGTGACCTTCTCGTCCTTGCGGGCCAGTTCCGTCATCTTCTTCTCGATGGCGGCTAGGTCCTCGGGCGTGAAAGGCCGCTTGTAGGAAAAATCGTAGTAGAAGCCGTTGTCGATGACCGGGCCGATCGTGACCTGCGCGTCCGGAAACAGCTCCTTGACGGCATAGGCCAGCAGGTGGGCCGTGGAATGGCGGATCACGTCGACGCCATCGGCGTCCTTGTCCGTGACGATGGCCAGCGACGCGTCGCTGCCGATCGTGTAGCTCGTATCGACCAGCCGGCCATCGACCTTGCCGGCCAGTGCGGCCTTGGCCAGGCCCGAGCCGATACTCTGCGCCACTTCTGCCACCGTGACGGGGCCGGGGTACTCGCGACGGGAACCGTCCGGCAGCGTGATTGCGATCATCATTGCACCTCTTGTGGATTCCGCCGCGCCGGCTTCTGGGCGCCATGGCGAGCGGAGCATAGCAACTTTTGTGGCGCCGGCCCGTCAGATGCGACGAAACACGCATCGGATGGCACCAGCAACGATGGATGCGGGGCTGTCCCGCACCCGCCCGAACTGGGCGACGCGGCAGCTTAGCAGGATGCTGGCTGGCGGCAGACGAAAAAAAACGCGGCCAAGGCCGCGTTTTTCCGTGTTTCCCCGCATCCGCTGCGGGTCGAAGGCGCACCTCGACTACTGTCGCTAACCAGCGGTAGTAGTTCGAGTTGTCATGTTCATGATGCGCTTCCGGCGTTGTACTGCATGTTCGTTGGTAGGCTCGATTGGACTCGAACCAACGACCCCCACCATGTCAAGGTGGTGCTCTAACCAGCTGAGCTACGAGCCTAGCGAAGCGCGAAGTATAACCTTATTTGCGCCGCGCGTGCAACACCCCCTGCACATCCTCGATCAGCGCCAGCGCCCGCTGGAGCTGCGTGGCCTCCGACACTTCGGCGGTGAACTGCATGCGCGCCACCCCCTTGTTCGACAGCGTTTTCACGCCGGTCACGTTGATCTTCTCGCGCGACAGCACTTCGGAAATGTCCCGCAGCAGCCCCTGCCGGTCCACCGCCTCCACCTGGATGTCGACCGGGTACACGGCGTCGCTGCGCTTGCCCCATTCCGTCTGGATCACGCGCTCGGGCGCGCGGGCCGACAGTTGCAGGAACGTGTTGCAGTTGCGCCGATGGATCGACACCCCGCGCCCGCGTGTGACGAAGCCGACGATCTCGTCGGGCGGCGCCGGCTTGCAGCAGCGGGACATCTGCGTCATCAGCGAGTCCACACCCACCACCAGCACGCCGCTCTTGGCGCCGCGCGCCACGCTGGTGGCCCGGCTCTTCTTGGTGACGGCCTCTTCCTCGTTGAACGCCGGCTGCGGCTCGCCCTCGGGATGGCGCAGCGCATGCTCCACATGCCGCAGGCTGAATTCTTCCTTGGCAACGGCCGCGTACAGATCGTCGGTCGACTTGAAATTGAGCCGCGTGGCCAGGTCGTCGAGGTTGACCGCTGTCTTGCCCTCGCGCTGCAGTGTCTTTTCGATCAGCGCGCGGCCCTGCGCAAGCGTTTCCTGCGAATCGAGCGCGTTGAACCACGCCCGGACCTTGGACCGGGCCCGGTTGCTCGCCAGGTAGCCAAGCTCCGCGTTAAGCCAGTCGCGCGACGGCCCGCCCTGCTTGACCGCCACGATCTCCACGGTCTGCCCGTTCTTGAGCGGCGTGTTCAGCGGCACCATGGCGCCGTCCACGCGCGCGCCGCGGCACCGGTGGCCCAGGTCGCTGTGCAGGTAGTACGCGAAATCGACCGGCGTGGCGCCCTGCGGCAGCGCCACCACGCGCGCCTGCGGGGTCAGCACGTAGATATGGTCGTCGATGGCCGCGTGCTTGAGCTGCTCCCACGGCGAGTCCTCGTGCGCGACGGTGTGGTCGGCCTCGTCCTTCCAGGCCAGCAGTTGCCGCAACCAGGCGATCTTTTCGTCGTAGGTGTTGTCGGCGGCGAACTGGCCCGCGTAGCCCTTGCCGCCGGCCTCCT
The DNA here is from genome assembly GCF_032190535.1 of Cupriavidus sp. SZY C1. Taxonomy (NCBI): domain Bacteria; kingdom Pseudomonadati; phylum Pseudomonadota; class Betaproteobacteria; order Burkholderiales; family Burkholderiaceae; genus Cupriavidus; species Cupriavidus sp. SZY C1. The sequence continues at coordinate 28,955 of NZ_JAUANU010000017.1, forward strand.
TGTAGCGCCAGTGGGCCGCCACGCCGTACTCGGCAAAGTGATGCATCTCCTGCGTCCGGATCTGCACCTCGAACGCGCGGCCGTCGTCGCCAATCACCACCGTGTGGAGCGACTTGTAGCCGTTGGCCTTCGGCCGCGAAATATAGTCGTCGAACTCGCGCGGGATCGGCTGCCAGATATGGTGGACGATGCCCAGCACCGTGTAGCAGTCCTTGATGTCGTCCACAATCACGCGGAAGGCGCGCACGTCGTACAGGTCGGCAAAGTCCAGCTCCTTGCCGCGCATCTTCTTCCAGATGCTGTAGATATGCTTGGGCCGGCCGCTCACCTCGGCGCGGATGCCGGCCGACGCCAGCTCAGACTGCAGCCGCGCGATGGCGCTGGCGATGTAGCCCTCGCGCTCGATGCGCTTCTCGTCCAGCAGCTTGGCGATGCGCTTGTAGGTATCGGGCTGCTCGAAGCGGAACGCCAGGTCTTCCAGCTCCCACTTCATCTGCCAGATCCCCAGCCGGTTGGCCAGCGGCGCGTAGATGTCCAGCGTCTCGCGCGCCACGCCGGGCAGCGGCGGGTTCTTGGTCTGCGCCAGCCAGCGCAGCGTTTGCAGCCGCGACGCCAGCCGCACCAGCACCACGCGGATATCCTGCGCGAAGGCCAGCAGCATCTTGCGCAGCGCCTCCACCTGCTCGTGCCGGGCCGCCACCTGCGACTTCGACGATTCCGACACATCGGCCTGCGTCACCGCGATGGCGCCGATCCGCAGTAGCTGGCGCACGCCCTTGACCAGCCGCACCACCTCCTCGCCGAAGATTTCCTCGATCCGCGCCTCGGCCTCGGGCACGAAGGCGGCGGCCGCGAACAGGCAGGCCGCGGCGCGCGCGGCGTCGTCCACGCGCAGGCCGTCCAGGATGCGCAGCATGCCCTCGGCATGCGACAGCACGCTTTCACCGGTCGGCAGCAGCACCGGCGTCTCGCCGTCCGCCACCTCGCGCACGAATGCCAGTGCGCGCTCGACGAGCCCGGCATCGGGGATGCCCGCGGTCTGGCCCGTCAGCTCCGTCGACGTCACCATGTCACATCGTCCGGCGTCAGTTGAGGGCGGCCGTCACCACTACTTCGATCAGGTAGTCGGGATTGGCCAGCTTTGCTTCCACCGTCGCGCGCGGCGGCGTGTTGCCCTGGGGCACCCAGGCATCCCAGACCTCGTTCATCTCGCCGATGCGGCTGACATCGGTCAGGAAGATCTGGCACATCAGGATGCGCGTCTTGTCGCTGCCGGCCTCTGTCAGCAGGCGGTCGATATGGCCGAGCACCTCGCGGGTCTGGCCGCGCAGGTCCGCCTTGGGATCGACCTCGGGTACCTGCCCCGCCAGGTAGACCACGCCGTTGTGGACCGCGTATTCGGACAGGCGCTTGCCCACGTGGGCGCGCTTCAGGGTATCGGTGCTCATGTTCGGATAGTTCTCAACAAAAAAACGGTTCAGGTGCCCAGGAAGAAGTCCCGGGCGATGGCAATCTGGGCCGGATCGATGAACGTGGGCGCGTGGCCGACGTCGGCAATCTCCACGCTCGACACCTGCCTGCCGCGCGCGACCATCTCGGCCACCGTCTCGCGCAGCAGCAGGTCGGACTGGGCGCCGCGCACCACCAGTGTCGGCCCCGGCACGGCCTGGAACATCTGCCACAGCCCGGGCTCGCCGGCCTGCACGGCCTCGGGCGACGTCTCGCGGAACGGCACGGCCAGCGCCGGATCGTAGTGCAGTCCCCACTCCAGCCCCTCGGCGCCCTGCACGGGCTTGAGGATGGCGCCATTCAGCTCGCGCCACTGCTCGGGCGTGTGCCGGCCGAACGACGCGCTGATGGTCTGCAGGTAGGCCAGCCCTTCCTCGAACGTCTTGAAGCGCACCGGCAAGCCCAGGTAGGCGCCGATCCGCTCGATCGCCTGCGCCGTGATGCGCGGCCCGACGTCGTTGAGCAGCAGCTTGCGCACCGGCGACTTGGGCAGCCCGCCCAGCCCCATGCCGATCAGCCCGCCCATCGACGTGCCGAACCAGTCCACCTGTTCCACGCCCAGCCGTGCGATCAGCGTCACCATGTCGGCCACGTACTGCGGCACCACGTACTGACGCGGATCGGCCAGCCATTCCGACCGCCCGCGGCCCACCACATCGGGACACACCACGCGGTACTCGCCAGCCATCGCCTGCGCCAGCGCGTCGAAATCACGGCCGGTGCGGGTCAGGCCGTGCACGCACATCAGCACGCGCGGGTTCGCGGGGTCGCCCCACTCGTGATAGGCCATGCGATGCAGGCCGCCCGGGCTGATGCACTGGACAAATCCGAGGCGCGGACTGGATGACATCTGGAACTCCCCTGCTGGGTGCCGCCGCATCCCCTGCGGCGTGCGGGTGTTTAGGAAATGCCTGCCGATGACGCATTGGCGCCGGACCGCGCAAAAACCAGCGGAATCGGGCGCCGGGCCAAAGCCGGATTGTACGCCCTGCGAGTACAATGCCACAGCACATCCTGACTCTCCCGACGGAGGCTTACATGCTCAAAGGCAAGACGGCACTGGTCACGGGCTCGACCAGCGGTATCGGACTCGGCATCGCGCAGGCACTGGCCGCGCAGGGCGCCAACATCATCGCCAACGGCTTCGGTGATGCCGACGGCGCAAAGGCGGAAATCGCCCGCGCCGGCAGCGGCATCCAGGTGGGCTACCACGGCGCCGACATGAGCAAGGCGGCCGAGATCGAGGACATGATGCGCTACGCCGAAAAGGACTTCGGCGGCGTCGACATCCTGGTCAACAACGCCGGCATCCAGTTCGTGGCGCCGATCGACGAATTCCCGACCGACCGCTGGGACGCCATCATCGCCATCAACCTCACATCCGCTTTCCACACCACCCGTCTCGCCCTGCCGTCGATGAAGGCCAAGAACTGGGGCCGCATCATCAACGTGGCGTCGACCCACGGGCTGGTGGCGTCCGCCAACAAGTCCGCCTACGTGGCAGCCAAGCATGGCATCGTCGGTTTCACCAAGGTGACCGCGCTGGAAACCGCCCAGACCGGCGTGACCGCCAACGCCATCTGCCCGGGCTGGGTGCTGACGCCGCTGGTGCAGAAGCAGGTGGAAGCCCGCGCGCAGCAGCAGGGCATTCCCGTGGAACAGGCCAAGCGCGACCTGGTGCTGGAAAAGCAGCCGTCCGGCCAGTTCGTCACGCCCGAGGAACTTGGGGCGCTGGCCGTTTTCCTGTCCAGCGAAGCAGCCCGCCAGGTGCGGGGCGCCATCTGGAACATGGACGGCGGCTGGGTGGCGCAGTAAGGAGGGATGATCATGCAACCACGCTCACGGCGCGACGTGCTGCGCGGCATCGGCGCCGGCGCCCTGCTGCTGTCGCCGCTGGCGGCCCTGGCACAGTCGGCCAAGGCCCCCGGCAGCCCCAAGCCGCTGAAGATCGACGTCTACAAGACCCCGACCTGCGGCTGCTGCGAGGACTGGGTCAAGCATCTGCGCGACAACGGCTTCACGGTCGCCACGCACGACGTGGAAGACACCGGTATCTATCGCACGAAATACGGCATTCCGGAGCGCTTCGGCTCCTGCCATACCGGCGTCATCGAGGGATACGGGATCGAAGGCCACGTGCCGGCTGGCGATATCCGCAAGCTGGTGGCCGCCCGGCCCAAGGCGGCGGGGCTGGCGGTGCCGGGCATGCCGGCAGGGTCGCCGGGCATGGAGTACGGGCCCCGCAAGGACCCGTTCGACGTGCTGCTGGTGAAGACCGACGGCGGCGCGTCGGTATTTGCGAGCTACAACAAAGTGAAAAGCTGAGGCCGTCAGGGCTTCAACGTTCCGGCCGGCCATGGACATGACCGGCCGGTGAGCCTTGTTGCCCTACCCTCCGGCCCTCTCCCGGGCGGGAGCGGCATACCGGAGGGATGCAGGCAGGCACCGCCTAGATCAGCTCGGCCTCGGTCTTCGCCTGGACTTCCTCGCGCGTCACGCCCGGCGCCGTTTCCACCAGCTTGAGCCCCTGCGGCGTGATGTCGATCACGGCAAGGTCGGTGATGATGCGGTTCACCACGCCCACGCCGGTCAGCGGCAGATTGCATTCCTTCAGGATCTTCAGGTCCTCGGTGCCGTCCTTCTTCTTGGCGGTGTGTTCCATCAGCACCACCACGCGGCCCACGCCTGCCACCAGGTCCATCGCGCCGCCCATGCCCTTGACCATCTTGCCCGGGATCATCCAGTTGGCCAGGTCGCCGCGCTGGTTCACCTGCATGGCGCCCAGGATGGCCAGGTTGATCTTGCCGCCGCGGATCATCGCAAACGAGTCCGCCGACGAGAAGATCGACGAGCCCGGCAGCGTCGTCACCGTCTGCTTGCCGGCATTGATCATGTCGGCGTCCACTTCTTCCTCGGTCGGGAACGGGCCGATGCCGAGCAGGCCGTTTTCCGACTGCAGCCAGACCTCCATGCCCTGCGGCACGTGGTTGGCGACGAGCGTCGGCAGGCCGATGCCCAGGTTCACATAGAAGCCGTCCTGCAGCTCGGCGGCCGCGCGGGCGGCCATTTCGTCACGTGTCCATGCCATGATCTGTCTCCTTACTTGGCACGCACGGTGCGCTGTTCGATGCGTTTTTCGGGGCTCTTGTTCAGCACGATGCGGTGCACGAAGATGCCGGGCAGGTGCACGTCGTCCGGGTCGATCTCGCCGGTCTCGACAATCTCTTCCACCTCGGCCACCGTGATCTTGCCGGACATCGCGCAGACCGGGTTGAAGTTGCGCGCGGTGCGACGGAACACCAGGTTGCCGGCCTTGTCGGCCTTCTGGGCCTTGACGATGGCCACGTCGGACACCAGCGAGCGCTCCATCACATAGGTCTCGCCGTCGAATTCGTGCGTTTCCTTGCCTTCGGCGACGATCGTGCCGACCCCGGTCTTGGTGTAGAACGCCGGGATGCCCGACCCGCCGGCACGCAGCTTCTCGGCCAGCGTGCCCTGCGGCGTGAATTCCAGCTCCAGTTCGCCGGCCAGGTACTGGCGCTCGAACTCCTTGTTCTCGCCCACGTACGACGAAATCATCTTGCGGATCTGGCGCGTGGCCAGAAGCTGGCCCAGGCCGAAGCCGTCGACGCCGGCGTTGTTGGAGATGCAGGTAAGCTGCTTGACGCCGCTGTCGCGCAGGGCGGCGATCAGCGCTTCGGGGATGCCGCACAGGCCGAAACCGCCCACGGCGATCGTCTGGCCGTCGCGGACGACGCCCGCAAGCGCCTCCGCGGCGCTGGCGTAGACCTTGTTCATGTTCGCTCCTTCCTCGGTAGTCCCGCTCGACTGCGGCCGGTTGGCCACACGCGGAAATTGTAACGGTACAATCGGCGGTCAGGCGCCGCCGTTGACGCCCCAAAGGATACGTCAACGGATACCGCCAACGCCATTACGTAAAAGTACATAAGGGATAATGCCGGCCATCGACTACCAGACCGCCTTCCAACTCGCCCCGGTCGGCCTGGTGCTGTCACGCGCCCGCGTGATCGAGGACTGCAACGACGAAGTCTGCCGGATCTTCGGCACCACGCGCGAGGCGCTGGTCGGGCAGTCGTTCCAGGTGCTCTACCCCACCGCCGACGAGTTCGAGCGCACCGGCGCCCGGATCGTGCCGGTGATGAACACCAAAGGGCTCTATTCAGACGAGCGGATCATGAAACGCGCCGGCGGCGAGCTGTTCTGGTGCCACGTCACCGGCCGCGCCCTGGACCGCAAGGACCCGCTCGGCGCCGGCATCTGGACCTTCGAAGACCTGTCGCAGAAACGCCCGGTCACCGCCGAACTGACCGCCCGCGAGCGCGACATCGCCGCCCAGCTCGTGGAAGGCAAGACCAGCAAGCAGATCGGCAAACTGCTGTCGATCAGCCCGCGCACCGTGGATATCTATCGGGCACGGCTGATGAAGAAATACGGCGCGCATACATCCGTGGACCTCGTGCAGCGGCTGGTGAACCACTGAGGGTGCCCAAGTGCACCACGGATTACGTGGCGCTGTCGGGGGCGTCGGGCAGCCGCTGTGCCCTCTTCCTGTGCGCTGTTTTCCTGCCGCAACCCCACCGCCGCCTGCCCAATGATTGAAGTCAAGCGGCGTTTATTCTGGCCCACGAAGCGATTCAAAACCGCGTAACGTCCCGCTCCGAGCGATTGATGCATCTTCAGTGACGGATCGCACAGCGATGTCGATCCCACGGGAAACGGAGCAAGGACGATGGCTGGTGTGGTCGATGGACTGAAGGCGTTGGGCGAAGGGCTGCGGCGGGCGACTGCCCATCAGTCGTACTTTCTTGAAGTGCTCGGCGCACCGAGCGCCGTGGCGCTGTCGGTGGTCTCCTTCGACGCGGTCGAGCGGCTGGGCGAGCCCTACACGGTGACGGTCCGCGTCACCCACCCCCTGCCGCTGGATCGCCACGAGTACCTGCGCAAGGACGCCACCTTCTCGATCGATCCCGGCGATGGCTCGCCGCCGCGCCAGTTTTCCGGCTGCATCTTCCGCTTCTCCAGAACCCGCCAGACCCGCGACTTCCACGCCTACGAGCTGGAAGTCCGCCCGAAGGTGGCGCTGCTGACGCTGACCAAGGCAAGCCGCGTCTACCAGCACCAGACCGCACCGCAGATCATCGAGTCGATCCTGCGCCGGCACGGGCTCGAAGGCAGCCAGTTCGCGTTCCGCACCCGGCGCGCCTATCCCGAGCACAAATTCCGACTTCAGTATCAGATGTCCGACTGGGACTACATCCGGCTGCTGATGGAGCAGGAGGGGCTGTACAGCTACTTCGTGCCCGGCAAGTTCGGATCCCACTTCGGCGACGTGTTCCAGGTTTGCGACGACATCGACCACTACCTCTACCAGCCCGCCCTGCGCGTGCCGTACCGGGAAACGGCCGGCCTTGAGGCGGGGATCGAGACCGTCTTCGATATCCAGACGCACGTGCGGACTGTGCCCGAATCGATCCGGGTGGCCGACTACAACCCGGAAAGCGCCTACGAACGCCTTGCTGCCGAGGCCAATGTCGCCCGCAAGGAGAAGGCCAACTACGGCCAGTCCTACCTCTACGGCACCCACCACCTGGATGCGGCTAGCGCCACTTGGGAGGCGCAACTCCGGCACGAGGCGGCGCTGGCCGGGCAGATCGTCTACACGGGGCAGAGCAATGTCATCGGACTGTGTCCGGCACGGATCCTGCGGCTGGACATGGCGCTCGACGACGCGCCGAACGGGCAGGTCATCACCGAGGTCGTCCATTCCGGGGCGCGCGACGAGGCCTATCGCAATACCTTCCAGGCGATTCCGTCGGACCGGCGCTTCCGCCTGCCGATCGACGAAAGCCAATGGCCGCGGATCGCCGGCACGCTGAGCGGCCGCGTGACTTCCCCGGGGGACTACCAATACGCCTACCTGACGCAGCAGGGCCTGTACGTGGTGCGCCTGGACCTGGACTTCGACGACTGGCCCAAAGGCAGCGAAAGCGTGCCGCTGCGGCTGGCCAAGCCCTTCGCGGGCGCGCGGCAGACCGGCTTCCACTTCCCGCTGATCGACGGCACCGAGGTCGCGGTGGCGTTCCGGGACGGCGATCCGAACAAGCCGTATATCGCGCACGCCCACCACCACAGCGAGCACGAGGACCTGATCACGAACCAGGACCGCTGGCTGTCGCGCAACGTCATCCGGACGCAGAGCAACAACAAGCTGCGATTCGAGGACTGGGAGGGCGAGGAAGGCGTCAAGCTGTCGACCGATTACGGCGGCAAGAGCCAGTTGAATTTGGGCTATCTGGTCGACGGACAGAGGAAGAAGCGCGGGGAAGGGTTCGAGCTGCGGACGTCGGGGTGGGGGGCGATCCGCGGTGGGAGGGGGGTGTTTATTTCTGCCGATGACCAGCCTGGGGCTGGGGGGCAGCAGCTCGACATGCAGGCGGCGCGCGGCCTGCTGGAGCTCGCCTTGCAGCAAGTCGAGGCATTGGCGTCTGCCGCCAAGTCCGCCGAGGCGGTTGCCGCCGATTACGCCCGGCAGCAGTCATTGCTCAACGACACGCTGCTCCAGCTCAAGCGAGCCGGCATGCTGTTGAGCGCGCCGGCCGGGATGGCGCTGGCCTCGGGCTCCGATCTCCAATTGAGCGCAGCCGATAACCTGATCGCCACGTCACAAGGCCATACCGATTTCAGCGCCCTCAAGCGATTCACCGTTGCCGCAGGCGAACTGGTGTCCGTGTTCGCCCAGAAGCTCGGAATCAGACTGTTTGCCGCGCGGGGAGCGGTCGATATCCAGGCCCAGAGCGATGCAATCCGCGTGCTGGCCGACCAGAACGTCACCGTCAGCAGTGCGAAGGGGCGCGTCGTTATTGAGGCCAAGGAAGAGCTACTGCTGAAGTGCGGCGGATCGTATCTCCGCATGTCATCGACCGGCATCGAGGACGGGACCCGCGGGGACAGAAACTTTAAGGCGGCGTCGCACGACTTCGAAGGGCCGAGTTCCCTGGCGCAGGAGATGAATAGGCGGAAGCACACGACCTTCAATGACGCCTATGTCGTACGCAACCCTTCGACCGGACAGCCGCTTCCGGACGCTCGCGTCGAGGTGGTAAGAGGCGATGGCACCCGCCTGAGTATGACCACGGATTCCCGGGGAAAGCTGCCTCTTCAGCAAAGCTTGTTTGTTGAAGGATTTCAAATCCGGATACTCGACTAACGCCTAACCACTCTTTTCCGTCACGAACCATGCCGAGCCATAGTGTTGTCCTCTGCAGAAGCGTCGTCGATGCCGACGGTGATCAATATATTCCTACCACACTGACACCCACCGAGGATGACCGAGAGAAAGTCGTTCTTGCCAAGCCGTATGTCATTCCAATTGTCTTCCTGCCAGGGATCATGGGTACAAACCTGCGGAAGAAGAAAGGCAAGGAGAGCGTATGGCGCCCACCCAATCTAGATCTGCGCGGCGCTCCCGATCTCATTTGGCAAATTTTCGTCTTCGTGTTCAAAAACACGAAAGAGCGTGCTGCCGATCTTAAGACGACCACGGTAGAAGTCGATCCTAGCGGACCGATAGACGTTGGGCGGAGCGGCCTACCACGGAAAGTACTCGCCGCGCGTGGTTGGGGTGCGCTAATGCGTTCCTGCTACCAGTCGTTCATGGGACAACTGCAGCACCTGCTGAACACTCTCGCAGAGTACGACTTTGAACGTGAGGAGGCCATGCTGAAGGGCTGGGCGGAGAAACACGGGATGGAGCCGCCGACTGAATGGGGCGCTGGAAGTGGTGAGGCGCTGACCCGAGAAGAGATTCTGCATGCTGCCAATTATCAGTTTGACGTATGGGCTGGGGGCTACAACTGGCTAGAGAGCAACAACGACTCCGGCGCGGCCATCAAGAACCTGATCGAAAACACGATCCTCCCTTATTACAACACCGGCAAAACGGTTACTGTCAGCGACACGCCAGACGGAGAAGGGAATCCGCAATGCAGCATCAATCGACGTAAGCCCTACCGCCCGATGGCGGAGAAGGTCATCGTCGTCACCCACTCAATGGGCGGCTTGGTCAGTCGTGCTCTAACGGAGATCCACAAGTGCGACAAGATACTCGGCGTATCTCATGGCGTGCAACCTGCGACCGGAGCACCTGCAACATACAAGCGCATGCGTTCGGGCTTCGAAAGTGTGGAACAACTGTTCCTAGGACGCCACGCGGCTGATGTGGTAGCCATCCTATCCCAAGCGCCGGGCGGTCTCGAGTTGCTGCCAACGGCCGACTACAACGATGGAAAACCCTGGCTCCGCGTGCGAGACAAAAGAACTGGTGCCGACGTCATGCCGCCCCTTCCCGCCGGTGGCGATCCGTATAGTGAGATCTATAATTCGCCAGAATGGTACGGGTTGGTGCCGGATAGCAATCTGCAGCTGCTAAATCCGGCCGGCGAAAGCTCAGACGCGGCCTCCAATAGCGTCAGCACGTCCAAGCGCAAGTCGACACGCTCCGTAGTGAATATCGCAATCGACGGCGTCCGTGTCTTCCACCGCGCAATCGAGGGACGGTACTGGGATCCCACCTACGTCCACTACGGAGCCCAAGGGATGCGTGACCGCCATGGCCCATCTGATGGCCTCTTCGGCACGGGCTTAGCGGCTGACCAACATCGTAACAGTTGGGGCGAAATTGCATGGGAAGGCAACGACCTTGCATCAATTAGCCCACACAAGTTCGTCATCGTCAGCGATGACCGCAACGGCACACTTCGCACATCCAACGGATTTCGCCTGACTATCGGAAAACCGGACTGCCCGGGCGACGGAACGGTACCAATGTATTCCGGCGCAGCGCCCGGCACCGCGGATATAGCCATGATCTTCGCACACGGTCAGGGGAACCCCGGGGGACAGAACACGGCGTTCGGCTATGACCATCAAGCAAGCTATGGGGATGTCCGATCCCTTTACGCGACCATGTATGCAATCATCAGAATCGCCAGACTCGCAAACTGGCACAAAAAGGAATCAGCATGACAAGTCCACGGGTAACTCGCGCCATTGGCCGCCATCTTGTCGATCTGCCGCCGGGCGCCGAGACGCTGGAAACTTACAGTTTCAACGAGGTGCCGATCGAACTTCGGCCAGACGTTCAAACGCTTGAGCATTTTCAGCAAATGGTCGCGAAGCGGGAGCGCTACCTGCGAGAGTCCGTCCATGAAAAGCGAGGGGCCATGTTTGTCCGACGCGCCACTCACAAGAACGGAGCCGTTTCACTCGTTTCCTGGGCAAAGCCTTACTCGGAAGCGATGTACCACATGGAAACGTATTTCCGTATCGGGTCAGGAGCCATCGCCTACGCGGGAGATGTATCGCCAGATCTTGTCGATTCGTCTCTTGGCGTGTGCGAGGACATGTCTGGAAAATGGCGAGATGTCCAATCCCCTGAGATCCCTTCCGGGATTGGTTTCGTAGCGGGTGATTGCATGTTCGTCGACAAGACAATGAATCTCGAAAGCTGGGATATGCAGATTCATTTGGCTGGCAAGCCTGACGTTTCATTTCGCCTGACGTCGTACGCCCAGTACAGAGTCGAAGATAGCTTGCGCGACCGCGCTGGCGGCATTCTCGCCGGTTTGCTAGGCGCGGCCACCGGTGTCAGCCAACTGCGGAACCGCAGACGCCCCGTCGGCCCCATCGAAGCCGATGAGATTCTCATTGCCGGTACGCAGGACGGCAAACGGACCTATGGATTCAAATGGGAGGCGCCGGGAAAGGCTGCATCACTAGCCGAGCCGAACCTCAACGTCTCCATGCGGGTCGGGCAAAGCGCCTATCCCACCAACAACGAGTCCTTTGCCGATGACGACGAAGCGTTGGCAATCTGGGACGCCGTAGTCGAATCCATTCGCCTTCGCCCTGGCGCCGCGTGACGGACCTCCGGCTCCGTCCTCGTCCCCGAAGAGGCATCCCTACGCCCCCTTGCGTCAGGGGGAATTTTTTGTCGTCAGATTGCGCATAGACAAAACAGTACTGCCTCCCACCACGTAGGGTATTGCCTCATCGGCGCCGCTACCGCAGACGGTAGTCGTCGCCCTCGCATCCCATTCTGCTCTCCGGAGGCACCATGAATACTATGTCGCGTCGATGCATTCTCCAGGCTTTCGGCTTTGTGCCGGTGGCCTTGCTGACTTCCGGCCTGTCCTTCGCGAAGCCGCGCCCTCCTTCGGTTGGCGCGGTCATGCGCTATCTCTGCGACGAGGTCTTTCCCTCTCCTCACCAGATCGCCACGCCGCTGTAGCAAGGGGCGCGGTGTGGCGGTCGACTTCACGCTTCTCCCTGAGGAAACTCCTGCCTACAATCGCGCGCCCTCTCGGCGGAGCGTGATCGTCGTCTTCCTCGTGATGGTGCTTGCGGGCGCGACAGCCCTGCTGGTGCTGTGGCCCGCGCAACAGTCGACGCAGACCTGGAAGTTCTGGGTCAGCCTGGCGCTGTTTCCTATCGGCATTCCGGCCGTGCTGGTCATGCGTTGGCAGAGTCTCCATGCTGGCCGGAGACTCGACACCGAGGTGCACAACGACCTCGTCCGCCAGTACAGGGAGCGTGTCAATGGCGTGGCGGCTCGTCCCCTGGCCCTGCTTGGCGCCGCATACCGGTTCTCGTCGGATCCTGAAGAGAATGCTGTCGAAAGCCTTCGGACGGGGCGTATCAGGCTAGTCACGCGGCAGCCGGTTGCCAGCGCCGGGGACCCCGTCAAGGCACGTTGGCTTAGCCTGCCCGATGTCGAGTCCGTGCCGGGCGATCAAACCGCGGATTGCGGCCGTCAGCAGGCGGTGACGCGGTGGCTATACGAGGCGCTTATCGACGAGATGACCGAGCGTATCCGCCTTATCCCTGCGAAAGTCGATCTTGTGGTCCATCTTTGCGCGGCGGGCGAACTTGGTCACCAGGCGTGCGCCGACCTATGGACAACATGCTGGCAGCAGCGCCGGCTCCGTGCGATGCACTGTGCAGCGGAGGACGCAAGCTGTGATCTGGCGACGCTCGACGGGTGGCTAGATCAGATTGCAGGTGGCAACGCACGAGAAGCCAGGTTGATTGTCGCTACGCGCCTGCATCTTCTGTTGAGCGAATCGCCGCCGGCTGGGTCTGCGGAAGCTGGCGCCGCGGTCCTGCTCATGCCCGTCGAGTTGGCCCAGAATCATCAGTTGCGATACAACGCTACCGTCCACCGTCCTGTCCGAAGCCTGCCCGCTGCTGCAAAAGACAACCTGTCGCACGCCCTGAGATGGGGAGGCGTCGCGCCCGCCGACGTCTCGCAAGCGTGGCAGACGGGAATGAACGCGGCGCAAACCGGTGTGTTTCGGGTAGCCGCTAGCCAACTCGATCTCCCCCTGCTCCCCGCCGATCTGGACACGACGGTCGGCCATGCCGGCTCGGCGGCGCCATGGCTGGCGATTGCCCTCGCCGCAAACGCACTGGTCGGCAAGGACCAGAACCAGTTGGTTCTGGCTGGCAGTGGCGAAAACGTCGATATCGCAGTCGTCCGGCGCACGCCGCACGGCGTAACTTCCTGAGCCGCCCGATGAGAAAGCTGCAGTTCGACCTTGCCTCCATTCTCGTCCTGGCGCTGATTGTCGCAGGCGGCATCTGGATGTGGGGCGGTCGAATTGGCATTGAGACGCCAGAGGAACAAGGTTACTGGCTGTCGGTCATCGCGGTCTGTGCTCTTGTGCTCGCGTTGGTGGCTTCGCTCGATCGCATTGGCCGCTGGTGGTATGCCGTCCACACGCTGACCAAATGGTTGCGTCAGCGTCGCCCCGACATGCGTGGCACGACCCAGGCCATGGTTTCGGTGGTGGAAGACCAGCCCAGGAAAAGCCCCACCGCACTCGCGTCGCTCCGCGCCGAGCTGCGCGCGATGCACGGCCGGCGGTGGCGCTGGCGACAGCCGTGGGTCCTGTTAACAGGCGATGCGGCGGCGATCGGCGCACTGGTCCCAGAACTGCCAGAGCGCGGGTGGATAGCCTCGGCCGACGGCGTCTTGCTCTGGTCCAGTGGCAGTGAGCCGGGCCGTCCTGATACCGCCTGGCTCAAGCAACTCTATCGGATGCGACGCAGGCGCCCGGTGGACGCGATAGTGGTGGTGACAGATGGTCATGCCCCCATCAACGAAGCCACCCGTTCCCACCGTGCCGATTTGGCCCGTATCAGGGAGGTACTGCGCTGGTCGGCCCCGACCTTGGTGTTGGAAGTGGACACACCCAGTGCCGCCATGGTGGCATGCCCGACGGTGGCTTGCGCCCTGCCGCGCCACGCGCTGCCCGGTGAAATCTCGGCGACGCTCGAAATCCTGCGGGACCGATTGTCTGACCAAAGCGTGGCACAACTGCCTCAGGATGGACTGGGACAGTACTCGGGGAAGCTGTCCCAACGGCTCGATGGGCGCATCAGTGCTTTGTCGGAATGGCTCGCCAAGCTGGCGGGCGGCAACGGGATGCGATCATCGTTGCTCGGTGTGGCCTTTGTGCCCGCGACCGGCGACGCTGGCGACTCGGTCCACAATGGCGGGCTCTGGCAATACCTCACCGATGCAGCACGCCGCCACCCCGGCCGCCGGACGGTCTGGCATCCGCTGACGATTGCCGCCGGCGTGACCACGGCAGCCGTCGTGCTCTGGACCACCGCCATGCTCCTCTCCGCCGTCCAGAACCACCACGACCTCCGCACCGCCCGCCAGGCAGTGCAAGCCCTCCACGCCGCGAGAACCAACCCTGACACCCGCCTCCAGGCCCTCGACACCCTCCAGCAACAAATCCAGCGCTACGAACACCGCCTGCAGAACTCGGCCCCTCTGTTCACCCGTTTCGGCATGAACCGCGACGCCGAGGCGCTGACCGCGCTCTGGAAACCCTACGCGGCCGCCAGCCATGCCGTGCTGGTCACGCCCTTGGTGCAGGACATGGAGGCGACGCTGGTCGACTTGTCGCAGTTGCAGGTCCAGGGGCTGACCGATGAAACCAGCCGCTGGGCGCTCGATGGCCGGGATACCCTGAAGGCCTACCTGATGCTGGCCCATCCCGAGCGGGTCGAGCCCGACTTCCTCGCCCAGCAGCTTGCCCGGCACTGGTCCACCGACGCCCGGATCACGCCGGGCCGGAAGCAGGATCTGGCCGAGCGCTTGGCCCGGTTCTATGCCGATCACCTGCGGGCCCATCCCGACTGGCGGGTCACGCCCCGCGCGGAACTGGTGGCTGGGGCGCGCCAAACGCTGCTGGCGGTAATCGGCGAGCGCAACGCGGTGGATACGATCTATCAGACGATTCTCGAAGGCGCCGGGCGCAAGTATCCCGACCTGACCCTGGCCGCGCTCGCCGCGGGCACCGATACCCGGGGCCTCGTGCGTGCCACCGCCGCCGTGCCGGGCGTCTTCACGCGGCAGGGCTACGAGGGCTACGTCGAGGCGGCGATCGAGAAAGCCACCCGCAGCCAGGACGTCGCCCACGACTGGGTGCTGACCGACGGTCAGGCGGAGGCCGCGCCATCGTCGCCCCAACCGTCAACTTCGGCCGATGCCTTGCGCGACGCCCTCGCGCAGCGCTACTTCGCCGACTATGCCGAGCATTGGCAGCAGTTCATGAACGGGTTGCAGTGGGAGCCGGCCACCACGCTGCCGGGCGTGGTCGACCAGCTCAAGCTGCTGGCCGACGCGCGCCAGTCGCCGGTGATCGCGCTGATGAAGTCGCTCGCGTACCAGGGCGGCGCCGGGGCCCGCAAGGATTCGCTATCGGACACGCTGGTCGCCAAGGCTCAGGGCATCCTGGGCCGCAAGGACGAGGCGCCGGAAGCCGTCCGGCCTGACCCCGCGGGCCCGCTCGGCGCGGCCTTCGGGCCGGTGCTGCGGCTCGCCGGGCAGCCGTCTGCCGGCAACACCGCCGGCAGCGAATTGAGCCTGCAGCGCTATCTGGACCGTGTCACGGCGGTGCGCTTGCGCCTGCAGCAGATGACCCAGAGCGCCGACGCCAACGCCTTGGCGCGCCAGATGGCGCAGTCGCTGTTCCAGGGCAAGGGGTCCGATCTGGCCGACACGCAGGCGTACGCGCGGCTCATGGCGGCCAGTCTCGGCGCCGAATGGGCCGGCATGGGCGAGACGCTGTTCGTGCGGCCGGTCGTGCAGGCCGAGCAGTCGGTGCTGCAGCCCGCGCAGGCGAGTCTGAACGAGGCGTGGCGCCGCTCGATCGCGCTGCCGTGGCAACGCGCGTTTGCCGGCCGCTATCCGTTCGCGGCGACCGCCAACGACGCCTCGCTGCCCGAGCTGGCCCGCTACATCCGGCCGCAAAGCGGCCTGATCAACACGTTCCTGCTGGCCGAACTGGCCGGTGTGCTGGCGTTGCAGGGCGACCAGTGGGTGCCGGTGGGCAGCGGCACGGGGCTGACGTTCGACCCGGCGTTCCTGAAGTCGATCAACACGCTGCAGCGCATCGGCGCCCATCTGCTGGTGCAGGGCGAACCGAGGTACCAGTTCGAACTGCGGCCGATCCCGACGCCGGGCCTGACCGACACCCGGCTGACCCTGGACCGCCAGACGCTGCACTACTACAACCAGCGCGAGACCTGGCAGGCGATGTCGTGGCCGGTGGCCAACCTGCAGGAACCGCGCACGCTGCTGCAATGGCAGACCGAGCGGGCTGGCACGAACAAGACGCTGGAGATCGAGGGCGTCTGGGCCTGGGTGCGGATGCTGGAACACGCACGCGTGACGCCGATTGACAGCGCCACGGTGCAGTTGACCTTCCACGCGCGACCCGACACCGGCGACTCCAGCCCGGGCATGGCAAAGCCCAGCCCGGAGCCCCCCGACAGCGCCGCCAGCCTGCTCCCGCGCGCCGAGCGCGTCGCCGCGCCGGCCACGCTCGTCCATCCGATCCACTACCAAATGCGCACGGCCGTCGGCCGGGGCCCGCTGGAGGCGCTGGAACTGCGCGACCTGCGCCTGCCGGAGCGGATCTTTGTGGATCGGGCGGCGGTGCCAGCGCAATCCCCGGCCGCCCGTCCCAAACCCATGTAGGGCAACCTCCCGCCCTACCCCTCGATCAGATGCCGGATCGTCTCCGGCACCGGCACGCTCTTCTCCACCGCGTAGTCGCACCACACCACCTTTGCGCCGCCCTCTGCCCAGACCACGTCGGGCAGATCGGTGCGGCGGATCTCGATCTTCGTCTCGAAGCTCGACCGTCCCAGTTGCCCCGCATACACCCGGCACTCGATGTCGCCGGGGTAGCGCAGTTGCTTGAGGAACGTCATGTGGGCGTTGATCAGCACGGGGCCGTGGCCGTTGTCGTCGCGGCCGTTGCGGCCGATGGACTCGAACCATTCGATCCGCGCCTGCTCCAGGTAGCGGAAGTACACGGTGTTGTTGACATGGCCCATGGCGTCCATGTCACCCCACCGGATCGGCATGACGCAGGTGAAGACGTGTTTCATCGGCCGTTCAGCGCTTGGCGATGGATGCTTCGGCCTTGGTCACCAGGTCCGCGCCAATCTGCTTCTTCCACTTGTCGTAGACCTTGGCCGTGGCCTTCTTGAACGCGTCGTGCTCGGCCGGCGACAGCGACGTAACCTTCACGCCATGCTGCTCCATATCCTTCCAGGCCGGCGCGCCCGGATCGACCAGACCCTTGCGGGCCAGCGCGATTTCCTGCTTGCCGGCGTCGATGGCGGCCTGCTTCACGATCTCGCGGTCAGCCGGCGTCCAGCTTTCCCAGATCTGCTTGTTGACGACGAAGATCAGCGGATCGGCCACGTAGCCCCAGGTGGTCACGTACTTCTGGCCCACCGTGTACAGCTTGGCGGCCGCGAACACGCTCTGCGGGTTCTCCTGGCCGTCCACGGCGCCCGACGCCATGGCGGGCTGGGCGTCGGCCCAGCTCATCTGCGTCGGGTTGGCGCCCAGCGCGTTGAACGTCTCGATATAGAGCGGCGATCCCACCACGCGCAGCTTCAGGCCCTTCAGGTCCTCGGGCTTGCGGATCTCGTGCTTGGAATTCGACACCTCGCGGAAGCCGTTCTCGCCCCAGGCCAGCGGCACCACGCCGGCCTTTTCCAGTGTGGCGAAGATCGACTTGCCGACCTCGCCCTGCGTGAGCGCGTCCAGCGCCTTGTAGTCGGGCATCAGGAACGGCAGCGAGAACAGGTTCAGTTCCTTGACCTGCGGCGACCAGTTGATGGTCGAGCCCACGGCCATGTCGATCACGCCCTGGCGGATGGCCGAGAACTCGCGCGTCTGGTCGCCCGCCACCAGCGACGTGCCGGGGTAGAGCTTGATGTTGATGCGGCCATTGGTCCGCTGGCGCACCAGGTCGGCCCAGATCTCGCCGCCCTTGCCCCACGGGAACGCGGGGCCGAGCACCAGCGACATCTTGTATTCGGACTTGTAGGTCTGGGCCGATGCACCCCCCGGCAACAGCGCGGCGGCGGCGATCGAGGCGGCAACGGACAGCATCAGGGCACGGCGTTTCATGCGGGAATCTCCTCGTTTCATCTTGTCGTTCAAATCAGTAGCCCAGGTAGTCGGGCAGCCACGTGGCCAGCGGCGGATAGGCCAGCACCATCAGCATGGCGATGAACATCGCCAGCAGCATCCATATCACCCAGGGCACGGTTTCCTCCATGCGCACGCGGGCGATGCGGCACGAGACCATCAGGTTCACGGCCAGCGGCGGCGTGAACTGGCCCAGCGCCACCTTCAGCGTCAGCACCACGCCGAACCATACCGGGTTCCAGTGGAACGCGTTGGCAATGGGCAGCAGCAGCGGCACGAAGATCAGGAAGATCGAGATGCCGTCCAGGAACATGCCGACGGTCATCAGCAGCAGCACGATCAGCGCCAGCACGCCGTACTCGCCCAGCCCCGAATTGGCGATGGCATGCGCGAGCGGGTCGATCACGCCAAGCGTGGACAGCGCGTAGGCGAAGATGCCGGCCAGCGCCACGACCAGCAGGATCACCGCCGAGGTCTCGGCCGCCTCCTGGAAGATCGTGAACAGGTCGCGCAGGCCGATGCTGCGGTAGATCACCATGCCGACGAACAGCCCGTAGACCACGGCAACCACGGCGGCCTCGGTTGGCGTGAACCAGCCGGCGCGCATGCCGCCCAGGATCAGGAACGGCGCCACCAGCCCCCAGGCCGCCTCGCGCAGGCTCTTCCAGAACGGCGGGCGCGGCAGCGCGGCCTCCACCTGCCCCATGTTGTGCTTGCGCGCCAGCCAGACGGCCGGCACGATCAGCGCCACGCCGGCCAGCACGCCCGGGATCATGCCGGCCGCGAACAGCGCCGGCACCGACGCGCCGGGCACCAGCACGCTGTAGATGATGAACGCCACCGAGGGCGGGATCAGGATGTCGGTGGCCGCCGCGGCGCCCACCACGGCCGCGCTGTACGACCCCGGATAGCCGGCGCGCGACATCGCCGCGATCATCACGCCCCCCACGGCCGCCGCGTTGGCCGGCCCGGAGCCCGAGATGCCGCCGAGGAACATCGCCACCAGGATGGCCACCAGCGGCAGCATGCCCGGCCCGCGCCCCACCACGGCGATGGCAAACGTCACCAGCCGCGCGGCCACGCCGGAGCGGTCGAAGATCGACCCGACCAGCACGAACATCGGAATTGCCAGCAGCGGGTACTTGGCCAGCCCGGCGTAAAAGTTCTGCGGCACGGCCAGCAGGCCGAACATCTGGGTGTCGAGGTTCGACAGGCCGATGGCGACCAGCCCGCCCAGCCCCAGCGACACGCCGATCGGCACGCCCAGCAGCATCAGGCCGATGAAGACGACGAACAGGATGATGGCGACCAGCGTCATTGCGCGCCCTCCCCGCTTTGCTTCAGCGCGTGGAGCGCCTTGAGCGCCCGGACGTTGCGCCAGGCCAGCGCCAGCGCGCGCAGCGCGATCGCCACGGACAGCACCGGCAGCCAGACCGAGTACCACCAGCTCGGCACGCCGATGCCGGGCGAGGTCTCGCCAAAGGTGTATTCGTCCCAGGTAATCCGCGCGCCCAGCACGGCCAGCGCCAGGAACATGACCGCCACGGCCACCGCCGACAGCACGGCCAGCCGCTTCTGCCGCGCCGCGCTGCCGCGTTCGAAGAAGTACTCGATGCGGATGTTGCGGTCGCGCGCCACGGCGGCGCTGCCGGCCACCAGCGCCAGCACGATCATCAGGAAAACCGAGAATTCCTCGGTCCAGGCGAACGATTCGTCGGTGAAGTAGCGGACCACGACGTTGGCAAACGTGATGCCGACCAGCAGCACCATCACGATCACGCCGATCCAGTCCTCGATACGTGGGGAAATGCGGAATTCGCTGTCGCGCGCCTCGTCGGCGGCCTCGGGGATGACCACCGAGTCCACGACGTGCTGCGGCCCGGCGTCGCGCCGTGCCTGTTCTTCTTGAGCCATCTAAACCCGGCCTCCGGTTCCGGGCCGCCCCGCGCCAAGCCGGCGCTGCAGGGGCGTTTCTCCTGTTGCTTGTTCTTGTCGGCCCATCCGCGCCCCCGAAGGGTCAGCGGTCAGACCATGCCATCGTCGGCCGTGACCACCGCGCCGTTGATAAAGCGCGATGCGTCGGACGCCAGCAGCAGCAAGAGGCCATCGAGGTCTTCGGGTTGGCCCAGGCGCTTGCGCGGCAGCATCTGGATCAGCTTCTGCCCCGCGTCGGAATCCCAGTGGTGGTGGTTGATATCGGTGTCGATGTAGCCCGGGCAGATCGCGTTCACGTTGATGCCGTGACGCGCCCATTCCAGCGCCATGGCCTTGGTCATGTGGACGACCGCGGCCTTGCTCATGCAATAGACACCAATCTGCGACAGTACCTTGAGACCGGCCACCGACGCAATATTGACGATGCGCGCCTGTGGCAGCGGGTTGCCCAGTTTCTCGGCGCCCTTGGCCCGCGCGATCATGCGCTTGGCCACTTCCTGGGCCACGAAGAACGCGCCGCGCGTGTTGGTATCGAACACGAAGTCGAAGTCGTCGGCCGTGACGTCGGTCAGCCGCTGCGTGGTGGACACGCCGGAGTTGTTGACCAGGATATCGATGGCGCCGGCCTCGGTCTCGGCATGCGCCACGGCGGCGCGGATACTGTCCGGATCGGTCACGTCCAGCCGCACCACGTGGGCGCTGCCGCCATCGGCCTCGATCGACGCACGCAGTTCCTTCAGCCGCTCCACGCGCCGCGACGCCAGGATGACCTTGGCCCCGGCCGATGCCAGCACATTGGCAAAGCGCGTGCCCAGCCCGCTCGATGCCCCGGTCACCAGCGCGACCTTGCCTTCCAGATTGATCGACAAACCCATAGTTACCTCGGTGTGGAGTCGCCACCGCGCCGCCTGGCGCGGCCTGCTGTTCCGCATCGCGGGCGCCCTGTCAGGCGCCTGCGGCGTCGCGGCCGCAGCCTGGCAAAAAAAAGAACGGTCGTTCAAAAAAATGTCTTGCCTGAGGGTGTCGAGTCCCGGACAATGCCGAAGATTCTAAGAACTTGGTCCCCAAAGGGAAAGAGGAAAAACGCCTAGATCGGCCCGGTCACCCATCCGGATGTCCGATCACCGCGCATGCCGCCATGCCCGCAACCGGGCGCGCCCATGCCGCTCCTCCCGGCCGCCTCGTCCCCCTCTGCCCGGCCCCGGTTCCGCAGAGCCAACGATCACCGCATCCCACGAACCGCAGGTCCGGCACACGGGCTGCACACCATGCGGCAGTATTGCCGCCCAGAAGAAACTGAGGGTTAGAGACAATGGATCAGCAACAGCTCGTCGAGCAGTTCGGCCCGCGCGAAGCCATGGAGTACGACGTCGTCATCGTCGGTGGCGGCCCCGCCGGCCTGGCCACGGCCATCCGCCTAAAGCAGCTGGCTTCGGAGAAAGGCGGCGACGTCAATGTCTGCGTGCTCGAAAAAGGCTCCGAGCCCGGCGCGCACATCCTGTCGGGCGCCATCATGGACCCGATCGCGCTGAACGAGCTGATCCCGAACTGGAAGGAACTGGGCGCGCCGCTGAACCAGCCGGTCACCGAGGACAAGTTCCTGTTCCTCGACGCCAACGGCTCCAAGGGCGCCCCGCTGCTGCCCGAGTGCTTCCACAACGAAGGCAACTACATCGTCAGCCTGTCGAACTTCGTGCGCTGGCTGGGCCAGCAGGCCGAGTCGCTGGGCGTGGAGATCTTCCCGGGCTTCCCGGCCGCCGAGGTGCTCTACAACGACGACGGCTCGGTCAAGGGCGTGGCCACCGGCAACATGGGCATCAACAAGGAAGGCGAGCCCACCGAGAACTTCCAGCTCGGCATGGAGCTGCATGCCAAGTACACGATCTTTGCCGAAGGCGCGCGCGGCCACCTGGGCAAGCAATTGATCGCCCGCTACAAGCTCGACGCCGGCAAGGACCCGCAGAGCTACGGCATCGGCCTGAAGGAACTGTGGGAAATCGACCCGGCCAAGCACCAGCCCGGCCTGGTGGTCCACACGGCCGGCTGGCCGCTGGACCCGGCCACCTACGGCGGCTCGTTCCTCTACCACATGGAGGACAACAAGGTGGCCGTCGGCTTTGTGGTGGGCCTGGACTACACCAACCCGTGGCTGTCGCCGTTCGAGGAATTCCAGCGTTTCAAGACCCATCCGGAAATCCGCCAGTATTTCGAAGGCGGCAAGCGCATCGGCTACGGCGCGCGCGCCATCACGGCCGGCGGCCTGCTGTCGCTGCCGAAGACGGTGTTCCCGGGCGGCGCGCTGGTCGGCTGCGACGCGGGCTACCTGAACGCATCGCGCATCAAGGGCAGCCACGCCGCGATCAAGACCGGCATGCTGGCCGCCGAGGCGGCCTTCGACGCGCTGCAGGCCGGCCGCCAGCACGACGAGCTGACGGCCTACCCGGCCGCCTTCGAGCAGAGCTGGCTGCACAAGGAACTGCTGCAGGCCAAGAACTTCAAGCAATGGTTCAAGAAGGGCCGCACCACGGCCACGCTGATGACCGGCATCGAGCAGTGGCTGCTGCCGAAGCTGGGCATCCGCAACCCGCCCTGGACCATCCACCGCGAGAAGCCGGACCACGTCTACCTGAAGCCGGCTGCCGAGTGCCAGAAGATCGAGTATCCGAAGCCGGACGGCAAGCTGACGTTCGACCGGCTGTCGTCGGTGTTCATCAGCAACACGAACCACGAGGAAAACCAGCCGGCCCACCTGACGCTCAAGGACGCCAGCGTGCCGGTCGACATCAACTGGGAAAAGTACGCCGGCCCCGAGTCGCGCTACTGCCCGGCGGGCGTCTACGAGTTCGTGCAGAACGACGAAGGCAAGGAACGCCTGCAGATCAACGCGCAGAACTGCGTGCACTGCAAGACTTGCGACATCAAGGACCCCACCCAGAACATCGTCTGGGTCACGCCGGAAGGCGGTGGCGGCCCGAACTACGTAGGCATGTAAGCCGCGCGGCGCCCCGCCAAGGGTGCCGCCCGACGACAAGACGCCGGCCCTTGCGCCGGCGTTTTTCTTTGGTGATCCAACGATCCAGCGATCCCGCGATCTGGCGCGCGGGCCAGGCCGGCCGGGCTAGTTGCCCGAGACCGGCATGCAGGTCGACGCCAGCAGTTGCTCGTAGATGAAGCACTGCAGCAGCGTCAGCTCGCGCTCGCCCAGCGCGTCGAATGCCACGCCGAAGGCGGGAAACTCGTCGTCGTCCTGCGCGGGCGCGCTACGCACGGCGCCGTCGACCGTGATCTCGGTGTCGAGCGATCCCGTCCGCAACTGGAAGCGCAGCCGCACACGCTGGCCCACCGCGGGCGCCGGCGACGATGTCTGCACCAGCGCGCCGCCCGTGCTCAGGTCCGACAGCAGCCCCAGCCGCGCCAGCCCTTCGCTCATCCGCGCATCGGGGCAGGCCGCGGCGTCCAGCGCCAGGTCCTGCGCCACCGCTTCGTCGGCGTCCGCGCCCTCCAGGTTCTCGACCAGATAGGCGGCCAGCCGCGTGGGCACCCGCGCCGCGCGCCGCACCGGCATCTGGGCGGTCTGCGCCGGCGCCGACAGCACCAGGTAGCGGAACGGGCTGCGGCAGACGGCCGTGACCGTCGACGTGAAACTGTGGATGGCGTGCCCCGAGAAGCCGCGCAGCAGCAGGTCCTCGCCTGCATTGATCGCCAGCTCGCGGCCGCCCAGCGTGGGCCACGTCACGAACAGGCCATGTTCGATGAAGCCGATCAGCCGGCTGGCCGCGGCGCGCGTGGTGTCGCCGGGCGTCTTGACGTGCAGCAGCGTGCCGACCTGCAGGCCCAGCGGGCCGGCCGCAAGCCGCGACGCCCCATGGGCGTCGGGCTCGTTGCCCGCCTCCGGCATGTCATCGGGCCGGCAGACGGTGCCGTGGCGGAACATCAGCGCCAGGTCGCGCGCATCGGGGATGATGCTGCCGCTGCCCAGCATCAGGTTGCCCTGCCCGTCGAGCAACGACCAGGGCAACGGCTGACCCACGGGCAGGTCCTGCGGAGTCAAAGGGATCATGGCGGATGGGTCTCCATGAAGCGCCGCCCGGCGCGACGGTAATAGTGAACGGGGCTGCACAGGATCGACAGGGTGCGCAACCGGATGGGTCAGCTATCGACAGTTCTGCGTCAACCTTGACCCCTACCGAGGGGGCATCGGCGCCGCCGTACGCTGACTGTGTGCGTTATGCGCCATGACGCGGCAAATCCGCTTGACCTCGGTCAGATGACAACGCAGAATCGCCAAACCCTGAAATCTGTCAGACAGCCTGACAACCCCATCGATCCGCATGGACCGCTTGTCCCGCCCCGCCACCCTCGCCAGCCGTATCGCCCAGGCCCTGCGCGACGACATCGCCGCCGGCCTATTCGCCACGGGCGAGCGGCTGCCCGCCGAGGCCGCGCTGGCCGACACTTTCGACGTAAGCCGCCCCATCGTCCGCGAAGCCATCGCGCTGCTCAAGGCCGACGGCGTGCTGGTCACGCGCAAGGGGTCTGGCGCCTATGTGTCCGAGACGCCGGGCGGCCAGGTCTGGCGGCTGGCCAGCGCCCCGGACGGCGGCCCCACGCTGGCCCAGTTGTTCGAACTGCGCCGCGTGGTGGAAACCGCCTGCGCCGAAATGGCCGCGCTGCGCCGCACCGACGCCGACGTGGCCGTCATGCGCGACGCCCTGGCCGCGATGCAGCGCCATGCCGATGACTTCCCGAGCGCGGCGGCGGCCGACATCGCGTTCCATCATGCCATTGCCCAGGCCGGCCACAACCCGTGCTTCACCGGCCTGACCGATTTCGTCAGCCAGCAATTGCTGGTTGCCCGCCAGCACGCCTGGGAAAACACCGCCCGCCTGCGGGCCGACGGTGCCACCCCGCGCGCGGCCGACGCCGAGCACGCGGCGCTGGTCGATGCCATCGTCCGGGGCGACCCCGTGGCGGCCCGCGCGGCAGCCACCGCGCACCTGGAAGCGGCGGCGGCGCGCATGGGACTGGCCTGACAGCCGACCGGACATCCACAAGACACCCACAAGACAATCAGGAGCAGACAGAGATGGAACAGGTAGATTGCGTCGTGATCGGCGCCGGGGTGGTCGGGCTGGCCGTGGCGCGCGCCATGGCGCAGCAGGGCCGCGAAGTCATCATCCTCGAAGCCGAAAACGCCTTCGGCACGATCACTAGCGCCCGCAACAGCGAAGTCATCCACGCCGGCATCTACTATCCGGCCGGTTCGCTGAAAGCCGAGCTGTGCGTGCGCGGCAAGACCATGCTCTACGACTACTGCGCCAGCCACCACGTGACCCACCAGCGCTGCGGCAAGCTGATCGTCGCCACCAGCGAGGCCCAGGTGGCCACGCTGGCCGGTATCCGCGCCAAGGCCGAGGCCAACGGCGTGCACGACCTGCGCCTGCTCACCCGGGACGAAGCGCGCGCGCTGGAACCGCAGCTCGAATGCCACGCGGCGCTGCTGTCGCCATCAACCGGCATCATCGACAGCCACGGCCTGATGACCGCGCTGCTGGGCGATGCCGAACAGGCTGGCGCGATGCTGGCCGTGCAGTCGCCGGTGCTGTCCGGCGCGGTCACGCCCGATGGCATCCGGCTCGACATCGGCGGCGCCGAGGGCCCGACCACGCTGCTGGCGCGCACGGTAATCAATTCGGCCGGCCTGACCGCGCCCGATCTGGCGCGCCGGATCGACGGTATCCCGCCCGCCCACATCCCGCCGCAGTTCTACGCCAAGGGCTGCTATTTCACGCTGGCCGGCCGGGCGCCGTTCTCGCGGCTGATCTACCCGGTGCCGGAAGCGGCCGGGCTGGGCGTCCACCTGACGCTCGATCTGGGCGGCCAGGCGCGTTTCGGCCCCAACGTGCGCTGGATCGACGAGATCGAGTACAGCGTCCCGCCCCACGATGCCGACAGCTTCTACGCCGAAGTGCGCCGCTACTGGCCCGGCCTGGCCGACGGCGCCCTGCAACCGGGCTACGCGGGCATCCGCCCCAAGATCAGCGGCCCGGGCGAGACAGCCGCCGACTTCCGCATCGACGGCCCGCAGACCCATGGCGTGCCGGGGCTGGCAAACCTGTTCGGCATCGAATCGCCCGGCCTGACGTCATCGCTAGCCATCGCGGAACGGGTAGCGGGATTGTTGAAGGACTGACTGTTCTGGCGCCCCTCCCCCGCCATGCGGCAGACGGGCGCAAACCACATCAATCCGTCCGCGCGCCCTCGCCCCGGAAACTCATCGCCGCACATACCGCCCCGACCAGCGCGGCGGCCGCCGCGAGCCCGAACGTGTGCATCGGCGCCAGCGTCTTCCACGTCCAGCCCATCGCCAGCCCGCCCAGCGTGCCGCCGAGCCCGTAGGAAATTCCCGTGTACAGCGCCTGCCCCCGGCCCTGCAGCGGCCCGGCGAACCAGCGCTGCAGCCGCTTCAGGCTGGCGCTGTGGTGCGCGCCGAAGGTGGCCGCGTGCAGCGTCTGGACCACGGCCATGAGCCAGACATACTCGGCCAGGTAGCCGGTCACGCCAAAGCGCAGCGCGGCCAGCACGAACGTGCCGGCCAGGATCGTCCGCAGCGCCAGCGCGCCGAACAGCCGGCCCTGGTAGAAGAAGAACACGATCTCCGCAACCACGCCGATGGTCCACATCGCGCCGATGGCGATCTTGCTATAGCCAAGCTGCGCCAGGTACAGCGAATAGAACACGTACAGCGCCGCGTGCGCGAACATCATCAGGAACGCCGACGCCAGGAACCACGCCACGTCGGGCCGTCGCAGCAGAGGCAGGGCTGGCGGCGGCTTGACGTGCGAAGTGTCCTCTTCCGCGTCGCGCAGGCCGAAGACCACCAGCGCGAACAGCGCCAGCATGGCGCTGGCCAGCCACGGAAACGCCTGCATCCCGAAGTGCTCGAACAGCGCCCCGCCCAGCAGCACGGCGCCGATGAAGCCCACCGAGCCGAACATGCGCACGCGGCCGTAGCGATGGTCGAAGGCGCCATGCCGCCGCAGCGTGGAGATTGTCAGCGCATCGCCCAGCGGCGACATGGCGCTGGTAATCAGATTAAGCCCGATCATCATCGCCATCATCGCGCCGTAGCCATGCACGCCCGGCACGGCCAGGAACGCCAGCAGCGACGTGACCGCCGCCAGCCGCAGCAGCCGGACCCGCGTGTGCATGACGTCAGACAGCCAGCCCCACAGGTAAGGCCCGACAATGCGGCTGAGCTGGAAGCAGGCCATCAGCACGCCGATCTGCACCGGCGAGAAGCCCCGGTCGGCGAAGAACAGGCTGACGTAAGGCGAGATCACGCCGACGTAGCCGTAGTAGCCGAGATAGAAGAGTCCGAAACGGAGATAGGTGGCCGGGTCGATCGACCCGGGCCGGTAAGCGGTGGTGCTCAGGATTTGACCTGCGCCGGGATGCGCGGGGTGTCGACCTGCACGTCGCCGCACTGGGCGCGGTGGCGCAGCGCGTGGTCCATCAGCACCAGCGCCAGCATTGCCTCGGCAATCGGCGTGGCGCGGATGCCCACGCACGGGTCGTGGCGGCCGAACGTCTCGACGCTGGCCGGCTGCCCGGCCTTGTCGATCGACTCGCGCGCCGTGCGGATGCTCGACGTCGGCTTGATCGCCAGCGACACCGTGACGTCCTGGCCGGTCGAAATACCACCGAGCACGCCGCCCGAGTGATTGGTCCGGAAGCCCTCGGGCGTCAGTTCGTCGCCATGGACCGTGCCGCGCTGGGCCACGCTGTCGAAGCCGGCGCCAATTTCCACGCCCTTGACCGCGTTGATACCCATCATGGCGTGGGCGATGTCGGCGTCGAGCTTGTCGAACAGCGGCTCGCCCAGGCCCACCGGCACGCCGCTGGCCACCACCTCGATCCGCGCGCCCACGGAATCGCCATCCTTGCGCAGCGCGTCCATATACGTTTCGAGCTCGGGCACGATGTCGGCGTTGGCCGCGAAGAACGGGTTCTCGGGTACGTGCTTCCAGTCCGTGAACGGCACCGCGATTTCGCCGAGCTGCGACATGTAGCCGCGTATCTCGGTGCCGTACTGCTCGCGCAGCCATTTCTTCGCAATGGCCGCCGCCGCCACCACGGGGGCGGTCAGGCGCGCCGACGAGCGGCCGCCGCCGCGGTAGTCGCGGATGCCGTACTTGTGCCAGTAGGTGTAGTCGGCGTGCCCCGGCCGGAAGGTTTCGACGATGTTGCCGTAGTCCTTGCTGCGCTGGTCCGTGTTGCGGATCAGCAGACAGATCGGCGTGCCCGTGGTCTTGCCCTCGAACACCCCGGACAGGATTTCCACCTGGTCCGGCTCCTGCCGCTGCGTCACGTGGCGCGACGTGCCGGGCTTGCGGCGGTCAAGGTCGATCTGGATGTCGGCCTCGGTCAGCGACATGCCCGGCGGGCAGCCATCCACGACCGCGCCGATGGCCGGTCCGTGCGATTCGCCGAATGTGGTGACAGTGAAAAGCAGGCCGAGGGTATTGCCGGACATGATCGAAACCGCACAGGAATTGGGGACGGCCTACATTGTACGGCCATTAGGCCCCGGCGGCCGCCTCCACCGGGCCCGGCGCGCCCGATTCCGCCGCAAACACCCCCTGCCCGACAAAATCGGCATAGAACTGCCGCCGCATCCGCGCCAGATAGGCCTGCAGGTTGGCATGGGACTCGGCCGCCGCCCGGATCGGCGTGTCGAAGACCGGCGTCTGCAGGCTGGCGGCAAAGGCGAACAGCGTGGCGTCCGCGCCGCAGGGGCGCTCGCCCATCAGGTACGGCTTGTCGCCCAGGATGTCGGCGATGGCCTTCACGCCCTGCACCGCCATCGCGGTCATTTCCTCGGCGCTGTGCCGCCCCAGGCCCTGCGACCACAGCATCTGGCGCACCTTGCGCTTCACCAGCGCCTTGACCAGTCCGCGCAGCGGCGCCGGCACCATGCCGAAGAACTGTGCCGGCCCGCGCTCGAAGTTGTCGCCTTCCAGCCAGCGCACCCGCGCCACGGCCCAGTAGAGATTGTCTTCCAGCAGCTTCTCGACCGCCCAGGCCGTGCCGCGCTCGGCGGCCGACAGCCCGGCATCGAAGTCGATGTGGTACGTCTTCTCGATGTGCCAGCGGATCAGCGTGGAGTCGGCCACCAGCCGGCCCATGTCGTCCAGGTACGGCAGCTTGCCCTTGGGCGCCCGGCGCAGGTTGCCGCGCCGCGTCTGGTACGGCAGGCCGGCCAGCTTCAGCAGCATCTCGGCCTTGATGACGAACGGGCTGGCATCGGGCAGGCCGAACGCCGGCCCGAACGTGTAGAGCGTGATCATGATTATTTCCAGTCGCCGCGCAGGGCCAGGACCATCTGCTGCAATCCCTCCGGCGTCGCCGCCTCGGGGGGCACGGGTTCCCCGACCACCAGTTCCAGCTTGCTCAGCAGGCCGCGCCGGAACGGCCGCGTCATCGCCGGGGCGCCCTTGCGGGAGAAGAAGCTGCCCCACAGGCCACGCAGCGCCATCGGCACCACCGGCACCGGCGTGCGCTGGATGATCTGCGACACGCCCGAGCGGAACGGGTTGATCTCGCCGTCGGCCGTGATCCTGCCCTCGGGGAAGATGCAGACCAGCTCGTCGTCGGCCAGCGCCGCCGCCACCGCGTCGTACGCGCGCGCCAGCAGTTCAGGGTTCTCGCGCGCCGGGGCAATCGGAATCGCCTTGGCCTGCCGGAAGAACCACGACAGCCCCGGCACCTTGAAGATGTTGTGGTCCATCACGAACCGCACCGGCCGGGGGCTGGCCGCCATCAGCACCACCGCATCGGCAAAGCTCACGTGGTTGCAGACCAGCAGCGCCGCGCCCTGCTCCGGAATCCGCTCGGCGTTGATCCGGCGCAACCGGTAGATCGTGTGCACGAGCAGCCAGGCGATGAACCGCAGCAGGAAGTCGGGCACCAGCGAGTAGATATAGATGGCCACCACCGCGTTGAGCAGCCCCACCACCAGGAAAAGCTGCGGGATCGAGTAGCCGGCCTGGGTCATGAACACCCCCAGCAGCGACGCGCCGATCATGAAGAAGCTGTTCAGGATGTTGTTGGCGGCGATGATCCGGGCGCGGTGCGTGGGCGCGGACCGGCTCTGGATCAGCGCGTAGAGCGGCACGCTGTAGAAGCCGCCGAACATCGCCAGGCAGAACAGGTCGAACAGCACGCGCCAGTGTCCCGGCTGGGCCAGGAAGCCGCCCACGCCGCTCAGCGTCGCCCCGGCCGACTGGCCCTGCGT
The DNA here is from genome assembly GCF_032190535.1 of Cupriavidus sp. SZY C1. Taxonomy (NCBI): domain Bacteria; kingdom Pseudomonadati; phylum Pseudomonadota; class Betaproteobacteria; order Burkholderiales; family Burkholderiaceae; genus Cupriavidus; species Cupriavidus sp. SZY C1. Next base: position 59,245 of record NZ_JAUANU010000017.1, read on the forward strand.
GGCGAAGTAGAGGTCCACCGCGAACACGGTCATGCCGATCGAGCCGAACGGCACCAGCCCGATTTCCACGTGGCGCCCGGACAGCCGCTCGCACAGCAGCGACCCCGTGCCGATGCCCACCGAGAACACGGCCAGCAGCAGCGTGACCACGTTCTGGTCCCCGCCCAGCACGTCCTTGGCAAAGCTGAAGAACGACGTCAGGAACGTGGCGCCCAGGAACCACAGCCACGAGATGCCCAGCAGGCTCAGGAACACCACGCGGCGTTCGCGGGCCAGCATCAGGTTGCGCCACGTCTCGGTGAACGGGTTCCAGTTGATGCGCAGGTCCGGCTGCGGCGCCGGCGACAGCGGCACGCCCTGCGACACCGCCCGCCCCGCCACGGCAATCGCCACGCAGACGATGCCCACGTACAGCGGCCCGACCACCGTGCCGTCGGCGCCGGTCAGCCCGGCCATCTCGCCGCCCACCAGCGTGCCGAGCAGGATCGCCACGAAGGTGCCCATTTCCACGAGTCCGTTGCCCCCCACCAGTTCGGTCTGGTCCAGGTGCTGCGGCAGGTAGGCGAACTTGACCGGCCCGAAGACCGTGGAGTGCAGCCCCATCAGGAACGTGCCCGCGTAGAGCAGCGGGGCGCTGTGCAGGTAGAAGCCGGCCAGCCCGAGCAGCATGATCGCGATTTCGATCGTCTTGACCAGCCGGATCAGCCGCGACTTCTCGATCTTGTCGGCGATCTGGCCGCTGGTGGCGGAAAACAGCACGAACGGCGCGATGAAGATGGCCGAGATCAGGAAGGCCGCGCTATGGGCGTCGACGCCCTCGAACAGCGTGGCGTGGTAGGTGACCAGCGAGGTGAAGGCGACCTTGAAGACGTTGTCGTTCATGGCCCCGAGGAACTGCGTCCAGAAGAACGGGGCGAACCGGCGCAGGCCGAGCAGGCGAAACTGGCTTTCTTGGCTCATCGATGGCAAACAGGAAGTGGACCCCGGTGACCCGCCGGGGCATCAGTTCGCCGCCATCATGCCAGCACCGGGCATCGCCGGCTACGGCAGAAATCTCAAAATTGGGGGATGCCGGACAGGCCGGCGGGCGGTCAGCGCGCCGGCTGCCCGGGCGCCTCGGCGGCCGGCTGGGCCGGCTGCGCCTTCTCCTCGGGCCAGTCGCGGATGTACGCCTTGAGCATCCGGTTCTCGAAGCTCTGCTCCTCCACCACGGCCTTGGCTACGTCGTAGAACGAGATCACGCCCATCAGCGTGCGCTTTTCCAGCACGGGGAGGTAGCGGGTGTGGCGCTCCAGCATCATGCGGCGCACCTCGTTGACGTCGGTCTCGGGGGTGCAGGTCAGCGGCGCGTCGTCCATGACCTTGCGGATGCTGTGCGGGCCCAGCGTGCCGCGGTTGGCGGCCAGCGTCTCGATGACCTCGCGGAACGTCAGCATGCCGACGAGATCGCCGTACTCCATGACCACGAGCGAGCCGATGTCGTGCGCGGCCATGGTCTCGATGGCCTGCTCCAGCGGGGTATCCGGCGTGACGGTGTAGAGCGTGTTGCCCTTGATCTGCAGGATGTCGCTGACTTTCATGATGGTGTCTCCGGGGGTGCCCTGTCTTGCCATGTGCGTGGCGCGGGCCCGATGGCCGATCCTAGCCCAAACCGCCGTCTCAAGTAAAGCGAGCGCGGCCTCCAGGGCGCCACCCGGGCCGCCGTCCCGCCCACCGCCAGACCGCGTCCGGACGCCCCCGGCACGGCCTGCCAGGCGGCCCGCGCGGCGGGAAATACCCGGTGTTGCGCGGGGGGCCCATGGTGCTAGGATGCCGGACGACAGCCACCACTCGCGGCCCGGCGCGCCGGGCCCTTCCCGCCATGTCCACATCGTCTGGCAGCCGCTTCGACACGCTGGCCCTGCACGCCGGCGCCGCGCCGGACCCCGCCACCGGGGCCCGCGCCACACCGATCCACCTGACCACGTCATTTGTCTTCCGGGACAGCGAGCACGCCGCGTCGCTGTTCAACATGGAGCGCGCCGGCCACGTCTACTCGCGCATCAGCAACCCCACCGTGGCCGTGTTCGAGGAGCGCGTGGCCGCGCTGGAAAACGGCGCGGGCGCCATCGGCACCGCCTCGGGCCAGGCCGCGCTGCACCTGGCCGTGGCCACGCTGATGGGGGCCGGCGCCCACATCGTCGCGTCGAGCGCGCTCTACGGCGGCTCGCACAACCTGCTGCACTACACGCTGCGCCGCTTCGGCATCGAGACCACGTTCGTCAACCCGCGCGACATCGACGCCTGGCGCGCCGCCATCCGCCCGGAGACCCGGCTGCTGTTCGGCGAGACGCTCGGCAACCCGGGCCTGGACGTGCTCGACATCGAGACCGTGGCGCAGATCGGCCGGGACCACCGCATCCCGCTGCTGGTCGATTCCACGTTCACCACGCCTTACCTGCTGCGGCCGTTCGACCATGGCGCCGGCCTGCTCTACCACTCGGCCACCAAGTTCCTGGGCGGCCATGGCACCACCATCGGCGGCGTGCTGGCCGAAGGCGGCACGTTCGATTTCGAGGCGTCCGGGCGCTTTCCGGAACTGTCCGAGCCGTACGCGGGCTTCCACAACATGGTGTTCACCGAGGAAAGCACGGTGGCGCCGTTCCTGCTGCGCGCCCGCCGCGAGGGCCTGCGCGACTTTGGCGCCTGCATGAATCCGATGGCAGCCTGGCAGTTGCTGCAGGGCATCGAGACGCTGCCGCTGCGCATGGCGCGCCATGTCGACAACACGCGCCGCGTGGTGCAGTTCCTGGCCGGCCATCCGATGGTCGAGTCGGTGGCCTACCCCGAACTGGAATCGCACCCCGACTACGCTTTAGCCAAACGGCTACTGCCGCGCGGCTGCGGCGCGGTGTTCAGCTTCAACCTCAAGGCCGACCGGCAGGCCGGGCAGCGCTTTATCGAAAGCCTGTCGCTGTTCTCGCACCTGGCCAACGTCGGCGACGCCCGCTCGCTGGTCATCCACCCGGCCTCGACCACCCATTTCCGCATGGACGCGGCGGCGCTGCAGGCCGCCGGCATCGGCGAGGGCACGATCCGGCTGTCGATCGGCCTGGAGGACCCGGACGACCTCGTCGACGACCTCAAGCGCGGTCTCAAGGCCGCCGAGAAGGCCATGGCGAAGGGGGGCAAGGCGTCATGAAACTGACCGTTTCCGGCCACGAGGCCTATGCCTACACCGGCGGCAAGCCGTTCGACCCGGCCCTGCCCTGCGCCGTGTTCGTGCACGGCGCGCAGAACGACCACAGCGTCTGGGCGCTGCAGACGCGCTGGTTTGCCAACCACGGGTTCTCGGTGCTGGCCGTCGACCTGCCCGGCCACAACCGCAGCGCCGGCGCGCCGCTGGACACAGTCGAGGCCATGGCCGACTGGGTCGTCGCGCTGCTGGCGGCAGCCGGGGTGACGGCGCCGGCGCTGGTGTTCGGCCACAGCATGGGGTCGCTGATCGCGCTCGAATGCGCGGCGCGGCATCCGCAGGCGGTGCGCGGCATCGGCCTGCTGGCCACGGCCTATCCGATGAAAGTGTCCGACGCGCTGCTCGACGCCGCGCTGCACCGAGAGGCGGACGCCATTGCCATGGTCAACCAGTGGTCGATCTCCAGCCTGGCCAGCAAGCCGTCGTCGCCCGGCCCGGGCGCGTGGATGCATGGCGGCAGCCAGCGGCTGATGGAGCGCGTGTCGGCCCGCAACCCGGACGCCCACGTCTTCCACACCGACTTCTCGGCCTGCAACGCCTACGCGCATGGCGAGGAAGCGGCCGCCGCCGTGGCCTGTCCGGCGCTGTTCGTGGTGGGCAGCAAGGACATGATGACGTCGCCCAAGGCCGCCCAGGCGCTGGCGGCCCGGATGAAGCAGGCCCGCGTGGTCACGGTGCCGGCGGGCCATGCGCTGATGGGCGAGCGTCCCGACGACGTTCTCGACGCGCTGGCCGCGTTCGCGCGCGCTGCCCGCTGAGCCCAACCCGACTCGCCCCCAAGGAGACTGCCATGGCCCAGACCCACGCCAAGGAATTCGCGCGCTTTGCCGACTTCTACCCGTTCTACCTGAACGAGCACCGCAACCGCACTTGCCGACGGCTGCATTTCGTCGGGTCGACGCTGGCGCTGGCCTGCCTGGTGGCGCTGGTCGTGACCGGAAATTTCTGGTGGCTGCTGGGCGCGCTGGTGTCGGGCTACGCGTTTGCCTGGATCGGCCATTTCGGCTTCGAGAAAAACCGCCCGGCCACGTTCCGGCACCCGTTCTACAGCCTGATGGGCGACTGGGTGATGTACGCGGACATCCTGCGCGGCAAGATCCGCTTCTGAACCGGCGCCGGCCGTCGGCTAGGCGTGGCGCGGCAGGTCGGGCTGGCGCGCCGGCTGGGCGGCGGCGCTGGCAGGGTCGGGCGCCTCGGGCGCCTCGTTGGCAGCCACGCCGGCCGTCTGCTGGCGGAACACCGCTTCGAGCGGCTGGTCGAGCTGGGGGTTGTCCAGGATGCCGCGCAGCACCTCCACGCCCCGCATCTGCTGGGCCAGCGCCGTGCGCGGCAGGCGCGCCAGGTTCAGCACCAGCCGGTCGTGCAGCATCCGCAGCGTGACCTGCGCCGGATCGCACAGCAGCGCCCAGTGCGCCTGCCCGCGATCCTGCTGGAGCTTGCCGACCAGGTGCATGGCCTTGAGCTTGGCCAGCAGCCCGGCCAGGTAGTCGGCCTCCACCCGCAGCTTGCGCCCAATCTCCAGTTCGCCCATGCTGCGCGGCACCTCGTCGCGGGCGCGATAGAGCACATAGAGCACGCCCAGCGCGTCGAAGAATTCGCTGCCGGCGAACGTGCGGCGCCGCCAGTGGCCCTCGCGGATCACGGGCAGGTTCGACGCGATCGTCGCGCCCAGCAGCGTGACCAGCCAGCTCACGTACATCCAGAGCAGGAACAGCGGCAGCACGGCAAACGTCCCGTAGACGGCCGTGTAGGTGGGGATATGGGTAATGAAATAGCCGAAGGCGCGCTTGGCCACCTCGAACGCCACGGCGGCCACGATGCCGGCGAAGATCGCATCGCGCCAGTCGACGTAGGCGTACGGCACGGCCATGTACAGAAACGCAAATGCCACGGCGGTCAGCGCCACCGGCACCAGGCTGACCAGCAGCCCGAGCCCGAACGGCAGGTTGCCGACGTAGCCCATCGAGATCGATATCAGGTACGAGCTGATCGACAGGCTGCCGCCGATCAGCACCGGCCCCAGCGTCAGCACGGCCCAGAACACCAGCACCCGCTGCGCGAACGGGCGCCGCCGCTTGACGCGCCAGATCGCGTTCAGCGCGTCTTCCACGGTCAGCATCGTCAGCACCGACGTCACCATCAGTCCGCCCAGGCCCAGCGCGGTCAGGCCGCGCGCGCTCTTGGCGAACTGGCCCAGGTAGCGCGACACCGAATCGCTGATATTGCCGCCCGGGATCAGGTTCTGGAACAGGAACGCCTCGATCTGGCCGCGGAAGTCGCGGAACACCGGGAACGCGGCCAGCAGCGCAAAGGCCACCGTCAGCACCGGCACGACGGACAGGAACGTCGTGAACGTCAGGCTGGCGGCCACCTGCGGCAGGCGGTTCTCGCCGGCGCGGCGCAGCGCGTAGCGGGACAGTGCGCGCACCTTCTGCAGGTTCCATTCCCTGCGCAGGCGGGCAATGCGGGGGGCGGACATGCGGGGACGTTCTCCTCTCGAATCGATGACAGCGGCGGCCGGGCCGCCCACGCGGCACTTCCGGCAGCGCCCCAACTATAATACGCGGATCGTTCCGCGGCGCCCGCACCGCGGGCCCGCCAGCCAGCCGGCGGCCCTGCCGTACACCGTCCGCCGTCCCGCCGCCCGTCCATCCATGACCGACATCCTCGTCCTCTACTACAGCCGCCACGGCGCCACCCGCAGACTGGCCGAACTGATCGCCACCGGCATTGAGAGCGTGCCCGGCGCCCAGGCGCGCCTGCGCACCGTGCCGCCGGTATCCACGGTCTGCGAGGCCACCGCTTCCGACATCCCGCCCGAAGGCGCGCCCTATGCCGAACTGCGCGACCTTGAGGAATGCGCCGGGCTGGCGCTCGGCAGCCCCACCCGCTTCGGCAACATGGCGGCCCCGATGAAGTACTTCCTCGACGGCACCGTCGCGCAGTGGCTGGCGGGCGGGCTGTCCGGCAAGCCGGCCTGCGTGTTCACGTCGACGGGCAGCCTGCATGGCGGCCAGGAAACCACGCTGCTGTCGATGATGCTGCCGCTGCTGCACCACGGCATGCTGATCGTCGGCCTGCCCTATTCCGAAGCCGGCCTGATGACGACCACGGCCGGCGGCACGCCGTACGGCCCGAGCCATCACGCGCACGTGGACAACCACGGCCCGGTCACCGACCAGGAAGCCGCGCTGGCCACCGCCATGGGCCGCCGCCTGGCCCAGACCGCCCTGAAGCTCGCCGCATGATGCCGGCCCCTTCCGACGACGCCGCGCTGCACAGCCCGCGCCTCTGGTACCTGAGCCTGGCCAGCCTGCTGGCGCTGATCGCGCTGTGTATCGCCTGGGAATGGTTCCTGGCGCCGCTGCGGCCCGGCGGCTCGTGGCTGATCGCCAAGTTCGTGCTGCTGCTGCCGGTGCTGCGCGGCGTATGGCGGCGCAACCGCTACACGATGCAGTGGTCGTCGATGCTGATCCTGCTCTATTTCACCGAAGGCATCGTGCGCGCCACTAGCGACCGCGCCCCGTCGTCGTGGCTGGCGTGGGCGGAAGTCGCGCTGACGCTGCTGTTCTTCGTCGCCACGATCCTTTACCTGCGGCCCTACAAGCGCCGCGCCAAGGCCCTCGCCCGATCGGCCCCCTCCCCCTGAGCGCCCATGTCCGCCATGTCCACCGTGCACTCCGACTCGTTCCTCGATCTCTGCCGCGCCGCCGTCGGCCCGTCCAACGTGCTGACCGACGCGGCCGACAAGGCGCCCTACCTGACCGACTGGCGCCGCCGCTACACCGGTGACGCGCTGGCCGTGCTGCGGCCCGGCAACACCGACGAGGTGGCCGCCGTGATGCACGCCTGCCACGCGCACCGCATTGCCGTGGTGCCGCAGGGCGGCAACACGGGCCTGTGCGGCGGCGCCACGCCGGCCGGCGGCGACGCGGCCGCGCGCGGCGTGGTGGTGCTGTCGCTCCAGCGGCTGAACCGCGTGCGGCAGGTGGACCCGCTCAACAACACGATCACGGTGGAGGCCGGCGTGATCCTCCAGCAGTTGCAGGACGTGGCGCGCGAGCATGGCCGGCTGTTCCCGCTGTCGCTGGCGGCCGAGGGCAGCTGCACGATCGGCGGCAACCTGTCGACCAATGCCGGCGGCACCGCCGTGCTGCGCTATGGCAATACCCGCGAGCTGTGCCTGGGCCTGGAGGTAGTGACCGCGCGCGGCGAGGTCTGGAACGGCCTGCGCGGCCTGCGCAAGGACAACACCGGCTACGACCTGCGCGACCTGTTCATCGGTGCCGAAGGCACGCTCGGCATCATCACGGCCGCGGTCATGAAGCTGTTCCCGGCCCCGCGCGCCCGCGTGACGGCGCTGGCCGCCGTGCCAAGCCCGCGCGCCGCGCTGGCGCTGCTGGCCATCGCCCAGTCCCACGCCAGCGCCATGCTGACCGGCTTCGAGCTGATGTCGGCCATGTGCATGGAACTGGTCACGCGGCATTTTCCGCAGCTGCGCTACCCGTTTGCCGAGCACCATCCGCAGGTGGTGCTGCTGGAGCTGTCCGACAGCGAGGGCGAGCAGCACGCGCGCGGCATCTTCGAGACGATGATGGAGGCCGCCCTGGACGCCGGCGTGGTCACCGACGCCGTGGTCGCTGAATCCGTCCAGCAGTCGCGCGACTTCTGGAACCTGCGCGAGCACATTCCACTGGCCCAAGTGGAGGAAGGCAAGAACATCAAGCACGACATCGCCGTGCCGATCTCGCGCGTGGCCGATTTCATCGAGACCACCGACGCGCTGGTCCAGGACGCCTTCCCGGGCGCCCGCATGGTCACCTTCGGCCATCTTGGCGACGGCAACCTGCACTACAACGTGTCGCCACCGGCCGGCGTCGACCACGACCAGTTCCTGCAGCACCAGGACGCCATCAACCTGATCGTCCACAACAGCGTCCAGGCCCACGACGGCTCGATCTCGGCCGAGCACGGCCTGGGTCAGCTCAAGGTCGAGGAAAACCGCCGCTACAAGAGCGAAGTGGAACTGGCGATGATGCGCGCCATCAAGCAGGCGCTGGACCCGCAGCACCTGATGAACCCCGGCAAGGTCGTCTGACCGGGCTGGCCGCGCGGCGGAGTCTATGAGACAACGGGACAATCTGACGCGAGCCAGATCAATGCAGCAGCGGGCCGTCCCCTGGTGCCGGTGAGTCGAACAACTGGCCGCAGATGGCTTCGCCCTCCTCGGTCAGCCGGGCCGTGCCGCGGCCGTCTTCCTCCATGGCTGTCTCGACGAGGTCGGCGTCGCCGAGCTGGGTCAGCACGCGGCGCAGCACGCTCATCTGCACGCCGGCGCGCTTGCTGAGCCGGGCCAGCGACAGGTCCTTGTCCGGCTCGGTCAACCGGTGCTCCCACAGGGCCTGCAGGATGACGGCCACCGTGGGGTCCAGCCCCCCGCCTTCCGGCTCCCCATCGTCCCCGCCGGGCAGGTCCTCGTCCTCGTCGGGTCCGTCCGCCCGGTCCGCATCGTCCGTCATGTCGTCTCCCTTTCTTGTAATGTCGCCACCAGCTTGCCCAGCGTGATCACGGCCGATTCCACCTCTTCGGACCACGCGCCGCTGTAGTTCAGCCGGATGCAGTTCGTGTACGTGGGCACCGGCGAGAAGATATGCCCCGGCGCCACCGTGATGCGCCGCTCCAGCGCCGCGTGGTACAGCGCCATGGCGTCCACCTCCTCGGGCAGTTCCACCCACAGCACGTAGCCGCCCGCCGGGCGCGACACGCGCGTGCCGGCCGGGAAGAAGCGCCGCACCGCGGCGGCCATGATGTTGGCCTGCTGGGCGTAGGCCTTGCGCACGCGGCGCAGGTGGTAGTCGTAGCCGTCCTTGCGCAGGAATTCGGCAATGGCGAGCTGCGGGATGGTGGACGTGGTCAGCGTGTTCAGGAACTTGAGCCGCTCCACCTTCTGGCGGTAGCGGCCCGGCAGCGCCCAGCCGATCCGGTAGGCATTGGTCAGCGTCTTCGAGAACGACGAGCAGTGCAGCACGATGCCAGCCGTGTCGTACGACTTCAGCGATGTGGGATGGGCGTCGCCGTAGTACAGCTCGCCGTAGACGTCGTTCTCGATCACCGGGATGTCGCGCGCGGTCAGCAGCGCCACCAGCGCCTGCTTGCGCTCGTCGGGCATCTGGAAGCCCAGCGGGTTCTGGAAGTTCGGCATCACCATGCAGGCCGCCACGGGCCGCTCGTCGATCAGCCGCGCCAGCGCCTGCACGTCGATGCCGGCCACCGGGTCGGTCGCCACCTCCACGGCGCGCATGCCCAGCCGTTCGATGGCGTGCAGCATCGCGTAGTAGGTGGGCGATTCCACCGCGATCGTGTCGCCGGGCCGGGCCACGGCCTGCAGGCACAGGTTGATGGCCTCGGTGGCGCCGATCGTCACCACCACCTCGTTGGGATCGACCGTATAGCCGTTTTCCAGGTAGCGGCGCGTGATCTGGCGGATCAGTTCAGGCGATCCGGGCGGCAGGTCGTCCAGCACGCTCCAGGTGTCGTAGCGCTTGCCGATGGTGTTGGCGTACTGGATGATCCGCTGCCACGGGTAGAGCTTGGGGTCCGGATAGGGCGACCCCAGCGGCACCGCGTCGTCGGCGCGGATCGAGCGCAGCGTGGACAGCACCAGCGCGCTCACGTCCACGGCCGACGGCCGCGTGGCCGGGCGCGTGGGCTGCAGGTCGATGGCCGGCTCGCCGGGCCGGGCGCGCACGAAGTAGCCCGACTGCGGGCGGCTTTCCAGGATGCCGCGCGATTCCAGCAGCAGGTAGGCCCGGATCACGGTGGTGATGCTGAGCCGGTGGTGCTGCGCGGCCTGGCGCACGGACGGGATCTTCTCGCCGGGCAGCAGCACGCCCTGCTGCACCAGCGCCTCGATATCGGCCGCGAGCTTTTCGTACAGGGTTGCCAACGGGTCTGTCGCCTTGTCTGGGGGTTATCCGGGAGACAGCCGGACACCCCAGGCGTCAGCCTGCGGCCACCGGCGGCTCCGATGCGATTACGGTTCCAGGCGAAGTGTATTCGACGAAGCCGTCCTGGCGGCAAAAGCTCAGCAGCCGCACGCCGGCCTGTTCCGCGATGCGGATGGCCAGCGACGTGGGCGCCGAGATCGTCGCCAGCATCGGAATCTGCATCCGCGCGGCCTTGCGCACCAGTTCGTAGCTGGCCCGGCTGGACAGGAACACGAAGCCCTCGCCGAACGCCTCGCGCGCACGCGCCAGGTGGCCGATCAGCTTGTCCAGCGCGTTGTGGCGCCCCACGTCCTCGAACACGGCGCGTAGCTGGCCGTCCGGGCCGCACCACGCGGCGGCATGGACGCCGCCGGTGGCCGCCATCAGATGCTGACGCGCGCGCAGGTCGGCGGCGGCGCGGCGGATGGCCGCCGCATCGGGTGACACCGGCCGGATGCCGGCCAGCGGCTCGGGCACCAGGTCCAGCAGGGCCAGGCTCTCGATGCCGCAGACGCCGCAGCCGGTGCGGCCGGCCAGCGTGCGGCGGCGCTGCTTGAGCGCCATGAACGCCCGCTGACTGACTTCCAGCCGGACCTCGATGCCGTCGCAGCCCGGCTCCACCTCGACGTCGTAGATCTCGTGCACGCCGTCGACGATGCCCTCGGTCAGCGAGAACCCCGCCGCGAACGGCTCCAGGTCCAGCGGCGTGGCCATCATCACGGCGTGCGAGATGCCGTTGTAGACCAGCGCCACGGGCACTTCCTCGGCCACCTGGTCGATTTCCATCGCCACGGCGTCGCCCTGGTGGCGCCGGATCTCGCGCGTGACGTATCCACGTCCGGCCATGGTCCGCTCCCGCCCGGCGTCAGGCGGCGGCGCGCCGCAGCAGCACCGGGATCGACTTCGACGTCGGCGTGCCGGACCGGTCGCCGATGCTTTCCAGCGGCACCAGCGGGTTGGTCTCGGGATAGTAGGCGCCCAGGCAGCCCGCCGGGATGTCGTAGTCCACCAGCAGGAAGTCCCGCACGTCGCGCGTCACGCCGTCTTCCCAGACGCTCGTGATGTCCACCCGCTCACCCTCGGCAAACCCCAGCCGCGCGCGGTCGGCCGGGTTGATGAACACCACCCGGCGCAGGCCGAACACGCCGCGGTAGCGGTCGTCCAGCCCGTAGATCGTGGTGTTGTACTGGTCGTGCGAGCGCGTGGTCATCATCACCATCAGCGCGTCGCCATGGCGCTCGCGGGCGCGCCGGATCGGCGTGTCCTTGTCGATCGGGTGCACCAGGAACTGCGCCTTGCCCGACGCCGTGCGCCACACGCGGTTGCGCGACGCCGGCGTCAGGTGAAAGCCGCCCGGCCGGGCCACGCGCTCGTTGTAGCGCTCGAAGCCCGGAATCACCTTCTCGATGGCATCACGGATGCGCGCGTAGTCCTGCGCGAACCACAGCCAGTCCACCTTGTTCGACCCCAGCGTGGCGTCGGCCATGCGCGCCACGATCATCGTCTCCGACAACAGGTGCGGCGACGCCGGCTTGTTCATGCCGTACGAGATATGGACCATGCAGACCGAATCCTCCACCGTCACGCCCTGCGGCACGCCGTCCTGCTCGTCGATCTCGGTGCGGCCCAGCGTGGGCAGCAGCAGCGCGTCGCGGCCGATGACCAGGTGGCTGCGGTTGAGCTTGGTGGCGATGTTGACGGTCAGGTCGCACTGGCGCAGCGCCTGCCAGGTGCGCGGCGTGTCGGGCGTGGCGATCGAGAAATTGCCGCCCAGCCCCACGAACACCTTGACCTTGCCAGCCAGCATCGCGTTGATCGCGGCCACCACGTCCTGGCCATGATGGCGCGGCGGCTCGAAGCCGAACGTGGCGCCCAGGCGGTCCAGGAAGGCGTCGTCGGGCTGTTCCTCGATGCCCATCGTGCGGTCGCCCTGCACGTTCGAATGGCCGCGCACCGGCATCAGGCCCGCGCCGGGCTTGCCGATATTGCCGCGCAGCATCATCACGTTGGACAGCAGCTGGATGGTCCGCACCGACTCCTTGTGCTGCGTCAGGCCCATGCCCCAGCACATGATCGTGCGCTCGCTCTTCACGTAGACGTCGGCCAGCGCGTCGATGTCGGCGCGCGTGACGCCGGACTCGGCCACGATGTCGGCCCAGCTCTCGGCGCGCAGGTCGGCCGCGAAGGCGTCGAAATCGGCCGTGTGCTCGCGGATGAAGTCCACGTCGACCACGCGCTGGCCGCCGGTGGCCACCGCCGCGTCGTCCAGTTCGATCACGCGCTTGCCCAGGCCCTTGAGCAGCGCGAAGTCGCCGGCCAACCGGGGCCGCACGAACATCGACGCAATGCGGGTGCCGCCGCCGCCCAGCATCTCGGTCACGTGCTGCGGGCTGACAAAGCGCTCCAGGCCGCGCTCCTTGAGCGGGTTGATCGACACGATGGTGGCGCCGCGCCTGGACGCATCGCGCAGCTCGTTGAGCATGCGCGGATGGTTGGTGGCCGGATTCTGGCCCCAGACCATGATGGTGTCGGCCAGTTGGAAGTCGTCGAGCAGCACCGTGGCCTTGCCCACGCCCACCGTCACCGGCAGGCCGCGGCTGGTGGCCTCATGGCACATGTTCGAGCAGTCGGGGAAGTTGTTCGTGCCGTACATCCGCACGAACAGCTGGAACAGGAACGCCGCCTCGTTGCTGGCGCGGCCGGACGTGTAGAACGTGGCCGCGTCGGGGTTGTCCAGCCGGCGCAGGTGGTCCGCGACCAGGCGGAACGCCGCGTCCCATTCCACCGGCACGTACTTGTCGGTGGCCGCGTCGTAGCGCATGGGGTGCGTCAGCCGGCCGTGCTGTTCCAGCTCGTAGTCGGACTGCTGCATCAGCTCGGTCACCGTGTACCGGGCGAAGAACTCGTTGGTGACGCGCTTGCTGGTGGCCTCGGCCGCCACGGCCTTGACGCCGTTCTCGCAAAACTCGAACGTCGAGGCGTGCTGCCGGTCAGGCCAGGCGCAGCCTGGGCAGTCAAAGCCGTCCGGCTGGTTCTGCTTGAACAGCGTCTTGTATTTGCCGCCGCCAACCTTTTCCTTGACGAGGTTGATGGCAACTTGCTTGAGCGCTCCCCAGCCGGCGGCCGGGTGCGTATAGGGCGCGATATGGCCCTTTTCGGGCGTGGGCGAACTCATGGGGGCGGCTTCCAGAACTAGTGCCCGAACGCCCGGCCCGGTTTTCCGTGTGCGCGGGCGCTCGCTGCGATGTTGGCAGACTAGACCCGGAATGTGATCGGAGGGACGTACAGAACAGCCGCGGGAGAAAGAGTACAGTTTGCGCCATCGCAATGCACAATGCGGGAACTGTGCTTGTCGAGGGTGCGTGAATGGCCGTGATTGGCACGCAAAACGCATTAATCGGCGCCGACCGGGCTCCCCTCTCCCGCCTGCGGGAGAGGGGCTGGGGGAGAGGGCCAGCGCGTGATGCGCGACGGATCGCAGGTTGAACCGCCGGGCCCTCTCCCCCGACCCCTCTCCCGCGCTGCGGGAGAGGGGCTGGGGGTGAGGGCCAGCGCGTGATGCGCGACGGATCGCAAGTTGAACCGCCGGGCCCTCTCCCCCGACCCCTCTCCCGCGCTGCGGGAGAGGGGAGAAAACATGGGGCACGTGGATTGTCCGAGAAGACCAGCGTTCCGGCAGATTTCGCTCCCCTCTCCCGGGAGAGGGGAGCCAACCAAACGGGGGAAATAACTCAATCCGGCTGCTGCGGCGTTGCCTGGATGATGTCTTCGAGCTGGGCGCTCATCGGGATGCCCAGCCGTTCGCCGGTGGGCAGGCGGTTCAGGAACCACTGCTTGTACAGCCGTTCAAGCTCGCCCGACGTGATCAGGTCGCGCACGGTCTTGTCGACGATGGCGGCGAACTGGGGGTCGCCCCGGCGCAGCATGATGCCGTAGGGGTCGTAGGACAGGAATTCGCTGGTCACCAGAAACTGCCGGCCGGCGTTGTGGCGGGCCAAAAAGCCGTACAGCAGCACGTCGTCGCCGGCGTAGGCATCGGCGCCGCCGTGGCGCAGCACCTCGAAGGCGTCGGCGTGGTCGCGGGCGCGGATCAGGTTGATGCCGAGCTGGAAGCGCCTGGACAGGTCCTCGATGGTGCTGGCATTGGTGGTGCCTGCCGTGGCCACCACGGTCCGGCCCTTGAGGTCCCGGAACGTCCGGATCGGCGAATTGCGCGGCACCATCAGCTTGGTGCCGGCCACGAAGATGACCGGCGAGAACGCCACGGTGCGCAGCCGTTCGGCGTTGCGCGTGGTCGATCCGCACTCCAGGTCAGCCTTGCCGGACGTGATGGCGTCGAAGCGGTTCTCGGACGTCACCGGCACCCACTGCACGGCCACGTCGCGGCTGATCTCGGCCGCGGCCGCCTGGACGATGGCCTGGCAGATGTCGATCGCGTAGCCGATCGGCCGCCTGGCCTGGTTCAGGTACGAGAACGGCAGCGACGACTCCCGATAGCCGATCGTCAGCACGCCAGTGTCCCGCGCCTTCTTGAGCGTGCCGCTCAGCGCCACGGGCTCCTGCGCCACAGCCAGCGCGGGCGCCAGCGCCAGCAGCACGGCCAGCATTGCGCCGATCCACCCCCTGCCCAGCCGCATCCGTCCGCGCATGGCGTCAGGCCTCCGCCGTGGTGCGTGGCTCCTCGCCCGGTATGTCTTTCTCGGTCTCCGGCACGGGCCCGGCGGCCAGTTGTCCTTCCCACTTGGCCACCACGGCCGCCGCAATCGAGTTGCCGACGGCGTTGGTGGCAGACCGGCCCATGTCCAGGAACTGGTCGACCCCCATGATCAGCAGCAGCCCCGCCTCCGGAATGCCGAACTGGTTCAGCGTGGCCGCAATCACCACCAGCGACGCGCGCGGCACGCCGGCCATGCCCTTGGACGTCAGCATCAGCAACAGCAGCATCGTGATCTGCGTGCCCAGCGGCAGGTGGATGTCGTACGCCTGGGCGATGAACAGCACCGCGAACGTGCAGTACATCATCGACCCGTCCAGGTTGAACGAATACCCCAGCGGCAGCACGAAACTGGAGATCTTGCGATTCACGCCAAAGCGGTCCAGCGAATCCAGCAGCTTCGGGTAGGCGGCCTCGGAACTGGCCGTGGAAAACGACAGCAGGAACGGCTCGCGGATCAGCCGGATCAGCTCGAACACGCGCCGGCCCAGGAACACGAAGCCGGCCAGCGTCAGCAGCCCCCAGAGCACGAACAGCGCCAGGTAGAAGCTGCCCATGAACTTGGCAAAGGTAATCAGGATGCCCAGCCCCTGCGTGGTCACGGTCGACGCGATGGCCGCGAACACGGCCACCGGGGCCAGCCACATCACCGCGCCGGTGATCTTGAGCATGATCTGCGCCAGGTCCTCGATCACGCCGGCCATGCGCTGGCCGCGCTCGCCCAGCGTGGCAATGGCGGTGCCAAAGAAGATCGAGAACACCACGATCTGCAGAATCTCGTTGTTGGCCATCGCCTCGGCCACCGACTTGGGCACCAGGTGCGAGACAAAGTCCTTCAACGTGAACGCGTTGGTCTTGAGGTTGGTGGCGGCGCCCACGTCGGGCAGCGGCAGGCCGATGTTCACGCCCGGGTGCAACAGCGTGGCCATGATCAGCCCCAGCGTCAGCGACACCAGCGACGCCGTGATGAACCACGCCAGCGCCTTGACGCCCACGCGGCCCACGGTGCTGGCATCCCCCATGTGGGCGATGCCGATCACGAGCGTGGAAAACACCAGCGGCGCGATGATCATCTTGATCAGCCGCAGGAACACGTCGGTGACGATGGAGATATACCCGGCGATCTCCTTGGCCACCTTGGGGTCCGGAAACGCCGTGTTGCACCCGTAGCCGACCACGGCGCCCAGAATCATCGCGATCAGGATCCAGGTCGTGATACTCGACTTCTTGCTCATGACGTCTCCTTGGGGGGCGGCCGGGCGGGCGTCCTGCGCCGGGGTCTGCACCTAACCATAGGATGCCGGGGCGCCATTGGGCAAACCCCGAAACGCTTTTTGCCGGCCGGCCGCCCCACCACGACGCCTACATGCGGATACAAAACCGCTTGTGCCGGCACATAAACGCGATACGCGCGGTCTGCACTATCGTCTGCACGATCAACTTCGATACGGTGCGACGACATGGAACGCAACGCAGCGACGGCAGCCCCGGCTGCCCTGGTATTTGGTGGATCCCGCGGCATTGGCGCCGCCATCGCCCGGCGGCTGGCTCGCGACGGCTTTCGCGTGGCGCTGACCTACGCCACCAGCCCCGGCAAGGCCGCCGAGGTGGTTGCAGCCATCGAGGCCGACGGCGGCCAGGCCGTGGCCATTGCCGCCGACAGCGCCGATCCGGCCGCGATCCGCGCCGCCGTGCGGCAGGCCGTGGCACGCTTTGGCGCGCTGGACGCCGCCGTGGTCAACGCCGGCCTGCTGCGGCTGGGCCGGCTGGAGCAGTTCACCGACACCGACCTCGATGCCATGCTCGACGTCAACATCCGGGGCGTGTTCGTGGCCATCCAGGCCGCGGCCGGCGCCATGCGCGACGGCGGCCGGATCATCACCATCGGCAGCAACACGGCCATCCGCACCGGCTCGGTGGGCGGGGCGGTCTACGCGATGACCAAGGCGGCCGTGGCGTCGCTGGTGCAGAACCTGGCGCTGGAACTGGCGCCGCGCGGCATCACGGTCAACAACATCCAGCCCGGCCCGACCGAGACCGACATGACATCGTCGATGGTCGAGCACCTGATCGCGCGGATCCCGCTCGGCCGGATCGGCCAGCCCGACGAAATTGCCGGCCTGGCGGCGTGGCTGGCCAGCCCGGCGTCGGCCTACATGACCGGCGCCAGCCTGACCATCGACGGCGGCTACGTGCTTTGAGCGCCCCGGCCTTCGGCAAAGATGCCCATGCGGTGCTGGATGAACGCCAGCACCTCCTGCGCGGCGGCCGGCAGCGGCCGCCCGGCCTTGACCAGCAGCCGCGCCTGCGTGCCACGGCACAGCGGGTGGTCCACCGGCACCGTCGCCAGGCTGCCGGCGGCCACCTCGCGGTAGGCGGCAAACTGGCCGATCAGCGTGACAAAGTCGTCGTAGGCCACGAACTGCTTGAGCGCGGACAGCGAGTTGGTCACCAGCGTGGGCCGGATGCGGATGTTCTCGGCAAACTCCAGCATCCGTGCCGCGTGGCCGATGCCGTACGACTCGGGCATCAGCGCCAGCGGATAGGCCATCACGTCATGAAGCGTGGCCGGCCCGCCGCGCAGCGCCAGCGGGTGGTCATGGCGCGTCAGCAGCACGATGGGCTGCGACGCGCTGGCCCGGTACTCGATGCGCGGGTGCAGCGGCGGGTTGTAGGCCAGCCCGATGTGCGCGCGGCTTTCCGCCACCTCGTTGAGCACGTCGTCCACGGGCAGGATCTCCATGCGGATGTCGACCATCGGGTATTGCGCGCAGAACGGCGCCACCACCTCGTTGACCAGCGCGTCGACGTAGCCCTCGCTCAGCACGATCTGCACCATGCCCTGCTGCAGCCCCTGCAGCGCGTGGAGCTGGTCTTCGAGCTTTTCCTGGTGCGAGCGGTAGCCGCGCCAGAACTCCAGCAGGTGCGCCGCCGCCTCGGTGGGCCGCACGCCGCGCGCCTGGCGCTCGAACAGCGTGGTGCCCAGTTCCTCTTCAAGCAGCCGGATCTGCCGCGTGATGACCGACGGCGACGTGTTCAGGCTTTCCGCCGCGCCCCGGATCGTGCCGTGCGCCAGCACCTCCCGGAAATAGCGCAGCCGCTGCTGGTTGATTTCCCGCATATCCCGCCTCTTTGTTGCGTAAGCGTCACCCAAGCATGGTCGCCAAGTGGACTGTTGCCCTGGGAAGAACGAAGTGTGGATTTTGTTGCTGTTGGTGTCAGTCTACGCGGCTGCCACTATCCAAGCCAATCCCACAACCATCACAACGCTCTGGAGACTGGCAAATGTTAGTGATGTCCAACCCCGCCGCCGTCGACGGCACCGCCGCGCTGTACCAGAAGATCAACCTGCGGCTGCTGCCGTTCCTGCTGGTCTGCTACCTGTTCGCCTACCTGGACCGCGTCAACGTCGGCTTTGCCAAGCTGCAGATGCAGGGCGACCTGGGCTTCTCCGACGCCGCCTACGGCGTGGGGGCCGGCATCTTCTTCATCGGCTACGTGCTGTTCGAGATCCCGAGCAACCTGATGCTGCCGCGCGTGGGCGCCCGCAAGACGTTCAGCCGCATCCTGGTGCTCTGGGGCATCACGTCAGCCTGCATGATGTTCGTGCGCGACGTGCCCACGTTCTACGCCATGCGCTTCCTGCTGGGCGTGTTCGAGGCCGGCTTTGCGCCGGGCATGATCTATTACCTGTCCTGCTGGTACGGCCCGCAGCGCATGGCGCGCGCCATCGCCATCGTGTTCCTGGCCGGCCCCATCGGCGGCATCATCGGCGGCCCGCTGTCCGCATGGCTGATGACCGCGCTGGCCGGCCACGCCGGGCTGGCCGGCTGGCAATGGATGTTCCTGGTCGAAGGGCTGCCCTGCCTGGTGCTGGGCGTGCTGGCCTGGAAGCTCGTGCCCGACCGTCCCGCCGACGCCCACTGGCTGACCAGCGACGAGAAGCGGCTGCTGGAGCAGGAACTGGCCGTGCCGGCCGCGCACAAGCACTCGTTCGGCGCCGTGGCGCGCGACTGGCGCATCTACGTGCTGGCCACCGCCTACTTCTGCGTGATCGCCGCCATCTACGCACTGAGCTTCTGGCTGCCCACGCTGATCAAGGCTCAGGGCGTGACCGACACCGTGCAGTTGGGCTGGTACGCCGCCCTGCCCTACGTGGGCGGCGCCATCGGCATGCTCTACATGGGCCGCCGCTCCGACCGCAAGGGCGAACGCCGCTACCACGCCGCCATCCCCGCGCTGGCCGGTGCCGCGCTGCTGGCCGGGACGACGCTGGCCGACGGCCACCTGGCGGCCACGCTTGCGCTGCTGACGCTGGGCACCACCACGCTGTGGATGACCTACACCGTGTTCTGGGCCATGCCGTCCGAATACATCAAGGGCCCGGCCGCCGCCGGCGGCATCGCGCTGATCAACACCATCGGGCTGTCGGGCGGCTTCTGGGGCCCGGCCATCATCGGCTGGGCCAAGACCGCCACCGGCAGCCTGCATCCCGGCGTGCTGGTCATGGCGGCCATGCCGCTGGCCGCCGCGCTGATCATCCTGGCCATGCGCATGCCGGCCCGCGCGGCGCATGCCTGAGGCCGGCCGATAACCACCCGACACCCCCCACGTCCAACAAGGAGTGAACCATGCTGCTGTACTTTTCCACCTGGTCAGAAGTCGAACAGTATCTGCAACGCAGCCGCACCATCGTCGTGCCGATCGGCTCGAACGAGCAGCACGGCCCCACGGGCCTGCTGGGCACCGACTGGATGTGCCCGGAGATCATCTGCCGCCATGCCGAACAGCAGGCCGACATCCTGGTGGCGCCGACGTTCAACATCGGCATGGCCCAGCACCACCTGGGCTTTGCCGGCACGATCTCGCTGCGCCCGTCGACGTTCATCGCCGCCATCGTGGACTGGACGCGCTCGCTGGCCCGCCACGGCTTCGAGAAGATCCTGTTCCTGAACGGCCACGGCGGCAACATCGCGTCCATCGAGGCCGCGTTCTCCGAGCTCTACGCCGAGTCCAGCTTCGCGGGCCGCCGCGCCGGCTTTGCGATGAAGCTGACCAACTGGTGGGACCTGGAAGGCGTCAACGACCTGGCCAAGGAAATGTTCCCGACCGGCCACGGCGCCCACGCCACGCCGTCCGAGATCGCGGTGACGCAGTACGCCTACGCCCACGCCATCAAGCACGCCGACTACTCGCCGCGCATCGCCCCGTCCGGCCCGATCCGCGAAGCGCTGGACTTCCGCGCCCGCTTTCCCGACGGCCGCATGGGCTCCGATCCGAACCAGGCCACGCCGGAAAAGGGCCGCGCCCTGGTGGAACTGGCAGCCACCAGCCTGGTGAAGGAACTGGCGGCCTTCGGGGCGGAGAAGGTGCCGGGGTGAGCTGTTGCGCTTGAATTGCCAATGGTTGTCTCCCCTCTCCCGCAAGGCGGGAGAGGGGCCGGGGGAGAGGGCATGGCTGTGCAAGCCACGACATGTCGCATTGTGAGCCGCTGACCCTCTCCCCCAACCCCTCTCCCGCGCGCGGGAGAGGGGAGCAAACCTCGCGGGAGCGGTGAGCCAACCCGCCAAACACACCCCGCCCTACCGCCGCCCCGCCATCGCTTCGAACACCCCATCCCGGATCACCAGCGCGTGCATCAGCGCGGCGGCCAAATGCAGCAGGACCACGGCGAACAGCGTGAGCCCGAGCCATGTGTGCAACGTCCGCAGCAACGCGAACGCGGTGACGTTGGCGGGCAGCAGCGGCGGCAGGTGGAAACCGCCGGCCATCGTCACCGGGTAGCCGCCCGCCGACAGCATGGCCCAGCCCACCAGCGGCATTGCCAGCATCAGCGCGTAGAGCACCACGTGCGATGCCTTGGCGACGAACCGTTGCGCGGCGGGCATGTGGGCCGGCAGCGGCGGCGCGCCGCGCCGCAGCCGCACGGCCAGCCGGACGATGACGAGCAGCAGCAGCGCGATGCCCAGCGGCCGGTGCAGCGCCACGAGCGTGTCATGCGCGCGCGACACCGTGAACACCATTCCCACGCCGACGAACAGCATCGCCAGGATCAGCACGGCCATCAGCCAGTGCAGCAGCTTTTGCGCGCCGCTGAATTGAGTCGAAGTTGCCTTCATGCCGGGTTCCTCACTGGATGGCCTTCGGTTCGCGGGCGGCGGTTGCCTCCTCGCGCGTGCGGCGCTGGTACGACACCGCGTAGGCGGCCGAGCGCGCCGCCAGCAGCGGATCGGCCGACGTGGCGATGCCGGCCGGCAGCACGGTCGGGTCGAAGTTGACGTCGCGGCACGGGCCGTCGTCCTGCGCCGTGGCGCGTTCCAGCACCAGCGTGCCGGCGTCGATCTGCGGGCGGTCGTCGGGCCAGACCTGCGTGGCGTCGTCGGTGACATCGCCGGGCGCGCCCAGCGTCAGCACCAGCCGCCAGCGCAGCGGCCCGGCCTGCAGCCGCTGCATCAGGTCCGCCGCCAGGAACGATGCCTGCCCGCGCTCGGCCGCGCTCACCGGCGCGTACGGCAACTCCGGCTGCACCGCCCAGCGCACGGCCTGCCGCTTGCCGCCGGCATCGACCAGGTAGAACGCATTGACGCTGTAGTACGCGGCATTGGCAAAGCTGGACGAAGGCGGATGCGCCTGGATCCAGCTCTGGAACGCGGCCAGCGCCGGCGCGCCGGCGGCAAACGCCTTGAGCCTGGCGGGATCTGGCTTGTGGGTGGCGGGATCGGGCTGGCTGGCCTGAAGCAACTGGTAGAACTGTTCCGGCGTGTGCACCGGAAAGCGCGGTACCGAATTCATGCCGGTGCGCCACTGTTGGCCGTCGGCCTGCGTGAACATCAGCGCCAGGCTGCGGATCGGCACGCTGCCGTCGGGCGCCAGCGGATTGCCGCCGGGCAGCGCAAAGCGCCCGGTCACCGGCGTGCGGCCGGGCGCGAACACGCCCGCGCTGGACACCTGCGCGGCCGCGCCGTTGCTGTCGAAGTAGCCGGCCACGCACACGCCCTTGGCGTGGTTGCGGCGATAGCCCGCGTGCAGGCCGTCGTTACGCTGGAACTGGTCGACGATGGCGCGCGTGGATAGCCGCTGCGGGCCGATCCAGCCGCCCGTGTAGGCAAAGCCGCCCGCCAGTACCAGCACGACGGCGCCGATGGCGCCGAGCCGGCATGGCACGCAGATGGGCTTGCCCGGGTGGGAATGTGGGGTGTTGTCGGTCAAGGGGGGCTCCCGTCGAGTGTGGACTCATCGGGTATACGCCCAAACCGGGGCGTCTATTCCCCCCGCCCGCAAAAAGCCCGGCCGGGACCGGGCGATTCGACAAACGCTTACGGCTTCTCGCGGTGAATCGACAGCGCGCTGAACGACTGCGTTACCGGCATCACTTCCAGGTAGTTGATGTTCACGCGCGCCGGCAGCGTGGCGGCCCAGAACACGGTCTCGGCGATATCGTCGGGCGTCAGCGCGTCGGCGCCTTCGTAGACCTTTTCCACGCGCGACTGGTCGCCACGGAAGCGCACGGCCGAGAACTCGGTGCCGCCCACCAGCCCCGGCGCCACGTCGGTCACGCGCACGCGCGTGCCGGTCAGGTCGGCGCGCAGGTTCAGCGAGAACTGGTGGACGAACGCCTTGGTGGCGCCGTAGACGTTGCCGCCCGGGTAGGCGTAGGCGCCCGCCACCGAGCCGATATTGACCACGTGGCCGCGATTGCGCGCCACCATGCCGGGCAGCACCGCGCGCGTCATGTAGGTCAGGCCCTTGATGTTGGTGTCGACCATGGTGTCCCACTGGTCGACGTCGGCGCGGTGCGCCGGCTCCAGCCCCAGCGCCAGCCCGGCGTTGTTCACCAGCACGTCGACGTCGGCATAGTCGGCCGGCAGGCCGGCCACGGCGGCCTCCACAGCGGCGCGGTCGCGCACGTCCAGCACCAGCGGCAGCACGTTGTCGCGGCCCAGCTCATCGACCAGTGCCTGCAGGCGGTCTTCACGGCGGCCCGCGGCGATGACGCGATGGCCGGCGCCGACAAAGCGGCGGGCGATGGCGGCGCCAAACCCCGCGGTGGCACCGGTGACGAATACGATCATGGTTAGCTCTCCAGCTTCAGACAGGTTCGGCCACGGATACTACACCGTCACCCGGGGCGACGGCAGCGGCGGCCGCGGCAATCCATGGAATTCCCGACTGCCCGCTGTGATGCCAGGGCATCGCGCGCATCGAAGGCCGGGGGGCGCGGGCTTGACGCACTGGCACGCCTGCGCGGCCCGGCTCACAGCGGCTGCCAGCCCCCGCCGGTGGCCACCATCTCCTGCTTCAGTTCCAGCGTCCCGCTGCCGCGCATCACGCGCGCCAGCACGGGAAAGGCGCCCTGCACCATCGCGTCATGCGCCCACGGCGCCGGCTCCAGCGTGTACAGGTAGCGCACGGTCGTGGCCAGCCGGGCCGGCTTGTCGGCGGTGTCGTGGGGCTTGTCCCAGCCGGTGACCCGCGCCACCCGCACGTGGCCGTAGCAGAGATCGGGCGCGTCGGCGCCGGCCGTGCGGGCGGCCGTGCGCGGATGGGGATTGAGCTGCTGGCGGCCCTTGTCGGTCAGGTTGTAGCGCAGCGCCTTGACCACTTCGTCGGAGCCGTCCTGGTGGTGCAGCGTCATCTGGGCCGGCACGTGCGCCACCAGCCCCGCGTGTTCCAGCGCCGGCATCTGGATGCCATCGCGCAGCTGCGTGGCGCCCGGGCCGTCCGGCACGTCGACGGGCCAGGCATGGCGGCCGATGCAGAGGTCGCCGTGCGCCTGCAGGTGCTGGTCCAGCGCGGCGCGGAAGCCGGCCTCGCTGGCCATGTCGGGACGGTCGCAGCCGGCCAGCAGCAGCGTGGTGGCGGCCGCCAGCGCGGCCAGGGTCAGGATCGGTTTCATTGGACTTCGGCGGTGTTGGCGGCGCCCGGCTTGCGGGCGGCGGGGTCGGCCATCGCGTTGGCGACGGTATGCGCATGCGCGCCGCTGGCGTCGGGCCCGGGCGGCGGCACGTAGCCATCGGTCAGCGTCTTCAGGAAGGCAACCAGGTCCTGCATCTCCTGGTCGGTCATCGGCGGCGGGCTGCCGGCACGGCGCTTGTCCAGCGGCATCTGGCCGTCGATATTGGCGCGGTAGCGGGCCGGCAGGTCGTTGAACTTGGCCACCCGGCCCTGCGCATCGCGCGGATACCAGTCCTGTGGCGCGGTATCGCGCGTGTTGTAGAAGCGCACCACTTCTTCCAGCGACCTGAACACGCCGTTGTGCATGAACACGTGGCGCGTGGCGACGTTGCGCAGCACCGGCGTCTTGAACATGCCGCACGTGGCGGCGGCGCCCTTGTCGCGGCCGGGCCGGTGGTCGGTGCGCAGCGGCCCGCACAGCCCCAGGTCGAAATACCGGGGGTCGGCGTTGGCCGGGATGGCCGGATTGCGCGGCACGCCGATGGCCGAGAACGAGTAGTCGCTGGTCATGTCCTGGCTGCCGTCGTTGCCGCCGCCCAGCAGGTGGCAGGCCATGCAGTTGCCCTTGTTCGGGTCCAGGAACACGCGCAGGCCGCGCACTTCGGCATCGGTCAGCGCGCCGCCCACCTTGTTGTTGCGGTAGCGGTCGAACTTGCTGCTGTACGGGTGGAAGCTGCGGTCTTCCACCTGGAACGCCTGCAGCGCGGCGCCGACCAGCGCGAACGCCTTGTCGGTATCGTCCAGCGCGGCGGGGCCGTAGGCGGCCCGGAACGCGGCGGCGTTGGGGCCGTGGCGCACGGCGTCCACCACGGCGGCCTTGTCGCGGGCGGCCATTTCATTGGCGGCCAGCAGCGGGATGGCGGCCTGCTCGGCGATGGTGTTGGCACGGCCGTCCCAGGTCAGGCCGCCGCCGGGACCGGGCGGGCTGATCATGTCGGGGTTCTCGAACGTGTCCGAGTACGGGTTGGTGTACTCCTTGTACATCAGCGTCGGCACGGCGCGCGTGCCGGGCTGCCTGCCATCGGCGCCGCCAAGCTGCACGGCCAGGTCGTTGGCCGGGGCAAAGGCGTGCTGGGGATCGTGGCAGGTGGCGCACGACATCGTGCCCGACCCGGACAGCGACCGGTCGACGAACAGCACGGCGCCCAACTGCGCGGCGGGCGACAGCGGCGACTGGGGAGACGTTGGCGCGGATGGCGCGGACACGCGCTGCACGGCCGGCGGCGCGGCGGCGGCCCGGGGCGCCTCGGTGGCCGGCTTGCAGGCGGCCAGCGCAAGACAAAGCATGGCCGCGGCACGGCGCGCGGCAAATCTGGAATGACGCATGGTTCAAGGGGCCGGTGGCAGCCGGCCCACGGGCAGGGGAAGAAAGGCAACCGCCCGGCCGGGCGGCTGCCGCGACGCCATCAGGACTTGATGGCCCAGATGCTGGTCTGCGAGGCATCCGGCCCCGTGGCCGTGTTGTTGCCCGTGCCCACCGACCCGCTGCCGCTGCCGCCGGCCACGCTGCCGCCCGATTGCAGGTCGCCCGCCTTGACCACGTACTTGTGGTTCATCGGCCGCACCGAGTCGAAGTGCGTGTTGGCGCTGCCCGAGTACTCGGCCAGGTTGGCGAGGTTGTCGGCGATGTACTGCTCGGTGTACTTCGACCGGTTCATGTACGACGTGGCCACGCCCGGATCGGCCAGCCCGAACATGTCCTGCATCGTGCGCACGAACGAGAAGTGGCTGTAGGCGTCGGAGTCCACCACCTGCTTCGGCGCGCCCGGCTGGTTCGTCAGCACAGCGAAGATCGTCGGGCCGTCGCCCTTGTTGCCGCCGTTGTAGCGCGGCACGGCCGAGGTGATGCCCTCGCCCAGCGGCGCGCCGCTGGTGGCGCCGCCGCCCACGTTCCAGCCGCAGCACGACGAGCTGCCGAAGAAGCTCGACCCTTCGTCGA
The DNA here is from genome assembly GCF_032190535.1 of Cupriavidus sp. SZY C1. Lineage (NCBI taxonomy): Bacteria > Pseudomonadati > Pseudomonadota > Betaproteobacteria > Burkholderiales > Burkholderiaceae > Cupriavidus > Cupriavidus sp. SZY C1. The sequence continues at coordinate 85,074 of NZ_JAUANU010000017.1, forward strand.
ACAGCATGACGATGGCCGTGCGGCGGTTGGTGTTCTTCCAGACCGGCGACGCCTGGATCGCGTCCACCATGTACTTGGCGTACGCGTCGCCGCGCGCGATGTTGGTCGACGCGCACGGGCCCACGCCGTGGATGTCGTCGCACTGGTCGGGCACCACGTAGTTCAGCGCGCCGATGTCGCCGCTCTTGAGGTCGTCCTCGAACTGGTGCGTGTTCCACTTGATGCCGTTGGCCGACGCGTACGACGCGATCGACGCATCCCACTCGCCGCCGCCCATCGAGCGCGCCAGGTTCTTGAAGAAGTCCGGACGGTTGCGCACCTCGTCAAAGTTCACGGCCGGGTGGTGCTTGGTCTTGTACAGGCCGGCCGGCATGGCTTCGGTGACGCCCGACGTGGGGTTCACGCCGGTAATGGCGGCGTTGGCCACGCCGTCCTTGCGCGGGTCCTGGCCGGGGTTCATCGACTCGCTGTAGACGCGCGTGCTCATGCCGGCGTTGTACATGGCCGTGAACATGTTGCGGCGGCCCTTGAGGTTGTGCACCTTCGTGTCGGCGTTGCAGGCGTTCAGCGGCACGAACGTGTCGGTCGGCTGGTTGGCCGTGTCGCCGGCGGGCAGGCAGTTCCACGCGTTGTCGTCGGCCACGCCCCAGTCGTCGGCGCTGGCCAGCGAGATGTAGTTCGGCTCGCTGGGGTTGCCGGTGGAGAAGTAGTTGGCCGCCTTGTTGCCTTCGGTGTGCAGGTACTTGTAGAAGTTCGGGTAGGCCGGGTTGTCGATCGTCTGGTTGCTGTGGTTCTCGAAGATCACCACGAACAGGTGGTCGTAGCGCGGGATGCCCTCGGGGTTGAACGCGGCCTCCTGGGCCGACTTCAGCGTGGTCACCGGGTCGGTGGCGCTGTCGCTGACAAAGCCACGGTCCAGGATCTTCGATGCCAGCGCGTAGCGGGTGGCCAGCGTGTTGTCTTCCACCAGCAGCGCGCGGGCCGCGGCGGCGTCGGCCACGGCGGACGGCTGCGCCACGACGTCGTCGGCCTTGACGGTCACGTCGGCGGTGCCGCCGGTCAGGCTCAGGCGGCCGGCGATGGCGGTGCGGGCATCGGCGTAGGTCATCGACTCCGATTCGGTCAGCCGCACCACCTCGGTCGACAGCGGGCTGATGGTCACGCTGGCGCCGTCGGCGGCCTGCGCGGCGGCGCTGCGCAGCACCATCTTGGCGGCCACCTTGGTGGCGCCGGTGGCCGGGTCGTTGTAGGTGGCGTCGGTGTCCACCACGGCCACCAGGCTCGCCGGCGGCGTGGTCAGCGTGAAGCGGCCGCTGGCGTCGGTGCGCGTGCTGGCCTCGCCGGCATCGCAGACGCCGTTGCCGTTGGCGTCGGCGCAGACCGTGGCGTTGGCGTACGTGACCGGCACGAACGACTGGTCGACGGCGTCGCCCGTGGTGCTCTTGGCGTAGTCGACGCCCGATGCCGACGAGCTGGCAAAGCCGGTGGGGTTCTTGACGGCTGCGCCACCCACCACGCCGCTGACGGTCTGGGTGGGGGTGTTGCCGCCGGTGTTGCCCGTGCCGCCGCTGCCGCCGGTGCTGCCGGTGGTGGTGCCAGAGGAATCGTCACCGCCGCAGGCGGCCAGCAGCGCGGCTGCCGCCAGCGCGGTAAGCAAGGGGACGAAGGTGGAGTGTTTAGGGTGCATGGATGGGGCTCGCCAGGACACGCGCGGTCGTTATGGTTGGACGCGCTGGATCTAGTGGGATGCCGCACCGAAGCCGATGCCGTCGCCTTGGGGTGGCGGGTGGGGCCGCCTGCGCCGGACGCCTTCGCGGCCGGGGCCAGCGCGTACGCCCTTCCCGACCAGTGCAGCGGCCCCGATGCTAGGAATCCAATGTGACCGTTTCATGCACGCCGTCGGCCGCCTGGTTACAGGACATTTCAACCACACCGATCCTGATACAAAGCGGATACGTTGTTGCCACGCGCCCGACCGGGGCTGGATACTTGGCGCCGCGCCCGCCTGGCGGCGCCCCGTGTGACAACCGCCCATGCAAGCCCCAGCCACCCCTGCCCCGTCCTCCAACCCGCCCCGCCAGCTTGCCAAGGTTCATTTCTCGCCCGAGCTGCGCGACTGGATCGTCGATGCGCTGCGGCGCGGCGGCCCGCCGGCCGACATCACCGCCGCGCTGGTCGGGCAGCGCTTTGACCCGGCCGTGGCCGGCCAGCTCGTCCAGGCATTCGACCGCGTGCTACGCGACGGGCTGCCGATGCCCGAAGCCTTCGTCACGATCGAGCGGACGCCCCCGGCGCCCGGCGCGGCCCGGCTGCCGCGCACGGCCGTGCTCGATGGCGGGGACCGTGCCGTGCATGTGCTGTCGCGCACGGACCGGCCCGTGGTGGCGGTGCTGGAAGCGGTACTGACGCCGGCCGAATGCGACGCGCTGGTGGCGGCGGCGCGCCCGCGCCTGGCGCCGTCGACGCTGGTGGACCCGCGCACCGGCGAGCACGTGGTCAGCCCCGACCGCAGCAGCCAGGGCATGTTCTTCCGGCTGGCGGAATCGCCGCTGCTGGCGACGATCGATGCGCGCGTCGCCGCGCTGATGCGGATGCCCGTGGAAAACGGCGAGGGCCTGCAGGTGCTGCACTACGGCCCCGGCGCCCAGAGCCGCCCGCATTTCGACTTCCTGATGCCGGATAACCCGTCGAACCAGGCGTCCATCGCGCGCAGCGGCCAGCGCGTGAGCACGATGGTGATCTACCTGAACGACGTGCCCGAAGGCGGCGAGACCGTGTTTCCAGAGATCGGCCTGTCGGTGTTGCCGCGCAAGGGCAACGCGCTCTATTTCGAGTATTGCGATGACGGCGGCCAACTGGACGGCCGCACGCTGCACGCGGCGGCCGCGGTGGTGCGCGGCGAGAAATGGGTGGCGACCAAGTGGATGCGGCAGCGGCGCTTCGTGTCCGCCGCCGACGACGCGCGCGCCGCATCGATGTAGGGCTGGCACCACGCTGGCCGGCCAGCCGGCCGTGGCCGTGCCGCTTCAGCCGGGCGGCTGCGGCGCCGGGGTGCCGGGCTGCGGCGGCGGCGCGGGCGGACAGGGCCCGGCGCCGCCCTGCCCCGTGTTCCGGAACGTGACCACCAGCCGGCTGTCCTTGGCCATCATCAGCGTGTTGCCGTAGGTCACGGTCGGCATGAACGCGATGTCGGGCGCCACGGCCACGGGCGGCTGCCGGGCCGCGTCCACGGTCAGCACCAGCTCGACGGTGTAGGTATCCACGCCCACGCCGCGCCCCTGCGGCGCCTGCGCAAACTGCTGCTGGAACGCGCACATGTCGCGCGTGATGGCGTCCAGCGCGGCCTGGATCGGCACGTTCTTGCCCGGTGGAATCGGGGCCGTGTTGCAGCCGGCCAGCCACAGCGCGGCCAGGCCGGGGACGACGGTGTGGCGCATGGGCCGGATCATCGGTGCCTCCTGTTCGCACGGCGCGTTCGATGCGAAGCACTCTAGTGCCCAATGCCCCGCCCGCTCCATTGGCCCAAAGGCCAACCCCCGCCGGCGCGCACGGCGCGGCCACGGCCTACAATGTCGCGGCGGCGGCCGGCACGTCACACGGCCCGGCGCCATTCCATCGCCAACAGAGGAGCCTCCATGACGGCTGACAAGACCCTTCTCGACGCCTTTGCGCCCACCGGCGTGCTGCGCGCGTCGATCAACCTCGGCAACCCGGTACTGGCCCACCGCAAGGACGGCGGCGCGGGCGGGGTGTCGGTGGACCTGGCCACGGCGCTGGCCGGGCAACTGGGTGTGCCGCTGGAACTGGTGGTGGTGGAAACCGCCGGCAAGTCGGTGGACGTGGTGACCAGCGGCCAGGCGGACATCGGCTTCTTCGCCATCGATCCCAAGCGCGGCGCCACCATTGCGTTCACGCCGCCGTACGTGCTGATCGAAGGCTACTACCTGGTGCGCGACGCCTCGCCGGTGCGCCACAACGCCGATGTCGACCAGCCCGGCCGGCGCGTGGTGGTCGGCCAGGGCAGCGCCTACGACCTGTACCTGACGCGCGAGCTGCAGCAAGCGGAAATCGTGCGCGCGCCGTCGTCGCAGGCGGTGGTGCGGACGTTCCTCGATGGCGGCCTCGACGTGGCCGCCGGCGTCAAGCAGCAGCTCCAGGCCGATACGGCCGGCATGAGCGGCCTGCGCCTGCTGGACGAGCGCTTCATGGTGATCCGCCAGGCGATGGGCGTGAACCGGGCGCGCGGCGAGGCGGCGGCCGCGTACCTGTCGGCATTCGTGGAAGCGATGAAGGCGTCGGGCAAGGTCGCCCAGGCGCTGCAGCGGCACGGCATCGCGGGCGCCAACGTGGCGCCGGCCGGCGAGTGAGCGTGGCCGGCGCGGGCCGTCAGGCCCCGAGGTAGGCCGCCGCGCCCAGCCCGGCGGTGCGTCCGCTGGCCAGGCAGGCCGTCAGCAGGTAGCCGCCGGTGGGGGCCTCCCAGTCCAGCATCTCGCCGGCGCAGAACACGCCGGGTAGCGCGTCCAGCATCAGCCGGTCGTCCATCGCCTCGAAGCGGACGCCGCCGGCCGTGCTGATGACCTCGTCGATCGGCCGCGCGCGCAGCAGTTGCAGCGGCAGCGCCTTGATGGCCGCCGCCAGCGCCACGGGGTCGTGCATCGCTTCCTTGGACAGCACCTCGCGCAGCAGCCGCGCCTTGACGCCCGTGATGCCAAGCCGGCTCTGCAGATGGCTGGACACCGAGCGCGCGCCACGCGGCCGGGCCACTTCGGCGGCCACCTGCGCGGCCGTGCGTCCCGGCGCCAGGTCCAGCGTGATCGTCGCCAGCCCCTGCGCGTCGATCTGGTCGCGGATCGGCGCGGACAGCGCGTAGACCAGGCTGCCTTCGATGCCGGTCTCGCTGATCACGAATTCCCCCTGCCGATGCCAGACGGTGCCATCGGGCGCCGTCACGCCGATCGCCACGGCCTTGACCGGATCGCCCGCATGCTCGCTGCGGAACAGCGGGCTCCACGCCACGTCGAAGCCGCAGTTGGCCGGCCGCAGCGGCGCCACGTCGACGCCGCGCGCCGCCAGCAGCGGCATCCACGCGCCATCGGACCCCAGCCGCGCCCAGCTACCCCCGCCCAGCGCCAGCACCACGGCGCGCGCGGCCACGTGGGTCTCGCCATCGCGCGTGGCGAAGCGCAGGCCGTGCCAGCCATCGGCGCCCGGCGTGAAGCCGGTCCAGCGGTGCCGCACGTGCACGCGCACGCCGGACTCGCGCAGCCGGTGCAGCCACGCGCGCAGCAGCGGCGCGGCCTTCATCTCGGTGGGAAAGACGCGGCCCGAGCTGCCGACGAAGGTATCGATGCCGAGGTCGTGGACCCAGGCCCGCAGCGCGTCGGCGCCAAAGTCGTCCAGCAGCGGCCCGATGCGGTCCGCGCGGGCGCCGTAGCGGGCCACGAAGGCGTCGGCCGGCTCCGAGTGGGTGATGTTCATGCCGCCCTTGCCGGCCATCAGGAACTTGCGTCCCACCGACGGCATGGCGTCGTAGACGTCCACCGCCACGCCGCGCGCGGCCAGTTGCTCGGCCGCCATGAGCCCGGCCGGCCCGCCGCCGATGACGACGGCGCCAGGCAGGCGGACAGGATCGGAAGGGGCGGCAGCGGACATGGGCAGGCGGACGGGCGATGAAAAAGGCGGACGGCCGCCCGGCAGGCGGCAAGCCGGCGCATTATATGCGCCCGCCGCCCGCCGGGTGCCGGCCAGGCCCTCTGTGCGGCACGGCGGGCGCTGGCACCGGGCCGATGCTTTCGCTGACCGTAATGGTCCGGAACGCACCTTAATTGATACCGGCGGCGCGCTTCCCTATCTTCTAGCCAACGACAAAGCGCGCGCCCGGCCCACCGCGGCGGCCAAGACAACATCCGGAGACACCATGCCCAAGCCATTCCCCCGCCGCGTGCGCCCGCACCACCACGCCCGGTAGCCCCCGGCCGGCGCCCGCCGGCCAGCCCCACCCTTTCCAACTGTCCATCGATGGCGGCAGCCGCAACGGCTGCCCTGCCAGGGAGCAGGCCATGCTGCAGCACATTGTTTCCATTTCGGTCCTAGGGCTGATGTTCGTGATCGCCACCGTCCTGCCGGTCAACATGGGGGCGCTGGCATTCGTCGGCGCCTTCCTGGTCGGCACCCTGCTCGGCGCCATGCCGGCCAAGAGCATCCTGGCGGGATTCCCGGCCGACCTGTTCCTGACGCTGGTGGGCATCACCTACCTGTTCGCGGTGGCGCAGAACAACGGCACCATCGACTGGCTGGTGCGGCAGGCCGTGCGGGCCGTGGGCGGGCGCATCGCCGCCATCCCGTGGATCATGTTCGGCATCGCGGCGGTGCTGACGTCGGTGGGCGCCGTGAGCCCCGCCGCCGTGGCCATCATCGCGCCCATCGCGCTGGGCTTTGCGGCCAAGTACAACATCAACCCGCTGATGATGGGGCTGATGGTCGTGCACGGCGCGCAGGGCGGCGGCTTCTCGCCGATCAGCATCTATGGCGGTATCACGAACAAGATCGTCGAGAAAGCCGGGCTGCCGCTCAACGAGATGGCCACGGCCTTTGCCAGCCTGGGCGTGAACCTGCTGGTGGCGCTGGGCCTGTTCGTGGCGCTGGGCGGCATGCGGCTGCTGCGCGCCCCGGCGCTGCCGCGCACGGTTGCGGCCGGCCCCGGCGTGGCCGCCATCGACCCGCCGTTCCAGGCGCGCGTGGCGACGGCCGGCATGGCAGACCCGCTGGGCCCTTCGGCCACGGCCGCGCGCGCCGAGGCCGAGCAGCCCGGCACGCCGTACCAGTACCTGACCGTGCTGGGCCTGGTGGCGCTGGCCGTGCTGACGCTGTACTTCAAGCTCGATATCGGCTTTGTGTCGCTGTCCATTGCCGTGCTGCTGACGCTGGTGTCGCCCAACCTGCAGAAGGCGGCGCTGACGCAGGTGTCGTGGCCCGAGATCATGCTGATCGTGGGCGTCAGCACCTACGTGGGCGTGATGGAGAAGATGGGCACCATCGCCTTTGTCGGCCACAGCGTGGCCGGGCTGGCGTCGCCGCTGATGGCCGCGCTGCTGCTGTGCTTCGTCGGCGCCGTGGTCTCGGCGTTCGCATCGTCCACGGCCGTGCTGGGGTCGCTGATCCCGCTGGCCGTGCCGTTCCTGCAGCAGGGGTCCGATGTCAGCGCCATCGGCTTCATCGCCGCCATGGCCGTCTCGTCGACCATCGTCGACGTCAGCCCGTTCTCCACCAACGGCGCCCTGGTGCTGGCCAACGCGCAGGGCGTGGACCGGCACGCGTTCTTCCGCAAGCTGATGGTCTACGGCGCGCTGGTGACCATCGTGGCGCCAGTGGTGCTCTGGTTCGCGTTCGTGGTGGTCTGAGGCCGGGCTTCACATGCCGGACACATCGGCGCGGCAGTGTATGGCTGAATGCGAGGGGCACCCCGGCCCCCGTTGATTCGGCAACCGCTGGGTACGGCCGGTCCGCATTGGTGTCAACCCTATCTCGCGTCGCGCGTCATATTGGTATGGAATTGTCGAAGACCGCTGCATCCCGACACCCCAAGTCCACCGAGAACGACGTGCACACCTCTGCCGACTCCATGTCGTCCGACATCTATACGCGCGACGGCACCGCCATCGCCGTGTTCCATGGATCCACCGGGCACGGCCTGCTGGCCTATGGCGGCCAGCCCGGCATGCCGGCCGGCTTTGTCGACATCGGCCCGGACGGGCACGGCACCGAGTACCAGCCATTCGAAGGCACGGTGCGCAAGGTGACCGTCACCGTGGCGCGGACCGCGCAGGCGGTGGAGATCCGGCTGGCGCGTGGCGACGATGGCCACGCACACCATGAAACGGAGCGCTGGACGCTGGGCCGCGACGCGCCAGCGCCAGACGCGCGGGCGCGGCTCGCGGGCGTCTATCGCGGCACCGTGCATGCGCAGGGCGAGGCCGGCACGATCGACGTCAGCATTGACGAGGCGGGCCGGATCGCCACCCGCGTACCGGGCAACTGCGCCGTGTCCGGCCAGTTGTCCGATGCCGCGGCGGCACGCCAGCCGCGCGCGTACCCGCTCTCGTCTGCCGTCTCGCTGCGCGTCTCCGGCCCCCGCCACTGCCTGCCCGGCGGCAAGGCGTTGACCGGCGAATGCCTCGGCTTTGGCCCGCGCCTGCTGGCCGTCTGCCGTACCGACGCCGGCGGCATGCTGTTCCTCGGCGAGCGCACCGACGCCTGACGCCTGAGCCCGGACACCGGGCCGGCGCGCGGCCGGGTTACGCCTCCGCCGGCACGGACGCCGGCTGGCTGTCGGACGCACTGCGCAGGTGCAGCAGGAACTCGCCGGTCATCATCACCCACAGCCGCAGCATCGACGCCACGTGCGCGCGGCTGACGCCGTCGTACAGCGTCACATCCATCTCCAGCACGATCAGTTCGCCATGCGTCGCCAGCCGGGCAAAACGCTTGCCGCGATGCCAGCCGTCGAGCACGTCGCGCGGCATCTCGCCGCCGGCCACGCGCAACGCGCAACTGAGCGTGAAGTCGGCGTACTGGCCGTCCGCCACGGCATTGCCCCAGAGCACCTGGAACCCCACGCCATGGCTGGCGCTGTGCAGATGGACGTGGCCGTCGCGTTCGGCGGTGGTCACCGCGCAGCCGGCGGCGCGGATTGCGTCGGCCAGCGTGTCGGCGTCGATGGCGGACAGCAGGTCCGTGGGACTGGTGGTATCGGTCATGGTCGTCATGGCGTGGCGGCGGGCACGCCCGTGGCGGCCCGCGGATCGAATCGGTTCTCGTGCAGGCGGTCGCCGTAGTCCTGCGCCGCGTTCTCCAGCCGCACGCGCATGCCGGCCGCCAGCGGCTGGCGCAGCGCCACGGCGTCGGCGATGTCAAAACGCTCGTACGCGGCCAGGATCTCCTTGCCCGTGGCCAGCAGGTTCGCGTTGCGGGTGCCGCACGCCTGGAGCTGCGCATCGCGCTCGCGCAGCGCATCGGCCAGCTTGCCGCGGTCCTGCGTGGTCGCGGCCAGTTGCTGCTGCAACGTGCGCGCGGCCTGCTGCGATGCCTCGCGCTTCTCGTCGGCGGCCCGCGCCTGGGAGGCGGCGCCCTCTTCCACCTGGCGCTGCCGCGCGGCCAGGCCCTGCGCGCGCTGGCGCGCCGCGTCAAGATCGCCGCGCAGCCCGGCCAGTTCCTTGCGCGCGGCATCGCGGTCGGCCTCGGCCCCGCGCAGCGCGGCATGCATCGTCGATTTCTCCGCCTGGAGCTGCTGGTTCTGCGCGTTCAGCGTGCGCAGCTGCGTGCGCAGCCGGTCTTCCAGCGAGCCCTGCGCCTGCGCGAGCGCCGCCACCGGTATCGCGCAGAGCACCGCGCACCATGCCGTCTTCTGGATGGGTCCCATGATGTTCCTCAGAACTTGGCGTTCAGTTCCAGCATCAGCACGTTGATGGCCAGCGGATCGCCGTAGACCTCGCGGCCGCTCAGCCAGCGGGCCTGCAGCCAGGCGTGCTTGTCGATGCCATAGGCGGCGCCCAGGAAATAGCCCTTGGCGTTGGTCCCGCCCAGGCGGAAGTCCGGGTCGGTGAAGCCATCCGGCACGGCGTCCGGCTGCAGGTACTTGTAGCCGAGCAGGAAGTTCCACTGGCCCCGCGCGGAGATCGTCTGGTTGCCGAAGATCGCGCGCAGCAGGTAGCCGTTCGGGCCGCTGCGCCACTTGTCCTTGTACTCGGCCACCGGCGTGGACCCGTCCACGCCCTCGTAGTGGTTGGCCGGGTACGCGCGCGGGTCCTGGAACGCGCGGTCCTTGTCGTACGCCAGGTTGCGCACGTAGCTGGCCTGCAGGCTGAACGGCAGCCTGAAGACCTGGGTGTCCCACTGGGCGGTCAGGTTCAGCGGACGGAAGTTCTGCGTCAGGCCAAAGAACTGCGGGTTCGACGTGTCGTCGACGTTGACCGGCACGTTGTTGCGCAGCCCGAACACCGTGTTGCCCTTCTGCATGAAGGCCGGGCGCGTGTTGTCGGTGTCGCAGGAAGGCGCCGACGTCAGGCACGGCGACGAGAACGCCCCGCGCATGCCGGTGAAGTGGTAGTAGGCGATGGCGCCCTTGACGCGGTCCGCGCCCAGCTTGCCCTCGGCGCCGGCCTGCAGCGCGAACAGCCAGCTCGCGTGGCTGTCCTTCTCCGGGCTGTTCTCCGGGAAGTTGTCGGCGCCGTAGTTGACCGGGAATACGCCGCCGGTCACGAACGCCGTGACGCCGCGATTGCCCACCGGCTTGAGCCAGCGGCCGGCGATGCCATCGAAATTCAGATCGTTGGCGAACAGCAGGTCCGCGTTGTCGAGCGAATAGAACGGGTTGCCGAAGCGGCCGGCCGTGACGCGGAAGGCTTCGGTGAAGCGGTAGTCCAGGTAGGCCTGGTCCAGCCAGATGCTCTTCTTGGCAAACCCGCCGCCCAGCGTCTGCGTGGTCGACACCGGCCCGTTGCTGCTGCCCGTGCCCAGCCGGATGCCCGCCGTGAGATCGTCCGAGATTGCCGCGGTCACGCCCAGCCGGGCGCGGATGCGGAACAGGTCGTTCTGGTCCTCGGTGGTGTTCAGCAGCGGCGGCAGCACACCGCTGGCGTTGTTCATGTTGACCGGGCCGTTCGCGTTGATGGCCGCGTAGTCCACGGCCGGCGCGTTGCCGCTGCCGTACAGGTTGGCCTGGTAGCGCACGCGCACGTCGCCCGATACCGTGATGCGCGACACCCAGTCCGGGAACGTGTTGGGCTGCGCCCAGTTTTCCGCCCTGGCCTGCGCCATGACTTCCTGCTTGACCTCGTCGCGGATCTCCGCGCGCACGCGGGGCGACACGTACGGCACGCGCACGTCGCCCGGTTGCGCCACGGCCGCACCGGCCACGCCCGCCACGCCACCCGCGGCCAGCGCCGTGCCGCCGCCAGTCGGTGGCTGCGCGGCGGCGCGGGCCTGGGCCAGCAGCGCGTCGCCCTCATCCCTGGTCAGCGTCCCGCGCATCACCAGGATGCGGATCAGGTTCTGCGTGACGTCGCCCGATGGCGCGCCGGCCGCGGCCTGGGCCCACGCCGGCTGGCCGCACATGGCCAGCAGCAGCGCTGCCGCCAGCGGTTGCAGTACAGGCCGGCGCACGCGCATTGCCTGGTTCATTGCTTTCTCCTCATGATCCGAATGTCCAAGTCGTCAGGGGCGCCGCGCCTGCATCGCGACGCGCGCCGGAAAGGTCAGTCCCGCGGGCGGCTTCTCGTCGACCTGGCCCACGGCGCGCAACGCCGCCAGCAGGGCCTCGTCGGTCTTCGCATCGCCGCTGGAGCGCACCAGCTCCACGCGGGTGATGCGTCCGCCATCGTCGAGCCACAGGTGCAGCAGCAGTTGCGGATAGGCCAGCCGCGCGGTCGCCGGGTCGCGTTGCACCGCGCGCTGCAGCGCGTAGGCCAGGTACTGGCCGTACGTCGCGTTGCCGGCACGGCCGCCGCCGCTGCCCCCACCGCCCATGCCGCCGCCGCCGCCGATCTGGATGCCCCCGGCGCCGGCCTGGGCATCCGCGTTCATCGTCACGCTCTCGGGTGCGTCGTTGGCGGGCTTGGGCGCCTCGGCCGGCTTGGCTGGCTCCATGGGCTTTGGCTCGGGCGCCTGCATGCGCTCCTTCACCTCGGGCGGCTTCTGTTCGGGCGGCGGCGGGGGCGGTGGCGGCGGGGGCGGCAGCGCCACCATCGGCGGCAGGCGCGGTGCCTCGCGGCGCGCGGCGGCCTTGTCCGCCGACCATTGCCAGACCAGCCAGCCAACCAGCGCCACCACGGCCAGCGCCAGCGCGGCCAGGGCGGCCCGGCGTCTGCGGCCGGCTGGGGACGGGTGCGAATCCATGGCCTAGCTGCTCTGCTTGCCGGTCACCAGGCCCACCTGCTGCAGTTCCAGCCGGCGCAGCAGGTCCAGCACTTCCACCACCTTGCGGTATTGCACGCCAGCGTCGCCCTTGACGATCACCGGAAAATCGGGCGTCAGCGCGCGCTGCGAGCGCAGGCGGTCTTCCAGCTCGGGCAGCGTCACGGGCATCGCGTCCAGGTAGACCTGGCCGGAATCCGACACCGTGATGGCCTTGACCTTCTGCTCGGACAGGCTGGCCGATGCGCTGGCCTTGGGCAGGTCCACCTTGATGCCCTGCACGGCGGCCGTGGTCATCAGGATGAAGATGATCAGCAGCACGAACGCCAGGTCCAGCAGCGGCGTGATGTTGATGTCGTCGTAGGGCTTGTCGTCGTCATGCGCGGCGGCCATGGCGGTTCTCCTTGGTCCGTGCGGCTCAGACGTTGCCGCGCCCGTCGGCCGGCGCGGCCGGTGACAGGCCCACGCTGCCGCCGCCGCGCTGCGCCGGCACCAGGCCCGCCTCGGCAAAGCGGCGCATCAGCTCGGCCACGAAGCGATCCATGTGCGCGCCGGCATCGGCGCCGGCCTCGGCCAGCAGCGTCTCGGGCATCGCGTGCAGCTCGGCCAGCCGCGTCACGAACTCGTCGACGAACACGTCCATGTCGGCGCTGACGTTCTTGTTGCGCGTGAGCAGGTAGTTGTAGGAAAACAGCGCCGGGATGGCGACGAACAGGCCCACCACCGTGGCCACCAGCGCGGCGGCAATGCCGGGTGCGATCGCGTTGATGTTGACCTCGCCGGCCAGCGCCACGGCCGCGAACACCAGGATGATGCCGACCACCGTGCCCAGCAGGCCCAGGTACGGGCCGCCCGAGATCGAGATCGTCAGCAGCACCAGCCCGCGGTTCAGCCGCTGGTTCTCGCGCACCCGGGTGGCGTCCATCGATGCGCGGATCGCCTCGATCGTCTCGGTGGTCACGGTCTGCGTGCCCTCCTGCTGGCGCCGGGTGCGCAGTTCGTTCACCGCCACCTGGTACAGGCGGTACAGGCTCGAATCGCGCAACGTGCGCTCCAGCGCCGCGTTGGCCGGTATCGCCTCGGCCAGCGCTTCAAGCCGGTGGCCGATCTTGCGGAACTGCTCCATGAAGGCGTCATTGGCGCGCGACACCCGGCCAACATAGGTTGCCTTGGTATAGGTCACCCACCACGACAGCACCGACATGATCGCCAGCAGGCCGATCACGACCCAGGCATCGACCGGCACGTTTGTCAGGATGAAGCCGATCTCGCCAAAGCCGCCGCCGGCCTGCTTCTCGTCGGGCCCGTAGGCCACCAGCTTCGACTCGCTGCCCTGCATGGCCGCCTCGGCGGCCAGCAGCGCCGTGGGCCGGCGCACGCGCGAGACGCGCAGTTCGTCGACGTCCGCCACCAGGGCGGGCAGGTCGCCGGACGGATCGGCGCCCACCGTGGCCGGGCCGGTCAGCGCCGGCAGCGCCGCCGCCAGCTTCGCGGCTTCCTTGCCGTTGACCAGCAGCGCGATCTCGCCGTTGCCGGCCGCGACGGCCACGTGGGTCCACTGCTGCGCGCCGATGGCCTGCTGCGCGGCGGCCTGCTGCGCCCCCAGCCGCACGTACGGCACGCCATTGGCCAGCCCCACGACCAGTGCATTGCCGGCGTCACGCCGCACGAACAGCGCGCCGCTGGCATTGGCGTCGGTGCGGATCCAGGCGCCCATCGTCAGCGCGCCGCCCGGGCCAACCTTCAGCGATTCGCTGGCAGGCAGCGCCATGCCCTGCTTGCCGTCGAGCTTCGCCGCCTGGCCGATCAGCCCCTCGCCCACCGCCACGCCGCCCTGGGCGTTGTTGTGGTACGCGGTGGCATCGGCCGGTGCCGTGCCCGACGCGCCATCGAAGTGGTAGACGGCCGTGTAGTCGGCATCGAACGGCGACGCGGCGCCACCACCCGGCGTGGCCTTCTGGTTGCCGTAGTACATCCACAGGTCCTGGCGCGCACCGCCGGCCACGGCCGGCACGTCGACCCACACCAGCGCCATGCCGAGCAGCGGGTCGAACTGTTCGACCTGGGCGGCAAGCGGCGTCTTGTCGTCGGCGGCCACGAAGCGCAGGTCGGCGCCCTTCTCGTGCACGCCATCGAACTGGAAGTTGCCCGCATGCAGCCGCACCAGCACCGGCACGCGCCCGAGCGGTTCGGCGATGTTGGCGCCGTTCGGCGTGGTATCGACCGAAACGGGCTTGCGGTAGGACCATTCCTGTTGCCACCACGCTTGCGCCGCCTGCGGCAGCAGGCCGGCGGCGAGGGCCAGGGAGAGAAGCAGTTTACGCATGACAGGGCTCCGTCGCGCACCTTGCGGGCGCATCAGAAATTGGCGCGGACATTGAAATTGACGGTCAGGGAGCCGGCTTCGGTCCGTTGCGCGTCGCGCAGCGGCCAGCCGAAATCGAGCTTGCCGGTGACCGCGCGGTACATCCGGAAGCTGGTGCCAAAGCCCACGCCCAGCAGCGTGTAGCTGCGGCGCTGTTCGGGCAGCGGGTCTTTCAGGCGCAGCGTGGCGGCGTCCAGGAAGCCGTAGACGCGCCATTCGTCCACGCCGGCCCAGAGCCAGTCCGCGTACGACGGCGATCGCACCTCCAGCGAGCCCAGCACGCCGTTGTCGGACGTGGCCTCGGCCGAGTAATAGCCGCGCACGCTGGTGGCGCCGCCGGCCGCGAACTGCTCGCTCGATACCAGCGGCCCCGACGAGACCTGCGCCGCGCCGCGCGCGTAGAGCTGCGCGCCGCTGCCGAGCGTCTGCGTGTGCGAGCCGTCGGCCTTCAGGTACATGAAATCGGGCGACGCGCGGTAGCGCTTGGCGCCAAAGTCCTGCGCGCCGCTGCCGATGCCGGTGCCCATCACCGCGGACAGCGCCAGCGCGCTCTGCGAGCGCTCGCTGAAACGGTAGCCGTTGAACGACAGCGTCATCGGCACGTAGTGGATCGGCACGTCCGAGCTGCTGCCGCCCAGCGAGACCTTTTCCTTGAGGTCCTTGAAATCGAACCCCAGCCCGACGGAGCCGGTCCAGTCACCGGTCTGCGGCAGCGCGTAGTTGCCCTGCAGACCCACCGCGTAGCCGTTGCCGAGCACGCTGGTGCCGCCCACCGTCGCCACGTTGCTGTCCGACGTATAGCCGGTGGCCTGCACGCTGAACGGCGAGTTCCGGAACGGCGCCAGGTAGCTGAACGACCAGACCCGCGCCTCGCTGAGCGCCTGCGGGGCGCCAAAGAACGTGACCGACGCCTGGTGGCCGCGCTGCCAGAGGTTGTCGTGGCTCAGCGTGGCCGACGCCCGCAGCGCGTGGGTATCGACGCTGTGGTCGTTGTTCAGCGACACGCTGCCGCCGAGCGGGTTGTGGTCTTCCACCTTCAGTTCGACATCGACCGTCTGCGGCAGCGACCCCGGCCGCACCATCGGCACCACCTGCCGGTTGGGCGTGGTGTTCAGGCTCGTGAGCTGCTGCTGCGCGGCGTTGAAGTCCGGCACGCCGCCTTCGGCCAGCGACGGTACGGCGTCACGCACCATGGCGGGCGAGTAATGCTCCGCGCCCACCACGCGCAGCCGGCCCACGCGGGTTTCCACCACCTGCAACACCACCACGCCGCCGGTCACGCGCTGCTCGGGCAGTTCCACCACGACGGACTGGTAGCCGCGGTCCTGATAGCGCTTTTCCAGCGCGGCGCGCGCGGCCTGGACGTCGTCGACGGAACGGTCGGGGCCCAGGAACGGCTCGATCGACGTCTCGATCTCCACGGCATCGAGCACCGTGTTGCCGCGCACCACGTACTCGTTGACGTCGAAGCGGGCCGGCGCGGCCTGCGCGGCGGCGGCGCCGGCGTGCGCCAGCATGATCAGCAGCATCGCCGCACGCGACAGGCGCGAGCGCTCCCCGATCCCGTGTTGCCGGGACATTTCCATACCTGCCCTCTTTGTGGATGCGGGCGCTGTCAGCGCACGGCGGAAATCACGCTGTCCAGCGCGGCCTTGTCGATGGCGTTGGCGCCCTGCGCGCTGACCTGCTGCCGCAGGTACTGCTGGGCGGCGTCGGCCTCGTACTGCTGGCGCATGGTGGCGCGCAGCCGGTCGCGCACCTCGGCCAGCGGACGCAGGCCCGCCTCGCGCACCTCCAGCAGCTTCAGCACATGTAAGCCGTTGGGCGTGCGCACCGGATCGGACACCGCGCCCGGCTTCATGCCAGCCACCGCCGCGCGGATCTCGGGAATCATCTCGGCCTCGGATACCCAGCCGGTGTCGCCGCCGCTGGCGGCCGAGCGCGGCTCCTGCGAGCGGGCCCGCGCCAGCGCGGCAAAGTCGCCACCGCGCGCCTGCCGGGCCAGGTCGTCGGCATCCTTGCGCGCCTTGGTCACGGCCGCGTCGTCGCCGGTGGCCGCCACGAAGATCTGCGCGATGTGCCACGCCTTCGGCGCCGTGAATGCCGCCTTGTTGGCGTCGTAGGCGGCCTGCAGCTCAGCGTCGGACGGGTAGCCCTGCGGCGCCTGCGAGATCGATTCCAGATAGCTGCGCACCACCACCTGCTGGCCGGCGTCGCGCGCCATGGCGGCCACGTCAGGCTTCTTCGCCCAGCCCTTGGCCTCGGCTTCGGCCAGCACGGTCTTCTGCGCCAGGCGGCCCTGCACCAGCCGCTCCAGCAGTGCCTTGTCGGCGGCCAGGCGCTGGCGCGCGGGGGCGTCCAGGCCGCGCAGGAACGTTTCCAGCTCGTCCTGGGTCACAGTGGCACTGCCGCTGCGCGCCACCACCTTGTCGGCGCCCATCGCGGACGTTGCCAGCGCGGCACACAGCACGGCGGTGCCGGCGTGGAACGCCACGCCAACGCGAATATGTCTCAACTGCAGCTTGCGCATGGCAAGGAGCCTCCGGTAGCGTTCGCTCAACGACGGTCCTGGCCTTTACCACGGAGCACAGCGTTGAAAAAACTTCTGGGATTTGCAATGGCGGCGATTCTTGCGGCGCACGGTGACGTGGTTGTTGCGGAATCTGGGCAGATTGCCGACGCGCAACACGGCGCTGCGTGCGTCAGCGTCGAAGTCAATGGACAACGCGCGCCAGCGCTCGATTGCCTGAACGAGCGGCTGGCGCGCGGGGTGCAGGCGCAGCGCCCGCCCGACGGCGCGACGCCGGGCGAGCAGGCGGCCGGCCGCCCATCGAACCAGCTCGGCCTGTTCAACTATTCGGCCACGGCCAACCGCATGGGCAACACCTTCGGCACGTCGGCGCAGGCGCAGCGGCCACCCGAACGGGTGACGTTCATGCCCGCCGTGGGGCCCCGCCGATAACGTAACAACGCCCTCCCCTTCGTCGGTGGGGACTGGTGCCACGCAACGCCAGCGCCACCGGACGCCGCCGGCAATTGGGTAATGAAAATGGCAATGAATGTCCAGATCGTGTAACGATTCCGACACGGACCTCACATAGCATCGACTGCGACCTGGCCCCTTGCACGCACCGAGCGCTTTACCGGGAGGCAGTTTGATGAAGCGCTCACGTCTCGCAAGGCGTGCACGGCCAGGGAGCGCGAGGCAGTCCATTTTTCGCGTCTGAGCCGCCATTCCAACCATACGCAGCCAACGCGCCCGCACGCTTGCAGCGGACGCGCTTCGTCACGGCTAGCCAAGCGGCCATTCCATCTTCACGGACCCCCCTTGCCGCTCCTGCCGGTCAGCCCGGCAGTCGCCTGTTTCGTCGCAATAAAAGGGATAAATGCAAATGACGGAAAACCAATGGGTCATGAACGTGACGAAGTTCAGTTCTAACCCGTCGAGGGCCCTTGAGGCCGCGCAGGAACAGCCGGTACTGGTCATCCGGCACCAACGGCCGCACGCCTACCTGGTGTCGGCCGCATGGTGGCGGGAAGTGATGACGCTGCTGGCCGAAAGCAAGGCAAACCTGGCAGACCAGGGCACGCTGCCCGGCGACTTCGGCAGCAACTGAACGGCACGCCCCGCGCCGCCAATCCCCTGGCGGCCGTCCCCTCCCCGGCCCCGGCGGCCAACCCCCGGCACGGGGGGCAATGTCTCAGATTCCTGACATTTCTTTCGCACGCAAATGGAATATTTTGTGGCCCGGTGTTCGCGCCCGCGCCGTGCGTGATGGTTCGATGGCAAAACCTGCCCCTTTGCCGCCACGGTTGTGCCGCAGTGGGCCGATATGTTGGTGGGGTTAGCCGCCCCGACCAACCAGGAGCCCAGCGTGCCCGCATTCCGCTATGAAGCTGTCGATCTGGGGGGCAAGGTGCATCGCGGCGTGCTGGACGCCGAGGGCAGCAAGGCCGCGCGCGGCCAGTTGCGCACGCGGGGGCTGACGCCGCTCAAGGTGCTGCCGCTGGCCACGGCGGCCGGGCAGCAGATGACCCTGTTCTCGCCCCGGCTCGGCGCGCAGGAGCAGGCCCTCTTCACGCGCCAGCTGTCGAGCCTGCTGACGGCCGGGCTGCCGCTCAACGAGGCGCTGGCCGCGCTGGCCGACCAGGCCGAACGCAGCTACATGCGGCAGCTGTTGAGCGCCATCCGGGCCGACGTGGTGGGCGGCCAGTCGCTGTCCAGCGCGTTGCAGCAGCATCCGCGCGACTTCCCGGACATCTACCGCGCGCTGGTGTCCGCCGGCGAGCACAGCGGCAAGCTGCACCTGGTGCTGACCCGGCTGGCCGACTACGTGGAAAGCCGCAACGCGCTCACGCAGAAGATCAAGCTCGCCTTCACGTACCCGGCCGTGGTCACCGTGGTGGCGTTCGGCATCGTCGTGTTCCTGCTGACCTACGTGGTCCCGCAGGTGGTGGGCGTGTTCACCACCACCAGGCAGAAGCTGCCGCTGATCACCGAAATCATGCTGGCCTGCAGCGATTTCGCGCGCGAATGGGGCTGGGCCGCCGCGCTGGGCGTGGTGGCGATGGGTTGGACCGTGCGGCGCTTCCTGGCGCAGCCCGGGCCGCGCCATCGCTGGCACGTCTGGCTGTTGACCGCCCCGCTGCTGGGCAAGCTCGTGAGCGGCTACAACACCGCGCGCTTTGCCAGCACGCTGGCCATCCTGACCAGCGCCGGCGTGCCGATCCTGCGCGCGCTGCAGGCCGCCGGCGAGACGTTGAACAACGTCGCGCTGCGCGCCACGGTCGAAGACGCCATCTCGCGCGTGCGCGAAGGCACGTCGCTGGCCCGCGCGCTGGCGGTGACCAACCGGTTCCCGCCCGTGCTGATCCACCTGATCCGTTCCGGCGAGGCCACCGGCAATCTGCCCGACATGCTGGAGCGCGCCGCGCAGGGCGAAGCCAGCCAGCTTGAGCGGCGCACCATGTTCATCACCGGCCTGCTGGAACCCGCGCTGATCCTGGGCATGGGGCTGATGGTGCTGATGATCGTACTGGCCGTGCTGATGCCGATCCTCGAAATCAACCAGATGGTGCGCTAGATGGGCCGCCTGCGTAACGCCCGGACGTGGACGGCCAGCCCGGCGGGCGCGGCCACGATGCCGACGTCGGCCACCGGGAAAAACCGCGCCCGGCGCCCGCGCGGGTTCACGCTGCTGGAACTGCTGGTGGTCATCGTGATCGTCGGCGTGGTCAGCGGCATGGTGGCCGTCAACGCCCAGCCCAGTCCCGGCCAGCTACTGGCGCAGCAAGCGCAGCGGCTGATCTGGCTGATGCAGGGCGCGCACGACGAGGCCCGGCTGCGCGGCGCGCCGATTGCCTGGGAAGCCGATGCGCGGTCGTGGCGGTTCCTGATCCGCGACGGCTCGCGCTGGCTGCCGCTGCGCGACGACACGCTCGTGCCCGGTTCCTGGGGCACGCCGCTGGCCGCGCTGCAGGTGTCGCAGCCCGGTGCGCCGGTGCAGAGCGGCGGCGCCCGCATCCTGTTCGGGCGCGAGGCCGTGGAGCCGACGCTCGACATCCTGCTGCAACGCGACGGCGCGACGGTGCGCATCGTCACCCTCGCGCCGGGCCGCTATGCCGTGCAATGACCGCGCCGGCTTCACGATGATCGAGGTGCTGGTGGCGCTGGTGATCGTCGCCGTGGCGCTGGGCGCCTGCATGCGCGCCGCCGGCATGATGGCCGACAGCAGCGACGCGCTGCGCGCCCGCACCGTGGCCGGCTGGAGCGCCGCGAACCGCCTGGCCGAGCTGCGCCTGGCCGCCGCGCCGCCCGCGCCGGGCACGCGCCGTTTCGGCTGCGACCAGGGCCCGGTGGCGCTCGACTGCGAGGAAAGCGTGATGGCCACCAGCGACCCGCGCCTGCTGCTGGTGACCGTAGCCGTCTACCGGTCAGGGGACGCCGGCACGCGGCTGGCGCAGCTTGCCCAGGTACTGCCCCGATGAAGCCGCGCGGATTCACGTTGATCGAAATGGTGATCGCCGTGGCGCTGCTGGCCATCGTGGCGCTGATGTCCTATCGCGCGCTGACCGGCATCATCCGCGGCCAGCAGGGTGTGGTCGATACGATGACCGACCTGCGCGAGGCCGACCGCCTGTTCGACCAGCTCGCCATCGACCTGGCCGACGCGGTGCCCGACGCCGACCTCGGCGCCCACGCCATCGCCTTCGACGCCACGCAACTCCGCATCGTGCGCCGCGCGGACGGCAGCGACGATGGCGAGGGTCCGCCGCGCTGGCAGGCCGTGCGCTACCGCAGCGCCGAAGGCGTGCTCTGGCGCGAACTGTCGCCGCCGCTGGCCAGCCGTGCCGAGGCACGCGCCGCCCTGTCGGCCGCGCCGGTCGAGCGGCAGGCGCTGGTCGGCCGCGCCGCCGGCATGCAGGTGCGCGGCTGGCTGTCCGATGGCGTGCGGCGCGGCTGGGCCGCCACCGATGGCGAGCGCAAGCCCCCGGCCGCCCCGCCCGGCACCGCACCCACGCAGCCGCGCAACGCCGTGGGCGGCATCGAGGTCGTCGTCCTGGCGGGCGCGCCGCCGAGCGCCTACCGGCGCGTCATCGCGGCGGCGCAGCGCTAGGCCGGTGCCGGGGCGAGCGTCATGGCGCCGCGTCGTCCGGCTCGCGCACCCAGAGCACGCGCGTGCGCACGGCCACGCCGATGCCGCTGCGGTACAGCAGCGCCTGCACGCGGCGCACGGCGCGCCCGCTGCGTACCGTTCCATGCACGATGAAGTAGTGGCTGCCCGCGTCCAGCATCAGGCCCTGGAGTTCGCCGCCCGCCGGCGTCATCGCCGCCGCCCGCAGCGACAGGTCGCTCACGCCGCGCCAGTAGGCACGATCGCGATCGGCAATCAGCGTGCTGGCCTGCGACACCGTCAGCCCCGGCACGAACGCCGCCAGCAGTTCCGGCCCGGCCGTGTTGATGTTCAGCGACGTCGGCTCGGGCAGCGCCACGACGAACGGCGCCAGCCGGGCCACCGCCTGCGGCGTATAGCCCCGCACGGCGCGCAGGTCCGCGGCGCGCAGCAGCGGCAGCGGGCCGTCGGGACGCAGTGTGCGCAGGATGTAGTCCGCCGTCGGCGCCGCCAGGCTGGTGTCGAGCGACAGCGACGCCAGCAACCGCCGATACGCCTGCACGCCCACGGGGCTCACGCCGGGCGGCTCGGTCAGGCTGGCGGCCGTGACCAGCGTCATCAGGTTGAAGCGCCCCTGCGCATCCTCGATCTCGGCGCCTACCTCGATGTCCCCGGCGCCGGACAGCGTCGCATGCGATGCCGCCGCCGCGCCGATCCACGCCGCCAGCGGCGCCGGCGGGCGTGGCTCGGCCCAGCGCTGGCGCAGATGATCGATCGACGACTGCGTGCCGCTTTCCTGCACGACGGCCACCGCCCACGCCGTGATCGCGTCCTGCATGGCCTCGCCCTGCGCCCGCAGCCGGCGCGATTCCACGGCGCGCGTGGACGTCTGCTGCTGCACGAACATCGTCGTCACCAGCGTCACGCACAGCGCCACCACCAGCAGCGCCGTGACCACGGCCGCACCGCGCTGGCGCGGCATCACGATCCCCGTCCGGACAGCCACGCCCAGCACGCCTCGACATCGGCGGCCGGCATCCCGGGGCGCGGCCCGGCCAGGAAGCCCAGGTCCAGCGCTACCTCCTCCAGGTGGAACATGTGGTGCTGCGACGGCACCGTTGCCAGGCGCGGCCGGGCGTAGTACGCCTTGTAGAAGCGCGGCGCGGGGTCGCGCAGCGCCTGCACGTCCGCCACGCTGCCGGCCGATCCGTCGAACCAGAACCGCACGGAGCTGCCGCCATGCCGCGTGCCGCGTTCGCCGGGCAGGAAGCCCGCCATCGCCAGTTGCAGGTACGGCACCAGCGCCGGGTGCAGCCCGGCCTGGCGCCAGAGCCCGCCGTGCGTGGCCAGTTCGGCCAGCGACAGGAAGCGCTCGACCGGCATCGATGGCAGCAGGTCGTCACGCCGCATCCGCTGCAGATGCCATTCCCAGCGCGACACATAGGCGTGGCGCTGGGCCACCGACACGTGGACGTCCGGCGACGGGTCGATCCGCAGCCCGTCGGGCAGGTCGCCGTGCCGCACCAGCGGGCACGGCAGGCGGCAGTTCGCGCCATGGCTGAAGCGCGGGCGAATGCGGGTACTGAGCGCGCCGATCAGCAACAGCGCGCGGTGGCACAGCGGGCAGCGCGGCTGCGGGGCCTCCCCCTGCAGGGCCCGGGCGCCGTACTCGTCGAGATAGGCCTGGACCGAGATCATGCGCGCGTCTACCGGATGCAATGCGAGTTTCATGGGCGTGTGCCTGTCGAAACGTCGATGGGCCACAGCCGCTCCCCTGAGACGAAGCCGGAATGCAGTTGTTGTGCTCGCGGGCGTCGTGGCCGGCGATGTGTGCCACGTTACAAAGCAGGATTTGCGCGGCCGTGACCGAATCTGCGAATATCGCGAAACACATCCGCCCCGCTCCGGTCATACAGGGGCCGCGCCCCCCGCATCCGGCGCACCCCGCCTTCGTCCGCCGTCCGCCTCATGCTCCGCAGGGCCGGCCGGCGCGCGTCAACATAACGAAATGGCATGAGCCAGTTTCGTCATCTCTTCACAGTGCCATCCGTGGGCTTTCATCGCTGTTGCCAAGAATGCCGTCTGCGGGCATGACGCCACAGCAGCGTCACCCGCGGCTTCACCAGTCATGCATGTCATCCATTCCATGCTTTCCACCCAACAGGGAGTTGCACTGTGAAACTGAAGCACGCACTGATCCAGGCCGCTTGCGCGGCCGCCGCTTTCTCGGCGACCGCCGTCATGGCCCAGACCGTCGTCGGTGGTGGCGCCACGCTGCCCGAATTCCTGTACAAGCAGGAAATCCAGCAGTTCCCGGCCGATTACTCGTACGCCTCCACGGGTAGCGGCGCCGGCAAGACGGCCCTGCTGACGAACAACCCGGCCGCCTTCAACACCGCCACCGGCCGCAACGACACCGTCGTGCACTTCGCCGGCAGCGACTCGGTGCTGTCGTCGACCGAAATCAGCAACTTCAACACCGCCGCCGCCGGCCCGCTGGTGCAAATGCCGTCCGTGGCCACGGCCGTCGGCATTCCGTTCAAGAACGGCCTGGCGAACCTGACGCTGAGCACCGACCAGCTTTGCGGCATCTTCTCGGGCAAGATCAACGACTGGAACGCCATCAACGCAGGCTTCCCGGCCGGCACGGCCATCAAGGTCGTGTATCGCGGCGACAGCAGCGGCACGACGGAAATCCTGACGCGCCATCTGGCTGCGGTCTGCACCACGGGCACCTCGGGCAACTCCAACGTGGCCTTCACGGCCGGCACCACGTTCGCCAACAACTTCCCGGGCGGCGTGCCGAGCAACTTCTCGGCCGCCACGGGCAGCGGCGGCGTGCGCGACGCCGTGGATTCGCTGGGCAACGCCATCGGCTACCTGAGCCCGGACTACATCAATGCCACCCTGGCCCCTTCGTCGACGGTTGCGACCAAGAATCTGCCGGCTGCGCGTCTGACCAACAAGAACAACGGCGTGTCGTACACCCCGACCGCCGCCAACACCACGGCTGGCCTGTCGACGGCCACGCTGGGCGCGAACCTGGCCCTGCCGGCAAGCTGGGCGCCGACCGTGGCGAACCCCGCCTCGGGCTACCCGATCGTGGGTTTCACGTTCCTCGACCACGTTCAGTGCTACGCCGATGCGAACGTCCGGAGCAAGATCCTGGCGTTCCTGGATGCGCACACGAACTACACGACGGCTCAGGTCAATCGCATCAACGGCAACGGCTTCGCGCCGCTGCCGACCGCGATTGTCGACGCCATCCGTGGCAACCTGCTGGCCAACAACAACTCGCTGAACCTGAACATCGGCAACGCCACCGCCTGCGCTGGCAAGGCTGGTCGCTGATGGTCTGACGGGAGGCGCCTCCGCACGGGGGCGCCTGCCAACGGCAAGAACCCCGCGCGCCGCGAGGCGTGGCGGGGTTTTTTATCGTCTGCATCAGGACCGGAATCGCGGCCGGAAGGCGGGTCTTTCGCCCCACCCCCGCCCCACCCCCGCCCTCCCCC
>NZ_JAUANU010000018.1:0-109052 GCF_032190535.1 Cupriavidus sp. SZY C1
AGTCGCCGCAGGAGTTTGAGGACAAGTTCAAACGCCAGACAACCTTAATACCTGTCTGAAAAAACTTGACCACTACAGGGTGAGGCGTTGAGCATCTGCTTGCCGACAGGTCGCAATTTGCACCGCTGGCCCTCTCCCCCGGCCCCTCTCCCGCCATGGCGGGAGAGGGGAGACAACAGGCGGTGGCGTTCAGGCTCTACCGCTGGTTTTTGCTTCCCCTCTTCAGACCTTGCCGCTGGTTTTTGCTCCCCTCTCCCGCCGTGGCGGGAGAGGGGAGACAACCGAACGCGGCGTTCGGGCTGAGCGGCCTCACTGCGCAGCCGGCGGGCTCGTCGATGCCGACGCTGACGGTGGCAGCGTTGCCCGTGCGTCGCCGACCATCCCGGCATCGCGCACGTCGGTCGGCACGGCGGGCCAGCCGCCGCCTAGCGACTTGTAAAGCCCTGCGGCGCTGGTCAGCACGTCGACCTGGCCCTGGATGGCGGCCAGTTGCACCGTAAATAGCTTCTGCCGCGCGTCGGTGACTTCGAGGTAGCTCGAATAGCCGCCCTCGTAGCGCGCGTTCGCCTGATCGGCGTAGATCGTCAGGCTCTGCTCCTGCTTGCGCAGGCTGGTAAGCCGGTTGCGGGTTTCCACGCCCGAGGCGAGCGATGTGTTCACGTCGGCCAGTGCGTTGATGACGCTGGACTGGTAGCCGAGCATGGCCTGCGCGCTGACGGCCTCGGCCGCGTTCACCTGGCCGCGGATGGCGCCGCCCTGGAACACCGGCTGGGTCAGGCCCGCGCCGAAGCCCCAGATCTGCGATGCGCTCTGCCAGAGCGCGCCTGGCGACGTTGCCAGCGCGCCGAAGAAGCCCGACAGGTTGACCGATGGCAGGAACAGCGCCCGCGCGGCGCCCACCTGGGCGTTGGCGGACACGGCCTGCTGCTCGGCCTGCAGGATGTCGGGCCGCCGGGCCAGCAGCGCCGCCGGGAGGTCGGCCCCCACGGCCGGAGCCTGGAGTTCGGTGATGGTCGCGCCGCGTTCCACCGGGCCCGGCTCGCGGCCTAGCAGGTACGACAGCGCGTTCTCGGTCTGGGCGATCGACGCGCGCAGCGACGGGATCGTCGCCTCGGCCGAGTAGTAGTCGTTCTCGGACTGCGCCAGTTCCACCTGCGAGATCACGCCGCCTTCGTAGCGTTGCCGGAAGATGTCCAGCGCCTGGCCGCGCGTGGTCAGCGTCTGCTGGGCCACCTCCAACTGGGCGTCGAGCCCGCGCAGCGTGGCGTAGCCCTGCACCACCGCCGCCGCCAGCGACAGCACCACGCCGCGCCGCGTGTATTCGGCGTTCCACAGGTCCGCCTGCGCGGCCTCGGCCTGGCGGCGGATGCGGCCCCACAGGTCGATCTCCCAGCTCGCGTTGAGCAGCGCCTCGTAGCTGTTCTGCGGGCCGCCGAACGACTGGAACGGCGTGCCGTTGAACGATCCGCTCTTCTGTCGTGCCGCCGATGCCGTGGCGTTGAGCTGCGGATAGAGGCCCGAGCGCGCGATCATCAGCCGGGCGCGGAACTCGTCGATGCGGGCCGATGCGATGCGCGCGTCGTAGTTGTTGCGCAGCGCGGTCTCGACCATCGCGGTCAGCACCGGGTCGTTGAACGCGTTCCACCAGTCGCCGTCGGCGGCCACGGTCAGCAGGCCGGTGTCGAGCCGGTAGGCCGGCGGCTGCGCCACCTCGGGGCGTTCGTAGTCGGGTCCGATGGCGCAGCCCGTCATCAGGCCCGCGCCCAGGGCCATCGCCACGCAGCGGCAGGTACGGTTGGTCATGATAGTTCTCCTGCGGGAGGCGTGGGCGGCGTGGTGGGGGTGGTGGCGGCTTCCGGCGTGCGCCGGCGCTTGCGGGCAGCCCACTTGTCCGCTGCGGTGCCGACGAGCCACGAGAACAACGGTACGAACAGCAGCGCCAGCGTGGTGGCCGCGATCATGCCGCCGATGATGCCGGTGCCGATGGAATGGCGCGAGTTCGAGCCCGCGCCCGACGCGATGAACAGCGGCACCGCGCCCAGGATGAACGCCAGCGACGTCATCACGATCGGGCGCAGCCGCAGCTTGGCGGCCTCCACGGCCGCGTCGGCGTGCGACAGCCCTTCCTTGTGCTTCATCACCGCGAACTCGACGATCAGGATCGCGTTCTTGGCCGCCAACCCGATCAGCGTGACCAGCCCGATCTGGAAGTACACGTCGTTCGACAGCCCGCGCAGCAGGATGGCCAGCAGCGCGCCGAAGATGCCGAACGGCACGGCGGTCAGGATCGACAGCGGCAGCGACCACGACTCGTACTGCGCGGCCAGGATCAGGAACACCATGACGATGCCGAACACGAACACGATGGTGGTGGTGTTGCCCGATTTCTTCTGCTCGAACGCCTCGCCGCTCCACGCAAAGCCGTAGCCGGCCGGCAGCGTCTCGCGCGCCACGGCCTCCATGGCGGCCAGCGCCTGGCCCGAGCTGTAGCCGGGCGCGGCGTCGCCGGTGATCTTGGCGGCCGGGAAGTTGTTGAAGCGCGACAGCAGGTCTGGCCCGCTGCCGTAGCGGTTCAGCAGCAGGCCGGAGACCGGCACCATCTTGTCGTCGCGGCCGCGCACGTACAGGTACTCCAGGTCATTCGGCGTGCCGCGGAACTGCGGCTCGGCCTGCAGGATCACCTGCCAGACGCGGCTGTACTGCGAGAACTGGCTCACGTAGAGCGATCCGAACTGCGTCTGCAGCGTGCCGTAGACATCGGCAATCGGCACGCCCATGGTCTCGGCCTTCTCCTTGTCCACCTCCACGCGCATCTGGCGCGATGCCGACTGGATGGTGCTGGTCAGGCGCCCCAGCTCCGGATGACCGGCCGCCGCCTTGATGAACTTGCGCGTCGCGGCTTCCAGCTCGGCCGTGTTGCCGGTGCCCCGGCTCTGCACCCAGAACTCGAACCCGCCCTGCGAGCCCAGCCCCGGGATCGACGGCGGGTTCACAGGGATGATGACGGCCTCGGGAATGGCCCGCAGCTTCGGCGTCATGGCCTGCAGCATGGCCGGCACGCCCAGGTCGGCCGTGTCACGCTGCCTGAAGCTCTTCATGCCGACGAAGACCGTGCCGGCGTTGGTCTTGTACTGGCTGTCGATGAAGCTGTAGCCGGACAGCGCCGAGGCGTCCTCCACGGCCGGGTGCTCGCGGAACATGGCCGCCACCTGCTCGGTCACCTTCTCGGTCCGGTCCAGGCTGGCCGAGTCCGGCATGATCACGGCCACCAGCACGTAGCCCTGGTCCTCGGCCGGCACGAACGCGGTGGGGATGCGCGAGAACATCTGCCAGACCGCGACGATCATCACCGCGAACAGCACCAGCGCCAGCACCACGCGGCGCATGAACCCGCGCACCCAGTTGCCGTAGTGGTGCACCAGCCGGTCGAATTTGGTGTTGAACCAGACGAAGCCGCGCCATGGCGTGTGGTGGCCGGGCTTGAGGATCATGGCGGCCAGCGCGGGCGACAGCGTCAGCGCGCAGAAGCCCGAGATCACCACCGACACGACGATCGTCAGCGCGAACTGCCGGTAGAGCTGGCCCGTGGTGCCCGAGACGAATGCCACCGGGATGAACACGGCCGACAGCACCAGCACGATGGCGATGACCGGGCCGGTCACCTCCTCCATCGCGCGCAGCGTGGCGTCACGCGGCGACAGGTGAAATTCGGACATGTTGCGCTCGACGTTCTCGACCACCACGATGGCGTCGTCCACCACGATGCCGATGGCCAGCACCAGCGCGAACAGCGTGAGCAGGTTGATCGAGAAACCCAGCGCCAGCAGCCCGGCAAAGGTGCCGATGATCGACACGAACACGGCCAGCACCGGGATCACCGTGGCGCGGAAGTTCTGCAGGAAGATGAAGACCACCAGCACCACCAGGATCACGGCCTCCACCAGCGTGTGGACCACTTCCTCGATCGACGCGCTGACGAACTCCGTGGTATCCAGCGACACCTTGTAGGCCATGCCGGCCGGGAACGTCTTCGACATCTCGTCGAGCGTCTGCTTGACGTCCTTCGCCACCTGGATCGCGTTGGAGCCGGGCTGCTGGTAGACCGCGATGATCGTCGCCGCCTTGCTGTTCAGCGACGAGCGCAGCGTGTACTGCTGCTGGCCGATCTCGGCGTGGCCCACGTCGCGCAGCCGCACGATGGCGGCGCCCTGGCTGTCGGCGCGCAGGATGATGTTGTCGAACTGCTCGGGCGTGGTCAGCCGCCCCGGCGTGACCAGCGGGAACGACAGCTCCACCGGGCGCGCGTTGGGCGCCTGCCCCACGCTGCCGGCGCCGAACTGCTCGTTCTGGCTCTGCACGGCGCGCTGCACGTCCTGCGCGGTGATGCCCAGCGCGGCCATGCGGTCCGGGCGCAGCCAGATCCGCATGGCCAGGTCCGCCGAGCCCATGATCTGCGCCTGGTTGGCGCCGTTCACGCGCTTGATGGCGTCCAGCACGTACAGGTTGGCGTAGTTGTTGATGTACTGCTGGTCGAAGCGGCCGTCCGGCGAGTACACGGCGATCAGCAGCAGGAAGCTCGACGACCGCTTCTGCACGTTGATGCCGGTCTTCTGCACCGTGTCGGGCAACTGCGGCAGCGCCAGGTTCACGCGGTTCTGCACCTGCACCTGCGCGGTGTCCGGGTCCGTGCCGATGTCGAAATAGACGTTCAGGGTCATCGACCCCGTGGGCGACGACGTGGACTGCATGTAGATCATGTTGTCCGCGCCGTTGACCTGGGTCTCGATCGGCGCGGCCACGGTCTGGGCCACGGTGTCGGAGTCGGCGCCCGCGTAGGTGGCGCTGACCGTCACCTGGGGCGGCGTGATGTCCGGGTACTGGGCGATGGGCAGCGCGAACATCGCCACCCCGCCGCCGATGACGATGATCAGCGACACCACCATCGCGAAGATGGGCCGGTTGACGCAGAAGGCTGAGAGCATGGCGGCCTCCGGCTCAGGTCCTGGCGGCCGGCGCCGAGGCCGGGGCGGCACCGGGCGCCGACGCACCGGGCACGCCCGGCGCACCCGACGCACCCGATGCGCCCGACGCTGGCCGGCTGCCCTCGCCCACGGCCGCCAGCGGCGCCTCGCCGGTCACGCGCACCGGCGCGCCCTCGGTCAGCTTGCCGGCGCCGTCCACCACCACCACCTCGCCCGGCTGCAGGCCCTTGGCGATGCGCCACATCGACCCGGACAGCTCGCCCACCATCACCGGGCGCGGCAACGCCTTGTTGTCCTTGTCGACGACGAACACGACGTCGCCCTTGGGCCCGTGCATGACCGCGCGCTGCGGCACCACGATGGCACCGGGCCGCCGCGCGCCTTCCACCAGCACGCGCACGAACTGGCCGGGGCGCAGCACGCCGTCCGGGTTGGGCATCAACGCGCGCACCAGGAACGTGCCGGTCTTCTCGTTGTAGGTGGCGTCGGCAAACGTGATGCGGCCCTTGTGCGGGTACGCGCTGCCGTCGGCCATGACCACGGTCACGGTGTAGTGCTGGTCATCGGGCACGACCAGCGACTTGTCCTGGCGCTGGGCGCGGAACTGCAGCGTCTGCGGCTCCGACACGCTGAAGTTGATCCGCATCGGCTGCAGCGTCGATACCGTCGTCAGCAGGCTGTTGGTGGTGCTGACGTAGGCACCTTCGGGCAGCACCGCGAAGCTGGACACGCCGTCCACGGGCGAGCGCACGTAGGTGTACGACAGGTTGAGCTGCTGGGTCTCCACCTCGGCGGTGGCCTGCTCCACGCCGGCCGACGCCTCGTGGAAGTTGCCGGTGGCGTCGTCCAGGTCCTTCTGCGACAGGGCGTTGCGCTCGGCCAGCGGCTTCACGCGCGACAGGTTGGCGCGCGCCACCTCCAGCCGGGCCTTCTGCTGCTGCAACTGCGCGCGGGCCGCGTCGAGCTGGGCCTGGAACGGCTTGTGGTCGATCTCGAACAGCAGCTGGTTGGCCTTGACCACCGAGCCTTCGGTGTAGTTGCGCTTGACCAGGAAGCCCGCCACGCGGGCGCGGATGTCGACGGCCTGGTCGCTCTGCGTCTGGCCGACGAAGTCGAACGTCACGGGCAGGTCCTGCGCACGGGTCTGGAAGACCTGCACCGGCACCGGCTGCTGCGCCGCGGGCGGCGGCTCGGACTTGCCGCACGCCGCCAGCAAGACCATCGTCGTTACCAGACCCGCGAACCGGCGCACGCGCGCCGCCTGCACTGCCCTAGTCATCCGCCGCTCCCCTGTGGACCAGGCACGCGGACCGCGCCCGTGTAGTCGGCAGGTTATGTCCGCACAAAGTCTGCGGCCAATGAATCTTTTATTCGGGACGTTAAGGGAAATCGTCGATTCCGCCGCGGCCCCGGGCGCCGTCTTCGCCCCCTCCCCTTCCGCGCCTTCCCCCTAGCGCCGGAACCCGTGGAACCGGCCGCCACCTCCGCCAAACCGCCCGCCGCCCGCGAAGCGGCCCTGCCATTGCTGCGCCGCCGCGTTGCCAAAGCGCTGCTGGCCAAGCTGGCGCGCCTGCCGCTGCTGGTCCAGCCGGCCCTGCATGTCCTGGTTGGGCTGCACCGGCTCCCAGCCGTTGCCGGTGTGCTTCTGCCAGCCGTCGTCGGTGTGCTGGTAGACGTTGCCGTCATGACCAGCATAGACATTGCCGTTGTTCCATACCACGGCGTTGTCCTTGTTCGGATTGGCCACGAAGCCACGGCTGCCGGCCGCGTACTGGCCGGTCTGCGTGTTGCCCGCGATGCCGGCCTCGCCGGCCGCCACGCGGCCGGTCTGCGCGTTGTAGCCCGCCGCCTGCCGGCCGGCCGCCACGTTGCCGGTGTATTCGTTGCCCACCACGCCGCCGCGCGCCGCCCCCTCGCGGCCGGTGGACGGGTTGGCGAACGACCCCTGGCGCCCCGCCGCGTAGTTGCCCGAGTACGGGTTGAAGGCCGCGCCCTGGCTGCCCTGGAAGCGGGCGCCGGTGGCGGCGTTGTAGCCGGCGCCGGCGGTGCCGCGCCACTGGGTACCCGTCCACGCGTTCCAGCCTTCCGCATGGGTCACGGTGCCCTGCCCCCATCGGCCGTAGAAATTGGCCTGGTTGATGTTGACGAAGCTGGCGCCGCCGTACCAGAACGGGCCCCAGTACGGCACCGCCGCGCCCCAGATGGCGCCGGCCGCGAAGCCGAACGCAAACCCTTCGGCCACGCCGATGCCAAAGCCGGCCCCATAGCCGTACGTCACCGGATAGCCGTAGTAATAGGTGCCGACGTAGGGCGGGTAGACGTAGCCGGTGCCGTAGACCACGGTGCCGTCGGGATTGACCACCACGCCCAGGTAGCCGGGCGTGTAGCCCACCACCACGGTCGTCGGCGTGACCGAGTAGATCCGCACGTAGGTCACGTAGTACAGCGGCGAGCTGGGCGGGATCGTGTAGATGGCCGACGGGACCTCGGTGGCCACCTGCCACGGGCCGCCGGGCACGCTGGCCGTGAACCAGACGCCGTTGACCACGGCGTAGTAGTGCGACGGGTCGACCTCGATCACCGGGGTGCCGGTGTTGGCCGCGTAGCGCAGCGACGTGCCCGGGATCGACTCGAACCTGGGGGTGCCGTCGTAGGTGATGGCCGCCACGGCCTTGCTGCGCGAGACCGACGCGGTCTGCGGGATCGTCGCGGCAATCTCGGCCTCGCGCGCCTGCGGCGTGCCCGGCACCGACACCAGCACGTTGGCCTTGGGGTCCTGCGGCGAGATCCGCGCGAATTCGGCCGGCAACTGGGCGCCCGGCACGAATTCCCACGGGCCGTTGAGCATGGCCGCGCGGAACCAGCGGCCCGACAGCAGCACGTAGGTCTGGTTGCTCGACGGGTCGATGAAGACCGCGTGGTCGGCGTTCGACATCGTCAGCAGCCCGGTGCCGGCCACCGGCGTCATCTGCGGCTCGCCCGAGGTCAGGATCAGCTCGGCCGGGCGCGTGGCCATCAGCACGGCGGGCGGGCGCGGCGGCGTCTTGCCGTCGGCGGGCAGCATCGGATCGGGCCGGGCCCCGTCCTTGGCGGCCTTGATGCGGCTGGCGGCGCCCAGCACCGGGGCGGGCGGGTTCTGCACCGGCTCCCACGTGCCGCCGGCCGATTCCGAGCGGTACCAGTAGCCGGCCGCCTGCAGCCACAGCTCGCCGCCGCCGTCGCGCAGCAGCAGCGCGCGGCTGTTGATGGCGCGCTCGAACGGGGTGCCGGGTACGTCGCGCCACGCCGGATCGCCATCGACATGCACCAGCAGGGTGGGCGTGGTGGCGAACAGGATCTGCGGCGCGTCGTTCTTGACCGGCACGCGCGCCGCCCGGGCCAGTTGCTGCGAGACGGCGTAGCTGGCCTGCAGTTCTTCCAGCGGCACGGTCAGGCCCGGCGCGGCCACGCGGTCGATCAGCGCCTGGCGCAGCTTGTCGGCGGCTTGGGGGCGGGTGGGCACGTCCACGCTGTCGATGCGGATGTTCGACAGCTGGACCAGCGACGACGGCTTGTCGATGTCGGCCATGGCCGAGAACCGCGCCACGCCGTAGACCGGCGTGCCTTCGCGGGGCCCGATTGCCACGGCGGCGCGGCCGGAGAGCCGGTTGCCTTCCCATTTCTCGATCTCGGGCTGGTACAGCTCCACCTGTTCGCCGGCGGCCTCGAAGTGGCGCGGCCACGTGAGCGGGGCCAGCTTCTGGGCGGCCCCGGCCTGGGAGGCCGGCCGCGCGGCTAGTGTGGGCGGCGCGGCGGCCGCGAGCAGCGCGACGGCAATCAGGACCCGGCCAAGCGGGCGAGGCGTGGCAAAAGACATGGAAGCTCCGGCAATCGGCGACAACTCAATCTAAATTAGTGGGGTTGCCGGAACAATGTGGGACGAAAACATTCAGGAGCTTTCCGTAAAACGGACAGATCACTTTTAGGCTGTCCGAGGGCGGGGAGCGCCGGTATCGTCCCAGGGGCCAGGTTGCGAATTCGTCATCCGGCCCTTGAAGCCTGCCCGGCACAGCCTCACCTACACCCGAATCCGACTCCGCCCCCCCTGCCATGAGTACCAGGCGCTCCCGCCGTTCCCTGCTCGTTCCCACCGCCATCGTTGGCCTGCTGCACGCCTATATCGGCGCCCGGCTGCTGCCCGCCCTGCCACTGCCGATGGCCGTCCACGCGCTGGCCGTGCTGTGGCTGGTGGCGTCGGCCCTGTTGATCCCGGCCGCGCTGATGGCGCGGCGCCTGGCCGGCGGCTGGGCCGACAAGCTGAGCTGGACCGGCAT
Organism: Cupriavidus sp. SZY C1; assembly: GCF_032190535.1. NCBI lineage: Bacteria > Pseudomonadati > Pseudomonadota > Betaproteobacteria > Burkholderiales > Burkholderiaceae > Cupriavidus > Cupriavidus sp. SZY C1. The sequence goes on from NZ_JAUANU010000018.1 coordinate 9,296, forward strand.
GCTCGCGATGGGATTTTTCTCATCGCTGCTGGTCCTGACCTTTGCGCGCGACCTGTTCCTGCTGGTGGCGATGCTGGCGGGCTGGCAGCCGGCCGGGCTGGCGTTCTACAGCGCCACGGCCGTGGTCGGGCTGTCCGTCGCCGTGTCGGTCATCGGTTACTTCAACGCGCGCGGGCTGGCGCGGGTCAAGCGGGTGGACGTGCCGATCGCCGGGCTGCCCGAGGCGTTCCACGGCTTCACGATTGCCCAGATCAGCGACATCCACGTGGGGCCGACGATCAAGGCGCCCTACCTGGACCGCATTGTCGACACCGTGAACGGGCTCAAGCCCGACGCCATCGCCGTGACCGGCGACCTGGTGGACGGGTCGGTGCGCGAGCTGGCGCCCCACACGGCGCCGTTCGCGCGGCTGTCGGCCCCGCATGGCGCCTACGTGGTGACCGGCAACCATGAGTACTACTCGGGCGCGGAGTCGTGGATTGAGGAACTGACGCGGCTGGGACTGCGGGTGCTGATGAACGAGCACGTGGTGGTGGCGCGCGGCGAGGCGTCGCTGGTGCTCGGCGGCGTGACCGATTTCACGGCGAGCGGCTTCATCGAGAGCCATCGCAGCGACCCGGCAAAGGCGCTGGACGGCGCCCCGGCCGGCGCCGCGGCCCGCGTGCTGTTTGCCCACCAGCCGCGCTCGGCCCCGGCGGCGGCGGCGGCCGGCTTCGACCTGCAGTTGTCGGGACACACCCATGGCGGCCAGTTCTGGCCCTGGAACCTGTTCGTGCCGATGCAGCAGCCCTATGTGCATGGGCTGAACCGGCACGACAACATGTGGATCTACGTGAGCCGCGGAACGGGCTACTGGGGTCCGCCGAAGCGGTTCGGGGCGCCGTCCGAGATCACGCTGGTACGGCTGGTGAAGGGTAAGGCGGAGGGGTAAGGCGGAGGGGTAAGGCGGTGCCGGTGTCTCCCGCTCCCGCAGGGCGGGAGACACCGGTTTCGCCGATCAGCGCGAGATCGGCTTGTAGCGGATGCGCTTCGGCTTGGCGGCTTCCTCGCCCAGGCGCTTCTTCTTGTCGGCTTCGTATTCCTGGTAGTTGCCGGGGAAGAACTCCACGTGCGAGTCGCCTTCGAACGCCAGGATGTGGGTGGCGATGCGGTCCAGGAACCAGCGGTCGTGGGAGATCACCATGACGCAGCCGGCGAACTCCAGCAGCGCGTCTTCCAGCGCGCGCAGCGTTTCCACGTCGAGGTCGTTCGACGGTTCATCCAGCAGCAGCACGTTGCCGCCCGCGATCAGCGTCTTGGCCATGTGCAGCCGGCCGCGCTCGCCGCCTGACAGCGTGCCCACGGTCTTCTGCTGGTCGCCGCCCTTGAAGTTGAAGCGGCCGATGTAGGCGCGCGACGGCGTCTCGTACTTGCCCACGGTCAGGATGTCCGACCCGCCCGAGATTTCCTCGAACACGGTCTTGTTGCCGTCCAGCGCGTCGCGGCTCTGGTCGACGAACGCCATCTTGACCGTCGGCCCGATCTTGATCTCGCCGCTATCCGGCTGCTCCTTGCCGGTCAGCATCTTGAAGAAGGTGGACTTGCCGGCGCCGTTCGGGCCGATGATGCCGACGATGGCGCCCGGCGGCACCTTGAAGCTCAGGTTCTCGATCAGCATGCGGTCGCCAAACCCCTTGCTGACGTTGTCGAACTCGATCACCTCGTTGCCCAGGCGCTCGCCCACCGGGATGAAGATTTCCTGGGTTTCGTTGCGCTTCTGGTATTCCTGGCTGTTCAGCTCGTCAAAGCGGGCCAGACGCGCCTTGGACTTGGCCTGGCGGCCCTTCGGGTTCTGGCGCACCCATTCCAGTTCCTTGTTCAGCGCCTTCTGGCGGGCCGATTCGCTGGCCTCTTCCTGCTTCAGGCGGTTTTCCTTCTGCTCCAGCCACGAGCTGTAGTTGCCCTTCCACGGAATGCCGTGGCCGCGGTCCAGTTCCAGGATCCACTCGGCGGCGTTGTCCAGGAAGTAGCGGTCGTGGGTGACGGCCACCACGGTGCCGGGGAAGCGCGTGAGGAACTGTTCGAGCCAGTCCACCGATTCGGCGTCGAGGTGGTTGGTGGGTTCGTCGAGCAGCAGCATGTCGGGGCGCGACAGCAGCAGGCGGCACAGCGCCACGCGGCGCTTCTCGCCGCCCGACAGGTGCCCGATCTTGGCGTCCCACGGCGGCAGGCGCAGCGCATCGGCGGCGATGTCGAGCTGGAGCTCGGCGTTGTTGCCGTCGCTGGCGGCCAGGATCGCCTCGTACTTGGCCTGGTCGGCGGCCAGCGCGTCAAAGTCGGCGTCCGGCTCGGCGTAGGCCGCGTAGATCTCGTCGAGCTTCTTGCGCGCCTCGAACACGCCGCCCAGGGCCTCTTCGACCGATTCGCGCACGGTCTGCTCGGGGTCGAGCTGCGGCTCCTGCGGCAGGTAGCCGATGTTCAGGTTCGGCATCGGCGTGGCTTCGCCCTCGATCTCCTTGTCGAGGCCGGCCATGATCTTCAGCAGCGTGGACTTGCCCGAGCCGTTCAGGCCCAGCACGCCGATCTTGGCGCCGGGGAAGAACGACAGCGAGATGTCCTTGAGAATGTGACGCTTGGGCGGAACGATCTTGCCCACGCGGTTCATGGTGAAAACGTACTGTGCCATGAGGACCTGTTCGGTTTGGATTCGGTTGGGATTCGGGGAATGGCGGCAGTGTAGCAAACGGGCCGGCGGGCGATGGGGCGTCCCACGCCGGTCGGGCGGCGCCGGTACAATGCCGGGTTCCGCCTCGCGCGCCGTTTTCAGCCGAATCCCATGAGCAAACCCGCCCTGACCCTGAAGTTCAAGTGCAAGAAGTGCACCAAACCCGTCACGCTGTACCTGCAGAAGACGTCGGCCTGCTCGCACATCACGCCGTACCAGGGCTTCTGCAAGTGTGGCGAGATGATGCGCCACGCCACCGGCGACAAGGACGCCGTCGATTCCTTCGTGAACTCGCTGGACAACAGCTGGATGCACCACCACCATCACCACCACTGACCCGGCCGTGAACCAGGACTGGCGGCCGGGCGCCAAGGACCCGATGCGATTCCTGGGCGGCTATCCGCCCAACGTGCTCGACCAGGTGCGCGCCGCGATGGCGGCCGGCACGCTGGGCGACCACCTGGCGCGCTGCTATCCCGACCGGCACCTGGTCCAGACCGACCGCGCCCTCTACGACTACACCACCGAGATCAAGCAGGAATACCTGCGCAGCGCCCCGCCGCTGCACAAGGTGGGCTACGACGCCCGGCTGGACACGGCGCAGCATGCGCTGGGCCTGCATACGGCAATCTCGCGCGTGCAGGGCGGCAAGCTGAAGGCGAAGAAGGAAATCCGCGTGGCGTCGCTATTCAAGGACGCGCCGGCCGACTTCCTGCGGATGATCGTGGTGCACGAGCTGGCGCACCTCAAGGAATCGGATCACAACAAGGCGTTCTACCGGCTCTGCGAGCATATGGAGCCGCGCTATCACCAGCTGGAGTTCGATACCCGGCTGTACCTGGCGTGGCGCGAGATGGAGCGGGGGCCGGCGCAGGCTTAGGCCGCCGGTCCGCGCCCCTGGCCCTGAACTTCATCGGACCGGGGGCGGGCGCGATTACCGCGTCCGTTCAGTCGCAGCTATAGCGGAACTTGTCGTTCAGCGCCAGCGGCAGCACCAGCGTCCGCAGGTTCAGCGCCCTGGCCTTGGCGCAGAGCTTCTGGCGCGTGGTGGCGTCCTTCCATTTCGCCTGGTACTCGACGTTGAACACAGGCTTGCCCTGCACCGTGAACGCCGAATAGCCGCTGCACTCGTTGTACTGGAAGCACTGCTCGTTGACCGCGAAGTCGAACGACGACGCCAGGTCGGCCAGTTGCGCGACGGCGTTCTTCAGCCCGATCGCCAGGCCCCGCGCGTGCGCCTGGTCGGCCAGGAAGCGGTTGTAGTTGAGCTGCGTGGCGGCCGTCAGCGGCAGGCCCGGGTTGTTGGTGTAGCCATCGACATTGTCGGCATCCACGCCGTCGCAGCCCTTGGACTTCGCCAAGTCCATGCGCGCCTGCATGATCGCCCGCACGTTGGCCGAGCGGGTATCGAGCCAGCGCTCGCCCGCCCAGCCGTCCAGCGCGTTGCCCATGTCGGACGGCTTGAACTTCGAATAGTCGGGCCGCCAGTTCTCGCTGCTGCCCGCCGAGAAATAGCACACCACGCGCTTGCCCTGCGCCTTGAGCGCGTTGATGGTGGCCTGTGGCGTATCGAACAGGTCGATGTCGTAGACCGCCACGTTGTAGCTGGTGTTGATCGTGCCCTGGAGCTGGAGCTGCCAGGTGTCGTTCAGCGACGGCATCCAGCGCGTGGTGGCGGTGTCCACGGTGGTGACGGCCGTCGGCGCCAGCGTGGTGGCTTCGGACACCCGCACCACGGACCCGCCGTCGTCGTCGCCGCCTCCGCCGCAGGCGGCGAGCGTGGCGACGAGGGTTGCCGCGGCCAGTCGCGCAAGGCGGCGGCCTGCCAGTTTGCTATGCATGTTTGACCTCTCCTGTTGTACCCAACAAAAAATGAACGACGGATATGTTTTGCCCTTTTCAGGAAGGGTCGATGTTCCGCGTGTGCGGATTATGCGCGAGGCAGGCGCCGATGCCATCACCCTGTCATCGGACACCGCAACCCTTGACGGACCTGCCCCCCTCACCGTTATCGGACCCCCGGCGGCGTTCTGAAGCGGCACCCGGCCGCCCCCCGGCGGCCCCGGCAATGACTCCATGACGAGTCATTCCGTAACTAAAGCGACACATTCCCTCCTTAGTATCTGGCCGGCTAATCCCTACGGCACCGTCCGCACGGCGGCCGCCCCCACAAAAATCTGGAGGAATCCATCCATGTCGTACATCACCGACAAGCTCCGCGCGCCGCGCCGCGACGCCGAGGGCAACAAGACCGTCCCGGGTCAGACGCTGGAAGAACTGGTGGCCGCCAACCCCGCACGCCGCCGCGTGCTGCGTGGCAGCCTGGGCGTCTCGCTGCTGTCCGCGTTCGGCGGCGGCACCCTGCTGGCTGCCTGCGGCGGCGATGACGACAACGGCGCCGCGCCGGCCCCGTCGCCCGCGCCGGCACCTGCCCCGGCCCCCGCGCCCGCCCCGGCACCGGGCCAGCAGCCGCTGGACTACAGCGTCAACTTCCAGTCGCTGCCGTCGAAGATCACGGCCAACCAGGTGACCGTGCCGGACACGTATGAAACGTACGTCCTGTTCTCGGCCGGCGACCCCGTCGCGGCAGGCGCGGCCGGCTACAAGGGCGCGTTCCAGACGTCGATGGAGACCGAGCAGCAGGCCGGCGGCAACCACGACGGCATGCATTTCTTCGAGATCCCGGGCGTCGATCCGCAAAAGGGCGGCCTGCTGGTGATGAACCACGAGGCCCCCGACGCGGCCATCCTGCTGCCCACCGCCTACAACGCCGCCACGGCCACGCCGGAGCAGAAGCGCGTGGTGCTGTCGTCGGTCGGCGTCTCGGTCATCGAGGTGGAACTGGTGGCCGGCAAGTGGCAGGTCAAGCGCAACTCGCTCTACAACAAGCGCTACTCGGGCAACACGGCCTACCGTGTCTCGGGCCCGGCCGCCAGCGCGGTGGGCCCGGTGGTTATCGGCACGCTGAACAACTGCTCCAGCGGCCATACGCCGTGGGGCACGTACCTGACCTGCGAGGAAACCACCGACAACTACCTGGACCCGACCCAGCCCGACGAGGGCTACGGCTGGGTGGTGGAAATCGACCCGCTGCAGCAACTGTCCGGCCTGCCGGTCAAGCGCACCGCGATGGGCCGCTTTGACCACGAGAACACCGCGTTCATGGCCGACGCCAGCAACCGCGTGGCGTTCTACATGGGTGACGACGGCACGCCGGGCTGCATCTACAAGTTCATCCCGTCGAGCGCGTTCGACGCGACCAACCGCCTGAACAACGCCAGCCTGCTCGACAACGGCACGCTGTACGCCGCCCGCTTCAACGCCGACGGCACCGGCGACTGGATCGAACTGACCCAGGGCAAGAACGGCCTGGTGGCCGGCGCATCGGACCCGGGCAACTGGACCCAGGCCGCCCCGGGCGCCACGACGCCGGTGGCCATCGACTTCAACACCCAGGCCGACGTGCTGATCAACACCAAGGCCGCCGCCCGCGTGGCCGGCGCCACGCTGATGGACCGCCCGGAGTGGATCACGGTGGGCCAGGACAAGACGATCTACTGCACGCTGACCAACAACGGCGGCCGCGTGCAGACCGACGCAGCCAACCCGCGCGCCACCAACCCGCACGGCCACATCGTGCGCTGGCGCGAGGACGCCGATTCGCCGCTGGCAACCAAGTTCAAGTGGGAAATCCTGCTGCTGGCCGGCGACCCGTCCATCGCCGCCGCCAACCAGAAGGGCAACATCGTCGGCTCGACGTTCAGCAGCCCGGACGGCATCCGCGTCGACCCCAAGGGCCGCCTGTGGATCCAGACCGACGCCGGCACGGGCTCGTCTGTCACCAGCATCTTCGGCGCCAACTCGATGCACTACCTGGACCAGACCACGCGCCAGACGCGCCGCATCCTGGTCGGCCCGGTAGGCTGCGAGATCACCGGCATCGCCTACACGCCGGACCTGACCACGTTCTTCATCAACATCCAGCACCCGACCGGCACCGGCGCCGCCGGCGGCAACTGGCCGGACGCCAACCTGCCGTCGCGCTCGTCGACGGTGGTGCTGCGGCACAAGGAAGGGAAGCCGGTGGGGGCTTGATGGGCTATGCCACGGGCCGGGTTGTTTGGCTCGTGGCTTGATGGTGGGAAAGCAAAAAAAGGCCACGCGGGAGCGTGGCCTTTTTGCTGGGATTTGGTGCCGGCTGCAAAGAAGCGTATCTCAGCCATAAACAACATGGCGGCATTGATCACTTCTGTAATGGACAAAACCCGGTCATTCTCCCGAGAGGAAAGTCACAACGTGCGAAAAAAAACAAGATGGCCCTTTGTGCAAGGAGGGGGCACCAATAACCGGCTGTTACGTCGTTATAGGCCACTCCAGAAACCGTGCGGAGCCATTGCTGATATAGCCGGGAAGCCAATCGAGCGACTGCTCCGCGGCCGCTGATTTCAGGCCGCACTCCCAAACTACGATTACCCGCCACCCTTCCGAGAGGAGCTTCTCAACGGCAAGGGAATCTCGCTCCACATTGCAAGAGAACTTGCGCTTCCAGAACTCGGCATTAGTAGCCGGCGTCGTTGCAAACCGGCAATTTGCATGCCGATGCCAGAAACAGCCATGAATTAATATAGCTGTGCGGTACCTCGGCAGTACGACGTCTGGAGTGCCTGGAAGAGAGCGATCGTGCAGCCGATATCGAAAGCCCGCCTTATGAAGAAACCTCCGTAATCGCATCTCCGGGCGAGTGTTTTTGCCCCGAATACCGGCCATCATGCGGGACCGAATTTCGGCTGAAACTACATCCACCATTCGCCACGCCTCGCAAAAATAAAATCAGTTAGACCTGCTGGAGTAGGCCGCGCGGAGAAACCCTGATTGCCCGCACTCGACTGCTCGCTCCGTTCCTGGTAAGGTGCCGCTCTTGAAAGCTCTTACCGTGGTAACTGATGCCTCGCTCAACACCAATTCCCGTCGTCGACTTGTTTGCGGGCCCCGGAGGCCTAGGCGAAGGTTTCTCTGCCCTTGATGAGGGCAGGGCATTCCGCATTATCGTTTCTGCCGAGATGAGCAGGCCCGCTCACGAAACCTTGCGATTGCGCGCATTCTACCGCTTGCTCAAGCGGGAAGGTCCCGCTGCCCTCAGATCGTACTACCAATTCTGCAATGGCCGAAGCGACACACCGTGGAACATGGCGACGCGTGCCGCCTGGTACGAAGCGCAGAAGGAAGCACGTCGCATCACGCTTGGAACGCCAGAAGGCAATGCCGACCTCGAGCGCGCTATCCGGGGCGCCGAACTTGGCCCGGACAGGCCTTGGGTTCTCATTGGAGGGCCGCCATGCCAAGCCTATTCCTTGGTGGGTCGCTCGCGCAATCGCGGGAAGGCCGGCTACAAGCCCGAGGAAGACCACCGCCACTTTCTTTATCGCGAGTACCTGCAGATTATTCAAAAGTACAAGCCCGCCGTCTTCGTTATGGAGAACGTCAAAGGGATTTTGACTTCGCGAGTAGGCGATCAGCATATCTTCCACGATATCTTGGAAGATCTCGCCTCCCCCGATGTCGCATTGGGCAAGCGCGCAAAGCATGAGTATGCCATTCACTCGCTGGCCTCGCCGATAGCTTTTCAAGGTGACATGTCGCCCGACGACATCGATGCCCGGGAATTTGTCGTCAAAGCAGAGGCCTACGGTATTCCGCAGGCACGCCATCGCGTAATTCTGCTGGGCATTCGCAAGGATCTAGGAGCAATTCCCGAACAACTTCAACCTGTAGCAAACCAAGCGCACTTGGAGGAAGCCCTAGCTGGATTGCCAGAACTACGAAGCGACTTGAGCCGACGCTCCGAACAGGTGGCGCCATGGCACAGGATCGTAAGGAAACATCTAACGGAACTCTGGAACGAGACCAAGAGGCGTGACGAGTTAGCTCTCCTGCGTGCGGAGTTGAAGAATGCAATCGACAAACTTGCCGATGACCTTGGCACCGGAGACCTCCGACTGCATCGATCGCAAGTCGATTTCACGCCGCAAACGCCACTGCAGTACTGGTATCACGACAACAACCTCCATGTCTGGCTTAACTCCGAAACGCGAGGACATATGAGCAGTGACCTGCGCCGGTATGCGTTCTCAGCGGCCTTCGCCAAGGCATTCGAACACTCGCCGAAGGGGCATGAAGATTTTTCGTTGCTGAGCGGACTCAGGCCTGAGCATCGCAATTGGGAGTCTGGCAAGTTCGCAGACCGCTTCAGGGTTCAAATGTATGGGCGTCCGTCGACTACGATCACCAGCCATATCGCGAAGGACGGTCATTACTTCATCCACCCTGATCCCAGCCAGTGCCGGAGCCTAACGGTACGAGAGGCTGCACGGTTACAGACATTCCCTGATAACTATTTTTTCCAAGGGAACCGCACCGAGCAGTTCCATCAGGTCGGCAACGCAGTACCTCCGCTATTGGCATTCAAGATCGCGGAGGTGGTAGCGACAATGAGCCTTGAGGCAGTTTCGAGCGGAAAGTCACTTGCCTCCATTGTCACGTGAACTTTCTTCAAGTTCTTGCCAAAGTCCAATCGTTTTCTTGGGTCGTACATACGGGCAATGCACTGGAGCCATAGATGATTGAACCTCAGGAGCCAGATGTTCATTTGTTGCGCGACGCGCGGGACCCTGACTCTGCCATCAAGATTGACGTGCACAGCCTGCCCCGTGGTAAGCTCGATCACCCGAATACGGCTGTCGCAGTGCCGAGAGGCCAAGGGGATGCGCTTCCGGATCAATGCGAGGTACGCTTTATGAACAAGAGGGCACGAGGTGCTTCAAGGAGCTCCCGGCTTAGTGAGGGCAAAGATTCGTCAAACACATTCAGCCGCCGCCGGGTCATATGAATTTCATCCGCGGGAACGGCCCCGGCGGAAGCAACCGGAAATCATTCATGGGACGGATGCCTGCTCAGTGTGTAACAGAAACCAAACCTCGCATCGTTCATAAAGGATGATAGATCCGAGAAGCCTGGGTCGGGTGTCGCGCCGTCCATTGCCAGAATCTTTTGCCAATAGCCCGATCTCGGAATTCCTGGTAATGAATCTGCCAGTCCTTCAAGAACCTCCTCGACTATCCACTCATGTCCCGAATCCGCGCATGGGTTGGCTATTGTCTCCCAAAGCGAAGTGTCCTCAACGCAGACTCCGATATCCTGAAGGAGCTGAATCAGCCGCGGCAGAACTTGCTCGGCTGTTTCGCAGAAGTCGTTGACGCAAGCGGACTCGATCTCGAGCTTCGAAAGGTGGCCCACCGACAGTGCAATGCGTACAAGGCGCGAAACACTTGGAGCCTCGACACAGCGAGCATGCCACAGCCGTGGCACTCGGAACTCAACCGTTGTCCAATCCTCGCCATTATCGCGTGGCTTATGCGCCGTGATCTCGCGCTGAACGCTCTCTAGTCGGAGGCGGAAATGCTCGTCATCCTCTGGCTCCTGCACGTCGGCTTCGGCTTCCCAATCGAGACCGTATCCCTCGATGAAAGGGAAGCCGAGCATCTCGGCTTCCCGATCGGGACCAGCTTCGGAAGCGGGATCGTGCGACAGCATTGCTCACTTTCCACGACTAATGGGTGGCCTTCAACCGTGTACCGAATGCGGCGGTCGAAACGCCGTACCAGCACTCTGCCTTTTTGGCCCATTCTGAGATCATTCGGCCGCCAGAAGTCCGATGCAGGCAACCGCTCACCTCCTTCGCAAGCGACACGATCTCGCACGACAGATCTTCCGAGATACTTTGATTCTGCCAGACAAGGCCAAGGTCGATAGCCTCACCCCTCAATGCCGACAGCACTGCAACCGTGTATGCAGTGATGTTCGCCTGGAACGCCGGGAACTCTCTGCTTGCCCGAATCGCTTTTTCTGCCGCCTTAAAGACAATGGCGCAGGCGATCATCCTCTTGTACTCGGCTGCATTCGGAATCGCTTCTTCTCCGTCACCGGGCGCGTCCACCATCTCCTCCATGAAGGCCTTGAAGTTCTTTTGCCCACCAAGGCTTACAAGATCAGGACGACGCTTCCAAGCGCAAACATACTTCGCCAAGTCGGTCTTGGTGATCTTGCGTGCAGGAGGCATTGATTCCTGAAGTCGCTTGATACCTGTGGCTGTCTTGCCCTCTCTCTCCAGCATAACCTTGTAACTGCCAGCCGCCCGCTCATAGAACCAGCGGCCATATCCATCAGGGCAATACGTCGTCAACGCAAGCTTCTCGATCGCTACATGAAACGGCTTGTTCGCAGAAAGGTCGGACGCGTTTACTTTGTTCTGCGAGTTCGCGTACTTGGAGATATCCGCGATGAGTTCTTCCTCGCGGGACTGATCGAGGTCACCCAGAACAATGATCTTTGCAGGAACGCGAACCGGACCAAGATCTGTCGAGGGATGCTTCTTCTTTGTAAAGAACATCGAGGCCGTCGTCTGCCCCCCATTCACGATTTGCATGCCCTTCAGCCAAGAGATACCTGCACCGCTTTCGACACGGCCGATACGCGCCTCGTCGGCAACGATGACGATTCCGTTGTTGAAGGCCATGAAACGTCCGGGGGATTCGCGGAGCGTGTTACTGATGCCCTTGTTGACTTCTTTGCTCGGACTTAGAAAAGATCGAACGTTAGCTTCGAGAACCCGCGTACCAAATTTCTCGTAGATGAATCGCAGCGCCTCACCAGGTAACACGGTCATTGCATAGTCATACTCTCCATTCTCTCCCGGAACCCAAACGCACGGCAAAGGTTGGCCGCATACTTCCTCGAAGTTCACGACTAGCTCGTCGCGCGGCTTGCCTTCTTGCCAATGGTTGTACAGGCGGACTATATCCATCACTTCGAGCTTGACGGTCTTCCCGGCAATCTCCCGGGGACGGAACACGCGCGTTTTTACCTGTGCGTCGGTAAGCACATAGATCCTTATCTGGTCGAGATCCCGATAGACCTTTTCGATGGTAAGAACCATCGGATAAGCGTCATTAGACTCGTCCATCTTCGTTCCGAGTTTTCCTTCCACGCATGCGGCAAGGAAGCGAGAGCAGTGCTCAGCCGCCTTCGCGACTTCGGGATCCGGGATGGTCGTGAGTTCAGTGGCGCCCTGATAGAGGTTAATGAAGAGATCGAGGTGATCGCCTTCATCGGATACGGCATACCCGCTAAGACGAACAGTGGCTTGACCGACCTTCGCTGTGTAATGGCATGCCACAGGATCACCGCACGTCATACCCGCGTCCGCCATGTGTTTCGTGACGACTTCGGTAAAGACGAGTTCGCCGAAAGGCATTTCGATCCCTGGACCGGTCCTGTCAGCCATTTCTGCGCGAATCTGTTGTTGTGTCTGATGAAGAAATTCCAGCAGTTCCATCTCACCATCCCATAAGGGTTGAAAGCATCTCGGTGGTCGGGGTTGTGCCCTCCGCCACCTGGTCCAAATCAATGTCGTAACGAGCGGCGCGTACGCCTGGGGGCACGGTACCGAGCGTCAACCGCGGAAACCCCTCCGTCACCAGACGAAAATCACACGACACATTGGCAAGCTTTCGTACATATCTGACAGCCTGCGAGTCTAGGTAGCCCGCGTGTAGCAGCGAGATACGAAAATCCGCTACAGATCCGCCGTCCACGGCCAGAGCATCCTCAAGCGTCTTCACCAGCATCGGCAAAGTCATACCGTCGTCACCAATCCGGAATCGACAAGCGCACACAAAAAGCGGTTGCCTAACGGAGTCGTCGAGTTGCTCAAGCGAGATGATCTTCGCGGGAAAACCAGCAATCGCTAACGTGCTTTTCACTTCGATTGCACCCGATCCCAACTCGAAGTCTTGAAGACCCTCCAGCGGGCCCACCCAGGCATTCAAGGCAATCTGCGCCGGCACACCATTCGTCAGCAACAGCTTCAGACAAGTGAGTTCGCCCGCCAGTCCAAGTTCCGCTTCCGGTCCTAGCGCCAGATCACCGCTCTTCATGAACGACTGCCACGCGCGAATACGGCCGAGAAAGGCTTGAAAGAGAGCGCCATCATCAGCTGTCCCGAGCGACGCGAGCACTGACAATACGTCCTCGACCATCAACGTGAACATGTCGAGCGAGCCAGAAGCTTCGCGGATCAGCGCTATCCACTTTCTACCGTCAGCTTCTAGATCTGCATGCTCCACACGAAACCCATTGCCCTTGGGAAACGCTGCACGGTTCGCCCGGCTCAGCCTTCGAAATCCAACGAGAATCGCCTCTGCGTTATCTCTACAGTGTCGGCCGGCCAAGGCGCCGACGGTGCCAGACGTCGATATGGGGATGCATCGCCAGCCGAACTCCTGCCCCATAACGGACAACGCTCGCCAAGCCACAGCGATCTCGGACTTACTCTGAAGCGCCATACTGCTGCTCCCAGAGGACATTGTTCACCTTGTACTCCACCTTTGTGCCAGAATCGCTGCCGGGGAAGCTGATGCCGAACGCAATCGTCGGCCCCTTGCCCTTCAGTGAATCGACGTTCGAATCTTCGGGATCCAGCAAGTAGAGCAGCAATAGAGCTGTTTCAGGACGACGCGCAGCGCGAAGCGATATACCGCTAGGAACCGTCGGTGGCTCGGTGCCGGAGCTTCTTCCTGGATCCTTATGCCACTTCTTGCGAGTGGCATTCAAAGCCGAAAGCCAGGCGGTCTCTTCGATATCGAGACCCTCGTCCCTCGGCGAGAGCAGACGGCCGATTGAATAGCGATCGTCGTACGGCGCTTTCGCCCTACGCGTCATTCGCGGGACAGTTTGCCCTCCGACCTCCTCAGCCCGCTCGCTTACACTGCCGCCGATCACTGCAACCGTCCAAGACGTCAACTCGCCCTCTCTTGCCATAGCGGCGATGAACTCGGCAATCACTCGCGAGTTGACCTTAAGGGCTTCAGGATGCGTCTCGTAGTCCTGCAGGAAGGCAACCACTACCTCCCAGGACACGCTTTTCCACATGGCCGCTGTCCATGTCTCCGTCGTGCCGTTCCGTTTCAGAACAGGCGTTCCTTGCGAAGGCCCTAGCGTCATCGTTAGACGACGGAACGCGTCAAGATTGTTCTTGTGCTTTGCGGGATCGCGGAAGAGCGTCACCGTTTCCACGACGCTTCCACTAAATGATAGGTAAAGAGTTCTGGCCGAGCGCATTTTCAGGCGAGAGGTGACCATGAGCACGGGATGCGACTTGACTTTCAGGCCGAAGTCAATCGGCTTTCCACTGCTGGCCGCCATCTGGTCAAACTCTTCCCTTAGCTCCTCGGCAGCGTCGGCAATGTGTTCAAACCATTCCACCAGCTCACTGGTCGTGTAGAGCCGGCAAACATCCAAGTAGCCAGGGCGGTACCCAAACCATCGCCCCATCTGCATGAGAGTGTCATACATGCGTGACGCACGGAGGAAATAACTAGTGCAGAGGCCTTCGAGCGTGAGCCCGCGCGCAAGCTTGTCGCCGCCGACGGCAATTACTTTCAGCCCGGCGGCACTATCGGCGTAGTCGAGCGCATCCTTGGCGGTGCCATTTATCATTCGAACACTGATAGCTTCAAGGACAATGGGTAGAACTTCCACGATGTCGCACCAAGTCTCGCTCGTACCTATGGGTACCAAAGACGATGCAGCCATGGCCTCTGAGGTCGGCACGAAGTCTTTCAGCCAGAGCTCTTTCAAGCGCGCCAAGATGGATTCGCTTCCAATCTGTCGTAACACGCGCTGGCGCATATGGCGGACATAGCTCTCGATGCATTCATGGACCACCTGTTGCACGGCGTTGAATCGCGTCACGTGTACCAGCATGGAAGAGTGCTCGCCTCCCTGGCCTCTCGATTGGCGAATCGCACATGCAAGAATGAACGCATCGATGGCCTCGTTGAGAGACTCGGGCAGTCCGGACTCGGTGGAGGCGTCATGCGGACGATAGGTTGCCTTGTGGGAAACCGGCATCCAACCCGACTTGCCATCTTCGGAGCAATGATCGGATATTTCTCGCACAAGAGGTAAGCCTCCCTCTCGACCATCTGGCCCCGCAAGGCCGAATACTCTCGCGGGACCAATGTAGTTGGACGGGGCGCCGAGATTCACAATGAAGCTCGACGGAAACAGGTCCGGGCCCTCATCTCGCGTAGCGCCACGTTCGTGAATAAAGATGTTGGCAAAAGGAGTCGCCGTGTAGCCTACGTATGCCTTCCTGGTGAAGGCATGCAAGATCTTGCGTATCAGGCTGTTTATCGCCGTAGGCTGATGCTCGGAATCGGGAACGCCATCCTCGCCAATTAGTTGCTCCCCCGTATCCACAGACGCGTGATCCGCCTCATCGTCGATGACGAGCAGAGGAAGATTCGTAACGATGCGGCGCCCTGTCTCGGGATCCGATGCGTTTGCAACATGATTGTTAATCCAGTGCAGCAGCCGCTGCAGGACGGATTTGTTCTTCTTGATCACGAAGAGCCATGGACGCTGCTCGGGCGTAATACCTAGATTCTTGGCAACTTTTGCGCTGAAATCCCCGTTGTCCGATCGATTGGTCGCGTAGTTGGGCCGAATTGCAGGGTCGCCGTCGATTACCCCCACTCCGATAACGTTGAGTGCCCCATCCTGGAAGGCGCTGGTGGCGTACCCAAGGAAGCCTTCGTCGAGCCGCATCTGGGTCTGCGATCGCAGGTTGTTATGCAGGCCGGCGAGGACCACGATGATCTTGTAACCTGCATCCGCCGCCTTGCTGATCAGTCCCGTATAGTTGCCTGTCTTTCCCGACTGGACGTGTCCCACTACCAGGCCGCGACGATCCCAGCTTCCGACACGAAGGGGATCCTCGAGCAAACCCAACACTTCGTCGGTGGAAGCATCGAGGCCATCAATGGCGGACCACGGCAGCTTCGCCTCCTGCCATTCACGATAGCGTTGCCAATAGCGCCAGTTAGCCTTCCGCTCGGGGGTCAGCCATGGCTTGTGACCAACGTCATCTACCAGCGCCGTATCTTTGCCAAGCCAGACACTGAACCGGCGAATCAACTCCTCCACCACCCACTCGCGATCCAGTCCCTCTTGCCACCCCATATTGAGCATCAGGGCGAGCGAGATCTTCTGCTCGATCACCGCCGGCGTGATGGATGACTTGTCCTGCTCTTCCTGCAAGAGCATCTGGACAACCTTCAGTACATTCAGACTGTTCGTTTCGTTGAGCATCAGGCGCCTTTCAGATCCGTAGCTACGACAGGGTCGATATCAGTTGTGGGTAGTTGCAGAAGGGATCTGTATGCAGAAGCCGCTCGCGTGCCATCTCGACAGACATCCCTTTGTTCTGGACCATGGTACGGAATAAGACTCGCAAGACATCTGCAACCTCTTCCGCAGGCGAGCCAGCGAATCCTGTTCGCGGACTTTCCCGATTCTCCGCCGTGTCGAGCCAAATACGCTGAACCGGGATGGTCTCCTCGATGACCCTTAGCATCGCTTTCACCTGGGGCAGCAAGCTGCCTGCTTCGTCGAGGACGGCGCGTACGGCGGCGTGGTCGAGATCAATCCGATATCGCATTCCACCAGCGAAATGCTCAGCGCGCCAAGCCTGTTCCACCGGCTTGTTGTCCACGGTGCGAGGCGCTATACCCCGATGCACGAAGGCCCGACGCGCACGCGAACGCGTGTTCTCGGCGAGTTGTATGAGCCATGCTCGCAGGGCAACGGGCGGCCGAGCCGTTGACTTGCGGATATCGATCTTCCAGTCCGCATCAGTGGAGTTTGGTATGTCCAGCCGGATACGAGCAAGTCGGTGCGCTTCATCCTTTGTCCACGAGCGCCCGTGACCGAGTCCGAGCCAGCTACCGGCCACCAACAGACGGCGGTTCCGATAGACGTAGAAGCCCTGCTGCGACGTCCAGCCATCAGGTCCCGGAGCATCTTCATACTCCTTGGGGCTCAGCCTGTCCTTGTGCGGCAGCACATGGCACTTCGCCTCGACACCGTTTCCAAGGGGTGAGCGCGAAAGGGGCGACTCCCAAGCCTTGGCAGGATGGCCATCCAGGAACGGATCCCATGGCAACAGCCGCTTGCCGTTGATTGTGATTTTCAGAGACGGACGCGTACCTTCGAGGTAGCGGTGGAAAACCATCGAAAGGTGCTGCTCTACGCGATCGATGAGGTCCAGAAAATCCTGCTGCTTGAAGCCATCCGTCACTATTCGATCGAGGCTTTCCCACAGTACGAGCGTTCCGCGCCCTGCTTGTTCGAGAGGCTCCAACCAGGGTTTCGAGCCTGGTGATGGCCCCTCAAGCAGGTACCATCCGTCGCCGGTGGATTTGGCCAGTACATCGAGATCCCACCTTAGACAATGGAAGCCGTCCTGTCCGCAGGACGCTACGGTCAGTCGTCTGCATTGAGAGAACGATGCTGTCTTCAAGCCAAGTCCAAAGCGGCCAAGATCTGCCGCTGCACGCTCTTCAAGTGGATTGCGCTCTCCAAGCCGCATCGCCTTGTCGATGGCCTCGGCATTCATACCGCTACCGTCATCCTGAATCGAAACCCGACTCTCGGCGTCTGCCCATTCGAACCGGATCGCCACGTGAGCCGCCTTGGCGGCAATGCTGTTATCGACAATATCTGCCAAAGCAGTCGCGGCGCTGTAGCCCAACCCGCGTAGTGCTTCAATCATTGCCCCGGCCTTGGGTGGAGCGTGGCGGGAGAACGGAGGCGCATTGGACTTCGTTGTTATTTCCATCTTCCGTATTTGGCTAGCTATATGACCAGTACGCCGCCGCTCAATCGGCGTCGAGAAAAATGGCAAGGGCGGTGGACCGATTAGGATGCCCCAACGTGCGTAGCGCCTTGTTTTCTATCTGCCTGATGCGCTCGCGCGTGACATCGAACAAACTCCCTACCTCCTCCAAGGTGAAATCGGTCTTCGTATCCAGTCCGAATCGGAGCTTCAGTACTTTCGCTGGTCGCGCCGGCAGGTTGGAGAGAGCGAGGTCGATGGCGTCAGCCATCTGAGATTTCATCAAGGTTTGTTCCTGATTTGGAGCTGGATCCATCAAGCCATCGCCAATGCTTTCGTCCAACTTGCCCTCCGCCCTGATGTCTAGAGACGTAGGTTCTCCTGCAGCGATGCGCAGATACTGCCTGACCTTGTCCTCTGACACATCAAGCTCCATGGCAAGCGTCGGCACGTCGGGTAACGAGCCGTACGCTGCTCGATCCGTCGGGAAATGCGATACATGCGGATGATCGACTCGATCATATGGACAGGAACTCGGATCGTCCGCGCCTGATCTGCAATCGCGCGGGTGATGGCCTGCCGTATCCACCAGGTAGCATAGGTAGAGAACTTGAAGCCTCGTCGAGGCTCGAACTTGTCTACGGCTCTCATCAAACCAATGTTCCCTTCTTGCACGACATCGAGATATTCAAGGCCCCGGCTCGAGTATTTCCTCGCAATCGACAAGACAAGGCGCAGGTTGGCATTTGTCATCTCGTGCTTGGCTTGTCGCGTGCGTAATTCGCTCGCCTGCACTCTGGCGCAAAGATTTTCGAGCTGTCTTAATGGCAGTCTCACCTTGCCCTGCAGCGCAACTAGCTCTCGCCGTAGGTCCTTCAAAGCAGGTGCGTGGCGCATGAGCTGTTGCCAATGCGGTACGTTTGTTGCTCCGGTGCTCAAGAACCAATCGAGGCTTGTCTCGCTTTCTACAAAGTACGCCTCGAAATCGGAGGCTGGGATGCCGCATTTGTCTATTGCAATGCAACGGATCTCGCTCTCCAATTTTCTGAACGTAGCAACGCAGCTATGCAACGTGTCGCGCAGTTGATCCACGGCCCGGCTCGCAATGCGAAGCTTCTCCAACTCTTTGCGAATGGCATCTCGCGCGCGGTTGTATGAAGCCGAACCATATCCATTGAGTTCCAGTGCCTGCTCCAACGCTTCGAAGTCCGCTCCGATAGCGCGGAAAATTTCCAACGCGTTCCGTTTGAGCACCACTAGGTCATGCGGTGAGGAGGCGTGGACGGAGCCCTCCTCTTCATCGTTACGCTCGCCGTCAATTGGGCTGACCTCACCTGAGAAAGGGCAGATCTCGCGGCCCTCACAAATCACAACGCAAGAATCGAGATCGACCATCCCATCGACAAGCCCTTCAATTCGAGCTTCATCATTCGCGACACATCGGGCTTTTGCCAATAAATCGGCGATGATCAACGGGCAATCACATAAAGCATCCATGGTGTCCCGGCGACCGGCTTCGATTCGTTTGGCCGTCGCAACTTCTTGCTGCCGCGTCAGGGGTTTGGTCGCACCGAGGTCCCGCGCATACAACGCCCACACACGGTCCGGCCCGCTATTGAGCCTCTCCCTCAGGCGCCCCAATGCCTCGGCGACTAAGTCAGCATCGTCAGCGTTCGGATTCATCCTTCCCGTCGTCGTCGGTCCATCGTCCTCGTCAAGGATGATGGGAAGATCGAGCACGATCGCCGTCAGCTGAGGAACAACAGTTTCGCCAGCGGCGCCGAATTGCGAATCGCATGCAGCGGCAATTGAAGAGGACGACAATCTGCCCGCTGCCAAGCCGTCGAGGAGAAGATCATTAATCAGCGACAGGTCGCCCGCTTGGGGAATCGAGAGCTCCCCTACTTCGGGCAGGGCAAATGAAACGTCCGCCCAATCTGCATCGCTATTTTGGGGCTTATGTCGAGTGATCGCTTTCTGCCGTTCTTCAGCAGCCTCCCGGCAAGCGACATCGCTTGCCGGAACCGCCGAGACTCCCTCAGGCGCCCACCCAAACAAGTCCTCAATCTCAGGAATCCTGTTGGAACTGCCGGTGCCTACTAACTCGATGCTCGAGCCGATTGCATCCGAAGCTTGGCCGACAGGAATATCGGCACATCGGCGCGAAGGGATCCTTTCACAAGCGCGATCGCTGGGCCGGCTGTCTGCTTCGAGAACGAAAACGGGATCCGAAATTGGTGTCGACTGCCTTCCGAAAGATGCGAGCCAATCGGCCACATCCAGTTTCCTGCAAGCGAGCGCCTTGAAATAGGCAGTCGCGCCCGCTTGGTCGGTGGCGGCAAGGTCGGCACCATTTTCCACAAGCAGCTTGCAGATATCCAGATGCCCGTGGGCTGCAGCGATTATCAGCGGCGTATCACCATTTGCGTCACGCGCGTTGGCACAATCGGACCTGCGAATCTGAACCGCAACGGCGGCTGTAACACCGTTTCTCAGCGCAAGCTTCAGCATTGGATGCAGCTTTGCCGGCTCACCAGTGCTCATCTCTGTTCTACATAAACCTTTGACGTTCCGGGCGGCTGCCGCACAAGGGCACGGCGGAAAATTTATTTGATGATTTCATCATAGGTTACGTTAAGTTACAACTTGGGAGTTCTCCCACTTCTGTGCCCTGAATGCTTGTGCGAGCGCGTAACTCCAGCATGAAGTTGGCCGATCTTGCCGGGATTGTGTCGCTTGCTGTCGGCCGCTCCGGCCCATGATCCGAGAGAATTCAATGGCCTTGATATGGAGCGACATGGCGAGTTGGTCCTTGGAGCCCAGCTGTGTAATTTTAGCGCTAGCACGAAACTGGAACGCCACTTCGCCTGACTCGTCTTGGAGTGCGATCGAGGCGCACGGCGAACCTGCCAACATATTTTCGTACGGCTGCACTCGGAAATTTGCACGCTCCCCTAGTCACGGTTTTTAGCTCATTCCCAGCCTTCTCCACAAGAATGCTGCACTGCAAGGTTGCCGATGAACTGAGCGGCCTGGACTGACGAAAACAAAAAAACCCCGCGAAGCTAGGCTTGGCGGGGCTTTTAGTGCCAACGTTCAAAAACGTTGGGGAAAATGTGGTGCCGGCTGCAGGACTCGAACCCGCCACCTGATGATTACAAATCAACTGCTCTACCTGATGAGCTAAGCCGGCATGTCTGGTGCAGACCGCGATTCTACTTTATGCGGTGTGTCTTGGCGATGGCTTATTTGACGACCTTCAGGGATGGCTTCTTGCCGCCGATGCGTGGGACGGGCGGCGGCGTGGGATCGTCGTCCGGGCCTTCGATGCCCGCTTCCGCGGGGACCGTTGCGGGCGTGTCCGCGTCGACCGATGCCAGCTTGGGAGGCGGGTTGTTTTCGCGCTCCGTGGCGGCCTGGGTTTCGGGGATGCTGCGTTCCACCGGGAAGGCCATGCCCTGGCCGTTCTCGCGCGCATAGATCGCCAGCACGCTTTCCACGGGCACGTCGATCTTGCGCGATACGCCACCGAAGCGTGCGCTGAAGCTGATCCACTCGTTGCCCATGTCCAGTCCGCTGGTTGCGTCAAAGCTCACGTTCAGCACGATTTCGTTGTTCTTGACGAATTCGCGCGGCACGTTCGTGTTGGCGTCGACGAACACTGCGATGTACGGCGTGAAGCCGTTATCGGTACACCATTCGTAGATGGCGCGGATCAGGTAGGGCTTGGTGGAGGTTTCTGGCATTACGCGTGGCGGTGGCGTCGGTACGTCTTAGCGACGCATGACCTTTTCGGACGGGGTCAGTGCTTCGATATAGGCCGGACGGCTGAAGATGCGCTCGGCGTACTTCAGCAGCGGCGCGGCGTTCTTCGACAGCTCGATACCGTAGTGGTCCAGGCGCCACAGCAGCGGGGCGATCGCGACGTCGAGCATCGAGAATTCCTCGCCCAGCATGTACTTGTTCTTGACGAAGATCGGCGCCAGCTGGGTCAGGCGGTCGCGGATGGCGGCGCGGGCGCGTTCGTGGTTCTTCTCGGCGGCCTTGCCCTTTTCGTTCTCCAGCACGTAGACGTGGGTGAACAGTTCCTTTTCGAAGTTGAAGAGGAACAGGCGGGCCCGGGCACGCTGCACCGGGTCGGCCGGCATGAGCTGCGGGTGCGGGAAGCGCTCGTCGATGTACTCGTTGATAATGTTCGATTCGTACAGGATCAGGTCACGTTCGACGAGGATCGGCACCTGGCCGTACGGGTTCATCACCGAAATATCTTCCGGCTTGTTGAACAGGTCCACGTCGCGGATTTCGAAGTCCATGCCCTTTTCGAACAGGACGAGGCGGCAACGTTGGGAAAACGGGCAGGTGGTACCCGAATACAACACCATCATGGTTTGGATTCCTTGGGTGTGAAGTGCGCCAAATCCATTGCGATTTGACACACTCGGCGGTGCTAGTTCAGACAGGGCAAACATTCTGTCAGAACGGCCCATCGAAAAGCAAATTAGTTACAAATAGCCGGACGCCGGTCTGACGGGGATTAGACGTCACCTGGCCATCCAAACCTACAAATACAAAGGGCCGGCGCGGTGCTGCACTGGTGCAACTTCCGCGCCGGCCCCTGGAGGCGACAGGGCCGACTGTTACATCCTGGCTTGCGGCCGACGGCGCCCTGTCGCGCCGCTGGGCATTACTTCACATCCTTCCAGTAGGCGGCGTTCAGGCGCCACACGAACACCATCAGCACGCCCAGGAACAGCAGCACCCAGACGCCCAGGCGCTTGCGGTGGCTCTGCGCCGGCTCTGCCATCCAGCTCAGGTAGTTGACCAGGTCGGCAACCGCCTGGTCGTACTCCTGCGTGCTCATCTTGCCCGGGGTCAGCTGCTCCCAGCCGGCCAGCTTGTGGACCTTGTGGCCATGTTCTTCCACTTCGGTGAACTTCGGCGCGCGCTGGCCTTGCAGTTCCCAGAGCACGTGCGGCATGCCCACGGCCGGGAAAACCAGGTTGTTCCAGCCCGTCGCGCGGGTGTCGTCACGGTAGAACGTGCGCAGGTAGGTATAGAGCCAGTCGTTGCCGCGGGCGCGGGCGATGACCGACAGGTCGGGCGGCGCGGCGCCGAAGAACGTCTTGGCGTCCTTCGGCGGCAGCGCGATCGTCATGGTCTCGCCCACCTTGTCCGCCGTGAACAGCAGGTTCTGGCGGATCTGGTCGTCGGTCAGGTCCAGGTCCTTGAGCCGGTTGTAGCGCATCATCGACGCGCCATGGCAGTTCAGGCAGTAGTTGACGAACAGCTTGGCACCGCGCTGCAGCGACGACACATCGCTCGTATCCAGCGGCGCGGGCTCCAGCGGATAGCCCCCTTCCGCGGCCATCGCCGGCATGGCGGCAAAGCATGCGCCGACCAGTGCGAAGATCGAAAGCAACTTTTTCATCTTGGGTCCTTGTCCTCTTGTAGGGTCGCGCGGCGTCTTAGTGCGGGTGGAACGTGACGCGATCCGGCACCGGCTTGAACGTGCCGGCGCGGCTCCACAGCGGCATGGTCAGGAAGAAGGCGAAGTACAGCAGCGTACCGAGCTGCGACACCTTCTCGCCTACCGGCGACGGCGGTTGCACCCCCAGGTAACCCAGGATCAGGAACACCACCACGAAGACGATCAGGATCGACTTGTGGAAGGCGGGACGGTAGCGGATGGACTTGACCGGCGAGCAGTCCAGCCACGGCAGGAAGAACAGCACGATCACCGAGCCGCCCATCACCAGCACGCCCCAGAACTTGGCGTCGATGAAGTAGAAGCCGACGGCCAGCACCACCAGCACGGCCACCGAGCCGATGCGGATGCGCGCGTCCTTCGTGCGCAGGAACACCATGCCCAGCACGAACGCGAAGAACAGCCACAGGATCGGCAGGAAGTTCGAGGTCGTGGCGCGCAGCATCGAGTAGAACGGCGTGAAGTACCAGACCGGGGCGATGTGCGGCGGCGTCTTGAGCGGATCAGCCGGGAAGAAGTTGTTGGCTTCCAGGAAATAGCCGCCCACTTCCGGGAAGAAGAAGATCACGGCCGAGAAGATGATCAGGAAGCCGGCCACGCCCAGCATGTCGTGCACGGAGTAGTACGGGTGGAACGGGATGCCATCCAGCGGCACGCCATTCTCGTCCTTCTTGGCCTTGATCTCCACACCGTCCGGGTTGTTCGAACCCACCTCGTGCAGCGCGATGATGTGCGCCACCACCAGGCCCAGCAGCACCAGCGGCACGGCGATCACGTGGAACGAGAAGAAGCGGTTCAGCGTGGCATCGCTGACGACGTAGTCGCCGCGGATGAACAGCGACAGGTCCTGGCCGATCACCGGAATCGCCGAGAACAGGTTCACGATCACCTGCGCGCCCCAGTACGACATCTGGCCCCAGGGCAGCAGGTAGCCCATGAACGCCTCGGCCATCAGGCACAGGAAGATCAGGCAGCCGAAGATCCAGACCAGCTCGCGCGGCTTGCGGTACGAGCCGTAGAGCAGGCCGCGGAACATGTGCAGGTACACGACGACGAAGAACGCCGAGGCGCCGGTGGAATGCATGTAGCGCACCAGCCAGCCCCACGGGACTTCTCGCATGATGAATTCCACGCTGGCGAACGCCACGGGAATGCCGGCGGCGTTCAGCGTGCCGTCGGGCTTGTAGTTCATCACCAGGAAGATGCCGGTGACGATCTGGATCACCAGCACCAGCAGCGCCAGCGAGCCGAAGAAATACCAGAAGTTGAAGTTCTTCGGTGCGTAGTACTTGGAGAGGTGGTCTTCCCAGAGCTGGGTGGCGGGGAATCGGGCGTCGATCCAGCCCAGCAGCCCGGTGGTCTTGACTTCTTTTTCGGCCGCCATGATCACGCTTCTCCTTTCTCGTCCTTGCCGATCACGATCTTGGTGTCGGTCAGGAACTGGTACGGGGGGACGTCAAGATTCTGCGGGGCAGGCTTGTTCTTGAACACGCGGCCCGCGAGGTCGAAGGTGGAACCGTGGCACGGACAGAGAAAGCCGGGGTCGGCGCCGAGCTGCGGATTGGCGCCCGAGGCGAACGGGCCCGACGGCGAGCAGCCAAGGTGGGAGCAGATGCCGACCACGACCAGCAGGTCCTTGTGTTCGGCACGCGAGCGGGTCTCATTCTTGCAATAGTCCGGCGTCTTCATCGTGAAAGGAACGTCGGAATTGGGATCCGCGACTTCAGCGTCGGTCTTCTTGAGCGAGGCCAGCATCTCGGGGGTGCGCCGCAGGATCCAGACGGGCTTGCCGCGCCATTCCACGGTCATCATCTCGCCGGGCTTGAGCGCGCCGATATCCGCCTCCACTGGTGCCCCGGCGGCCTTGGCCTTTTCGGATGGGGCAAAAGTACTGACAAATGGAACTGCTACCGCTACGCCTCCTACGCCGCCCGCGACAGAAGTCGCGATCAACCAATTGCGGCGACCTTTGTCCACGTTCTTCACGTCTTGCTGGTCACTCATTCCAAACCCCAGGGGATGTCATCAATTGAATCCTGCGTCAACAAAAAATTATACCTGAGGCACATCTGGCGACGATAGGCGAACTACTGATAGCCGTGGCGCCGATAATCGGTCATGGGATCGGCCGCGGGATCGCGGGGAAAGCGTTCGAACGCGGCATCCAGACTTGCACTCGAGGGTGCGATGATGCAGGCTTCGTCAAACACAAACGTTAATCTGGAACAACAAATTGGAGAAAAACCGATGGGAATGATGAGCGAGTTCCGAACTTTTGCGATGCGCGGCAATGTGATCGACCTCGCAGTCGGTGTGATCATCGGCGCCGCGTTTGGAAAGATCGTTGATTCGGTTGTCAATGACCTGATCATGCCGCTGGTGGGCCGCGTCGTCGGCAAACTCGACTTTTCCAACATGTTCGTCGCGCTGGCCGAGCCGCCGCCGGGCGTGCCCCACACGCTGGACGCGCTGAAGAAGGCTGGCGTGCCGGTGTTTGCCTACGGCAATTTCCTGACCATCGTGGTCAACTTTGTGATCCTCGCCTTCATCATCTTCATGATGGTCCGGGCCTTCAACAAAATGCGCGAGAAGCACGAGGAGGCGCCCAAGCCGGCCGAGACGCCCGAGGATATCAAGCTGCTGCGCGAGATCCGCGACAGCCTGCGGACGGTGCCCCCGCGCGCCTGACAGCGCCCTGCCCGGACCCGGCCGCTCAGACCGGGTTCGGAATATCGATGAAGGTGTGGCGCAGGTCGAACCGCTGCGCCAGATGTTCACCCACGGCGCGGATGCCGTAGCGCTCCGTGGCGTGATGGCCGGCCGCGATATACGCCACGCCGCTCTCGCGCGCCAGATGCGTGGTCGGCTCGGAAACTTCCCCACTGATATAGACGTCCACGCCGGCTGCCACGGCCGCCGCGAAGTAGCCCTGCGCGCCGCCGGTACACCAGCCCACGCTGCGCACCATCTGGTCGGGATCGCCAATGGTCAGCGGCTCGCGCTCCAGCACGCCGCCAACGTGCGCGGCAAAGGTGTGGAGCGGCATCGGCTGCAGCAGCGTGCCGGTCCATCCAAGCTGGTCATCGCTGAAGCGGCCGTTGGGCTGCAGACCCAGCTGCAGCCCGAGCTGGGCGTTGTTGCCGAGTTCGGGATGATTGTCGAGCGGCAGGTGGTAGGCCATCAGGTTGATGTCGGCACCCAGCAGTTTCTTCAATCTTGCGTGTTTCTGACCGATGACCCGTGCATCCTCGTTCTTCCAGAAATAACCGTGATGGACCAGGATGGCGTCGGCGCCGGCTTCGATGGCCGCGTCCACCAGCGCCAGGCTCGCCGTGACGCCGGTGACGATATGGGTGACGTCGGGCCGACCTTGCACTTGGAGTCCGTTCGGGCAATAGTCCTTGAAACGGGGAACCTCCAGCAGGTCGTTCAAGTACAATTCCAGCTCTTTGGTTTTCATTTCCGGGTCAAACTCCAATATGTTGCGCCGATTCTGGCTGTTCTTCGCTCAGGCCGTCACGGTCGTGCTGGCCGTGTGGTTCGTGATAGCCACGCTCAAACCCGAGTGGCTGCAGCGCGGGCGGGTGGCTGTGCAGTCGGGGTCGCCCATCGTGGCACTGAAGGAAGTGGTGCCGAGCGTGGCGGAGTCCGCCGCGCAGGGGTCCTACAGTGACGCCGCCAAGGAAGCCATGCCGGCGGTGGTCAATATCTTCACCAGCAAGAACGGCTCGAAGCGGTCGCCCAATCCGCAGGCAGAGGACCCGTGGTTCCGGTTCTTCTTCGGCGACCGGCTGCCGGAGCGCCAGGAGCCGGTGTCCAGCCTGGGCTCGGGCGTGATCGTCAGCGCCGAGGGCTACATTCTAACCAACCACCATGTCGTCGACGGCGCCGACGAGATCGAAGTGGCGCTGACCGATGGCCGCAAGGCCAACGCCAAGGTCGTCGGGTCCGACCCGGAAACCGACCTGGCCGTGCTGAAGATCACGCTCAAGGACCTGCCGGCCATCACGCTGGGCCGGATCGAGAACGTGAAGGTCGGCGACGTGGTGCTGGCGATCGGCAACCCGTTCGGCGTGGGCCAGACCGTGACGATGGGTATCGTGTCGGCGCTGGGTCGCAGCCACCTGGGCATCAATACGTTCGAGAACTTCATCCAGACCGACGCGGCGATCAATCCGGGCAACTCGGGCGGCGCGCTGGTCGATGCGCAGGGCAACCTGCTGGGCATCAACACGGCCATCTATTCGCGCTCGGGCGGGTCGCTGGGCATCGGCTTTGCGATTCCGGTGTCGACGGCCAAGCAGGTGATGGAGTCGATCATCTCCACGGGTAGCGTGACGCGCGGCTGGATCGGCGTCGAACCGCAGGACCTGACGCCCGAGATTGCCGAGTCGTTCGGCCTGGACGCCAAGGAAGGCGCATTGATCGCGGCCGTGGTCCAGGGCGGCCCGGCGGACAAGGCTGGCGTGCGGCCCGGCGACGTGCTGGTATCGGTGGACAACCAGGTCATCTCGGACACTACCGCGCTGCTGAACGCCATCGCTCAGCTCAAGCCCGGTGCCGACGTGAAGATGAAGGTAATCCGCCGCGGCAAGCCGGCCGATATCACGGTCACCATCGGTAAGCGCCCGCCGCCACCGCGCCGGGCGATGCCGCTGGAAGACGATGAGTGATCGCGGCTAGCGATTAGCGGCTAAGGGCTGCGGGCTGAGAAACTTCTTCGCCTGAGTCCTTCGAGCAAGATAAAAACCCCCGCCAGCCATGGCGGGGGTTTTCTTTTGGCCGGCTGGCGCTGGGTGTGGCGAAGGATGGCCAGGGGCAGGGATCGTCGCGGCATGTGTGCCGATGCCGGGGCAGTGTTCCATGTTGAAAGGGTGCACTGGTGCGGTGGCGCGTCCTGCCCGGCGCGGCAGCGCTTGCGGCAGAGGTCCGAGGCACCACGGTCCTCCCGCTGTCGCGGCGCTCGATTGCGGCCAGGTCCTGACCGGTGGCTTTGGCGGGCGCGTCGCGCTGCACAGCACATCAGACGCTGCCAGTCTTTAGTAGGACTTCGAAAATACTGCCTGGGGACGTCGCCCGGCCAGTTCGTGTTAGCCACCCCCCCAAAGACAAAACGCCGGCATCCTTGCGGATACCGGCGTTTCGATCAAGCCGAATCTGAGCGGGCTCACACCCGCATCAAATTAGAACTTGTGGCGAACACCAACCACGGCGCCGAACTGGTTAGCCGAGCCTTGGGTCGTGCCGAAGCCCGAACCAGCGATGGCGCCCGGACCACCCGACGACACGCCCAGGGTCGAACCGTCCTTGTTCTTCGCGTACGAAACGTTCAGGTATGCGTCGGTACGCTTCGAGAAAGCGTAGTCCGTCGACACCACGAAGCTCCACGGATCGGCGCCGGTGTTGTTGAAGTCTTGGTAGTAAGCAGCGCCCGTCAGCGACAGGGCCGGGGTCAGCTGGTAACCCATGCCCAGCCAGTACAGGTTCGAGCGCGACGAAGCGACCGTGCCGTCAGCCAGCGTACCACCGGCCAGGCGGGCACCGTCCGATGCCTTGGCCCAACGGTAACCAGCGAACACCTTGGCCGGGCCGAAAGCGTACGTACCGGCAACCGAAGCGCGGCGGATCTTGGCGTCGTCAGCCAGGGCGATACCCGGGTTGACTTCGTCATACACGGCACCGATCGAGAACGGGCCACCGTTGTAGATCAGGCTGGCAGCGTATTCGCGGCCCAGCTTGTAGTTGCCCGGAACTTCGCCGGCATTGCCTTGGTAGGCGTTGCCTGCAGTGGCGCCGGTGTTCGAGCCGGTGCTGTACAGCAGCGAGCCGGTCAGGCCGCCGAACGTACCCGTGTACTTGATCGAGTTGTCAGCACGGCTGGCGAAACCGCCGTCTTGCGTGGTGATCGAGTAGTTCGTCGAGATGGCCATCGGATCGAAGGCCAGACCGAAGTCATACAGCGGCGTTTGGTGACGACCCAGGCTCAGCGTACCGAACTGGCTTTGCACACCGACGAAAGCTTGACGGCCGAACAGACGGTTACCTTGACCCTGCGTACCGGTGTCAACGTTGAAACCGCTTTCCAGCACGAAGATGCCCTTCAGGCCACCGCCCAGATCTTCCACGCCACGCAGGCCCCAACGGCTGCCGGACATGTTGCCCGAGGTCAGGCGCACGACGTCGTGGCTACCAGCCACGCCCGGTTGGTGGTTAGCGTACTCGACACCGGCGTCAACCACACCGTACAGGGTCACGCTGGACTGGGCATAGGCGCCGCCGGCGGCCAGAGCGGCAACGGCAGCTGCAAACAGTTTCATCTTCATATCGACACTTTCCTTGTCAACTGATTGGGAAATCTTGGTTGCCCAAGTGCTTGGGCGACGCATTAACCTTCACGTCTGCGTCGTATTATGTGTCACCCCCCCGGCCCGTCAGAAGTCTTTTTCGCCGTAAACACGGTTTACTGGCGGTTCTTGTTGTGACGAAGCAACAGCAATCGGGGGCAATTTCCCCAATATGGTGCAAAACGCAGCATCCAGAGCTGCGTGATACAGGGGATTTACAAGGTCGCCGGAACTTAGTCGGGCTGCGTTTCGCCCTCGGCAGGCGCGCCCAGTGGCTGTTTCGACACAAAACGCGCCATCAACAGGCCCAGTTCGTACAGCAGCACGAGCGGCACGGCCAATAACAGTTGCGACATCACATCAGGCGGGGTAACCACGGCCGCGATAATGAAAGCCCCGACAATCACATACGGCCGGATCTGCTTCAATTTCTCCAGTTCCACCACGCCAAACCGGACCAGCACGATTACCACCACCGGTACTTCAAATGTGATGCCGAACGCCAGGAACGTGGTCATCGCGAAACTCAGGTACTTGTCGATGTCGGTCGACATGTCGGCCCCGAGCGGCGCGTTGTAATGCGCCATGAAATGGAACACGGTCGGGAACACCAGGAAATACGCGAAGGCCACGCCGCACAGGAACAGCACGTAGCTGCTGGTCACCAGCGGCATGATCAGCTTCTTCTCATGCTGGTACAGCCCCGGCGCCACGAAGCGCCAGACCTGGTAGAGCACCCACGGCAGCGCGATCAGGAACGACACGAGCATCGTCACCTTCATCGGCACGAAGAACGAGCCGGTGACGTCGGTGACGATCATGCGGCCGCCCTTGGGCAGCGCTTCGGTCAGCGGGGACGAGAAGATATTGAAGATTTCCGCGGCCCAGTACACCAGGCACAGGAACACGACGAGCACCCCGGCCACCGCCTTCACCAGCCGCTCGCGCAGTTCGATCAGGTGGGAAATGAAGGTCTCTTGCTGGGACTCGTCGTTGGGGTCGTTGGGATTCTGGCCCGCCATGCTTACTCGAAGAAGGAACGGTTACGGCCGCTGGCCGGGCGATGGCGCTTGACGCGCGCGGCGCCCGACTGCACCCACACGCGGACGTTCTGCTGGCGCTTGAACCAGATCGGCCGCGCACCCTGCTTGACGCGCCAGCTCTTGCGGCCGTTGCGGGTCTTGTGCGCGCTGTCCCAGCTCGGCACATAGCCGGCGCTGACGTCGGTAGCGCCGGTGCCGGTGCCGGCCACGTCCGTGGTCTCGCCGTTGAGCGCCTCGTTCAGCGCCTGCGTATGCTCGCTGACTTCCTTGTGGATGGTCTGCTCAACGTCGCGCGCGGCGTTCTCGAATTCCGTGCGCATCTTGCGCAGTTCCTCGAGTTCCACCTCGCGACTGACCTCGGCCTTCACGTCGTTGATATAGCGCTGCGCGCGGCCGACCAGTGCGCCAACCGTACGGGCCACCTTCGGCAGACGCTCGGGGCCGATCACGATCAGCGCCACGGCGCCGATCAGTGCCAGCTTGGAAATGCCGAGATCAATCATGCGGACATCGGAACAGTGACACGGGACAGGCTGGCCGCGCCGGGCGCGGCCGCCGGATGAATGGCAAACAAGGAAGAATCCGGCTGCGGATTATTCCTGGCGCTGCTTTTCCTTGGCTTCCACGTCGATCGTGGTGGCGTCGCGCAGCTCCTTGGCAGGGGCCGGCTTGGCACCGGGTTCCTCGCCGTTGCTGTCCTTCATGCCGTCCTTGAAGCCCTTCACCGCGCCGCCCAGATCCTGGCCGATATTGCGCAGCTTCTTGGTACCGAAGACGAGCATGACGATCACCAGCACGATCAGCCAGTGCCAAATGCTAAACGAACCCATTTCTTGCTCCTGATAAAGCCGCGGGCGGCGGATAAAGGTCGCCCGGCCCCGTAGTTCCGTCCCTCAAAGGCTGCGCCGGGCGACGGTGGCCGGCGCAGCATTCGGCCGGGCATCGCTGCCCGGGCCGCTCTCATACTCAGGCTTCTGATAATCCCCTCAGAACGCCGGTGACTGCCACTGGTCGCGCGGGCCGCCGAGTACGTGCAGGTGGAGGTGGAATACCTCCTGCCCGCCGTCCGTGCCGGTATTGATCACCGTCCGGAACCCGTTGCTGCAGCCGGCAAGGCGCGCCAGTTCAGGCACCTTGAGCATTATTCTAGCAAGCACCCCCGCATCGCCGGGTCCGCATTCGGCCAGCGAATCGACGTGCGATTTCGGAATAACCAGAAAGTGTACCGGCGCCTTGGGATGGATATCGTGAAACGCCAGCAGGTCGTCGTCCTCGTACACCTTGTTCGACGGGATCTGGCCGGCCACGATCTTGCAGAAAACGCAATTGTCCTGGGATTTCATGAAGTTCTTGTTGCAGCCTGTCGACCCGTTGGAGAAATGTGGCGATTACCGGATGGCGGCGCCTCAGAGCGCCTCGCCGGGGTACATCGGCTTGCGGTCGTTCAGGTAAAGCCAACCCTTGACGATACGATACAGTATCCACAGTGACAACACGCAGAATACGCCGATCGCCACCGGGAACAGCAGCACCGTCACAAACATGAACCCGCCCACCACATACCAGACGATCGACCACCAGAACGTCCGGATCTGCCAGGCGAAGTGCGAGGCATAGACGGTGCCGCGCGTGTCGTCGCGCTTCACGTAGTTGACGATGATCGCGATCAGCGCCGTGATGCCGCCCGTGAACCAGTGGATGGCGTACAGCGCATACAGGATGTGCGTGAGCTTGCGCAGCCCGTCCAGCTTGTCCGTGTCTGCCGTCGTCGTGACCTGCGTGGTGTAGTCCGTCGCCATCGTGCCCTCCAGCGTTGTGCCGCATTAAGCCATGTCCGGACGATGTCCGGGCGGCCATAGGCTCAATGCTACTCCTTGCGGCTGGCTTTCTCGACCAGACCGGAGAGCCCTTCGCGCCGCGCCAGTTCGTTCACGACGTCCGCCGGGGTGGCGCCGATGTGCGACAACAGCACCATCGTGTGGAACCAGAGGTCGGCCACCTCGTAGACGACCTTGTCGACGGCCTCGGCGCCCAGGCCCGCCGCGCGGGCGTCCTTGGCGGCCATCACGGTCTCGGTGGCTTCCTCGCCGATCTTCTTCAGGATCGCGTCGTCGCCCTTCCGGTACAGCTTTGCCACGTACGACGTGTCCGGGTCGCCGCCGTTTTCCGGCTTGCGCGACTCCAGCGTAGCCGCCACGCGGGCCAGGATGTCGGCGGTATTCGGGTCCTGGCTCATGATTTGGCCGCGTAGATGGTCGACGGGTCCTTCAGCACCGGCTCCACGGTCTGCCAGTCGCCCGATTCCGCGTCGCCCGCGAACTTCTGGAAGAAACACGAATGACGGCCCGTATGGCAGGCGATGCTGTCCACCTGGGTCACCTTCAGCAGCACCACGTCCTCGTCACAGTCCAGCCGGATCTCGTGCACCTTCTGCACGTGGCCCGATTCCTCGCCCTTGTGCCACAGCCGCTTGCGCGAGCGCGACCAGAACACGGCCTCGCCCAGTTCCACGGTGCGCTGCAGCGCCTCGCGGTTCATGAACGCGAACATCAGCACGTCGTTCGAGCCCACTTCCTGGACGATCACCGGCACCAGGCCGTTGTCGTCCCACTTCACCTTGTTCAGCCACTTCTTTGCCATGATCAGATCCGGACGGGGATGCCCTCGCGGGCCATGAATGCCTTTGCCTCGCCAACGGTGTGCTGGCCATAGTGGAAGATGCTGGCGGCCAGCACCGCGTCGGCGTGGCCGAGCCTGATGCCGTCGGCCAGGTCCTGCAGGCCGCCGACCCCGCCCGATGCGATGACCGGCACCGGCACCGCGTCGCTGACCGCGCGCGTCAGTTCCAGGTCGAATCCGCTCTTGGTGCCGTCGCGGTCCATGCTCGTGAGCAGGATCTCGCCCGCGCCGCGCCGGGCCATCTCGCTGGCCCACTCCACCGCGTCGAGCCCCGTCGCCTTGCGCCCGCCGTGGGTGAACACTTCCCAGCGCGCCGGTTCGCCCGGCGCCGAGCTGCGCTTGGCGTCGATGGCCACCACGATGCACTGCGAGCCGTACTTGCCGGTGGCATCGGACACAAGCTGCGGATTGGCGATGGCCGACGAGTTGACGCTGATCTTGTCCGCGCCGGCGTTCAGCAGCCGCCGCACATCCTCCACCGTGCGCACGCCGCCACCCACCGTCAGCGGGATGAACACCTGCGACGCCACGCTCTCGATGATGTGCAGAATCAGGTCGCGGCCGTCGCTGGTGGCAGTAATGTCGAGAAATGTGATTTCATCGGCACCCTGGTCGTCATAGCGGCGCGCGATCTCCACCGGGTCGCCCGCATCGCGCAGTTCGACGAAGTTGACACCCTTGACCACCCGCCCGTTGGTCACGTCGAGGCAGGGGATGATACGTTTGGCTAGCATGAGGTTCCTTGCCTGCCGCGCGCGCGTTGCGCCACGCGCGGCTGGTTGTGGCGTCCCGCCGGATGGCGTTACTCGGACGCCAGCTTGTCGGCGT
Organism: Cupriavidus sp. SZY C1; assembly: GCF_032190535.1. Lineage (NCBI taxonomy): Bacteria > Pseudomonadati > Pseudomonadota > Betaproteobacteria > Burkholderiales > Burkholderiaceae > Cupriavidus > Cupriavidus sp. SZY C1. The sequence continues at coordinate 43,113 of NZ_JAUANU010000018.1, forward strand.
ACGACTGGGCTTCGGTGAAGTTCAGGTCGCCCGAATAGATCGCACGGCCGCAGATCACGCCTTCCACGCCCTCGCGCTCCACCGCGCAGAGCTGGCTGATGTCCGCCATGTTCGACAGCCCGCCGCTGGCGATCACCGGGATCGACATCGACTGCGCCAGCTTGACCGTGGCGTCGATATTGATGCCCTGCAGCATGCCGTCGCGGCCAATGTCGGTATAGATGATGGCCTCGACGCCGTAGTCCTCGTACTTGCGCGCCAGGTCGGCCACCTCGTGGCCGGTCAGCTTGCTCCAGCCGTCGGTAGCCACCTTGCCGTCCTTGGCATCGAGCCCGACGATGATGTGGCCGCCGAATGCCGAGCAGGCGTCCTTCAGGAAGCCCGGGTTCTTGACGGCAGCCGTGCCGATGATCACGTACGACAGGCCGTCGTCGAGCCAGCGCTCGATCGTGTTCAGGTCGCGGATGCCACCGCCGAGCTGCACCGGAATCTCGTCGCCCACTTCGGCGATGATGGCCTTGATGGCGGCCTCGTTGCGGGGCTTGCCCACGAAAGCGCCGTTCAGGTCGACCAGATGCAGGCGACGCGCGCCCTGGTCCACCCAGTGACGTGCCATGGCGGCGGGATCTTCGGAAAAGACGGTGGCCTGGTCCATGTCGCCTTGTTTGAGGCGTACACACTGACCGTCCTTCAGGTCGATGGCCGGAATGAGCAACATAGCGTAACGAGCGTGGTGGTTGTGTAAAAAGGGAAAAGGTAGCGATGCCGGCGCGGCTGCGCCGGCGTTCAGGTCATGGCAGTTATGCAGTGGATGCAGTCTGGTCGGTGGCTCTGAACGACGGATATCGGTATCGCTGATGACGTTGTGGCGCTTCTGGTAACAGGTGCTTCTGACGCTTTACGGATTCCAGTGCACGAAATTCCGGTATAGCTGCAAACCCATCGCGGCGCTCTTCTCCGGGTGGAACTGCGTGGCGAAAATATTATCGCGTGCCACCGCACTGGTAAACACGACGCCATATTCGGTCTGGCCGGCGACGTGGGCCGGGTCCTGCGCGCGGACGAAATAGCTGTGCACGAAATAGAACCAGCTATCGTCCGGAATACCGTCCCACAGCGGATGCGGCTTCGCCTGGCGCACGCGGTTCCAGCCCATCTGCGGCACCTTGAAGCGCGAGCCGTCGGGCTGCGTCATGCCATCCAGTTCGAACCGGACCACCTCGCCGGGCATCAGCCCCAGCGCCGGCGTGCTGTCCGCTCCGGTGCGAGCTTCGCTGCTGCGTTCGAACAGCATCTGTTCGCCAACGCACACACCCAGCATCGGCTTCGATGCGGCGGCTTCCAGCACGGCCTGCTGCAGGCCCGATTCGCCCAGCGCGCCCATGCAGTCGGGCATCGCGCCCTGGCCGGGCAGTACCACGCGGTCCGCCGCGCGGATGCCTTCGGGCCGGTCCACGACCTGCACGTCCGCCTCGGGTGCCGCCGCTCGCAGGGCCTGCGCCACCGAGCGCAGGTTGCCCATGCCGTAATCCACAATTGCTATGGTAGTCATGATTTCAAAACAGGCAACAATGTCTTCAGCCCGTCCACGATGAATTCGACGGCCAGCGCAGACAGGATCAACCCCATCAGGCGCGTGCCGATATTGATCCCGGTCCTGCCAACCACCCGCGCGATGGGATCCGCCGCACGGAACGTGCCATACACCACCAGCCCCAGCACCGCGCCAATCGCCACCAGGATCAGCAGCTCGTACCAGTGGTGCGTCTTGCCGGCGTAGACGATGACCGTGCTGATCGACCCCGGCCCGGTCAGCAGCGGCAGCGCCAGCGGCACCACCGCGATGCTGGTCTTGGCCTCGGCCTCGTCCTCTTCCTCCGGCGTGGCCTTGGTGCGGCCGGTCTGGGCGTTCAGCATGTTCATGGCCATCATGATCATGATCAGCCCGCCGCCCACCTGCAGCGACGCCACCGAGATATTGAAGAACTCGATGATCTGCTGGCCCAGCAGCGCCGCCAGGCCCACTACGATGGCCACGGCAATCGACGCCGTCTTGATCGTCCGCAGCTTTTCCGCCTCGGTCTGCTGGCTGGTCAGGCTGATGAAGAACGGGATCGCCCCAATCGGGTTGATCAACGCCAGCAGCGAGATGAAAGACTTGAGCGTATCCATCGGGTGCGGGATTGTCCGGGGCGGCCGGCGCCGCCGCAAACCGCCGGCGCGCCTGCCATACAGGTGGCCAGGTCGGGGTTCAGGTCGCCGTCAGACCGGCTCGAGTATGGGTCAGAGCGATCCCTTGGTCGATGGAATCTGGTTGGCCGCGCGCGCATCCAGCTCCACCGCCATGCGCAGCGCCCGGCCAAAGGCCTTGAACACCGTTTCGCATTGATGGTGGGCATTGATGCCACGCAGGTTGTCGATATGGAGCGTCACGCCGGCGTGGTTGACGAAACCGCGGAAGAACTCGATCGTCAGGTCGACGTCGAAGGTGCCCACCCGGGCGCGCGTGAACGGCACGTGGAATTCCAGGCCCGGACGGCCCGAGAAATCGATCACCACGCGCGACAGGCATTCGTCCAGCGGCACGTAGCTGTGGCCGTAGCGGGTGATGCCCTTCTTGTCGCCGATGGCGCGCGCCACGGCCTGGCCGAGCGTGATGCCGACATCCTCCACCGTGTGGTGGTCGTCGATATGGGTGTCGCCCGTGGCCTCGACCTCGAGGTCGAACATGCCGTGGCGGGCGATCTGGTCCAGCATGTGGTCGAGGAACGGCACGCCGGAGGCCAGCTTCTGGCGGCCGGTGCCATCAAGGTTCAGCGAAACGCGGATCTGCGTTTCCGAGGTATTGCGGGTGACCTCTGCAACACGCATGGTGGGGTTAATCCTGCAATGAGGCGGCAAACGCCTCAAGAAACTGCGCGTTTTCTTCGGGCGTGCTGACCGTCACGCGCAGACAGTTGGCCAGCAATGCGTGCATTCTACTCACGTTCTTGATCAATACCTTCCGCGCCAGCACCCGATCGAACGTCTGTGCCGCATCCGGCACGCGCACCAGCAGGAAGTTTGCCGCGCTCGGGAAGACCGTCACGCCGGGCAGTGCCGCCATGGCGTCGGCCAGCCGGGCGCGCTCGGCGCGCAGCTGCGCGGCCTGCTCGTCCAGCACCGCCACGTGTTCCAGCGCGAACAGCGCCGTGGCCTCGGTCAGCACGTTGACGTTGTACGGCGGCCGCACCTTGTCCAGCTGCGCCAGCCAGTCGGGCGACCCGGCCATGTAGCCCAGCCGGATGCCGGCCAGGCCAAGTTTGGACACCGTGCGCATGACCAGCAGGTTGCCGAACTCGGTCAGCCGCGCCATCCAGCTTTCCTGCGCGAACGGCTGGTACGCCTCGTCGACGACCACCAGGCTCTGGCACACCGGGCCCTGCGCCGCCCGGACGATGGCCTCCATGTCCGCGGCATCGAACAGGTTGCCGGTCGGGTTGTTCGGGTAGGCCAGGTAGATGATGGCCGGCTTGTGCTCGGCCATCGCCGCCAGCATCGCCGCGCGGTCCAGCGTGAAATCGGCGCGCAGCGGCACGCCGACGAAGTCCAGGCCGGCAAACTGGGCCGACATCGCGTACATGACGAAACCCGGCACCGGGGCCAGCACCTTGGCGCCCGGGCGCGACGCGGCCAGCGAAAGGATGCTGATCAGTTCGTCCGAACCATTGCCCAGCATGACGTCCATGCCGGCCGGCACTTGCATCACGCGCTTCAGTTGCGCGCGCAGCGCCTCGCTGCTCGGCACAGGGTAGCGGTTCAGCGCCACCTCGCCCAGCCGCGCGGCCAGTTCCGCGCGCAGCGCGGGCGGCAGCCGGTACGGGTTCTCCATCGCATCGAGCTTCACCAGTCCGTGCGAATCGGCCACGTGGTAGGCGCCCATGGCGCGTACGTCGTCACGGATGATGTGTTCGATCAGGGATGGATCTACGGCTGCCATGATGGTCCTGTGGGTCTGGCTTGGAAAAGTGGCTTAACGCTTGAAACGGTACTCGGCGCTGCGGGCGTGGGCCTGCAGCCCTTCGCCGTAGGCCAGTTCGGCGGCAATCTGCCCCAGCATCTGGGCGCCGCCCTCGCTGACCTCGATCAGGCTCGAACGCTTCTGGAAGTCGTACACGCCCAGCGGCGACGAGAAGCGCGCGGTGCGCGAGGTAGGCAGCACGTGGTTGGGCCCCGCGCAGTAGTCGCCCAGCGACTCGCTGGTGTAGCGGCCCAGGAAGATCGCGCCCGCGTGGCGGATCTTCTCGCTCCACTGGCGCGGATTCTCGGCCGAGATCTCCAGGTGCTCGGGCGCGATCGCGTTGGCGATCTCGCACGCTTCCTCCATGTCGCGCACCTTGACCAGCGCGCCACGCCCCGCCAGCGACGCGGCGATGACGTCGCGGCGCGGCATCGTCGGCAGCAGCCGCTGGATGCTTTCCTCCACGCGCCGCAGGTAGGCGTCGTCCGGGCACAGCAGGATCGACTGCGCCAGTTCGTCGTGCTCGGCCTGCGAGAACAGGTCCATGGCCACCCAGTCGGGTTCGGTCGTGCCGTCGCAAATCACCAGGATCTCGGACGGCCCGGCGATCATGTCGATGCCCACCGTGCCGAACACGCGGCGCTTGGCCGCCGCCACGTAGGCATTGCCCGGACCGACGATCTTGTCGACCTGCGGCAGCGTGGCCGTGCCGAAGGCCAGCGCGCCCACGGCCTGTGCCCCGCCGATCGTGAACACGCGGTCCACGCCGGCGATCTGCGCGGCGGCCAGCACCAGTTCGTTGCGCACGCCGCCCGGCGTGGGCACGACCATGATGACTTCCTTGACGCCGGCCACGCGGGCCGGGATCGCGTTCATCAGCACCGACGACGGATAGGCCGCCTTGCCGCCGGGCACGTACAGGCCCACGCGGTCCAGCGGGGTCACCTTCTGGCCCAGCATCGTGCCGTCGGCCTCGGTGTATTCCCAGCTATGGCTGCCGCACTCGATCTTCTGCTTCTCGTGATAGGCGCGCACGCGGGCCGCGGCGGCCTCCAGCGCGGCGCGGCGCTTGGGCTCCAGGTCTTCCAGCGCGGCTTCCAGCTGCGACTGCGACAGTTCCAGCGCGCCCATCGACGCGGCTTCCACGCGGTCGAACCGGCGCGTGTACTCCAGCACGGCCTCGTCGCCACGGCGGCGCACGTCGGCCAGGATATCGGCCGCGGCGCGGTCGATGGCCTCGTCCTCGGCGGCCTCGAAGGCCAGCACCTGGCGCAGCGCCCCGGCAAAACCGGGCTCGGTCGAGTCGAGCCGACGGATCGACAGGTTTTCCATATCCGTTTCGTTCATGACTGCTTTTTCCTTGCGGACCCCCTTGCGGGCGTCCCGGTCATTCCGGTTGTCGCTGCCTCAGGCGAGCGCCGCCGAGGCCCGTTCGAATGCGTCCAGGATCGGCGCCAGCCGCTCCCGCTTGAGTTTCAGTGCGGCCTGGTTGACCACCAGCCGCGACGAGATCTGCACGATCTCTTCCACTTCCACGAGGTTGTTCGCGCGCAGCGTGCCGCCGGTGCTGACCAGGTCGACGATGGCGTCCGACAGCCCCACGAGCGGCCCCAGCTCCATCGACCCGTACAGCTTGATCAGGTCCACGTGCACGCCCTTCTTGGCAAAGTGCTCGCGCGCGGTCTGCACGTACTTGGTGGCCACGGCCAGCCGCGCGCCCTGGCGCACCGCGTTGGCGTAGTCAAAGCCGGCCGGCACCGCCACCGACATGCGGCAGCGCGCGATGTTCAGGTCGATCGGCGCGTACAGGCCGGTCATGCCGTGCTCCATCAGCACGTCCTTGCCGGCCACCCCGAAGTCGGCCGCGCCGTACTGCACGTACGTCGGCACGTCCGACGCGCGCACGATGATCACGCGCACCGCCGGGTCCGACGTGGGCAGGATCAGCTTGCGCGAGGTGTCCGGATCTTCGGTCACCTCGATGCCGGCCGCCGCCAGCAGCGGCAGCGTTTCGGTAAAGATGCGGCCCTTGGACAGCGCCAGCGTGAGCTGGTTGGGCGAGGCATTGAAAGCGGGGCTCATAGATTCTTCAGGCGGTGTTCGGGGGCGGCGGGTGGTGCGTGGCCGGGCTCAGCCGATGCGGCGGATCCTGGCGCCGACGGCCGACAGCTTGTTTTCCATGCGGTCGTAGCCACGGTCCAGGTGGTAGATCCGGTCGATCGTGGTCTCGCCGTCCGCCACCAGCCCGGCAATCACCAGGCTGGCCGACGCGCGCAGGTCGGTGGCCATCACGCTGGCGCCCGACAGCCGCGGCACGCCGGTCACCACGGCGGTGTTGCCCTCGGCCGTGATGTTGGCGCCCAGCCGGTTCAGCTCCTGCACGTGCATGAAGCGGTTCTCGAAGATCGTCTCGGTGATACGCGCGGTGCCCTCGGCCACGGCGTTCAGCGCCATGAACTGGGCCTGCATGTCGGTCGGGAAGGCGGGGTACTCGGACGTCCGGAAGCTCACGGCCTGCGGGCGCTGCTTCATCGCCAGGCGGATCCAGTCGTCGCCGGTCTCGATCGTGGCGCCGGTCTCGCGCAGCTTGAGCAGCACCGCGTCCAGGATCAGCGGCGGCACGTCGCGCACCACGATCTCGCCCAGCGTGGCGGCGGCCGCGCACAGGAACGTGCCGGCCTCGATGCGGTCGGCCACCACGCGGTGCTCGGCGCCGTGGAGCTTGTCCACGCCCTGCACGATCAGGCGGTCGGTGCCGATGCCATCGATCCGGGCGCCCATCTTGACCAGCAGCTCGGCCAGGTCGGTCACCTCGGGCTCGCGCGCGGCGTTCTCCAGGATGGTCTCGCCGTCGGCCAGCGTGGCGGCCATCAGCAGGTTCTCGGTGCCGGTCACGGTGATCATGTCCGTCACCACGCGGGCGCCCTTGAGGCGGCTGGCGCGGGCGTGGATGAAGCCGTGCTCGATCGTGATCTCGGCGCCCATGGCCTGCAGGCCCTTGATGTGCTGGTCCACCGGCCGCGCGCCAATGCCGCAGCCGCCGGGCAGCGACACGCGCGCCTCGCCAAAGCGGGCCACCAGCGGCCCCAGCACGAGGATCGACGCCCGCATGGTCTTCACCAAGTCGTACGACGCCTCGGGCGAATTGATGTCGGCGCCGTTCAGCGTGGCCACGCCGTCCACCATGTCGGCCTGCATGCCCATCTGGCGCAGCAGCCTGAGCATCGTGCGCGTGTCCTGCAAGTCGGGCACGTTGGCCAGCGTCACGGTGTCGGCCGTCAGCAGGCCGGCGCACAGGATCGGCAGCGCGGCGTTCTTGGCGCCCGACACGCGGACCTCGCCCTTGAGCGGCCCGTTGCCCTGGATCTGGAATTTGTCCATTGTTCTGTCTGGTCGTCCGGCCGGGCACGCGCCCGGCCGGGGAGTGATTCGGGTGGCGCGGCTTACTTGCCGGCCTCGGCCTGCCATTCGGCCGGCGTCAGCGTCTTCATCGACAGCGCATGGATCTCGGCGCGCATGCGGTCGCCCAGCGCCGCGTAGACACGCTGGTGCCGCTGGATCAGGCGCTGGCCCTCGAATTCCCCGCTCACGATGGTGGCGAAGAAGTGCTGGCCGTCGCCTTCCACTTGCAGATGGTCGCAGGGCAACCCTTGGGCAATGTAATCCCTGACTTGTTCCGGAGTAGGCAGCATGTCTGTCTCTGTGAATACGGTGGTTTGCGGCCGGTCAGTGCCGCAGCTTGTAACCCTTGCGCAGCAGGCGCATCGCCAGCGTGGCCAGCACCGCGAACGCCACGACCACCACGGCCAGGCTCTGCAGCGGCGGCACGTCGGACACGCCGAAGAAGCCAAAGCGGAAACCGTCGATCATGTAGAAGAACGGGTTGGCATGCGACACGGCCTGCCAGAACGGCGGCAAGGAGTGGATCGAATAGAACACGCCGGACAGGAACGTCGCCGGCATGATCAGAAAATTCTGAAACGCTGCGAGCTGGTCGAACTTCTCGGCCCAGATGCCGGCGATCAGGCCCAGCGTCCCCAGGATGCCCGCGCCGGCCAGCCCGAAGACCAGGATCCAGAGCGGATGCGCGAAATGCAGGTGGGCAAACCACGCCGTCACCAGCAGCACGCCCAGGCCCACGCAGAGCCCGCGGATGATCGACGCCACTACGTAGGCGCCAAACATTTCCCAGTGCGACAGCGGCGGCAGCAGGATGAACACCAGGTTGCCGGTGATCTTGGACTGGATCAGCGACGACGAGCTGTTGGCGAACGCGTTCTGCAGCACGCTCATCATCACCAGCCCCGGCACCAGGAACGCGGTATAGCTGATCTGGTCGTAGACGCGCACGCGGTCTTCCAGCACGTGCCCGAAGATCAGCAGGTACAGCACGGCGGTCAGCACCGGCGCCGCCACGGTCTGGAAGGCCACCTTCCAGAAGCGCAACACTTCCTTGTACAGCAGCGTGCGAAAGCCGACAAAGCCCCCCACGGCCATCGCCGCGATGCGCTGGGCGTCGTGCTGCTCGTTCACCTTGATATCGGCCGGATTCTTCATGCCGCGGCCTCCATGGCGGCGTTCGGCGTGCGGCCGGGCATTTCCCCCTCGCGGCGCATGATCTGCACGAAAACGTCCTCCAGGTCGGCCTTGCTGATTTCCATGTCCTCGATCTCGCAGCCGGCGGCGCGCAGCGCGGCCAGGATGGGCTCCACGGCCTCGTAGCCGGACAGCCGCAGCCGGTGGGCGCGTTCGCCCGGGTTGGCCGGCGTGCGCAGCGCTTCCAGCTCGGCCGGCAGCGTACCCTTCGACAATGTCAGCACCAGTTGCAGCCCCGCGAACTGGTTCAGCAGGCTGCTGGTGCGGTCCAGCGCCACCACCTCGCCAAACTTCAGCATGGCGATGCGGTCGCACAGCGCCTCGGCTTCTTCCAGGTAGTGGGTGGTCAGGATGATGGTGTGGCCCTCGCGGTTCAGCCGCGAGATGAACTTCCAGAGCGTCTGGCGCAGTTCCACGTCCACGCCGGCGGTGGGTTCGTCCAGCACGATCACGGGCGGGCGGTGCACCAGCGCCTGGGCCACCAGCACGCGGCGCTTCATGCCGCCCGAGAGCTGGCGCATGTTGCTGTCGGCCTTGTTGGTCAGGTCCAGGTTGGCCATGATCTCGTCGATCCAGTCGTCGTTGCGCGCCAGGCCGAAGTAGCCGGACTGCAGCCGCAGCGTCTCGCGCACCGTGAAGAACGGATCGAACACCAGCTCCTGCGGCACCACGCCCAGCATGCGGCGCGCCATCCGGTAGTCGTCCACCACGTCGTGGCCCAGCACGCTGACCTGGCCCGAATCGGCGCGGTTCAGCCCCGCCAGGATCGAGATCAGCGTGGTCTTGCCGGCGCCGTTGGGACCGAGCAGGCCGAAGAACTCGCCGCGCTCGACGCTGAAACTGACGCCCTTGAGCGCCTGCAGATTGCGGTAGCGCTTGCGGACATCGGTGATTTCGATGGCTTTCATGGCCGAATGTCTTGGATGTGGCCGGCGTCTGGCCAGCCACTCCTGGAGTTGGGGGGAGCGCCCCTGAGGTTAGCCGCGCAGCACCTGGGGAACGTGTCAGGGACTTGGGGGCGACTTGGGGGCGAACAACCCGGAATTATAGGGGATGCGGGGGTTTCCCCGCTCTGCCCGGCGCGACGCCAGGCCCGCGGCCCGACGCCGTGGCATCGCATGACCGTACGCAGCAACACGCGCACGGCAACGGATGCCGGTTCAATGTCGGTGGTGGTGGTGTTCCGGGTGGGCGGCCGGGGCGGCCAGGCCAAGCAGGCCGTCGACGCCGTACAGGCTGGCCAGCGACCGCAGTTGCGGCGAGGCGCCGCCGATCGCCAGGGACTGCCCGTGCTGGGCAGCGGCCCGCTGCCAGGCCAGCAGCACAGCCACGGCCGACGAGTCCAGCTGGGTCAGCGCGCTGCAGTCGACCGCCACGTCCCCCTGATGCACGCGCGACAGCCCGTCACGCAGCACGGCGGCGGCGTTGCGGTTGGTCAGCGAGGTGCCAAGGGAAGGCATGGGGCGCGATGGAAGTGGAGAAAGCCGGTTGGAAACGGAAGCTCCCGCCCGGAGGCGGGAGCGAGCGGCCATTGTAGCCAGAATCGGCCGCGCCGTGTTGCGGCGCAGCGACCCGGCCGGCCGCGCCGGTCAGCTCTTGGCGTTGGCCAGCTGGCGGTTGCGGTCCTGCAGCGTCTTGATCACGCCATCCACGCCCTGCTGGTTGGCGATCGTGTTGAAGCTGCCCTTGTAGGCTTCGGTCAGCCACGCGCCCAGCACGTTGATGTCGTACACCTTCCAGCCGTCGGCGGTCTTCTCCAGGCGGTAATCCATCTGGATCGGCTCGCCCTTGTTGATGACCTGCGTGCGGATCGTGGCGTCGGTATCGTCAGCCGCGCCGCGGTACGGGCGGAACTGCACCTTCTGGTCGCGGATCTGGGCAATGGCGCCGGCGTACGTGCGGATCAGCAGCGTCTTGAACTCGTCGGTGATCGCCTTCTGCTGTTCCGGCGTGGCCTTGGACCAGTTGCGGCCCATGGCGATCTGCGTGGTGCGGGTGAAGTTGGCATGCGGCAGGATCTTCTGCTCGACGAGCTGGGTGATCTTGCCGATGTTGCCGGCCTGCATGTCCTTGTCGCCCTGCACGGTCGACATCACGTCGGTCACGACGGACTTGACCAGGCCGTCGGGCGTGGCGGCATCGGTCTGGGCCTGGGCGGCGCCAGCGCCGGCAAAGGCCACGACAGTCAGGAACGGGAGCAGCAATCGCTTGATCATGTGAGTTTTTCCTTTCTAGACAGGGCGCTGGGGGTGCGCCGCCATCGGGGATCATTGAAACACAGCCCCCGGCCCAGCATGCGACATGCATATGGCGCGGACGCTACTTTCAAACACTTTGTTTCAGGGCTCACAGCGCGCTCACAGCCGCCGCAAACCCTTGCCCGGCCCGGGCTGGCCGGCGTTCAGCCGGTGGTCTTGCCGGCCGCCGCGTCGCCACCCTCGGGCGCGGGCGTGGCCGGCGCCGGCTGGTCCTCGTCATCCTGCGACGGCGGACTGCCGTCGTGGATCAGGTACTGGCGGCGCTGCATGTACGCATCGCGCAGGAAGGCGTACTTGTCCAGCGCGGCGGCCTCGATCAGGCTCGTGGCGCCCAGCAACTGGGCCCGGCCGTCCACCACGCGCACCGTCGACACCGACAGGCGGGCGTACCACGGGGAAATATAGCTGGTCGGGTCCATGAAGCGGTCCACGACCATGCCCGACGCGTCGCGCACGCTGCTGGGCCCGAACAGCGGCAGCACCAGGTACGGGCCGGCGGGCACGCCCCAGACGCCCATGGTCTGGCCAAAGTCTTCCTTGTACTTGGGCAGGCCGGCCGGCGTGGCGATGTCGATCAGCCCGCCGATGCCCAGCACGCTGTTGATCGCCACGCGCATCGTGTCTTCCGCCGCCCGCGAGGGCTTGCCCTGCAGCAGGTTGTTGGCGGCCGAGTAGACGTCGCTGACATTCGAGAAGAAGTTGCCCACCGCCGTGCGCACCGGCGACGGGATGTAGTCCTGGTAGGTCTCCGCCACCGGCTTCAGCGCGTACTTGTCGACGTTGTCATTGAACGTCGACACGCCGCGGTTGAACGGCTCCAGCGGATCGGCCGGATTGGCATTGGGGCCCGTGGCGCAGCCAGCCAGGGCCAGCGCGGCCGCCAGGGCCGCGGTCAGGCGTTGCAGGGTACTCATTTGCTGCCGCCCATCCCCGGCGCGGCGGGCAGTGCTGCCGGGGCCGGGCCCGACGCGTCCGGAGCGGACGGCGCCGGCGCGGCGGCCGGGGCCGGCGCCGACGAGCCGCCGCCACCGGCGCCCGCATCGGCGGCCTTGTTGTACAGGAACTGGCCGATCAGGTTTTCCAGCACCACGGCCGACTGCGTCATCGTGATCTTGCCGCCCTGCGCCAGCATCTTGTCGTCGCCACCGGCCTCCAGGCCGATGTACTGCTCGCCCAGCAGCCCCGAGGTCAGGATCTTGGCCGACGTGTCGCGCGGAAACTCGTAGCGCTTTTCCAGGTTCAGCGTCACCGTGGCCTGGTACTGCTTGTCGTCGAAGTTGATGGCCGCCACGCGGCCGACCACCACGCCGGCGCTCTTGACCGGCGCGCGCGGCTTGAGCCCGCCGATGTTGTCGAACTGCGCGGTCACCGTGTAGGTTTCCTGGAACGACAGGCTGCTCATGTTCCCGGCCTTCAGCGCCAGGAACAGCAGGGCCGCAAAGCCCAGCACCACGAACAGCCCCACCCAGTAGTCGAGCGAATTTTTCTTCATGCGAGTCTCTAGTCGAATGCTTGTCAGCTGAACATCAGCGCGGTCAGCAGGAAATCCAGCCCGAGCACGGCGAGCGACGCCATGACCACGGTCCGCGTGGTGGCGCGCGATACGCCTTCGGGCGTCGGGTTCGCCTCGAACCCCTGGTACAGCGCGATGAACGTCACCGCGATGCCAAAAATGAAGCTCTTGATCACGCCGTTGAGCACGTCGGCGCGCACGTCCACGCCGCCCTGCATCTGCGACCAGAACGCGCCCGCGTCCACGCCGATGAGCTGCACGCCCACCAGGTAGCCGCCCAGGATGCCCACGGCGCTGAAGATGGCCGCCAGGATCGGCATGGCGATGACGCCGGCCCAGAACCGCGGCGCGATGACGCGCTGCAGCGGGTTGACGGCCATCATCTCCATGGCGGTCAGCTGCTCGCCGGCCTTCATCAGCCCGATCTCGGCCGTCAGCGACGTCCCGGCGCGGCCCGCGAACAGCAGCGCCGACACCACCGGCCCCAGCTCGCGCACCAGCGACAGCGCCACCAGCAGGCCCAGCGCCTGCTCGGACCCATAGCGGTTCAGCGTGTAATAGCCCTGCAGGCCCAGCACGAAGCCGACGAACAGGCCGGACACGGCGATGATCACCAGCGACAGGTTGCCGACGAAGAACACCTGGTCGGTCACCAGCCGCAGCCGCCGCAGCAGCGCCGGCGACCCGGCCAGCAGCGCCAGGAACATGCGCGTGGCGCGGCCGATGCCGCCCACGAACTGGCGCACCGCGGCGCCGATGGTAGTGAAGAAGCCGGTCAACGCGCGCCTCCGGCCAGGAAATCGTCGGCCAGCGAGGGGCCAGCGTAGTGGAAAGGCACCGGGCCGTCGGCCTTGGCGTGGACGAACTGGTGCACGAACGGATCGCTCGACGCCCGCAACGCGTCGGGCGCGCCTTCGGCGGCAATCCGGCCGTTGGCAATGAAATAGACGTAGTCGGCAATCTGGAACGTCTCCTGCACGTCATGGGAGACAATGATCGTGCTGGCGCCCAGCGCGTCGTTCAGGTCGCGGATCAGGTTGGCGGTCAGGCCCAGCGAGATCGGGTCCAGCCCGGCGAACGGCTCGTCGTACATCAGCAGCGCCGGGTCCAGCGCAATGGCCCGCGCCAGCGCCACGCGCCGCGCCATGCCGCCCGAGATCTGCGCCGGCATCAGGTCGCGCGCCCCGCGCAGGCCCACGGCGTTGAGCTTCATCAACACCAGGTCGCGGATCATCGATTCGGGCAGGTCGGTGTGCTCGCGCAGCGGGAAGGCGACGTTGTCGAACACCGAGAGGTCGGTGAACAGCGCGCCGAACTGGAACAGCATGCCCATCTGGCGGCGCACCACGTACAGGCCGGTCTGGTCCAGCGCGTCGATGTCGGTGCCATTGAACGTGATGCGGCCGCTTTGCGGGCGCACCATGCCGCCGATCAGGCGCATCACGGTGGTCTTGCCGCAGCCCGATCCGCCCATGACGGCCACCACCTTCCCGCGCGGAAACCGCATGGAAAGGCCGGACAGGATGGGCTTGTCGCCAGCCGCGTATGCAAAATCGACATCCGCGAGTTCGACGACGTTCGGGCCTGAAAAGCCCTGGCCAGACGGGTTCGGCACGGTAGCGGTCACGTTGTCACCGGATTTGGACAGGGCGCCATTATAAGGGCTACTACCTATCGGTCGCCGCGCGGTGTGGTGATCTCACCATTGCACTGGCGACAACAATCGGTGACAGGGCTGTGACGACAGCCCGGGACGCCCGCGCGCCCCCGGCCGGCTCAAGGTTCGCCGCGCGGCGGGGCCTGGCGCAGGATGACCTGCCACTGCACGGATTCGGCACGGATGGCCGTGGCGAATGCCTCGGGCGAGTCGCGCACCGGCGTCAGGCCGGCCGCCAGCAATTGCGCGCGGACTTCGCGCTCGTTGGTCACATTGTCCAGCTCGTTGGCCAATCGGGCGACGATGGCACGCGGCGTCTTGGCCGGCGCCATCACGCCATACCAGGACAGCGCGGCATACCCGTCGAGCCCGCCTTCCTGCAACGTCGGCACCTGCGGGGTCAGCGGCGAGCGCACCGGGCCGGTCACGCCAAGGATCTTCAGTGCTCCCGAGCGCATATGCGACTGGACAGCCGACCACGAGCAGAAGCACGCGCTGATCCGCCCGGCCAGCATCTCCTGGACCACGGCGCTCTCGCCCTTGGCCATCACCAGCGGCACGCTGTTCGGCAGGCCGCGCACGGCGTATTCGGCGTAGAGATGGGCCGGGCTGCCCGGCTGGCCGTAGCCGTAGCTGTACGACGCCGGGTTCGACCGCACGGCCGTGACCCACTGCTGCGGCGTGGTCATCGGCAGATGGCCGTCGATGACCAGGAACAACGGCGTGGCCGCCACGCGCACGACCGGCGTGAAATCGCGCATCACGTCGTAGGGCACGGGCTCCAGTCCGGGCTGGATCAGCATGTTGGCCTGGTGGAACAGGAGCGTGTGGCCGTCGGAACTGGCCTTGGCGACGAGGTCGCCCGCCATGGTGCCGGCCGCGCCGGGGCGATTGTCCACCTCGACGGAGACGCCGAGCCGGACGGCCAGCCGCTCGGCCAGCAGCCGCGCCACCGCATCGGCCACGCCACCGGCCGGGAATGGCACGATCAGGCGCAGCGGACGGGCGGGATAGGTCATCTGGCGGCTGGCCACGTCGGCGCGCGTGGGCGACGGAATGCTGGCGAGCTGGGCAAAAGCGGGAGGCTGAGCGAGGGCCGTCGCCGTGCAGAGCGCAACGGCGGCCGCAGGTGACAGCCATCTGGCAGCGAGTATTGGCAACTTCGCTATACCTCGCCAAAGCCGCAGGGATATGCGTACTTCGGACATCAATTTCCTCCGGGCCGCACCCACCGCTACGGCACCAAATCGGCTGAAAGGGATTTCGAGGCAGTCTCTTCTTATCTAGTTTGGAACGATTGTAAGGAGATCGCACCACCCGGCACAGACCGCGTAAACGCTCTCCGGGAGGACCCGGATGTGAGCGCCCGTATAATCGCCCGATGTCAGATTTCGACCTGCGGCCCATGCAGGCCACCGACCTGCCCGCCATCCTCGCCATCCAGGCCCGGTGCTACGGCCCGGCACTCCAGGAATCGGCCGATGCACTGGCCAGCCGCCTGGCGCTGGCGCCCGACACGTGCTGGGTGGCCGCCCTGCGCGGCCAGGCACCGGCCGCCTACCTGTTCAGCCACGCCTGGCCCCAGGCCACGCTGCCACCGTGGAACGGCCACCTGGCGGCCGCCTGGCCCGCCACCGAACCCCTGACCTGGTTTATCCACGACATGGCCGTGGCGCCAGCCGGCCGCGGCGCCCGGCTGGCCACCCGACTCTACGACGCCGCCCGTGACGTGGCGATGACCGCCGGCCTGCGCACCTCGCACCTGATCGCCGTACAGTCCGCCGACGCCTACTGGCGCAGGCTCGGGTACGCCCCCGTCGACGCGGCCCGGCATGCGGAGAAGCTGGCGAGTTATGGGGAGGGGGCGGTGGTGATGGGGTGTCGGCTGGCGTAACGCGCCCACCGTGCCCGACGCGTGCGGCAGGGAAATCCAGCGTCAACGCGCAAATATCGTAGATCGGTGATTGTCCCTGCTTAGTCAGCAAGTCGATACTGCGCCACATTCTCTTCGAGCGAGCGGCGGCAGTGACTGCGTGGCGTGCCTTTACCTTACATGGCGAGGTCTATGACCTGACGCACCTGCATCCGCGGCGGGTAAACGTCATGCAGCCGGGAAGAAACGCGCTGCCGCCGCGCCACTACGCCGTGCACGTCGTCTTCGGATTGCATTGCTTCACGCGGTCCAGCAAGCCAGGGGAAGTCGTCGAGCCCGGCTGGCACTACGCTGACAGCCGCGAGACGCGGGTGTTCTGCCTGACCCGCTGGCATCATTCGAAACGTTTGCCCGCAATCATCGACAACCTGGCGCTGCGTCCCTGCTACCACACGGGCCGGGGCAACTTCTTCGTGGTGGAATTTGTCGACGAGACCGCGACGACCCGGCAATACGAAATCTACTTCGCCGCCTCGCGGGCGCCGGAACGTGGCGTGGTGAACCTCTACGTACAGAGCGCCTACGTCCGGGACGATACGCACGCAAACCGGCCCAGGCGGAAGCCAATCCGGCTGCACGTGATTCTGTTCAATACGCTGGCGGGAAAGCCCATCAGGATGCCCCCGTGAGCGATCGCCAAAAGGAAAAGGCTCCATTGCTGGAGCCTTTTGCCGAACCGCTAATCGGGCCTCTTTGATATCCGCACACTTGGGTGCGGACCCCTTGCGGGGCGGGGATAGCGCACAGCTTTCGCTGTTCCGTTCACACGCTAACGGGCCAAAGCTTACCACGATGCTTGGGCACGCGCGCTCCCCGCATGGCAGAGCCAGCGGGTTCGATCAAAAAACCCCCGCAGCCTTCCGGCATGCGGGGGTTTTGCCCATCGGACCCTGCGGCGCTCAGCGCGGCAGTTCCGAGTGGCCCATCAGGAAGGTGTCGACCGAGCGGGCGGCCTGGCGGCCTTCGCGGATGGCCCAGACCACCAGCGACTGGCCGCGGCGGACGTCGCCCGCGGCAAAGACCTTCGGCACGTTGGTGTGATAGGCGCGGTCGCCTTCCGTGGCGGCCTTGGCGTTCTTGCGCGCGTCCGTGTCCACGCCGAATGCCTCCAGCATCGAGCCCACGGGGTTCGTGAAGCCCATGGCCAGCAGCACCAGGTCGGCCTTCAGCACGAACTCGCTGCCCGGCACTTCCTGCATGCGGCCGTCCTTCCACTCCACGCGGCACGCCTTGAGCGCCGTGACCTTGCCGTTTTCGCCGATCAGTTCCTTGGTGGCGACCGACCAGTCGCGCGAGCAGCCTTCGTCGTGCGACGACGACGTGCGCAGCTTGATCGGCCAGTACGGCCACACCAGCGGCTTGTTCTCTTCTTCCGGCGGCTGCGGCAGCAGTTCGAACTGGGTGACCGATTCAGCACCGTGGCGGTTCGACGTGCCCACGCAGTCCGAACCCGTATCGCCGCCGCCGATCACGATCACGTGCTTGCCTTCGGCGCGGATCTCGTTCACGCCGTCGCCGGCCACTTCCTTGTTCTGCGGGATCAGGAATTCCAGCGCGTAGTGCACGCCGGCCAGGTCGCGGCCCGGCACCGGCAGGTCGCGCGGCACTTCGGAGCCGCCAGCCAGCACCACGGCGTCGAACTGGTCCATCAGCGCCTGGGCGGAGATGGTCTCGCGGGCGTAGTTCTTGATGCCGGCCGGCAGCTTGTCGCCATCGGTCACCATCACGCCCGCGCGGAAGGTCACGCCCTCGGTCTGCATCTGCTCGATGCGACGGTCGATCAGCGTCTTCTCCATCTTGAAGTCGGGGATGCCGTAGCGCAGCAGGCCGCCGATGCGGTCGTTCTTCTCGAACACGGTCACGTCGTGGCCGGCGCGCGCCAGTTGCTGCGCGGCGGCCAGGCCGGCCGGGCCCGAGCCCACCACGGCCACGGTCTTGCCGGTCTTGTGCTTCGGCACCTGCGGCGCCACCCAGCCCTCTTCCCAGGCCTTGTCGATGATGGCGTGCTCGATCGACTTGATGCCCACCGGCAGCTCGCTGATGCCCAGCGTGCAGGCCGCCTCGCACGGTGCCGGGCAGATGCGGCCCGTGAACTCGGGGAAGTTGTTGGTCTGGTGCAGCACCTCGATCGCCTGCTTCCAGTCCTGGCGATACACGAGGTCGTTGAAGTCCGGAATGATGTTGTTGACCGGGCAGCCGTTGTTGCAGAACGGGATGCCGCAGTCCATGCAGCGCGCACCCTGGATCTTCGCTTCGCTGTCGGACAGCGCGAACACGAATTCCTTGTAGTGCTTCACGCGCTTGACTACGGGTTCGTAGCCTTCGTTCTGGCGCGGAAATTCGAGAAAGCCAGTCGCCTTACCCATGTTGCATCCTTGGTCTTGCTTGGCGCGAGGCGGCCGGGCCGGCCTCGCGTGGGGTCAGTATCTTGTCGATGCCGCGGCGCTTGGCCGCGGGCACCTCTCGTCGTGGGGCTGCCGGTCAGGCGGCGACCGCTTCGCGATCGCTGTCGCGGGCTGCCTGTTCCTTCTCGTACATCTCGCCCAGCGCGCGCTTGTACTCGGTCGGGAAGACCTTGACGAACTTGCGGCGTGCCGTGGTCCAGTCGGCCAGCAGCGCCTTGGCGCGCTCCGAACCGGTGTAGCGGAAATGCTGCTCGATCAGGTTGCGCAGGATCACTTCGTCCAGCTGGCGCTTGCCGCCGGCCTTGTGCCACTGCGATTCCGGCTGGCCCTTCTGCTGGTCGGCAGAGGCGAGCACGGCTTCCAGCGCCACCATCGACGTGTTGCAGCGCTTGTCGAACAGGCCGTCCTCGTCATAGACGTAGGCCACGCCGCCCGACATGCCGGCCGCGAAGTTGCGGCCCGTGCCGCCCAGCACCACCACGGTGCCACCGGTCATGTACTCGCAACCGTGGTCGCCGGTGCCTTCCACCACGGCCGTGGCGCCCGAGTTACGCACCGCAAAGCGCTCGCCGGCCACGCCGTTGAAGAACGCCTCGCCGGCCAGCGCGCCGTACAGCACCGTGTTGCCGACGATGATGTTGCGCGTGGGGTCGCCGCGGAACTCGTGCGGGGCGCGCACGATCACGCGGCCGCCCGACAGGCCCTTGCCGACGTAGTCGTTGGCGTCGCCCACCAGGTCCAGCGTGATGCCGTGCGCCAGGAACGCGCCGAACGACTGCCCGGCCGTGCCCTGGAGCTGGATGTGGATCGTGTCGTCGGGCAGCCCTTCGTGGCCGTACTGCTTGGCCACCACGCCGGACAGCATCGCGCCCACCGTGCGGTTCACGTTCTTGACCGGCTGGATGAACGACACGCGCTCGCCCTTGTCGATGGCCGGACGGGCCTTGGCAATCAGCGTGTGGTCCAGCGCCTTGCCGGCTTCCACCGACAGGCCGTGGTCCTGCACGTCGGTGTGGTAGCGCGGCACGTCGGCCGGGATCGGGGCCTGGTAGAAGATGCGGCCGAAGTCCAGGCCGCGTGCCTTCCAGTGTTCGATGCCGGCGCGGATGTCGAGCAGGTCGGCGCGGCCGATCAGTTCGTCGAACGTGCGGATGCCCAGTTGCGCCATGATCTCGCGCGCTTCCTCGGCCACGAAGAAGAAGAAGTTCACCACGTGCTCGGGCTTGCCCTGGAACTTCTGGCGCAGCGCCGGATCCTGCGTGGCCACGCCCACCGGGCAGGTGTTCAGGTGGCACTTGCGCATCATGATGCAGCCCTCGGCCACCAGCGGCGCCGTGGCAAAGCCGAACTCGTCGGCGCCCAGCAGCGCGCCGATCACCACGTCGCGGCCGGTCTTCATCTGGCCGTCGGCCTGCACGCGGATGCGGTTGCGCAGGCCGTTCAGCATCAGCGTCTGCTGCGTCTCGGCCAGGCCCAGTTCCCACGGCGAGCCCGCGTACTTGATCGACGACCACGGCGAGGCGCCGGTGCCGCCGTCGTGGCCGGCGATGACCACGTGGTCGGCCTTGGCCTTGGCCACGCCGGCCGCCACGGTGCCCACGCCCACTTCGGACACGAGCTTGACCGAGATGTCGGACGACGGGTTGACGTTCTTCAGGTCGTGGATCAGCTGCGCCAGATCCTCGATCGAGTAGATGTCATGGTGCGGCGGCGGCGAGATCAGGCCCACGCCCGGCACCGAGTAGCGCAGCTTGCCGATGTAGTCGGACACCTTGTGGCCCGGCAGCTGGCCGCCTTCGCCCGGCTTGGCGCCCTGCGCCATCTTGATCTGGATCTGGTCGGCCGAAGCCAGGTATTCGGCGGTCACGCCGAAGCGGCCCGACGCCACCTGCTTGATCTTCGAGCGCAGCGAATCGCCGGGCTGCAGTGCCAGGTCCTTTTCCACCACGTGGTCGCCCAGCAGGCTCTTCAGCGAGTCGCCCTGCTTGATGGGGATGCCGCGCAGTTCGTTGCGGTAGCGCTTCTCGTCCTCGCCGCCTTCGCCCGTGTTCGACTTGCCGCCGATGCGGTTCATCGCCACGGCCAGCGTGGCATGGGCTTCGGTCGAGATCGAGCCCAGCGACATGGCGCCCGTGGCAAAGCGCTTGACGATTTCCTTGGCCGGTTCCACTTCCTCCAGCGGAATGGCGCGCGACGGGTCCACCTTGAACTCGAACAGCCCGCGCAGCGTCATGTGGCGGCGGCTCTGGTCGTTGATGATGTTCGCGTATTCCTTGTACGTCTGGTACTGGCCGCGGCCGTCCTCGGCGCGCACCGCGTGCTGGAGCTTGGCGATCGAATCCGGCGTCCACATGTGTTCTTCGCCACGGATCCGGAATGCATACTCGCCGCCGGCGTCGAGCATGTTGCTCAGCACCGGGTTGCTGCCGAAGGCGTCGGTGTGCAGGCGCAGCGCTTCCTCGGCCACCTCGAAGATGCCGATGCCCTCGACGTTCGACGGCGTGCCGTGGAAGTACTTCTGCACCAGTTCGCGCGACAGGCCGATGGCCTCGAAAATCTGGGCGCCCGTGTACGACATGTACGTGGAGATGCCCATCTTCGACATCACCTTGAACAGGCCCTTGCCGATCGCCTTGACGAAGTTCTTGACCGCCTTCTCGGGCGACAGGTCGCCCGACAGGCCCGCGGCCATGTCGGCCAGCGTTTCCATGGCCAGGTACGGGTGCACGGCTTCGGCGCCGTAGCCGGCCAGCAGCGCGAAGTGGTGCACCTCGCGGGCCGAGCCGGTTTCCACGACCAGGCCGGTGGACGTGCGCAGGCCCTTTTCCACCAGGTGGTGGTGCACGGCCGACGTGGCCAGCAGCGCCGGGATGGCCACCTGCGTGTCGTCGACACGGCGGTCGGACACGATCAGGATGTTGTAGCCCGAGCGCACGGCGTCCACCGCTTCGGCGCACAGCGACGCCAGGCGGGCCTCGATGCCCTCCTTGCCCCATGCCACCGGGTAGCAGATGTTCAGCTCGTACGACCGGAACTTGCCGCCCGTGTAGTGCTCGATGTTGCGGATCTTGGCGATGTCCTTGAAGTCCAGCACCGGCTGGGACACTTCAAGCCGCATCGGCGGGTTGATGTTGTTCAGCTCCAGCAGGTTCGGCTTCGGACCGATGAACGACACCAGCGACATGACCATGTTCTCGCGGATCGGGTCGATCGGCGGGTTGGTCACCTGGGCGAACAGCTGGCGGAAGTAGTGGTACAGCGTCTTGTTCTTGGACGACAGCACGGCCAGCGGCGAGTCGTTGCCCATCGAGCCCGTGGCTTCCTCGCCGGCCAGCGCCATCGGCGCCATCAGGAACTTGACGTCTTCCTGCGTGTAGCCAAACGCCTGCTGGCGGTCCAGCAGCGGCGACACCGGCTTCTTCTCGGCGGCCACGTCCTCGGGCTTGGCGTCGATCTCGTCGAGCTTGATGCGCACGGCGTCGATCCAGCTCTTGTACGGCTTGGCGTTGGCCAGGTTGTCCTTGAGCTCCTTGTCGTCGATGATGCGGCCCTGCTCCATGTCGATCAGGAACATCTTGCCCGGCTGCAGGCGCCATTTCTGGACGATCCGCGACTCGGGGAACGGCAGCACGCCGGCTTCCGACGCCAGCACGACGAAATCGTCCTCGGTCACGTAGAAGCGGGCCGGACGCAGGCCGTTACGGTCCAGCGTGGCGCCGATCTGGCGGCCGTCGGTGAAGCAGATGGCGGCGGGGCCGTCCCACGGCTCCATCATCGCGGCGTGGTACTCGTAGAACGCGCGGCGGTTGTCGTCCATCAGCGTGTGCTGTTCCCAGGCTTCCGGGATCATCATCATCATCGCGTGGACGAGCGGGTAGCCGGCCATCGTCAGCAGTTCGAGGCAGTTGTCGAACGATGCCGTGTCCGACTGGCCCGGGTAGATCAGCGGCCAGAGCTTGGGCAGGTCGTCGCCGAGCACCGGCGACGAGATGGCGCCGGTCCGGGCGTTCACCCAGTTCACGTTGCCCTTGACCGTGTTGATTTCGCCGTTGTGGGCGACCATCCGGTACGGGTGGGCCAGTTCCCAGGCCGGGAACGTGTTGGTCGAGAAGCGCTGGTGCACCAGGGCCAGGGCCGACACGGCGCGCGAATCCTGCAGGTCCAGGTAGTACTCGCCCACCTGGTTGGCCAGCAGCAGGCCCTTGTACACGACGGTACGGGCCGACATCGACGGCACGAAGTATTCCTTGCCGTGCTTGAGCTTGAGCGCCTGGATGGCGTGGCTGGCCGTCTTGCGGATCACGTAGAGCTTACGCTCCAGCGCGTCCGTGGTCATGATGTCGCGGCCACGGCCAATGAAGATCTGGCGGATCACCGGCTCGGTCTTGCGCACGGTCGGGGACATCGGCATGTTGCAGTCCACCGGCACGTCGCGCCAGCCCAGCACGACCTGGCCTTCCAGGCGTACGGTGCGCTCCAGTTCCTGCTCGCAGGCCAGGCGCGAGGCGTGTTCCTTTGGCAGGAAGATCATGCCCACGCCGTACTCGCCATTGGGCGGCAGCGTCACGCCCTGCCTGGCCATTTCCTCGCGGTAGAACTGGTCAGGGATCTGGATCAGGATGCCCGCGCCGTCGCCCATCAGCGCGTCGGCGCCCACGGCGCCCCGGTGGTCCAGGTTCTCCAGGATCTTCAGGCCCTGCGAGATGATCTCGTGGGACTTCTTGCCCTTGATGTGCGCGACCATGCCGACGCCGCAGGCGTCGTGCTCGTTGGTCGGGTCGTAGAGGCCCTGGGCCTGCGGGCGGGCGGCGAGATCGGAAGGTTGTTGCGAGTGGTCCACGGGCTGAATTCCGGTGAAGGCTGCGCAGCCAGCAAGGCAGACCGAACGGGATGGCTGTCGCGGGGGCACCTCTGTCTCTTCGGACGGGCTTGGACGGACAACGGGACCGCAGCGGCGTACACGAGCGTGACGCGCCGCACAATGACTGTGGGTGGAGCAACTATAAGAGAAAGCCCTACTGCTCGCAAAATTATTAAATGGGGTCGGAATACATTTTTCTTCGCACAGTTTCGGTGTGAATTTTTAATGGGGACACATTAAATTGCGGCCGCATTTGCACTGATTTGGTGCGATTCCTTTGGATTTCCGGAAGTCAGTCGGTCGTCGCGATGTCTTCGTCAGGAATAGTCGACTTCCGTGGTCGGCCTTTCGGCAGCGGCTGCACGCGGCGTGTGGCATGCCGCTCCAGTTGCGCCAGGAATGCTTCGCCGCCCAGCGGCCAGCCGCTGTGCGCGTGCTTCTGCAAGGTGGCGAGCGTCCGGCCGGACAGGCCCTCGGCCATGAGCGCGCGGTAATTCGATTGCCGCTCGAATGGCGTGTTGCCGAGGTCCCAATAGCTGGAGTGATCGCTCACAATGGCGCTGGCCTCGATGCCGGCGTGATGGCGATAGCTGCTCCAGCGATCGTTCTCGGGCGACAGGACGTCGCCGGCGCGCACGGCGTTGCCTTCGGCGTAGAGCATGGCCGGCAGCAGCCACGTTTCCGGCTCGATCACCGCCGAGCGGAAGCGCCCCTCCCACAGCGTGCCGGTGCGCTCCGCCACGCGGTTGAAGTGCCGCGCATAGCGGCGGCCCACCGCCTGCATCGTCAGACTCAGCGAATCCGGACCCTTCGGCGTCGCCACGAGGTGGATGTGGTTGGGCCGCAGCGCATAGGCATGGATGGCAAGCTCATGCTCGCGCGCCGCCATGCGCAGGCAGTCGAGGTAGTGCAGGTAGTCTTCGTTCCCCAGGAACACTGGCTGGCGGTTGTTGCCACGTTGCAACACCAGGGCCGGCAGGCCGGCGGGGGAAAAGCGGGGAAGGCGGGCCATCGGGGCATCCCTCGTTGAGCGATGCCCGGATGATACCGTGATCTGTCCCCGTTTTCAGTCAGCCAATCGAATGGCTCTCGGTGACGGCAAAGATGCGGCGATGCTCGCGGATCGCATAGCGGTCGGTCATGCCGGCGATGTAGTGCGCGATCAGCCGGGGCTGGTCGGCGCCGTGGGCCGCCTGGTACTGGGGCGGCAGCAGCCGCGAATCCTGCATGAACGCGTTGAACAGGTCGACGATGATCCGCTGCGCCTTGGCGGACATGCGCATCACCAGGTAGTGCCGGTACAGGTGGCGGAACAGGAAGCGCTTCAGCGCGGCCGCCTCCTCGTGGATCTTTGGGCTGAACGACACCAGCGGGCCGGCCGCCCGCACATCGTCGATCGACTTCGGATTGGCGGCGGCGATATTCCGCCCCGTCGTCTCGATCAGGTCGACGATCAGCGTGTTGATCATGCGCCGGACCGTCTCGTTGATCGCGCGCCGCCCGTTGATGCCCGGGAACGCGGCCGACACCTCGGCCCGGTGCCGCGCCCACATGGGCACTTCGTCCAGCTGGTCCAGCGTCAGCAGGCCCGAGCGCAGGCCATCGTCGATATCGTGGTTGTTGTAGGCGATCTCGTCGGCCAGGTTGGCCAACTGGGCCTCCAGCGACGGCTGGCTGCCCTCCAGGAACCGCCGGCCCAGCTCGCCCAGCGCCGCCGCGTTGACGCGCGAGCAATGCTTGAGAATGCCTTCGCGCGTCTCGAACGTCAGGTTCAGCCCGTTGAAGCCGCCGTAGCGCTCTTCCAGCTCGTCCACGACCAGCAGGCTCTGCAGGTTGTGCTCGAAGCCGCCATGGTTCTTCATGCACCCATTCAGCGCGTCCTGGCCGGCATGGCCGAACGGCGTGTGGCCCAGGTCATGCGCGAGCGAGATCGCCTCGACCAGATCCTCGTTGAGCCGCAGGTTGCGGGCGATCGACCGCGCGATCTGCGCCACCTCCAGGCTATGCGTCAGGCGCGTCCGGAACAGGTCGCCCTCGTGGTTGACGAACACCTGCGTCTTGTATTCCAGCCGGCGGAAGGCCGTGCTGTGGATGACGCGGTCCCGGTCGCGCTGGAATTCGCTGCGCGAGGACGACGCCGGCTCGGCATGCACCCGTCCGCGCGTGTTGGCGGAACGCGCGGCAAAGGGGGCGAGATGGGCGTCGAGGTCGGTCACTGGCGTGTGGGTCATGCGGCAATCCGTGGTTCCGTGGCTGGTTCGGGGTTGCAAGGCATAACCAGGCGCTCAGGCGACCGGTGCCTCGGTGGGAGGTTTCAGGACGGCGTGGCGCAGCGTGTCGCGCAGGTCCGGGTCGGGCACGGTGGTGATGAACGCCTCGCCCAGCTTGCGCAGCAGGATGAACTTGATGCTGCCGGCTTCCGCCTTCTTGTCCACCTTCATCAGTTCGATGTAGCGGTCGATGCCCAGGTCCGGCGCCACCACGGGCAGCATCGCCGCCTGCGTCAGCTCGCGGATACGGGCGCGCGTCTCGGTGTCGATGAACCCGAGCCGGTGCGACAGGTCCGCCGCCATCACCATGCCGCAGCCCACGGCCTCGCCGTGCAGCCATTCGCCGTAGCCCATGCCGGCCTCGATCGCATGGCCGAAGGTGTGGCCGAAGTTCAGGATGGCGCGCAGGCCGCCCTCGCGCTCGTCCTGCGCCACCACGGCCGCCTTGATCTCGCACGAGCGGCGCACCGCCTCGGCCATCACCACCGTGTCGCAGGCGTTGAGCGCCGCGATATTGGCCTCGATCCAGCCAAAGTACCCGGCGTCGGCAATCGCGCCGTGCTTGATGACCTCGGCCAGACCGGCCGCCAGCTCGCGCAGCGGCAGCGTGCGCAGCGTGTCAATGTCGGCGATCACCGCGTTGGGCTGGTGGAACGCGCCGATCATGTTTTTGCCGAGCGGATGGTTGATGCCGGTCTTGCCGCCCACCGACGAATCCACCTGGGACAGCAGCGTCGTCGGCATCTGCACGAACGGCACGCCGCGCATGTAGCAGGCCGCCGCGAAGCCGGTCATGTCGCCCACCACGCCGCCGCCCAGCGCGATCAGCGTGGTCTTGCGGTCGGCCCCCGCCTGCAGCAGCGCATCGAAGATCAGGTTCAGCGTTTCCCACTGCTTGAACCGCTCGCCATCGGGCAGCACCACGGTGCGGACGGTCTTGCCGAGCCCGGCCAGCACCGCCTCCACGCGCGCCGCGTACAGCGGACCGACCGTCTCGTTGGTCACGATGACGGCGTGCTGGCCGCGCACGTGCGGCTGCAGCAGGTCGGCGCGGTCCAGCAGGCCGCCGCCGATATGGATGGGGTAGCTACGCGCCCCGAGATCGACTTCCAGCGTGATCATGAATGGGTGTCCTGCGCCGGCTGCCCGGCCACCGGTTCGGTGTCGGGCACGGTTTCCTCGGGCGGAAACGTGAAGCCGGCCATTTCAAGTTGCATGAGAACCATATTAGCAAGCTGCGCCACGGTCGGCTTGCCGGTTTCGATGATGAAGTCCGCCACTTCGCGGTAGAGCGGGTCACGCTGGGCGTAGAGCGCCTCCAGCCGGCCCTTCGGGTCCTCAGTCTGCAGCAGCGGACGGTTGCGGTCATGGCGCGTGCGCAGCCAGAGGTCGTGCGGGCTGGCCCGCAGGTAGACCACGGTGCCGTTCGCCTTCAGCGCTTCCCGATTGGCCGGGCGCAGCACCGCGCCGCCGCCCGTGGCCAGGACGATGCCGGTCCGGCCGGTCAGCTCGGCGATCATCTGCGCCTCGCGATCCCGGAAACCGTCCTCGCCCTCGTGCTCAAAGATCACGGGAATCTTGACGCCGCAACGCGCTTCCAGCTCGTGGTCCGAGTCGAAGAACGGGTAGTTCAGGCGTCGGGCCACCGAACGGCCGACGGTGGTCTTGCCGGCGCCCATCAGGCCAACAAAGAAAAGATTCGGGCGATTGGCTGTCACTGGACTGTCTTGCACGATAAGGCTCGGGCCCCGGCCACCCGGCCGGTCCGCCGCGCCGGCGTGCTGCATACGCCATTGCGCCGTGTCGTGACCGGCTCCGGCTGGCCGCCGGTTTCCCGCGTTGCCGCCAAAAAGAAAAAGGCCGCGTCACATGCGACGCGGCCTGCCAGTCTACTGCATCCGGGGCCCCAACTGCACCCGGGCGCCCGTTTTCAGAGTCGTCTCAAGCCGGCGGGCGGCGCCCTCCGGCCTGCTTGCGGACTTACTTCAGCGAGACGCTGTCGTTCAGGATCCGCGGCGTCAGGAACACCAGCAACTCGGTGCGGTTGTTGACCTTGGCGTTATTCCGGAACAGGTAGCCCAGCACCGGGATCTCGGCCAGGAACGGCACCTTGCTGTAGTTGTTGCTCTCGTCCTGGCTGTAGATGCCGCCGATCACCACCGTGCCGCCGTTTTCCACCAGCACCTGCGTCTGCACGTGCTTGGTGTCGATGGCGAACCCGTTGACGGTCTGGATACCCACGCTGTCCTTGTTCACGTCGACGTCGAGCAGCACGTTGCCTTCCGGCGTGATCTGCGGCGTGACCTCCAGCTTCAGGTTGGCCTTGCGGAACTGCACCGACGTGGCGCCGCTCGACGTGGCCGACTGGTACGGCAGTTCCGTACCCTGCTCGATCAGCGCCTTGATGTTGTTGGCCGTCACCACGCGCGGGCTGGAGATGATCTTGCCCTTGCCGTCGGCTTCCAGCGCGGACAGTTCCAGATCCAGGAAGCGGCCGGCCGCCGTGTTGAAGATGCTGAACGCCACCGACGCCGGATTCGTGCCGTTGATCGCCGCCGCCGGCAGGCTGACCGCCGGACTCGTGGTCCACTGCGCGTCCTGGGTGAACGGCGACGCCACGTTCTCGTACGTGTTGCCGTAGCCGGCGCCCGACCGGCGCGACGCAAACCCGAGCTTGACGCCGAGGTTGCGGCTGAACGTGTCGCTGGCCTCGACGATGCGTGCCTCGATCACCACCTGGCGCACCGGGATGTCGATCTTCTGCAGGAAGCCCTGCACCTCTTCCAGCTTGGAGCCGATGTCGGACACGAACAACTGGTTCGTCCGCGGATCGGCCGTCAGCGAGCCGCGCTTGGACAGCATCCGCGTGGCGCCACCGCTGGCGCCCGCGCCGCCGGCCGCCGCGGCCGACACGCCGCCGCCCCCGGCAGAGAGGCCCAGCAGCATCCGCCGCACGTCCTCGGCGCGCTGGTAGTTCAACTGGAACACCTGGCTGCGGATCGGCTCCAGCTCGTTGATCTGCTGCTGCGCTTCCAGCTCCAGCTTTTCCTTGGTCGCCAGCTCGGCCTTCGGGGCCACCCACAGCACGTTGCCGTTGCGGCGCGATGCCAGGCCCTTCGAATCCAGCACGATCTGCAGCGCCTGGTCCCACGGCACATCCTTGAGGCGCAGCGTCAGGTTGCCCTGCACCGTGTCGCTCGTGATGATGTTCAGGTTCGTGAAATCGGCAAAGACCTGCAGCAGCGACCGGATGTCGATGTTCTGGAAGTTCAGCGACAGCCGCTCGCCGCGATACCCCTGGCCGGCAATCAGCTTGTTCGGATCTTCCTTGACCTGGCGCACCTCCACCACGAACTGGTTGTCCGTCTGGTACGAGCTGTATTCCCAGTTGCCGCGCGGCTCGATCGTCAGGCGCGCGGCGCCGTTGGCGTCGGTGGCGCGCATGGCCTGGACCGGCGTGCCGAAGTCGGTCACGTCGAAGCGGCGGCGCAGGTCCGCCGGCAGCCCCGTGCCGATGAAGTCGACCACCAGGTTCTGTCCCTGCTGCTGGATGTTGATCCCCGAGTCGCGCGACGACAGGTCCACCACCACGCGCCCCGCCCCGTCGGTGCCGCGGCGGAAGTCGATGTTGCGGATCAGCGTGCGGTTGACCGCCACGGGCTGCATGACCGGGGCCGCCGGCGCGAACGTCGGCGCGGCCGCCGTGGCGGACTGCGCCACGTTGTCCATCAGCACCACGAACTGCGTGCCGCGCATTTCCGTTCGGTACGTGGCCGTGCGGGCCAGGTTCAGCACCACGCGGGTGCGGTCCCCGATCTGCATCACGTTGGCGCTCTTCAGCAGCTTGCCGGCGTACTCGTACTGCGCGCGGCCCGCCGCGAAGCCGGTGTCGAAGAAGTCGATCGCGATCTTCGCCGGGTTCTGCGTCGTGAAATCCACCGGCTTCTGCGCCAGCGGGCTCTTCAGGTCGACCGTGAACACGGTCTGCTCGCCAACGACGTTGGCCTCCACCTGTTTGAGCTGGTTGTTCTGTGCCAGTGCGGCCGGAGAGGCCAGCACCAGCGCCATCGCTGAAGCGCGCGCAAGCGCCCGGACCCAACGTGCCGTGATCATGCGGATGCCTCCAGCTTCAGGCTGGTCATTTTCTCTTTCCAATCTGAGACCCCTTCCCGAACCAATTCGCGCAACACGATCTCCTGATCGCTGATGCGGACCACCCGGCCATAGCTCTGGCCGAGATACTGACCCACCTTGACGTGGTGGATCTTGTTATCTACGCGTACGACACCGTAGGTCTCGCCGTTTTTCTTCAGCATGCCGAGCATCTTGAAGTTCTCCAGCGGATAGTCTTCAAGTGGCTCGTGTCGCCGGCCGGCCTCCGGCGACTCGGACATCGTCTTGTTCAGCTCGCCGATCTTGGTCTGCGCGAACGGCTCCGGCGACGTGCGCCCGCCGTACTCGCGCGGCGTGTACGGCTTGACCTCGGGCAACGGCTCGGGCGGCGGAGCCTTGGCGGCGCGGGTCTGCGCCATCCACTGCTGCAGGCCGGCGTCGTCGCTCTGGCCGCAGCCGGCCAGGGCCATCACGGCCAAGGCCGCGGCGGCGAACGTGTGCAGGGCAACCGGCGGGCGTCGGGTCAGGCGGCTCACTTGGCGCCTCCCTTCTTCTTGGCGGCGGCATCGGCGGCAGCCTTGCGCTGCGCGGCCTGCTCGTCCGGATCCAGTGCCCGGTAGGCCATTGCCACGGCTTCCATCGACAGCGTGCCGTCCTTGCCCGTCGTCATGTTCAGGTTACGCATCGACACAATCCGCGACAGCGCCGCCACGTCGGCGTTGAACAACGCCACGTCGTGGTAGCGGCCCGTGACCTTGAGGTTGACCGGGATTTCGGCGAAGTACGGCTTCACGACGGCGGCCTGGGGCTTGAACAGCTCGAACTGCAGCCCACGGGCCACGCCGGCGTGGTTGACGTCGGCCAGCAGCGCGTCCATTTCCGTGCTGTTCGGCAGTTGCCGCTCGGCCAGGGCCACGCGCTTTTCCACCTCCACCTTCTGCTTGCGCAGTTCGTCGAGATTGGCCACCTGGGCGACCTTCGACGCGAACTGCTGGCGTAGCTGCTCGTGCTCGGCGTGCTTGCGTTCCAGTTCGTCCTGCTTGTCGCTCCAGTAGAACTGCCATCCCAGCACCAGCACGATCAGCGCGGCCAGCACGGAGAACAGCACGCGCGGGGCGGCGGGCCAGGTCTCGGGTTCGTTGAGGTTCAGGCCGCGGAACTGCGCGGTCAGGTCCTGCAGCGAGATATCGGAATTGAGTGCCATGATCAGACCTTGCCTCCCGCGGGCTTGGCCGCCGCGTCGGAGGCGCCCTTCTTCTTGTCGCCCGGCTGCTCCGGGGCACGGTACGAGAAGCGCATCGAGAAGTCGAACAGCCGGCGCTGCTCGCGCAGGTTGTTGGTCATCATGATCGCCTTGGACTCCACCAGCTCGGCGCGGTCGAGCCATTGCACCTGGCCGATGTTGCGCAGCAGTTCGGACACGCGCTCGTTGGACTGGGCCACGCCGGACATGACGAAGTCGTCGCCGGTCTGCTTGAGTCCGTTCAGGTACACGCCTTCGGGCACCTGGCGCACCAGTTCCTCCAGCAGCTGCACCGGCAGGTTGCGCTGCGCCTGCAGGCTCTCGATGGCGCGCTGGCGATCCAGCAGGGCCTCGATGTCCTTCTTCAGCGTGTTGACCTCGCGGATCTGCCCGTCCATGCGGGCGTTCTCGGTCGTCAGCGTCTGGTTCAGCGCCGTCGTCTCGTCGATCTGCGCGTCGATGTAGAAGCCGCCGATCAGCACTACCAGCGCGCCGGCGCCCGCCGCGCCGCCGAGCATGGTGTAGACCTTCTTGCGCCGGGCGGCCTTGCGCGCCTCGTGATACGGCAGCAGGTTGACCGACGGAATGGTATTCGTCGTCGTGGACATGGGTGTCCCCCCGGGTGGCTTATTGCAGGCCGCGCAGCGCCAGTCCCGCACTGACGATGTAGGCGGGCAGGTCGCGCTGGAGATAGCGCTCGTTGACCTTGCCTGCGGTCGTCATGTTTGCGAAAGGATTGGCCAGCGTGGTCGTGATCTGCGTCTGTTGCTGGATCGCCGCCTGGACACCCAGCAGCGATGCGTGCCCGCCGGAAAGCAGGATCTCGTCGACGCGGCCGAGGCTGGAGCTGGCGATGAAGTTGCCGATGGCGCCCTGCACCTCCATGGCCAGCGCCTCGAGCGACGGCTTGAGCAGTTGCGCGCGCCAGGCATCGGGAAGCGTGTTCTTGCGCTTCTTGATTTCCGCCTTGAGCGCGTCGAGCGTGAACATGCGCGCCGCGCTCTGCGTCAACTGGTCGCCGTAGCTGTTGAGCGGCTGCTCGTAGAGTTCCTTCCAGCCCTGGTAGAAGATGGCCTTGGAGCGGCTGCCGCCGAGGTGGACCACTGCCACCACGGGCATGTCCTTGGCGTCGGTCTCCGTCAGCCCGGCGGGTACGCCGAGCATCTGGACCACCGAGCGCTGCACGGCGAATTCCTCCACGTCCATCACCTGCGGCTTCAGGCCGGCCATCTCGGCCGCCGTCACGCGCTCCTGGACACGATCACTGTTGGCGGCCGTGACACGCACACCGATGCCGCCTTCCGTTTCGCTGGGACCAATCACCGCGAAGTCGAAGTTCACCGCCTGGGAAGGCGGATAGAGGCGGTGCGCCTCCGATTCGACCTGCGAATACAGTTCGTCTTCGGACAGGTTGTCCGGCAGACTGACCGTCTGGGATTCCGTCAGCATGGACGGCACGCCAAGGACCACGTCCTTTGTGCGGATGCCGGCCTTGCCGAGCGCGCGCTTGAGCGCGATGCCCACGGCCTCGATGTTGACCACGTTGCCATCGGCAACGGCGTTGCGGTCCAGCAGTTCGCTGGCGCATTTTTCCAGCCTGAAGTCGTTTTTGCCTGCCCCGACGGACAGCTCGACGACCTTGACGCTGGACGACCCGATATCCACGCCGACCGTAGTGCGGCGCAGAAGACCCGACAAGATGCCCCGTCGCAAGGTGACCCCCTGACATTTGAACTCGCCCACGGCATGTTTGCTCTAATGGTGCGAGCCAGTTTCTTTGGATGAAACGTTTGCTCTTTTATGTTCGTGGATTCTCACAAAATCCGGAGGCGCTGGCAATGTGCCGCTCTGACCACGCTTTCTTTTTGAGAATGCGCCCCCGAATCCGTTGTCAAAATCCCACGGTCCGCAACCCCGCGATCGGGTGGCATCGGGCCAACACGAACGCTCCCGGTCATCCTCCGCATCGCCCCGCCCGCCGCGTCCGACGACGGCCAGCCCGCCTCCCCGCCCGCCTCTTTCACCGCGTGACCATCTGATATCAGCGCCATTACATCTTGTAACAGCGTCGTAGCGTCTCCGGCGGCACTGCCGGGCCGGGGCGCACGGGCACCGACGATATAATCGCGGCACTCTTGTTAGGTAAACCCTTATGGCCACAGCACAACAGAAGCCGTCCCTCCCCGTCCGCCGTCCGTTGTGGGCGCGCGTCATGTTCTGGGTACTTGGGCTGCTTGCTGCCGGCGCCGTCGCCGTGGCGCTGCTGGTTGGCTATGCGCTGGTCGTGGCCGCGCCGAACCTGCCGTCGCTCGACACGATCACCGACTACCGCCCCAAGATCCCGCTGCGCATCTACACCGCCGACAACGTGCTGATCGGCGAGTTTGGCGAGGAGCGCCGCAACTTCGTGCCGATCAGCGAGATTCCCGACGTCATGAAGAAGGCCGTGCTGGCCATCGAGGACGACCGCTTCTACGAGCACGGCGGTGTGGACTTCGTGGGCGTGATGCGGGCCGGCCTGGCCAACCTGCGCGGCGGGCTGTCGCAGGGCGCGTCGACGATCACGATGCAGGTGGCGCGCAACTTCTTCCTGTCCAGCGAGAAGACCTACACGCGCAAGATCTACGAGATGCTGCTGGCGTACAAGATCGAGGCCAACCTGAGCAAGGACCAGATCCTCGAGCTGTACATGAACCAGATCTACCTGGGCCAGCGCGCCTACGGCTTTGCCAGCGCCGCGCGCGTCTACTTCGGCAAGTCGATCAAGGACGTGACGCCGGCCGAGGCCGCGATGCTGGCCGGGCTGCCCAAGGCGCCGTCGGCCTACAACCCGGTGGTGAACCCGCGCCGTGCCAAGGTGCGCCAGGAATACATCCTCCAGCGCATGCGCGACTTGCGCTACATCACGCCGGAGCAATACGACCAGGCCGTGCGCGAGGAACTGAAGGTGCGCAGCGAAGGCAACGAGTTCTCGACGCATGCCGAGTACGTGGCCGAGATCGTGCGCCAGCTGATGTACGCGCAGTATCGCGAGGAAACCTACACCCGCGGCCTGACGGTCTACACGACGCTGAACAAGACCGACCAGGACGCCGCCTACGAGGCCGTGCGCAACGGCATCATGACCTACGAACGCAAGCACGGCTACCGCGGGCCGGAGGCGTTCATCGACCTGCCGTCCGGCGCCGCCGAGCGCGAGCAGGCCATCGACGACGCGCTGGTCGAGCATCCGGGCAGCGACGACCTGCGCTCGGCCGTGGTGACCAGCGTGTCGGCCAAGCAGGTCAAGGCGACGCTGCTGTCCGGCGAGGTGGCGACGATCGAGGGCTCGGCGCTGCGCTTCATCGCGCCGTCGCTGTCGGCCAATGCCCAGCCCAAGGTCAAGATCCGGCCGGGCGCGATCATCCGCGTGACGCAGGACCCGAAGGACAACAGCTGGTCGGTCACGCAGCTGCCCGAGGTGGCGGCCGCGTTCATTTCGCTGAACCCCGAGGACGGGTCGATCCGCTCGATGGTGGGTGGCTTCGACTTCAACCGCAACAAGTTCAACCATGTGACGCAGGCCTGGCGCCAGCCGGGCTCCAGCTTCAAGCCGTTCATCTACACGGCGGCGCTGGAAAAGGGCTTTTCGCCCGCGACGGTCATCAACGACGCCCCGCTCAGCATCGGCCCCGACACCGGCGGCCAGGTCTGGGAGCCGAAAAACTACGACGGCAAGTTCGAGGGCCCGATGACCATGCGCCGCGCGCTGGCCAAGTCGAAGAACCTGGTCTCGGTGCGGATCCTGCGCGCGATCGGCACCCAGTACGCGCAGGACTACATCACGCGCTTCGGCTTCGAGGCCGACAAGCACCCGGCCTACCTGCCGATGGCGCTGGGCTCGGGCAGCGTCACGCCGCTGCAAATGGCCGGCGCCTATTCGGTGTTCGCCAACGGCGGCTACCGCGTCAATCCGTACCTGATCCAGCGCGTGGAAGACTCGCGCGGCAAGGTCATCTCCGAGACGCATCCGCAGAAGGCCGGCGAGGACGCCGTGCGCGTGCTGGACGCCCGTACCGCCTTCATCGCCGACAGCATGCTGCGCGAGGTGGTGCGCAGCGGCACGGCCAACCCGGCCAAGCAGCGCCTGGGCCGCAACGACATGGCCGGCAAGACCGGTACGACCAACGACGCCGTCGATGCCTGGTTTGCCGGCTACACGCCGAAGCTGGTGGCCATCGCCTGGATGGGCTACGACCAGCCCAAGAGCCTGGGCGTGCGCGAGACCGGTGGCGGCCTGGCCCTGCCGATCTGGGTCGGCTACATGAGCAAGGCGCTCAAGGGCGTGCCGGAGAGCCCGGATCGCCAGCCGCCCGAGGGCGTGGTGATGGCCGCGGGCGACTGGACGCTGGAGGAGAATGCGGCCGGCGCCGGCGTGGCGTCGGTGGGCCTGGGCGACCCGTGGCCCGGCAAGCCCGAGGAAAGCTCGCGCCCGCCGCAGGACACCGAGCAGGAAAAGAAGAAGATCCTGGAAATGTTCGGCGGCGCCTGACGGCCCGCCCGACCTGCCGCCCGTCCCTGCCTGGGGCGGGCGAAAAAAAACCGGCCCAGAAGGGCCGGCTTTTTTGTGGCTTGCGCCAGTGTCACAGCATCACGGCGTCACAGTGCCAGCGTGGTGCCGGCCTGCTGGCTCATGTAGCCGGACAGCGCCGCGTACAACTCGGCGCCGCTGCGCGTGTCAACCCAGCGGCTGCCGTCGTGACGGAAGTGAAAGCCGCCGGCCTTGGCCGCCACCCACAGCTCCTGCATCGGCGCCTGGCTGTTGACGATGATCTTGGAGCCGTCCTCGAATTCCAGTTCCATTACGTTGCCGGTGCGGTTGATCTCCACGTCGGCGTCGGCGGCATCGGCGGCAGCCTCGATGTCGGCTTCCAGCTTGTCCAGGGCCGCGCTGGCCAGCGCCAGGAACTCGGTCTCGCTAAGGGGGGGCATGCTACACTCCAAGGCCGCCGGCAGCCCTCAGGACGGGACCACTCGGCCGGCATCAAATTGATCGGAAACAGGAAAGCCACGCGCTTTCCAAGCCATCCGGAAGCCATCCAACAATGAAAGACTCCCCGATGCTGCGTCGTGCTGCGATTGTATCGGCGTTTGCCGCCCTGCTCGCGATACCCCTGGCCGGGTGCGGCATTCGTGGCCCGCTGTACATGCCGCGCGTGCCGCCGGCCCCCACGCCGCCCACCGTGCCCGACCCTGGCCTGGGCCAGCCCGGCGCCACGCCGCCGGCCACCACGCCCATGGGCGAGCCGGCCACGTCCGCGCCGGTGCGCACCGAACCCGCCAAGAACAGCTCCGCCCCCTCGGCACGTTGAGTGCCCGCTCCGACATGACTGATTTTTTCCATCGCCGGCAAGACGGCGCCCTGACCGTCGAACAGGTACCGCTGGCGCGCATCGCCGCCGACTTCGGCACGCCCGCCTTCGTCTACTCGCGCGCGGCCCTGACCACCGCGTACAACGCCTACGCGGCCGCCTGCCAGGGCCGCAACGCCCACGTACAGTACGCGGTCAAGGCCAATTCGAACCTGGCCGTGCTGCAGGTGTTTGCCCGGCTGGGCGCGGGCTTCGACATCGTGTCGGGCGGCGAACTGCTGCGCGTGCTGGCCGCCGGCGGCGATCCGCGCAAGGTCGTGTTCTCGGGCGTCGCCAAGAGCGAGGCCGACATGGCGCTGGCGCTGGAGCACGACGTGCGCGGCTTCAACGTCGAGTCGATTCCCGAGCTGGACCGCCTGAACGCCGTGGCCGGCCGGCTGGGCAAGCGCGCGCGCGTGTCGCTGCGCATCAACCCGGACGTCGACGCCAAGACCCACCCGTATATCTCCACGGGGCTCAAGGGCAACAAGTTCGGCGTGGCGTTCGAGGACGTGCTGCCGACCTACCGCGCCGCCGCCGCGCTGCCGCACCTGGAAGTGGCTGGCATCGACTGCCATATCGGCTCGCAGATCACCGAGGTGGCGCCGTACCTGGAAGCGCTGGACAAGGTGCTGGACGTGGTGGAGCAGCTGGAAGCCGAAGGCATCCGTCTGGCGCACATCGACGTGGGCGGCGGGCTGGGCATTACCTATGACGACGAGACGCCGCCGGACATCACCGGCTTCGCCACCACGCTGATCGACCGCGTGGCCGCGCGGGGCCACGGCCACCGCGAGGTGCTGTTCGAGCCGGGCCGGTCGCTGGTGGGCAACGCCGGCGTGCTGCTGACGCGCGTGGAATTCCTGAAGCCGGGCGCGGCCAAGAACTTCTGCATCGTCGATGCCGCGATGAACGACCTGGCGCGTCCGGCCATGTACGAGGCGTACCACCGCATCGAGCCCGTGGCGCCGCGCGCCGACGCGCCAGCCACCTACGACGTGGTGGGGCCGGTCTGCGAATCGGGCGACTGGCTGGGCCGCGACCGCGCGCTGGCGGTGCAGCCGGGCGACCTGCTGGCCGTGATGTCGGCCGGCGCCTATGGCTTTGTGATGAGCTCGAACTACAACACGCGCGGCCGGGCGGCCGAGGTGATGGTCGATGGCGACGCCGTGCACCTCGTGCGCGAGCGCGAACTGCCGGCCGACCTGTTCCGCGGCGAGCGCCTGCTGAACGACTGACGCCCGGCCAGCCTCAAGCAAAGCCAAAGGGCGACGCACTGCGCGTCGCCCTTTTTTCATCGTGCCACGGCCTGCGCCTTCGGCAGCTTCGGCTTGCGCGCCCACCACCACACCCGCATGGCCAGCAGCACGAACACGACGGCCGCGTAGATCGACACCTCGCCGAAATCGTTCTTGCCGGCCTTGTGCCACCAGTAATGAAGGATGGCCAGCACGGCGATTGCATAGATCGACCGGTGCAGCGCCTGCCAGCGCTTGCCGCCCAGCCAGCGGATGGCCGCATTGAACGACGTGGCCGCCAGCGGCACCATCAGCACGAAGGCCGCGAAGCCCATCGTGATAAATGGCCGTTTGCCGATGTCCTGGATCATGTAGGCGACGTCGAACCCGCGGTCGACGGCCAGCCAGAGCAGGAAGTGCTGCAAGGCGTAGAAGAACGTGAACAGGCCCAGCATGCGGCGCAGCCGCAGCAGCCACGGCCAGCCGGTGAGCCGGCGCAGCGGCGTGACCGACAGCGTCACGCAGAGCATCACCAGCGTCCAGGTGCCGGTCGAGCGCGTCACGAATTCCAGCGGATTGGCGCCGAATTGCGACGTGGCGCCCAGGTACAGCAACCGCAGGAACGGCAGCAGCGCCACGATCCAGACCACGACCTTCACCGCGCGCACACGCGCCGGGGCCAGCATCGCCAGCCCGCCCGCCGGGCGCCCGCCGTCCGATGCCGCCCGGGCCCGCGCGGCGGCCTGCAGGTCGCGCTCAGCCATCAGAAGTTCTTCCTCAGGTCCATGCCCTGGTACAGCGACGCCACCTGGGCCGCGTAGCCGTTGAACGGCAGCGTCTTGCGCTTGGGCGCGAACAGCGCGGCAAACCCGCCGCCGCCCTTGTCCTCGCCAATGCGGCGCTCAGTGGCCTGGCTCCAGCGCGGGTGGTCGACTTCGGGGTTCACGTTCGAATAGAAGCCGTACTCGCTGGGCGCCGCAAGGTTCCAGCTGGTGGGCGGCTGCTTGTCCAGGAAGCGGATCTTGACGATCGACTTGGCGCTCTTGAAGCCGTATTTCCACGGC
Source organism: Cupriavidus sp. SZY C1 (assembly GCF_032190535.1). Taxonomy (NCBI): domain Bacteria; kingdom Pseudomonadati; phylum Pseudomonadota; class Betaproteobacteria; order Burkholderiales; family Burkholderiaceae; genus Cupriavidus; species Cupriavidus sp. SZY C1. The sequence continues at coordinate 81,654 of NZ_JAUANU010000018.1, forward strand.
AGCACCATGCGCACCGGCGCGCCGTTCTGGTTCGGCAGCACCTCGCCGTACAGGCCGAAGGTCAGCAGCGCCAGCGGGTGCATCGCCTCGTCCATGCGCAGGCCCTCGCTATACGGCCAGTCGAGCACGCCGCTGGACAGCCCCGGCATCTGCTTCTTGTCCGCCAGCGTGATGAACTGGACGAACTTGGCCCCCGGCTGGGGCTCCACGCGGCGGATCAGCTCGGCCAGCGGATAGCCCGTCCACGGGATCACCATCGACCAGCCCTCCACGCAGCGCAGGCGGTAGACGCGCTCTTCCATCGGCGCCAGTTTCAGCAGTTCGTCGAGGTCGTAGACCTTCGGATGCTTGACCAGCCCCTCCACGGCCACCTGCCAGGGCCGGGGCCGCAGCGTGCCGGCGTGGCGCGCCGGATCGGCCTTGTCGGTGCCGAATTCGTAGAAGTTGTTGTAGGTGGTGACGTCGGCGTACGGCGTGCGTTTCTCGGTCACGGCGTAGGCGCTGTTGAGCGTGCCCGGCAGCTTGGCCAGCTTGCCCGGCGCTTCCTGCGCAAACGCCTGCCGCGCGAACCAGGGCGACGCCAGGCCCGTGGCGGCCGCCGCGCCGCCCAGCGCCAGCAGGCGGCGGCGCGACAGGTAGAGCGACTGGGGCGTGATTTCCGACGCGGCGATATCGTCACCGCGCAGCCATTTGGGGGAAGGGATCAGCATGATTCGCAGCGTGTTGGGGGAGCCTGGAGCATTGGACAGCAAAACCGGGGCGAAGGTGCGGCGCCCCGGTTTTGCTGTCCGCAGGGTGCGCAGGCGCGCGGCACCCTGCGCAGGCGGCTGGCGTCCAGCCGCCGTGCCCGTCAGGGCTTGGCGACGTGCCAGACGTTGTTGAGATTGTCGCCGGTCTTGTCGCCCGGCTTGGCGTCCTTGGCAAAGCGGTACAGCGGCATGCCCTTGTACGCGTACTGGCGCGCGCCGTCGTCGCGCGTGATGATCGAGTAGCTGCCCGATGCGGTGCGGCCCGGCTCGGCCAGCAGCGGCGGCCAGTTGGTGGCGCACATGCCATTGCAGGCGCTCTTGCCGCTATTGGCGGTGTCGCGGTCGAACGTGTAGAGCGTCAGGCCCTGCGGATCGGTCAGCACGCCGTTGGTCACCTTCACCGTAGGCGGCATGTTGCCCGCGCCGGACCCGCCCATGCCCATCCCGGAGCAGCCGGCCAGCAACACGGCGGCGGCTCCCACGGCCAGGGCAAACGGACGCAGCGCGGATACAGCAGTGTGACGATTGGTCATCTTCAGGTCTCCTTCTCGGGTCGGTGCCGCCAGTCGGCCCCGTTCTCCCTCAGTAAACACCCGATGTGACTTGTTTATTCCGTTTGCGCGAAAAAAAGTGCTGCTTCGGCGCGAAAAGTGGATTTATCGGCATCTATCGACCGGGAAGCGAACGAAAAAAAGCCTGCCGGGCAAGGGCAGGCTTTTGTACGACTGGCGACACGCCGGCTCAGAGTTCGCCGTAGCTGTGCAGGCCGGACAGGAACATGTTGACGCCGAGGAACGCGAAGGTCGTCACCAGCAGGCCCACCAGCGCCCACCACGCCGCCACCGTGCCGCGCAGCCCCTTCATCAGCCGCATGTGCAGCCACGCCGCATAGTTCAGCCAGACGATCAGCGCCCAGGTTTCCTTCGGGTCCCAACTCCAGTAGCCGCCCCACGCCTCGGCCGCCCACAGCGCGCCCAGGATCGTGGCGATCGTGAAGAACGCGAAACCCACGGCGATGGCCTTGTACATCACATCGTCGAGCAGCTCCAGCGACGGCAGGCGTTCGGCCAGGATACCCCGCTGCTTGAGCAGGTACGCCACCGACACCATCGCCGCCAGCGCAAACGTGCCGTAGCCGATGAAGTTCGCCGGCACGTGGATCTTCATCCACCAGCTTTGCAGCGCCGGTACCAGCGGCTGGATCTCCTGCGCGTTGCGGCTGACCGTGTACCAGAGCAGGAAGCCGACTGCCGCCGACACCACCAGCATCACGAACGGCCCCATCGCCCGCGTGGCGTAGCGGCGCTCGTAGTAGAGGTAGAACAGCGACGTGATCAGCGTGAAGAGGACGAAGACCTCGTAGAGGTTCGAGATGGGGATGTGCCCGATATCGGCGCCAATCAGGTACGACTCGTACCAGCGCACCATCAGGCCGGTGAAACCGAGCACCACGGCCGCCCAGCACAGCTTGCTGCCGATGCTGGAGCCCGTATCGGACTTCGACGCAAACCCGACCCAGTAGAACAGCGTCGACAGGAACACCAGCGCGCTCATCCACAGGATGGCCGACTGGCTCGACAGGAAGTACTTGAGGAAGAACGCCTGGTCGGCGCGCGCCAGGCTGCCCTGGTACAACTGGATGGCGAACAGCGACAGCACCGCGATACCTGCCATCAGCGGCCGCACCGCCTTCCAGTGCCAGCCGAGCAGCGCGAACGTCGGCACGGCGGCAATCAGCACCGCCTTGTCGTAGCCGTTCATCCAGTGACCGTACTGCATCAGCGCAAACCCGGCGCCCACGGCCAGCAGCACGGCAAACAACCAGTCCACCCAGCCCAGCCGGCGCAGGAACGACGGTTCCAGGAAGTCGGCTTCCAGGGCCGCGCCGGCGCCTTCGTCAGGTGCGGCGGATTGTCGCGGCGTCAGGCCAGGATCGGCGTGATGGAGATTGGAGGACATGGCATTCCTGCTCTGCTTGTTGAAGCACTGTTATGTCTGCGGTTGGCCGGCACAGGCGGCCACTCACTTTCTACTATAGCGAGGGCCCCGGCCTATCATCGGCGCCTGATGGCCCGGATCGCGGTGCGTCCGGCGTCATCGGCGCCGGGCCGCTGGCTGGCACCGCCGTCACTTCGGCCCCGACGGCGCGCCCCACGTCGTCACGCAAGGTGACGAATTCCTTTTCGAAATCCATGGTGCGGCGCTGGGTGGACATCGCCATCAGCACATGGCTGCCCGCCGAATGGTCGAGGTCGCCGGGCTGCCTGTCCTTGATCCAGATCCAGACGCGCCGCTCGCGGATATAGAACATCGCGAACACGCCCAGGACCAGCAGCAGGCAGCCAAGATACACGATGTTCTTGCCCGGCGCACGGGTCATCTGGAACACGCTGGCGTTGACCTTCTGGAAGTCGTCGAGCTGCAGGAACACCGGCGCGGCGTAGAAAAAACTGTCTGACAGCGCGTTGATCGACTGCTGCAGGAACTGGCCGCTTTTGGCGTCGTTCGGCACGGCCGGCAGCTTGTCCTGCTCGCGCGCCAGCTGCCACAGTTCCCACATCGAACCATTGAGAATCTTCAGCAGCACGTCGGCGGCCTTCTGCTGCTCGGCCTGCGGGACCGATTTCTCCAGGAAGGCGGCGATGGCCGTGAAGCCACCCGGCGGCGCGTCCGGCGCGGCGCGCGTGGCGCCGGCAAACAGGTCCATCGCGCGCAGCGCGCTCTCGGCAAGCTGGTGGCGCAGCGTTTCCTTGTCCGCGCCGGGCATCGACACCAGCGCAAAGCGCCGTGCCGCCTCGCCCCGCATCGCGCTGGACTGCAGCGCGGCGCGCAGGCGCATCCAGTCGGCCACGCTCATCTGGTCGTCGGCCGGGATGCGGAGGTAGCGGAACGGCTCGCTCGGTGACTCGCGCATGCCGGCCAGGAACAGCGTCTGACCGTCGAGCTGCACCGGCAGCATGTAGTTGTTGAATTCGCGCGCCTGACCGTTGCGATCGCGCAGCTTGTACTGGACCGACGGCCCGACGTTGCGCAGGTCCTTGTCCTTGTCCAGGCTGGCGGCGGCGCCCAGGTGCTGCTCCAGCGTGGACTTGCGCGCCACGCCGCGCACGTCGGCCTTGCCCGACGCATCGGTCACGGTCTCGACGTTGATCTGGCGGAAGTCGCTGAACTCGACGGTCAGGCTTTCCTGGTCGGCCGCGGTGCCCGTGCCGGTCAGCTGGACGTTGCCGCCTACCGTGCCGGCCAGCGGGAACGTGGCGTGCGTGCTGCCCGCCATCGGATAGCCGACGAACTTGAGCCGCGACCCGCCGTCCTCGAAGCTGGACTGGTAGATCGCCACGCCGTCGACGATCAGCGGCTCGTTGACCTTGATCGTCGCCGCGGTCTGCTTGCCGGTCGCGCGGTCCGTCACCACCACGTCGGACGCGAACAGCTTGGGCATGCCGGTGGAGTAGTAGTCGACCGTGAACTTCTTGAGCGTGATCGAGAACGGCAGGTCTTGCACCAGCGCGCCGTCGGCGACGTTGAGGATGGCCGTCGACACGGTGGCGCCCTCCGGCACGAATGCATTGCCGCGGAAGCCCGGGTTCGACGCCGACAGCCGGTGCTTGGCCGGGATCTCGCTGATGATGGCGTTGCCCGAGATGGGGGACTTGCCGCCGAACCACATCTGGGCGCGGATCAGCATGTCGCCGTCCAGCAGGCCGCCCACGCAGATCACGACGATGGCCGTGTGCGCGAGGATGTAGCCAAGCTTGTTGGCCGCGCCGGCCTTGGCCGCCAGCAGCGTGGCGCCGTCGTGCGCCACGGGCTTGACGCGGTAGCCGCGGTTGCGCAGCAGCGCGCCCAGCCGCGCGGCGGCCTCGGCACGGGGGCGCGGGGCATCGAACTCGCCCCGGTGGTGGAACGCCCGCAGGCTGCGCTCGCGCACGTGGTCTTTCCACGAGCGCATGTCGACGATCATCTTCGGCGCGTTGCGCGCGATACACAGCGACGTCGACACGACCAGAAAGCCGAGGATCAGCAGGAACCACCACGAGCTGTACACCTTCTGCAGCGACAGCGCGTGGAACAGGTCCGCCCAGAACGGCCCGAACTGGTTCACGTAGTTCGGGTACGGTTCGTTCTGCTTCAGTACCGTGCCGATGATGCTTGCGATGGCAATCACCGTCAGCAACGTGATGGCGAAGCGCATCGAGGACAACAGCTCGACGCCGTCGCGCAGCACGCGGTGTTGGGTCTTCAGGTGCAGGCCCGAAGTGGAAGGGGTGGACATGTACGGTAAAGCCTAAGGCCGGTTTGGCGCGCTGATCGGGAGCCCGCCAGTGTCACGCGCCGATGTGACGCGACGTGGTGGCGCGGAAAATGAAAAAGGGTGGACATGCTTCGGCAAGCAGGCCACCCTCTTCGATTGTCGGCCGCGCGGGCGGTTCATCCCCTGCGGGAATCCCCGGACGCGCCGCCCAGGTACGACTTAGCGGACGCCGGCGACGTAATCCGCCACCGCCTTGATCTCGGCATCCGACATCCTGGCGGCAATCGTGCTCATGACCGAATTGTTCTTGCGGGTGCCCTGGCGGAACGCCACCAGTTGCGCTTCGGTGTACTCGGAATACTGGCCTCCAATACGCGGATACTGGGACGGGATGCCGGCGCCGGTGGGGCCGTGGCAGGCCGCGCAGGCCGGCACGCCCTTGGCGGCGATACCCGCGCGGTAGATCTTCTGGCCGTCCTCGATCGTCGTCTTGTTCTTGGCCGTGGCAGGCTTGAGCTGCTGCTTGCCCAGGTAGGCGCCGATGTCCTTCATGTCCTGGTCGCTCAGTGCCTGGGCGTACAGCGACATGATGGGGTTGTCACGGGTCTTGGCCTTGAAATCGGCAAGCTGCTTGTGCGTGTACTCGGGCTGCTGGCCCGCCAGCTTGGGATTGACGGCGGCGGTGCTGTTGCCGGCCGTGCCGTGGCAGGAGAAACATGCGGGAACATTGCGATCGGGAACACCCTGCGTATAGAGCGTCTCGCCCTTGGCGGGATCCGCCTTGGCGGCCTGGGCCTGCTCTGCGGCAGATGCCAGCCCTGTCATTGCCCCCAGCGGAACGGCCAGCGCCATGACACCCAGAAGTTTCGCAATGCGGTTCATCCTTACACCTTGTCAGATTTGTTATGAACACCGTAATGCATGCCGGTCTCCTTTCTCCCCCTGCCCGGCGGTGAGGAGGCGCCATGGGGCAAGAGCTGGTTACGCGGCTGCGCGAATGCCGAAAAATTGATCGCGGACAATACCGACAACCAATTTCAGGCTTCGCCGATGACATCCGGCAAGGATGCCACACGTCACCCGCTCAGGAGACCGTAAACCGGGTTATTGTACAATAAATCGCTTTCCGGATTGACTTAGGTCAGTCTCTGTGGCGACGTCTGCACTGGCCTCTTGCCAGTCCCGGGTCTAGCCGCTCCAACGCAACCGCGCATGTCCCTCCTACACCAGGCCCGATTCTTCAATACCGTCAACCATCTGCGCGACCTGCCCGCCACGGCCGTTCCGGAGGTGGCGTTCGCCGGCCGGTCCAACGCCGGCAAGTCGACGGCCATCAACACGCTGTGCAACCAGAAGCGGCTGGCGTTCTCGTCGCGCACGCCGGGCCGCACGCAGCATATCAACTACTTCACCGTGGCGCCGGTCAAGGCGACCGATCCGCTCGGGTTCCTGGTGGACCTGCCCGGCTATGGCTATGCCGAGGTGTCGGGCAGCGCCAAGTTCCACTGGCAGGGGCTGCTGTCCGACTACGTGCAGAGCCGTGCGCAGCTGGCCGGCCTGATCCTGATGATGGACGCGCGGCGGCCGTTTACCGACCTCGATTGCCAGATGGTCGAGTGGTTCCTGCCCACCGGCAAGCCGATCCACGTGCTGCTGACGAAGGCCGACAAGCTCACGAACAACGAGAACGCCAACGCGCTGCGCGAGACCCGGCAGATGCTGGCCGACTACGCGCGGCAACTGGAGCATCCGCCGGCGCTGACCGCCCAGCTGTTCTCCAGCCTCAAGCGCCGCGGCATCGAGGAAGCCCAGCGCGTGGTGGCTGGCTGGCTGGCACTGCCCGAGGCCCAGCCGCCCGAGGCCGCCGCCCCGCAGGCCTAGGTACGGCGCGCACACCTGCCCAGCCCGTCACGCCGCCGGTCGCGCCGCCGGTCGCCCAAGCACGCCGGACAAAAAAAAGCCCCGTTGCAAGCAACGGGGTCCAACTTTCCCACCGGTTCAGGGCGGGTACCCGCTCAGGGAGGAGTAGCGGGGGACACCGTGCTGCGCGAAGCAACACAAGGTGTCCGCGAGTATGATAGCGGGCACGCACAAAAGTTCTTTTTTCTTTCGGTGCGTGGATTCCCGGCACGCCGCGCGTTGTCGCGGCGACGGGCCCACGCCATCCGTCCACGACCCAATCCTCCCCGTTTCTGCCATGTCCACGTTCCCCGAGTATCGTCCCCGCCGCATGCGCCGCGATGACTTCTCGCGTCGCATGATGCGCGAGAACCGCCTGTCGGCCGACAACCTGATCTATCCGGTGTTCATCCTGGAAGGCCAGAACAAGCGCGAAGCCGTGGCGTCGATGCCGGGCGTGGAACGGGTGTCGGTAGATCTGCTGCTGCCGGTGGCCGAGGATTGCGTGAAGCTGGGCATTCCCGTGATCGCGCTGTTCCCGGTCATCGATCCGTCGATCAAGACGCCCGACGGCATCGAGGCCACGCGCGCCGACGGCCTGGTGCCGCGCGCCGTGCGGGCGCTGAAGGACCGCTTTCCCGAACTGGGCGTGCTGACCGACGTGGCGCTGGACCCGTACACGAGCCACGGCCAGGACGGCGTGCTCGACGAGAACGGCTACGTGATCAACGACGTCACGGTCGACATCCTGGTGCGCCAGGCGCTGGTGCAGGCCGAGGCCGGCGTCGATATCGTCGCGCCGTCCGACATGATGGATGGCCGCATCGGGGCCGTGCGCACGGCGCTGGAAAACGCCGACCACATCCACACCCGGATCATGGCCTACTCGGCCAAGTACGCGTCGGCGTTCTACGGCCCGTTCCGCGATGCGGTGGGCTCCGCGGCCAACCTGGGCAAGGGCAACAAGATGACCTACCAGATGGACCCGGCCAACACCGACGAGGCACTGCGCGAAGTGGCGCAGGACATCCTGGAAGGCGCCGACATGGTCATGGTGAAACCGGGCATGCCGTACCTGGACATCGTGCGCCGCGTGAAGGACGAGTTCCGCTATCCGACCTACGTCTACCAGGTGAGCGGCGAGTACGCCATGCTCAAGGCCGCCGCGCAGAACGGCTGGCTGGACCACGACAAGGTCATGATGGAATCGCTGCTGGCGTTCCGCCGCGCCGGCGCCGACGGCATCCTCACCTACTTCGCGCGCGACGCCGCGCGCCTGCTGAAGGCCACGGCCTGACAGCCGCCGCATGCAGCTACTCGGCTTTTCAGCCAGCCAGGTGCATCCGCTCGCGACGCTGGACGCCGCGCGCGACTTCCTGGCCGGCAACGCGGCAGCCCGCTTCGTGTGGGCCGACTGCTCGACGGACGAAGTCACGCCCGCACCCGGCGCGTGGCGCGACCGGCTGGAGGCGCTGACCGGCGCCCCGATCCTCGACCTGCACCTGGCCGACGCCACCAATCCCGCGCATCCGTCGTTCTTCGACACGACGAACGCGTACGACATGGTGATCTTCCGCAAGCTGACGTTCGAGACCAGCCGGCAGTTTGCCGAGGCCGACGCGGCGCCGGGAGACGGGGCCGGCGAGCGGCTGGCGACGGGCGCCACGGAGGCCCCTTCGGCCGGCAACGTCAACGGAAGCGTTGCCGGCGCGCCGCCGGCCGGTGCTGTGGGCGCGGCGCCGCTGCCCGCGCCGCGCAAGGCATCGCGCAAGTACCCGCCCGGGTTCCTGCCCGCGCTGGCGCGCATCGACACACAGCCGGTGGCCTTCTTCGTCTTCGACAACGTGCTGGTCACCGTGCGGCCCGCGCCCTCGCGGACCATCGAGCAGGTCAGGCAGCGGCTGCTGGATACGTGCGGCGCGCCGGCGTCGGCCGCGCGCCCGAATGGCAGCGGTTCGCTGCTGCATGGCGTGCGCCCGCCCACGCGGCCAGAGGACCTGATGCTGCGGCTGCTGAACGCGATGGTGGACCGCTACCTGGACCTGCGGACGCCGCTGACGCGCCAGCTCGACCGCTGGCAGCGCGCGCTGCTGAGCACGCGCCAGAGTTTTTCGAGCTGGGAGGGGCTGCTCGACGCCCGCATCCAGCTACGCCGGCTTGAAAACCTCAGCGAGGAACAGCGCGACGCGCTGCAGGAATTCCGCGATAGCCTGCTGGACAACCGCTACAGCTCCGGCGATGCCGATCCCGGCGCCGCCAGCCGCGACGAAGTGCTGCTGGTACGGCTGACGGACCTCATGGAGCACATCCTGCGCGTGCTGGCGCACGCGCGGCGGCTGGAAGACTCGATCGAATCGGCGGTGCAGATCCACTTCTCGGCGGTTGCCCACCGCACCAACCGCACGATGCGGGCGCTGACCGTCATCACGGCCCTGTTCATGCCGCTGACGCTGATCACAGGCGTCTTCGGCATGAACTTCGCGCGCATGCCGTGGCTGCAGGAGCCCAACGGTTTCTGGTGGTCGATCGGACTGATGGGCGGCGTGGTGGCGACGATCGGCACCATCTGGGCGCTCGGGCGCTGGCTGGACCGCTAGGCGGCCTGGGCGGCCGCCAGCGGGGCGCGCTCAGGTCTGCGGCGCCTTGCCCAGGGCCCGCTCCAGGCTGTCCAGGAAGCGGTTGGCCGACTGGTAGCCGATCACCCGCACCGGCCGCTCGCGTCCGTCCGGGCCGAACAGGATGATGCCGGGCGGGCCGAACAGCCCGAACCGCTTGAGCAGCGCCTTGTCGTCCGCATTGTTGGCTGTCACGTCGGCCTGCAGCAGCACCACGTTGGCCAGCCGCGCGCGGACCCTCGGATCGGGAAACGTCAGCTTTTCCATTTCCTTGCAGCTCACGCACCAGTCAGCATAGAAATCGAGCAGCACCGGCCGGCCTGCGGCCGCCGCCTGCGCGACCCGCGCATCGAGTTCCGCCACGCTGCGCACGCGGTCGAACCTGAGCGCGGCATCCTTGCCCGCCGGCGCGCCCGACACGGCGCCGGAGAATCCGCCAATGTGGGACAGCGGCTGCAGCGGATCGCGTCCGCCCGAGGCGACGCCGACGACCTGGATCGCGCCGGCCAGCGCCGCAACCAGGCCGAGACCCTTGCCCAGGCGCAGCAAGCCGCGGGGGTCGGGGCCCAGCGCGTCGAAGGCGCCGAGATAGACCGCGGCAACAATCAGCAGCGCGGCCCACGCGAGCATCACCAGCCAGGCCGGCAGCACTGGCGTGACCATCCAGATTGCCACCCCGAGCAGCAGGAATCCGAAAAAGCGCTTGGTGGCTTCCATCCACTTGCCGGCGCGCGGCAGCAGGTTGCCCGCCCCGACGCCGACCAGCAGCAGCGGCACGCCCATGCCCAGCGCCATGGCCAGCAGCGCGGCGCCGCCGACCAGCGCATCGCCGGTCTGCGCGATATAGGCCAGCGCCCCCGCCAGCGGCGCGGTGACACACGGGCCGACGATCAGCGCCGAAATGGCGCCCATCGCCGCTGCGCCCGCGATCTGGCCGCCCTGGCGACGGTTCGACGACTCGGTCAGTCGCGTCTGCCAGCGCTGCGGCAACTGCAGTTCGTAGAGGCCGAACATCGACAGCGACAGCGCGATCAGCAGCAGCGCGAAGAGGCCGAGCACCCAGGGGGTCTGCAGCGCCGCGGACAGGCCCTCGCCCGCCAGGCCCGCAGCCACGCCCACGGCGGTGTAGACCACCGCCATCCCAAGCACATAGGCCAGCGACACGACGAAGGCGCGGCCGCGCGTGACATGCTCGCCGACGACGATCGACGACAAGATCGGCACCATCGGCAGCACGCACGGCGTGAACGTCAGCAGCAGCCCCAGCCCGAAGAACAGCCCGGCGATCAGCGGCAGGCTGCGGCTGGCCAGCGCGCCGGCAATACGGTCGTTCTCGTCGACCGGCGCACCGCGCACGCGTCCGGCCGACGATTCGCCGGCTGGCGGCTCGGCCGCGGGGCTATCGGCCTGGGGCGCGACGGGGCTGGAGCGCGCCGGCGCGTTGCGGTCGCCGAACAGGTTGCCGAGGACCGATCCGCCCACCTTGTAGACGCTCTCCATCGGCGGATAGCAGAGCCCCTTGTCCGCGCAGCCCTGGGAGGTCACGACCAGCGTCCAGCGGCCGTCGGCGGGCGCCTGCTCCACCGGCACCCTGACGACCACGGCGCCGCGGTATGTCTCCATGTCCTTGCCGAAGGTCTCGTCGAAATGCACCTTGCCCGCCGGCATCGACGGCTTGCCGAGCACCACCCCGGCCGGCTGGGCGGCAAACGCAAAGCGCTCGCGGTAGAGGTAGTAGCCGTCGGCCACGTCGAAGCGGACTTCGATCGTCGTCGGATCGATCTGGCGCGCGGCGAACTTGAACGCCTGTTCGGGCGGCAGGAAGTCGTCCTCGGTGGCGGCATGGGCGCCGCCGAGCCCGATCAGACAGGCCAGCATCGCCAGCACCAATGCGACGATATGCCGCATGCCCGACCGCAGCCCCAAGCCCCGGCTGTCGCCTTGCCGCGACGCCGCACCGATACAGATCCCCGTCATTCCCATGTTTTTCCGTTATGTGTTCTGGCGTCAGGTACGCGGTGCCGGCCCGGTCGTTTCCGCTCGCACCCAGCCCAGGTAGGCCGGCAATCCCGCCTGCAGCGGCCATGCAACCACCTCGGGCACGTCGTAAGGGTGCTCGGCGCGGATGATGGCCTCCAGGGCCGCGTACTGGCCGGCGGTCGTCTTGATCAGCAGGGGCCATTCCTGCGCCTGCTCCAGCTTGCCTTGCCACCAGTACTCCGACTGGCACGGCGCCAGCCGGTTCACGCACGCGGCCACCCGGGCGGACAGTATCGCCCGCGTCACGCGGATGGCCGACGGCTCGTCCGGCAGGTTGGTCATCGCCATCCAGACGACTTCGGGGGGTGCGGGCTGCGCGGTGCCGCTGAGGGCAGGTGTGACGGTCATGACAGGTCGGGAAGCACAAAACAAAAGAGCCAGGCAAAAGCCTGGCTCGATTGTAGTGCGGTGTCCGCTGGCCCGTCAGCGTGCGACGGACCGGGCATCACTTATTCCGCGGCTTCTTCGGCCGGGGCTTCGGTGATTTCCGGACGATCCACCAGTTCGACCAGCGCCATCGGCGCGTTGTCGCCCTGACGGAAGCCGAACTTCAGGATGCGGGTGTAGCCGCCCGGACGAGCGTTGTAGCGCGGGCCCAGTTCGGTGAACAGCTTGGTGACCATGTCGCGGTCGCGCAGGCGAGCGAAAGCCAGGCGGCGGTTGGCAACGGTGTCCTTCTTGGCCAGCGTGATGAGCGGCTCGACAACCTTGCGCAGTTCCTTGGCCTTGGGCAGGGTGGTCTTGATCAGCTCGTGCTGGAACAGCGAGTTGGACATGTTGCGCAGCATCGCGAGACGGTGCGACGAGGTGCGGTTCAGTTTCCGCAGGCCATGACGGTGACGCATGATGATTCCTTTCGATTACAGTGTTTGACCAGCTCTTCTATCGCTGCCGCCTGCGAGATCGCGGACGTCGGCGCGGGCCGGTAGTGCTTCATTGCCACGGGCGGAATTGCCCGGGGCACATGACCGGCGAAGCCACCTTGCGGCAGCCTCGCCCTGCCAATTACTTCTCCAGACCTGCGGGCGGCCAGTTCTCGAGCTTCATGCCGAGGGTCAGGCCACGCGAAGCCAGGACTTCCTTGATCTCGTTGAGCGACTTGCGACCCAGGTTCGGGGTCTTGAGCAGTTCGTTCTCGGTACGCTGGATCAGGTCGCCGATGTAGTAGATGTTCTCGGCCTTCAGGCAGTTGGCCGAACGCACCGTCAGTTCCAGGTCGTCCACCGGACGCAGCAGGATCGGATCGATCTGCGGCGCGCGGCTCGACGCGGCCTCGGCGGCCGATTCCGTGCCTTCCAGCGCGGCGAACACCGACAGTTGGTCCACCAGGATGCGCGCCGACTGGCGAATCGCTTCCTCGGGCGAGATCACGCCGTCGGTTTCGATGTTCATCACCAGCTTGTCCAGGTCCGTACGCTGCTCCACACGGGCCGATTCCACGGCGTACGACACGCGGCGGACCGGCGAGAACGAGGCGTCCAGCACGATGCGGCCGATGACCTTGCCCGATTCGTCGCCGAACTTGCGCACGTTGCCCGGCACGTAGCCACGGCCTTGCTCGACCTTGATCTGCATGTCGAGCTTGCCGCCGGCGGACAGGTGGGCAATCACGTGGTTCGGGTTGATGATCTCGACGTCGTGCGGCAGCTCGATATCGGCTGCCGTGACCACGCCTTCGCCATCCTTGCGCAGCGACACCGTGACTTCGTCGCGGTTGTGCAGCTTGAACACCACGCCCTTCAGGTTGAGCAGCAGGTTGACGACGTCTTCCTGCACGCCATCGATGGTGGAATACTCGTGGACGACCCCAGCGATCGTGACTTCGGTCGGGGCATAGCCGACCATCGACGACAGCAGGACGCGACGCAGCGCGTTACCAAGCGTATGCCCATAACCGCGCTCAAACGGCTCCATCACGACTTTGGCGTGGTGGTCGCCCAGCGGTTCGACGGCGATGATTTTTGGCTTGAGGAGTGCTGTTTGCATTAGGTTGTCCTTTTCAATACCCTCGGCTCGTTACACCGATAAGGCTGACGTTTGGAACCTGAGAAAACCCATCGCATGATGGGCAATAAGCCCGGCGCGCCGCAGGGCGCGCCGGGCTGAAAGCGAAGCCTTGATAACCAGGCAAGCGCTGAACCGTTCGAATGTCGGTCCGCGATTAACGCGAATACAGTTCGACGATCAGGCTTTCGTTGATGTCGCCAGAGATATCGGCGCGATCCGGAGCCTGCTTGAACGTGCCTTCGAACTTCTTGGCGTCAACGCTCACCCAGCTCGGGAAGCCCGACTGCTCGGCCAGCGACAGGGCCTCGGCGATACGGACCTGCTTCTTCGACTGCTCGCGGATCGACACGATGTCGCCAGCCTTGATCTGCGCCGACGGCACGTTCAGCGTGTGACCGTTCACCAGGATCGCCTTGTGCGACACCAGTTGGCGCGCTTCGGCGCGGGTCGAGCCGAAGCCCATGCGGTACACAACGTTGTCCAGGCGCGATTCCAGCAGTTGCAGCAGCTTTTCGCCGGTGTTGCCCTTGCGGCGGTCGGCTTCGGCGAAGTAGCGGCGGAACTGACGCTCCAGCACGCCGTAGATGCGCTTGACCTTCTGCTTTTCACGCAGCTGGTTGCCGTAGTCCGACGTACGGGCACCCGAGGTGCGGCCGTGCTGGCCCGGCTTGCTGTCCAGCTTGCACTTGTCGGCCAGCGAGCGACGGGCGCTCTTCAGGAACAGGTCGGTGCCTTCGCGGCGGGAAAGTTTGGCCTTCGGGCCGGTATAACGTGCCACTTTATCTTCCTTTGATCGATCGCGACGCCATCGAGACGCGCCGCGAGTCCGCCATCAGATCGTGGCGGACGGTGGGCTTATGGTTCTTCATCCGCCGTGGGCAAGCCACGCGGAGGCAACGCAAAAGCATGACGAAATCGCCCTCGCCCGAGACGGCAGTCTCGGCACGCGGACGCAAAACGAAAGCCCGCCGCAACGAATTGCAGCAGGCCAACGCGGGATACTACCACAGCCCGGAGGCATAGGGCAAAGCCCCTCGCCCCGCAGGCCCAGCCTGGCGCTTAGATACGGCGGCGCTTCGGCGGACGGCAGCCGTTGTGCGGCACCGGCGTCACATCCTCGATCACGGCGATCTTGATGCCCAGCGCGTTCAGCGCACGGACAGCCGACTCGCGACCCGGACCCGGACCCTTGATGCGCACTTCCAGGTTCTTGATACCCTGGTCTTGCGCCACACGGCCGGCGTTCTCGGCAGCGACCTGGGCAGCGAACGGGGTCGACTTGCGCGAACCCTTGAAGCCCTGGCCACCGGCGGTTGCCCACGACAGGGCGTTGCCCTGGCGATCGGTGATGGTGATGATGGTGTTGTTGAACGAAGCGTGGACGTGTGCGATGCCGTCGGCAACGTTCTTCTTGACCTTCTTACGCGCGCGCTGGGCGGCGTTATTCGGACCTTTTGCCATTCGATTCTTCCTATGCCTTCGGCTTTACTTCTTCAGTGCCACGCCGGCCTTGCGCGGACCCTTGCGAGTACGTGCATTGGTGCGGGTACGCTGACCGCGCATCGGCAGACCCTTGCGGTGACGCATGCCACGATAGCAACCAAGGTCCATCAGACGCTTGATATTCATCGTGGTTTCACGACGCAGGTCACCCTCGACCGTGACCTTGCCCACTTCGTCACGAAGCTTTTCCAGGTCGGCGTCGGTCAGATCCTTGACCTTCTTGTCAAACGGTACACCGGTAGCCTCGCAAATCTTGCGGGCGCGCGAGCGGCCGACACCATAAATGGCCGTCAGACCGATTTCGGTGTGCTTATGGTTCGGGATGTTAACCCCTGCGATACGTGCCATTCGTCAATCCTCTTTCCGATTAGCCTTGGCGTTGCTTGTGGCGGGGATCCGACGAGCAGATCACGCGCACGACACCGTTGCGCTTGATGATTTTGCAGTTGCGGCAAATGCGCTTAACAGAAGCCAGCACTTTCATGATTTTCCTCTTCCTTCAATTCCAGTTCGCGTCACTTAGTCCGAAAGACGATACGTGCGCGCGACAGATCATATGGAGTCAGCTCAACCGTCACCTTGTCACCCGGAAGAATCCGGATGTAGTTCATTCGCATCTTGCCCGAGATATGCCCGAGTACTACGTGGCCGTTTTCAAGCTTGACGCGGAACGTCGCGTTGGGGAGATTTTCCAGGACCTCCCCCTGCATCTGGATGACGTCGTCTTTTGCCATACCTGGTGCCCGTCCCAACCCGGCAGTTCTAGCGCAAGGTCAGGTTACCCTTGAAATTCGCCTTCTTCAGCAGCGACTCGTACTGCTGCGACATGACATAGGACTGAACCTGTGACATGAAGTCCATCGTGACGACCACGATGATCAGCAGCGAGGTCCCGCCAAAATAGAACGGAACGTTCCAGCGCAGCACCAGGAATTCCGGCAACAGGCAAACCAGTGTGATGTAAATCGCACCGGCCAGCGTCAGGCGCACCAGGATCTTGTCGATATAGCGCGTCGTTTGCTCGCCCGGACGGATGCCCGGAATGAAGGCTCCGCTTTTCTTCAGGTTATCCGCAACTTCCCGGCTGTTATAGACCAGAGCCGTATAGAAGAAGCAGAAGAATACAATCGCAGCCGCATACAGCAGGATGTAGACCGGCTGGCCCGGCGACAGCGTGGCGGCCAGGTCCTTGATGAACCGTCCCACCGTGCCCGTCGAGTCAGACGTGAACCAGCCCGCAATCGTCGCCGGGAACAGAATGATCGACGATGCGAAGATCGGCGGAATCACCCCTGCCATGTTCAGCTTCAGCGGCAGGTGCGACGACTGACCGCCGTACACCTTGTTGCCGACCTGACGCTTGGCATAGTTCACCAGGATCTTGCGCTGGCCACGTTCGATAAACACCACGGCGAAGGTCACACCAGCCACGATCGCAACGATCAGGATCGCCGCGATGATGCTCATGGAACCCGTGCGGACCAGTTCGAACAGTCCGCCGATCGCGTTGGGCAGGCCCGCCGCGATACCGCCGAAAATGATGATCGAGATGCCGTTGCCCAGACCACGCTCGGTGATCTGCTCACCCAGCCACATCAGGAACATCGTCCCGGTCACCAGCGTGATGACCGCCGTTGCCCGGAACATCAGGCCCGGATCGTTAACCAGCCCTGGCTGCGACTCCAGCGCCACCGCAATCGACAGCGCCTGGAACGTGGCCAGAACCACGGTGCCGTAGCGCGTGTACTGCGTGATCTTGCGTTGCCCTGCCTGCCCTTCCTTCTTCAGCGCTTCCAGCTGCGGCAGCACGATCGTCAGCAACTGCATGATGATCGACGCCGAGATGTACGGCATGATGCCGAGCGCGAAGACGGTAAAGCGCGACAGCGCACCGCCCGAGAACAGGTTGAACATCCCGAGGATGCCACCCGACTGACTCTGGAAAAGCTTCGCAAGCTGGTCCGGATCGATCCCCGGCACCGGAATATGTGCACCGATGCGGTAGACGATCAGGGCCAGCACCAGGAACATCAGCCGGCGCTTGAGATCGCCGTACTTCGCCGTGTTCCTGGCCTGCGCGCTTGCATTGGGTTTCGCCGTGGCCAAACGATGCTCCGACTGTGACTTCGCCTATGCTGCGAATGCTACTGCGTAATTACGCTTCGATCTGGCCGCCAGCGGCTTCGATCGCAGCCTTGGCGCCAGCGGTGGCACCCAGACCCTTGATCGTCACCTTGCGGGACAGTTCGCCGGCCTTGATCACCTTCGCGCTCTTGACCAGCTCGCCCACCAGGCCAGCCTGCTTCAGGACCAGCAGGTCCACTTCGGCAGCTTCCAGGCGTTCGATGTCGCGCAGGGTCACCTCGGCCGTGAAAGCCTTGGTCAGCGAGGTAAAGCCACGCTTCGGCAGGCGACGGTACAGCGGCATTTGACCGCCTTCGAAGCCGACCTTATGGAAGCCGCCCGAACGCGACTTCTGACCCTTGTGACCGCGACCGGCCGTCTTGCCCAGGCCGGAGCCGATACCGCGGCCGACGCGACGCTTGGCGTGCTTCGAACCGGCAGCCGGTTTCAGGTTGTTCAGTTGCATGTTGCTCTCCAAGTCCCGATCAGGCCAGAACCTTGACCAGGTACGAGACCTTGTTGATCATGCCGCGCACGGCGGGCGTGTCCTGCAGCTCCGAAACGGAGTTCAGGCGACGCAGGCCCAGGCCACGTACGGTGGCGCGATGATCCTCGCGCGTGCCGATCAGGCTGCGCACGAGTTGCACTTTTACGGTTTTCTGCGACATTTCGTTCACCTTAGCCGAGGATGTCTTCAACCGACTTGCCACGCTTGGCGGCGATCTCCGCCGGCGTGCTCATCTTTTGCAGACCATCGAGGGTGGCACGAACCATGTTGTAAGGGTTCGTCGAACCGTGCGACTTGGTCACCACGTTCGTCACACCCATCACTTCGAAGATCGCGCGCATCGGGCCGCCGGCGATCACGCCAGTACCTTCCTTGGCAGGCATCATCAGCACCTTGGCGGCGCCGTGCTTGCCAACGACTTCGTGCTGCAGCGTGCCGTTCTTCAGTGCGACCTTGACCATCTTGCGACGGGCTTCGTCCATTGCCTTCTGCACGGCCACCGGAACTTCCTTGGCCTTGCCCTTGCCCATGCCGATGCGGCCGTCGCCGTCACCCACCACGGTCAGCGCAGCGAAACCGAGGATACGGCCACCCTTCACCACCTTGGTGACACGGTTGACCGAGATCATCTTCTCGCGGAGGCCGTCGTCGCGTTCGTCCTGTTGGACTTTTGCTTGCATCTTTGCCATGACGTATCTCTCTTTGAGCGCTTAGAACTTGAGGCCGGCTTCACGCGCGGCATCAGCCAGGGCCTTCACGCGACCGTGGAAGCGGAAGCCACCGCGATCGAACGCGACGGTTTCCACGCCAGCGGCCTTTGCCTTCTCGGCAACGCGCTTGCCCACCAGGGTGGCGGCGGCAACGGTAGCGCCGCTGCCAGTCAGTTCCTTGCGCACTTCTGCTTCGGCGGTCGAGGCCGAAGCCAGCACTTGCGTGCCGCACGGCGAGTACACCTGAGCGTAAATATGCGAATTCGTACGGAACACGGTCAGACGATTGATCTTCAGTTCCGCGATCTTGGCGCGGGTCTGACGTGCACGGCGCAAACGAGCGTCTTTCTTGTTCATCATTGCACCCCTTACTTCTTCTTGGTTTCCTTCAGGATGACGCGCTCGTCGGCGTAACGGACACCCTTGCCCTTGTAGGGCTCGGGCGGACGGTACGCGCGGACTTCCGCGGCAACCTGACCGACTTTCTGCTTGTCAGCACCCTTGATCACGATCTCGGTCTGCGTCGGCGTTTCGGCCTTCACGCCTTCCGGCATTTCGTGGATCACGTCGTGCGAGAAACCAAGCTGGAGCTTCAGCGCGGAGCCTTGCAGTTGAGCGCGGTAACCCACGCCAACCAGCGTCAGCTTGCGCTCGAAACCGGTGGTCACGCCTTTGACCATGTTTGCCGCCAGGGCGCGCATGGTGCCTTGCAGGGCGTTCGCTTCGCGCGACTCGTCAGCCGGTTCGAAAGTCAGCGTGCCGTCGGCAACGTTGGCCTTCACCAGGCTGTGAATCGGCTGGGACAGCGTACCGAGCGGGCCCTTCACGGAGAGCACGCCAGCCGCCACATTCACTTCCGCGCCTTTCGGCAGCGCGATGGGAGCCTTACCTACACGGGACATGTTTGCTCCTTACGCGACGTAGCAGAGAACTTCACCGCCCACGCCAGTGGCACGTGCCTTGCGGTCGGTCATCAGACCCTGCGGGGTCGAGATGATCGCCACACCCAGGCCGTTCATCACTTGGGGGATGTCGCTGCGGCCCTTGTACACGCGCAGGCCGGGCTTCGAGACGCGCTCGATGCGCTCGATCACCGGACGGCCGGCGTAGTACTTCAGACCAATGGTCAGTTGCGCCTTGCCGCCGTCTTCCTGCACCGAGTAGTCTTCGACGTAGCCTTCGTCCTTCAGGACCTTGGCGATCGCAACCTTCAGTTTGGACGAGGGCATGACCACCGACGCCTTCTGCACGCCCTGGGCGTTGCGAATGCGCGTCAGCATATCGGCGATAGGATCGCTCATGCTCATACTGTTTCTCCTGTAGCCTGTGCGTAATTACCAGCTGGCTTTCGTCAGACCCGGGATTTCGCCCTTGAAGGCGATTTCGCGGATCTTGTTACGCGCCAGGCCAAACTTGCGGAAGGTACCGCGGGGACGACCGGTGATCGCGCAGCGATTGCGCTGGCGGGTCGGGTTCGCGTTGCGCGGGAGCTTTTGCAGCTCGAGACGCGCCAGATAACGCTCTTCTTCCGACTTTTCTTGGTCGTCAATAATGGCCTTGAGGTTTGCGCGCTTGTCGGCATACTTCGCCACGAGCTTTGCGCGCTTCTTCTCACGTTCAATCAGAGCCAGTTTAGCCACGGTTACCCCTTAATTACGGAACGGGAACTTGAACGCGTTCAGGAGAGCCTTGGCTTCCTCGTCGTTCTTTGCCGTCGTCGTGATGCTGATGTTCAGACCACGCAGTGCGTCGATCTTGTCGTACTCGATTTCGGGGAAAATGATCTGCTCTTTCACACCGATGTTGTAGTTGCCACGACCGTCGAACGACTTGCCCGAGACACCACGGAAGTCACGCACGCGCGGCAGGGCCACGGTCACGAAACGATCCAGGAATTCGAACATGCGCTCGCCACGCAGGGTCACCATCGCGCCGATGGGGTAGCCCTGACGGATCTTGAAGCCGGCGATGGCCTTCTTGGCCTTCGTCACCACGGGCTTCTGACCGGCGATTTTGGTCAGATCGCCAACGGCCAGCTCAATGACCTTTTTGTCATTGATGGCTTCACCGAGACCCATGTTCAGGGTGATCTTGGTGAAACGCGGCACTTCCATGATCGACTTGTAGCCGAACTGCTTCATCAGCGCCGGCACAACTTGTTCTTTGTAAAACTCTTGCAGACGTGCTGTCATGCTCAACTCCTATCTGTGCCCAGAATCAAGCGGCCAGGACGGCACCGGTCGACTTCAGCACGCGCACGCGCTTGCCGTCTTCGACCTTGATACCGACACGCGACGGCTTGCCATTGGCATCCACGAGCGCAACGTTGGAAATATGCAGCGGCATCACCTTGTCGACCACGCCACCGGTGGTACCCAGCATCGGGTTCGGGCGAGCGTGCTTCTTGGCAACGTTCACGCCTTCGACCACGACCTTGTCGCCTTGCACTGCCTGGACGACACCGCGCTTGCCCTTGTCCTTGCCGGTCAGCACGATGACTTCGTCGCCTTTGCGAATCTTGTTCATGGCGGCTCCTTACAGCACTTCCGGAGCGAGCGACACGATCTTCATGAAGCGCTCGGTACGGAGTTCACGAGTCACCGGCCCGAAGATACGGGTGCCGATCGGCTCGAGCTTGTTGTTCAGCAGTACGGCGGCGTTGCCGTCGAACTTGACGAGCGAACCGTCAGCGCGGCGCACGCCCTTGGCGGTACGCACGACGACTGCGTTGTAGATGTCGCCCTTCTTCACGCGACCGCGCGGCGCCGCGTCCTTCACGGTCACCTTGATGATGTCGCCCACGCTCGCATAGCGGCGCTTGGACCCACCCAGTACCTTGATGCACAGCACTTCGCGCGCACCGGTGTTATCGGCCACTTCGAGCCGGCTTTCTGTCTGAATCATGGTGTTATCTTCCCAACTTAATCCGCCAGTCCTTCTGTAATTGAGGACAGCCGGTCAGTCTTGGTCCCGTCGGAGCCAGGCATTGCGCCAGCGCCGCTTGGGTTGATCAACTTGGAAGTCGGTAGTGGCCGCATCCAAACCTGCCGGATGCCTGCCCTTGGCTCGCTTCACAGGCCGCCGGGTGATGTTGCAAGGCGAGCGCAATAAAGCGGAAGTCCAGGATTATAGCAACACAATCCTGGACTTGCAAGTCAACGTCGTACTGTTGTACTTAGATGACGCGCGCCGCTTCTACCAGCCGGGAAACCACCCAGGACTTGGTCCGCGACAGCGGACGCGTTTCCTGGATCTCGACCTTGTCGCCTTCCTTGTACTGGTTGGCTTCGTCGTGTGCGTGGTACTTCTTCGAACGCAGCACGTACTTGCCGTACAGAGGATGCTTGACGCGGTTTTCGATCAGGACCGTGACGGTCTTGTCCATCTTGTCGCTCACGACACGGCCCACGAGGGTCCGGCGAAGCGACGTTTCAGTCTTCGCAGCTTCAGTCATTTCGCGTTCGCCTTCTCGGTCAGCACGGTTTGCACGCGCGCGATGTCCTTGCGCACCTTCTTCAGCTGGCTGGTGTTCTGCAGCTGTTGGGTGGCCTTTTGCATGCGCAGGCTAAATTGAGCCTTCAGCAGCTCGGAGAGCTCCTGGTTCAGGCCTGCGGCGTCCTTGCCGCGCAGTTCGGATGCTTTCATCCCAATCTCCTTACGTACCGACCTGACGCACCACGAAATTCGTGGCGATCGGCAGCTTGGCGGCCGCGAGGCGGAACGCCTCACGCGCCAGCTCTTCGCTCACGCCATCCATCTCGTACAGCATCTTGCCCGGCTGAATTTCAGCCACGTAGTATTCCGGGTTGCCCTTGCCGTTACCCATACGGACTTCGGCAGGCTTCTTCGAAATCGGCTTGTCCGGGAAAATCCGGATCCAGATGCGGCCGCCACGCTTGATGTGACGGGTCATCGCACGACGTGCCGACTCGATCTGACGAGCGGTCAGGCGGCCACGGCCCATTGCCTTCAGGCCGAATTCGCCGAAAGACACGGCGTTGCCACGGGTAGCCTTACCCGTGTTGCGGCCCTTCTGCTCCTTGCGATACTTCCTACGCTTCGGTTGCAGCATTGTTATTCTCCACTCTTCGCGTCTGCGCCAGGCGCAGCACGACGACCAGCACCGGCACCACCGCGGCGGTTACCCGACGGACGGCCTTCGCCTTCACGGCGGCGGCCTTCCGGGCGACCCGGACGACGACGACGGTCTTCTTGCGGCTCTTCCACCACGGGCGCGTCGTTGCGGCCCAGGTGATCGCCCTTGTAGACCCACACCTTGACACCGATGATGCCGTAGGTGGTTTCGGCTTCCGAGAAGCCGTAGTCGATGTCGGCACGCAGGGTGTGCAGGGGCACACGGCCTTCGCGGTACCACTCGGTACGTGCGATTTCGATACCGTTCAGACGGCCCGAGCTCATGATCTTGATGCCCTGGGCACCCAGACGCATCGCGTTCTGCATCGCGCGCTTCATGGCGCGACGGAACATGATGCGGCGCTCGAGCTGCTGCGTGATCGAATCGGCGATGAGCTGCGCATCGGTTTCCGGCTTGCGGATTTCCTCGATGTTCACGTGCACGGGCACACCCATGCGACGCTGCAGCTCGGCCTTCAGCAGTTCGATGTCCTCGCCCTTCTTGCCGATCACCACGCCCGGACGCGAGCTGTAAATGGTGATGCGAGCATTACGGGCCGGGCGCTCGATCACGACACGGCCAACCGATGCGTTCTTGAGCTTCTTCTTCAGGAAGTCGCGAACTTCGATGTCTTCTTTCAGCATGCCGGCGAACTTCGTGTTGTTGGCGTACCAACGCGAAGCCCAGTTACGGCTGACGGCCAGACGGAAGCCAGTCGGATGAATCTTCTGTCCCATCGTGACTCCTTAGTTGCCGAGCGTCACAGTGATGTGACAGGTTTGTTTCTCGATGCGGTTGCCGCGGCCCTTCGCCCGTGCGGTGAAGCGCTTGAGCGAGGTTGCCTTGTCGACGAAGATCGATTTGACCTTCAGTTCGTCGATATCGGCGCCTTCGTTGTGCTCGGCGTTGGCGATGGCCGACTCGACCACCTTCTTCACGATCCCGGCAGCCTTTTTCGGGCTGAACGTCAGGATGTTGAGCGCGCGCTCGATCGGCAGACCGCGGATCTGGTCAGCGACCAGACGCGTCTTCTGGGCGGAGATACGGGCACCGCGATGAATCGCTTTCACTTCCATGATGGCACCTTACCTCTTCGCTTTCTTGTCAGCCGCGTGGCCCTTGAACGTGCGGGTAATCGCAAATTCGCCGAGCTTGTGGCCAACCATGTTTTCCGTCACGTACACCGGCACGTGTTGACGGCCGTTGTGCACGGCGATCGTCAGACCGATGAACTCAGGCATGATCGTCGAACGGCGCGACCATGTCTTGATGGGCTTCTTGTCCTTGCCGCCTGCAGCCGCTTCCACCTTCTTCAGCAGGTGGTCGTCGCAGAACGGACCCTTTTTTGCGGAACGAGTCATATCTTTAGCTCCTACCTACCGATTAGCGCTTGTGACGGCGCTGGACGATCATGCTGTCCGTGCGCTTGTTGCTGCGGGTACGGTAACCCTTGGCCGGGGTACCCCACGGCGACACGGGATCGCGACCAGCAGCAGTCTTGCCTTCACCACCACCGTGCGGGTGGTCGACCGGGTTCATCACCACGCCGCGAACGGTCGGGCGAATGCCGCGCCAGCGCGTGGCACCGGCCTTGCCGATCACGCGCAGGCTGTGCTCTTCGTTGCCCACTTCACCGATGGTGGCGCGGCATTCGATGTGAACGCGACGCACTTCACCGGAGCGCAGACGAACCTGGGCGTACAGGCCTTCGCGGGCCAGCAGCACGGCGGAACCACCGGCAGCGCGTGCGACTTGCGCACCCTTGCCAGGCAGGATTTCGACGTTGTTGATCGTGGTACCGACCGGGATGTTGCGGATCGGCAGGTTGTTACCGGCCTTGATCGGCGCTTCCGAGCCATTCATCAGCGACTGGCCGGCTACCATGCCCTTGGTGGCGATGATGTAGCGGCGCTCGCCGTCGGCGAACAGCACCAGCGCGATATTGGCGCTGCGGTTCGGATCGTATTCCAGGCGCTCGACCTTGGCGGGGATGCCGTCCTTGTCGCTGCGCTTGAAATCGACCACGCGGTAGTGGTGCTTATGACCACCGCCCTTGTGGCGGGTGGTGATATGACCATTGTTGTTACGGCCCGACTTCTGGAATTGCTTTTCCAGCAGCGGAGCGTGCGGGGCGCCCTTGTGAAGGTCCTTGTTGACCACCTTCACCATCGAGCGACGACCCGGGGAAGTCGGCTTGGTCTTGACGAGTGCCATGATTACTTGGCCTCCGCTTCAAAATTGATTTCCTGACCCGGCTTGAGCGCCACGTATGCCTTCTTGACGTGGTTGCGACGGCCCATGAAGCGGCCAAAGCGCTTTTGCTTGCCCTTCTGGTTCAGGATCTGAACGGACTGCACCTCGACCTTGAACAGCAGTTCGACGGCGGCCTTCACTTCTGCCTTGTTGGCATCGCGAGCCACTTCGAACACGACTTGTTCATTCTTGTCGGCGACCAGGGTTGCCTTTTCGGAAACCACCGGCGCGAGCAGCACCTGCATCAAACGATGATCGTTCTTGGCTACTTGCGTCATTTCAGCAACTCCTCGATCTGCGCAACGGCTGCCTTCGTCACGAGCACCTTCTTGTAGTGCACCAGCGACAGCGGATCAGCGTGACGCGGCTCCACGACTGCCACGTTCGGCAGGTTGCGCGAAGCCAGGTAGAGGTTTTCGTCGAGGCTGTCGGTGATGATCAGCACCGAGTCCAGGCCCATGGCCTTGAACTTGTCGGCCAGCAGCTTGGTCTTGGGCGCGTCGACAGCGAAACCGTCCACCACATTGATACGACCTTCACGTGCGAGCTGCGAGTAAATCGAGCGCATGCCGGCACGGAACATCTTCTTGTTGACCTTCTGGCTGAAGTTCTCTTCCGGCGTATTCGGGAAGATACGGCCACCGCCACGCCACAGCGGCGAGGACGACATACCGGCACGAGCACGGCCCGTACCCTTCTGGCGCCACGGCTTCTTGGTCGTGTGCTTGACCTCTTCGCGGTCCTTCTGCTTGCGGTTACCGCTACGGGCGTTCGCCTGGTACGCAACGACGATCTGGTGAACCAGCGCTTCGTTGTAGTCACGGCCGAACACTTCGGGCGAGGCAGCAACGCCGGCGCCGATTTGACCGTTATCCTGGAGGAGCTTGAGTTCCATTACATGCGCTCCTTAAGCTTTGGCCTTGACGGCCGGGGTCACGATGACCTTGCCGCCCTTGGAACCGGGGATGGCGCCCTTGACCAGCAACAGCTTGCGCTCTGCGTCGATCTTGGCGATCTCGAGGTTTTGCACGGTACGGGTGACGTCACCGAGGTGACCCGTCATGCGCTTGCCCGGGAACACGCGACCCGGATCCTGCGCCATACCGATGGAACCCGGCACGTTGTGCGAACGCGAGTTACCGTGGGTGGCACGACCCGATGCGAAGTGGTAGCGCTTGATGGTACCGGCGTAGCCCTTACCGATGGTCACGCCCTGCACGTCGATCTTCTGACCGACCTGGAACAGGTCGACCGACAGCGAACCGCCAGCTTGCAGTTCGGCAGCCTTGGCTGCATCGATGCGGAATTCTTTGATGATTTCACCAGCTTCCACGCCGGCTTTGGCGAGATGACCCGCCAGCGGCTTGGTAACGCGGCTTGCGCGTCGGCTGCCGAAGGTGACTTGAACCGCGGTGTAACCGTCGGTCTCGTCCGTCTTGATTTGCGTCACGCGGTTGTCGCCGACCTCGACCACGGTAACGGGAATCGAATCACCGTCGTCCGTGAAAATACGGGTCATGCCAACCTTGCGACCTACAAGGCCAAGGCTCATGGTTTGCTCCATTCCCAGCTGCGATTGGCCGGGGCTGATTGATACACGAAAACTGTGCGATTTGCGGGTTGCGCGAAAAGGACTGCGCCGGCCAAAACGGCCCCCACTACCCGGAGAAACGGGTAGCCTTACAATATAACGCAGGCTTTTGGAAAGGGCAAGATGTGTGGCGCTTTTTCTGGCTGGGAAGCGTAGAAATCGCCGGGACGGCGTCCGATGCGGCACTTTGCATGCCGAAGCCGTGGTGTTCCGGGCATATGCCGGCGCGGCAGGCGCCGCATAAACAAAAACGGCGAACTTGCGTCCGCCGTTTCCGCTGCACCAGGCCGCCAGGCGGCCCGACACATGATTACACCTTGATCTCGACGTCCACGCCGGCCGGCAGGTCGAGCTTCATCAGCGCGTCGACGGTCTTGTCCGTCGGATCGACGATGTCCATCAGGCGCTGGTGAGTGCGGATCTCGAACTGATCGCGGCTGGTCTTGTTGACGTGCGGCGAACGCAGGATGTCGAAGCGCTGGATGCGGGTCGGCAGGGGCACCGGGCCCTTGACGATCGCGCCGGTACGCTTGGCGGTATCCACGATTTCGGCGGCCGACTGGTCGATCAGGCGGTAGTCGAAAGCCTTCAGGCGGATACGGATCTTCTGGTTCTGCATGATTGTTCCTTAAAAGAGCGATGGGCAGCGTGCCCGGATTGTCGGGAACATGCCCGAAGGCATGTCCCGGGAAGGTTGCTTAGTCGAGGATCTTTGCCACAACGCCGGCGCCGACGGTACGACCGCCTTCGCGGATAGCGAAGCGCAGGCCTTCTTCCATGGCGATCGGGGCGATCAGCTTGACGGTGATCGACACGTTGTCACCCGGCATGACCATTTCCTTGTCCTTCGGCAGCTCGATCGAGCCGGTCACGTCGGTCGTGCGGAAGTAGAACTGCGGGCGGTAGTTGTTGAAGAACGGCGTGTGACGGCCACCTTCGTCCTTCGACAGGATGTACACCTCGCCGGTGAAGTGCGTGTGCGGCTTGATCGAGCCCGGCTTGCACAGGAC
>NZ_JAUANU010000019.1:0-96159 GCF_032190535.1 Cupriavidus sp. SZY C1
GGGGGGGGGGGGGGGGGGGGGGGGGGGGGGGGGGCGGGGGGGGGGGGGGGGGGGGGGCGGGGGGGGGGGGGGCCCCCCCCCCCGGCGGGGGGGGGGGGGGGGGGGGGGGGGGCCCCCCCCAGCAGTGCCATTGCCGACACGGTCAGCAACCAGAGCCGCCCTGCCCTCACCCCCGGCCCCTCTCCCGCCGTGCGGGAGAGGGGAGAAACCAGACGGTCGAGTGAATCGCCGCCAGGTTTCGAACACTCAGATCTTCACCAGCCGTTCGGGCCGCAGGGCTCCCTCGCGCATGCGCGCCACGCCCAGCAGCTTGCCTTCCGTATAGACGCGCGCCAGCGTACCGTCTTCGGGCACTTCGGCCTCCGGCAGGTCGCGGCGCGCGATGCGCTGGCCTTGCAGGAAGCGCGCCGTCGCGGCGGCGTCCAGGTGCACGGGCGGGCAGCGTTGCAGCAGCGCGTCCACGGGCGCCAGCAGCGCGGGCCGGGCCTCGTCGGGCTGGGCGTCGATCTGCTCCAGCGTCACGGCGCCATCGAGCGTCAGGTCGCCCACGCCGGTCCGGCGCAGCGCCGTCAGGTGCGCGCCGCAGCCCAGCGCCTCGCCGATGTCCTCGGCCAGCGTCCGGATATACGTGCCCTTGCTGCACGTCACGCGCATCGTGAATCGTAAATTCGCCAGATCGACGTCGAGCAGCGTGATCGCATGGATCGTCACCCGCCGCGCGGCGCGTTCGACGGTCTGGCCGGCGCGCGCGTATTCGTAGAGCGGCCGGCCGTCCTTCTTCAGCGCCGAGTACATCGGCGGCACCTGTTCGATCTCGCCGGTAAAGCGCGCCACGGCGGCGTCCAGCGCCGCGCGGTCGCAGGTCACCGGACGCTCGGCCACGATCTCGCCCTCGGCGTCGCCGGTGGTCGTGGTGGCGCCCAGGCGCACCTGGGCTTCGTAGGTCTTGTCGGCGTCGAGCAGGTCCTGCGAGAACTTCGTCGCCTCGCCAAAGCAGAGCGGCAGCAGGCCCGTGGCCAGCGGATCGAGCGTGCCGGTATGCCCCGCCTTGTTGGCGCGCAGCAGGCGCTTGGCGCGCACCAGCGCGTCGTTGGACGACAGGCCCAGCGGCTTGTCCAGCAGCAGCACCCCATGCACGTCCCGGCGCGGCAGCCGGGGCGGACGGTTGGCTTGGGAATCGGTCATTGCGGAGGGAAAAGAGGGTTGCGGCGCCGGCTCCGGGCCGGCTCGCAGGGGAACGCCGGACTTACTCGTCGTCCTTGGCGCGCGTCGAATTCGCTTCGTTGATCAGCTTCGACATCTCGATGGCATGCTCCACCGACGTGTCGTGGTGGAAATGCAGCGTCGGCACGGTATGGATGTGCAGCCGCTTGAACAGCAGCGAGTGCAGGTAGCCGGCCTTTTCCTTGAGGATGGCGGCCGCCACCTCGGGCTCGGCGCCCAGCACCGTGAAGTAGACCTTGGCGTGCGCGTAGTCCGGCGTCAGCGCCACCGACTGCAGCGTCACCAGCCCCAGCCGCGGATCGCGGATCTCGCGCTGGATCATGCCGGCCAGTTCCTTCTGGATCTGGTCAGACAGGCGCAGGTTACGGGAAGAGATATTGCCTTTCTTGGCCATGCAAACTTTTGCTTTGCCGATGTGAAAACGGCAGGCCGGAGCCTGCCGTCTTTGCGTATCGCCTTACAGCGTACGCGCCACCTCGGTGATTTCGTACACCTCGAGCTGGTCGCCTTCCTGAACGTCGTTGAAGTTCTTGATCGACAGACCGCACTCGAAGCCCTGCTTGACTTCCTTGACGTCGTCCTTGAACCGCTTGAGCGAGTCCAGTTCGCCGTCGTGGATCACCACGTTGTTGCGCAGCACGCGGACCAGCGACGTCCGCTTGACCAGGCCGTCGGTGACCATACAGCCGGCCACGGCGCCAACCTTCGGCACGCGGAAGACCTGGCGGACTTCCACCTGGCCGATCGTCGTCTCGCGCTTCTCGGGCGCCAGCATGCCCGACATCGCCGCCTTCACCTCGTCCACGGCGTCGTAGATGATGTTGTAGTAGCGGATGTCGATGCCGTTGTGCTCGGCCAGCTTGCGCGCGCCGGCGTCGGCACGCACGTTGAAGCCGATGATGACAGCCTTCGAAGCGGTCGCCAGGTTGACGTCCGATTCCGAGATGCCACCCACGCCGCCATGCACGATCTGCACGCGCACTTCGGCGGTCGACAGCTTCTGCAGCGACTGCACCAGCGCTTCCTGCGAACCCTGCACGTCGGCCTTGACGATCAGCGGCAGCGACTGGACTTCGCCTTCGGCCATCTGCTCCAGCATCGTTTCCAGCTTGGCCGCCTGCTGCTTGGCCAGCTTCACGTCGCGGAACTTGCCCTGGCGGAACAGCGCGATTTCGCGCGCCTTGCGCTCGTCCGGCAGCACCAGCACTTCCTCGCCGGCGGCGGGCACTTCCGACAGACCCTGGATTTCCACCGGGATCGACGGGCCGGCTTCCTTCGCCGGCTTGCCGTTCTCGTCCAGCATGGCGCGCACGCGGCCGTAGGCACTGCCAGCCAGCACGACGTCGCCACGCTTGAGCGTGCCGCTGCTGACCAGGATCGTCGCGATCGGGCCCTTGCCCTTGTCGAGCTGGGCTTCCACGACGAGACCCTTGGCCGGCGCATCGACCGGCGCCTTCAGTTCCAGCACTTCGGCCTGCAGCGACACCTGCTCCAGCAGGTCATCGATGCCGGCACCGGTCTTGGCGGACACCGGCACGAACGGCGAATCGCCGCCGTATTCTTCCGGCACCACCTGCTCGGCCACCAGTTCCTGCTTGACGCGGTCCGGGTTGGCTTCGGGCTTGTCGACCTTGGTGATGGCCACGACGATCGGCACACCGGCAGCCTTGGCGTGCGCGATGGCTTCCTTGGTCTGCGGCATCACGCCGTCGTCGGCCGCCACCACCAGGATGACGATGTCGGTGGCCTTGGCGCCGCGGGCACGCATGGCCGTGAAGGCCTCGTGACCCGGGGTGTCCAGGAACGTGATCACGCCACGGTCCGTTTCCACGTGGTACGCGCCGATGTGCTGCGTAATGCCACCGGCTTCGCCCGCTGCAACCTTGGTGCGGCGGATGTAATCCAGCAGCGACGTCTTGCCGTGGTCGACGTGACCCATCACGGTCACCACCGGCGGACGCGGCAGCAGCTCGGCGTCGGCATGGTCCTCGCCGTCCACCACCAGCAGCGCTTCCGGATCGTCCAGCTTGGCGGCGAACGCCTTGTGGCCCATTTCCTCCACCACGATCATGGCGGTTTCCTGGTCCAGCACCTGGTTGATCGTCACCATCTGGCCGAGCTTCATCATCTGCTTGATGACCTCGGACGCCTTGACGGCCATCTTGTGCGCCAGGTCGGCCACGGAGACGGTTTCCGGCACGTGCACTTCACGCACCACCGGCTCGGTCGGCGCCTGGAAGTTGCTGCGGCCGTCGTCGGCGTGCTGCTTGCCGCCGCGGCCACGCGGGCCACTGCGCCAGCCGCCGGTGCCGCCCGACGAATCGCCGCGCGTCTTCAGACCGCCGCCCTTCTTGCCGCCGCGGTTGTCGTCCTGCCAGCCGCCCTTCGCACCCTTGCCGCCCTTCTTGTCGGCCGTGGTGGTAGTGGTGGTCGCGGCAGGCGCCGTGGTGGTCTTCTTCTCGTCCTTCTTGGCTTCCGTGGTCGCGCCGGCCGGCTTCACCGGCTTGTGCAGCGTGCCGGTCTGCTCGGCCTTCTTCTCCTCGGCCTTGCGCTCCGACGGCGCCTTCAGCACGCGGGCCGGGGCGTTCAGCATCTGCTGGATCGCACGGGCTTCGGCTTCGGCAGCCTCGCGGCGGCGGCGGGCGGCAGCGTCCTGTTCGGCGCGCGCCTTATCGGCGGCGGCCTTGGCGCTGTCCTGCTCGGCGCGGGCCTTGTCGGCGGCAGCCTTGGCGTCGTCGGCGTTCTTCTGCGCCTGCTGGCGCTCGGCGGCCAGACGGGCCTTGTCTTCCTCGGCCTTCTGGCGCGCGGTTTCCTCGGCGGCCTCGGTGGCTGCGCGCTCGGCGGCGGCTTCCTCGGCGGCCTTCTCGGCCAGCAGTTCGGCCTGGCGGCGCTGTTCGGCCTCCAGGGCTTCCTGCCTGGCGCGGCGCTCGGCTTCCTCGCGCTCGGCGGCCTCGCGGGCGGCCTGGGCCTCGGCTTCCTGGCGGGCCAGGGCCTCGGCCTGCTGGCGGCGCTGTTCGTCGTCGCGGCGCGCCTGTTCGGCGGCCTCGGCGTCGGCAGCGGCGTGGGCATCGGCGCCGTCATCGTGCGATTCGACTTCGTCGCGCTTGATCAGCACGCGCTTCTTGCGCACCTCGACCTGCACCGTGCGGGTCTTGCCCGTGGAATCCGACTGGCGGATCTCGGACGTTTCGCGCTTGGTCAACGTGATCTTCTTGCGTGCGCTGTCATCGGATTGACCGTGCGACCGCTTGAGATGCTCCAGCAGCCGGGTCTTGTCCGATTCGGTAATGATGTCTTCAGGCTTTGCCTTGCCCACCCCAGCTGCCTGCAATTGTTCCAGCAGTGCAGCAGGGCTGCGGCTCAGTTCTGCGGCCAGTTGGGCAACTGTTGTGCTTGCCATTCAAACCCTTTCAATGCTCGGTTTCTACGTCGGGACAATTCGTATGCGGAAAGCGCGTCCGGGCCGCGTGGGCCCGGACGTGTCCCTCAGTTAAACCAATGTTCCCGTGCCTTCATGATCAGCGTGCGGGCGTCATCCTCGCTCACACCGGCCATCTCGACCAGTTCGTCCACGGCCAGTTCGGCCAGGTCGTCGCGCGTGTGGATATTGCCTTCGGCCAGCTTGCCGATCAGCTCCGGGTTCAGGCCGTCCAGGGATCGCAGGTCCTGCGACACCTCTTCCACCTTTTCTTCCCGGGCCAGTTCCATCGTCAGCAGCGCATCGCGGGCGCGGTTGCGCAGCTCGTTGACGGTGTCCTCGTCGAACGCCTCGATTTCCATCATCTCACTGATGGGCACGTAGGCCACTTCTTCCAGCGTGGAGAAGCCTTCCTCGATCAGGATGTCCGCCACTTCCTCGTCCACGTCCAGCTTGGCCATGAACAGCTTGCGTACCTGCTCGCTTTCCTCGGCCTGCTTCTGCGCGGACTCTTCCTGCGTCATGATGTTGATCTGCCAGCCGGTCAGCTCCGACGCCAGGCGTACGTTCTGACCGCTGCGACCGATGGCGACGGCGAGGTTTTCCTCGTCGACCACCACATCCATGCTGTGCTTCTCTTCGTCGACCACGATCGACTGGACCTGCGCCGGGGCCAGCGCGCCGATCACGAACTGCGCCGGGTCTTCCGACCACAGCACGATGTCCACGGCCTCGCCGCCAATCTCGTTGCGCACGGCGGTGACGCGCGTGCCACGCACGCCCACGCAGGTGCCAATCGGGTCGATACGCTTGTCATGCGCCACCACGGCGATCTTGGCCCGCACGCCCGGGTCGCGGGCGGCCGCCTTGATCTCCAGCAGGCCCTGTTCCATCTCCGGCACTTCGTTCTCGAAGAGCTTGATCAGGAAATCCGGCGCGGTGCGCGACAGTTCGATCTGCGGGCCGCGCGCGGCGCGGTCCACGTTCAGGATATACGCCCGCACGCGGTCGCCCGTGCGCAGGTTTTCCTTCGGGATGATCTGGTCACGGGCCAGCAGCGCCTCGACCCGGCCCGATTCGACGATCAGGCCCTTCTTGTCGGCGCGCTTGACCGTGCCGGTCATGATCTTCTCGCCGCGGTCCAGGTAATCGTTCAGGATCTGCTCGCGCTCGGCGTCGCGGATGCGCTGCAAAATCACCTGCTTGGCGGCCTGGGCGCCGATCCGGCCGAATTCGACCGATTCGATCTGCTCTTCGATGAAGTCGTCGAGCTGGATGTCGGCGCTCTGCTCGCGGGCTTCGAACAGCAGGATCTGCTTGTCCGGCTCCTGCAGGCCCTGTTCATCGGGGACCACAAGCCAGCGGCGGAACGTTTCGTGCTCACCGGATTCACGGTCGATATGGACGCGGATATCCACGTCCTCCTCGAAGCGCTTCTTGGTGGCCGAGGCCAGAGCTGCCTCCAGCGCACCGAACACCACATCCTTGTCGACGTTCTTCTCGCGCGCTAGCGCATCGACGAGCAACAGAACTTCGCGGCTCATTGCTTGTTCCCTTTTCTTTGATTTCCCTTGAAGTCGATTACCGGCACGAGGCGTGCCTTGTCGACATCGGATATGGCGAATTCCAGCAGTGCCGGGCCATCCTTGCCCTCGAATTCCAGGCCGATCTTCTCGGCCCCGGCCTCGCCCGCGGGTTCGCGCAGGATGCCGACGAAATTCTTCTGGCCATTGACCGGCAGACGCAGCGTGACGCGGGCTTCTTCGCCTGCGAAACGCGCAAAGTCGGCCAGCTTCTTGAGCGGACGGTCCAGGCCGGGCGACGAAACCTCGAGGCGCTCGTAGTCGACGTTCTCGACCATCAGCACGTGCGTGAGCTGTCGGCTGACTTTTTCGCAATCCTCGATGACGATGCCGGTTTCAGGCTGATCGATGTAGACACGCAGAAGTCCGGCGGGGGCTCGCTCAAGATCAACCAGCTCGTAGCCCATGCCGGTAAGGGTGGTTTCGATCAAATCTGCCAGATGCACTGTAATCCCGAATAGTGGCTTTCAATACTTGGCAGACTTCGGACAACACAACGTTCTGAAATCGAGGTTCCGAAACGACCTGTAAGCCCTGCCTGCCCCATCATCCGCGGCCCGGACGCGCCACACCGGGTGACGTTGTCCAGTCGCAAGCACAAACGGGCGAACCAAAAAAAAAATGGGCGCAATGCCCATCATTCGCCCATCCTCGCCGAGGATGATACTTTTGAATAGACTTTGATTATACGCGGATGCCGGCTAAAAGGCAAAAGCGAATGGCATTCGCGCCAGATTCGGGCCGGGACGGGGTATCCGAACCGGCCCGCGATCTGTCAGCGGTGACCGCCGCGGCCACCACCGCCGCCGCCGCGCGGCCGGCGATTGCCGCCACCAGCCTTGGCGGCCTTGGGCATCACATTGCCGTTGACCTCGCCACCACCCCGGCGCGGACGGTTGCCGCCGGCGCCAGGATTGCCCAGGTTGCCGTTGCGACCGCCGCGTCCGCCACCGGCACCGCCTGCCTTGCCGCCGCCAGCGCCACGCATGCCGCCACCGCCGCCCATGCCGCCGCCGAACTTGGTCGTATGCGACGTCAGCGGCGCCGGCCCCGACGGAATGTAGCCCATCGACGTCTGCATCGGGTCGGGCTGGCCGCGTCCGGCGCTATTGCCGCCACGGTTGCCCCCGGCCTTCTCGAAGCGCGGCAAGCCGTCCATGCCCGTGTGCATCGGCATGCCGGCGATGGCCGCTTCCGTGCGCTGCTTGCGCCCGCCCACCTTGGTCGCGCCCTTGCCACCGGACTGCTCGGCCTTGGCCGGCGCCTTGAGGCCGATATTGGCCATCAGCGTGCGCACTTCCGTGCCTTCCAGCTCCTGCCAGCGGCCACGCTTCAGGCCGCGCGGCAGCAGGAACTGGCCGTAGCGCGTGCGGATCAGGCGCGACACGGTCAGGCCGACCGCCTCGAACATCCGGCGCACTTCGCGGTTCCGGCCCTCGGTCAGGGCGACGTGGTACCACTGGTTCACGCCCTCCCCGCCACCGTCGGCGATCCGCAGGAAGTTAGCCTCGCCGTCGTCGAGCTGGATGCCGTGCAGCAGGCGCTGGCGGTCGGCCTCGGCCAGTTCGCCCAGCGTCCGCACCGCATATTCACGCTCGACGCCGTAGCGCGGATGCATGAAGCGGTTGGCGATATCGCCCGACGTCGTGAAGATCAGCAGCCCTTCGGTGTTGAAGTCCAGCCGGCCCACGGCCACCCACTTGCCATTCTTGATGCGCGGCAGGTTGTCGAACACGGTCGGACGGCCTTCCGGGTCCGACTGGCTGACGATTTCGCCGGACGGCTTGTGGTACAGCAGCACGCGCGGCGGCTTGGTCGACACCTTGCGGTGGATCAGCTTGCCATTCACGCGGACCTGGTCCGTCGGCAGGATGCGCTGGCCGATGTGGGCCGGCAGCCCGTTCACCGACACGCGGCCCTGCAGGATCAGCTCTTCCATCTCCCGGCGGGATCCCAGGCCACCTTCGGCCAGCACCTTGTGCAGCTTGGGCGCGTCGTCGTCGGACGTCAGCTCGCGCACCGGCTTGGCCTTGGTGCGCGGCACGATCGTCTCTTCCTC
This sequence comes from Cupriavidus sp. SZY C1, assembly GCF_032190535.1. Taxonomy (NCBI): domain Bacteria; kingdom Pseudomonadati; phylum Pseudomonadota; class Betaproteobacteria; order Burkholderiales; family Burkholderiaceae; genus Cupriavidus; species Cupriavidus sp. SZY C1. Next base: position 8,285 of record NZ_JAUANU010000019.1, read on the forward strand.
GTCGTACTGCTCGGAAATCACGAAGCGGAACACGTCCTCGCCGCCCGCCGCGGGCTTGGCCGAGGCGCCCTTGCCGGCCGGCCTGGCAGGCTTGTCGCCCTGGCGCGGTTCGCCCCGCGCGCCACCGCCTGCCGCACCCTGGCGGCCTGCGCCAGCCTGGTTCTTGCGCTGGCCGTTGCGATTGCGCTTGCCGGGCTGCTCGGCGGCCGGCTTGCTGTCGCCATCGACCAGGGCGGCCTTGCGTTGCGGCTGCTGGCGGCGCTTGCGCTGGCCCTGACCCGCCGGCTGGGCCGGCTGGCTCTCGCCAGCATCGCTCTGGGCGGCGTCCGGCGCACCGGCTTCGGCCGTCGCCGCGGGCTTGCGGCGACCACGGCCGCGCGGTGCGGCGGGCTGGGCGGCGTTGGCATCGGCCGGCGCGGCGGCGTCAGCCTCCGAACGGCCTGCGTCCCGGTCCTGCCCGGCCTGGCGGCGCGAGGCCACCAGGTTGCGCAGACCGCGACGCAGCCCCTTGCGGCGCGGCGCGCCGTCGGCGTCGTTGCCCGTATCGGGGGCTGCGCCGGTATCGCCCGGCACGTCCGGGCGGCGGACGTCTTGCTCAGCGGAATCAGACAAAGTATTCACTATCGATGTTGCATGTTGTTCAGTTGGACACGCGCTCGTCGTCTTCGGCCGGGAATGGCGAGTCCTCGCCAGCCGGTTCCGAACGCTCGGGGGTCTGCGCTACGGCGGCCCCGGTGTCCACGTGGTAGCCGTTGGCATGTGCCACCGGCGCATCGTCCTGCCCATCCTCCTCGGGCTGCAGGGCGACGCTGGTATCGCTATCCGCCTCGTCGGCGGCGTCTGCCACCGGTCCGGCCTCGGCCTCGGCCTCGGCTTCGGCTTCGGTCACGGGCTCCGGCCCGGCCGTTGCGGCAGCCGCCGGATCGGCGACGGGCGCGGCGAATGCTTCTTCATCGCTGGCCGGCGGGTTGGCCGTGGCGATTTCCTCGAAATCGATCGCCTGCTGGTCCAGCAGGTTGGCCTGGGCCTGAGCCTGGGCGTCCTCCAGCGGCGGCAACTCGTCCAGCGAGCGGAGCCCCAGGTCGTCCAGGAACGCCTTGGTCGTCGCATAGAGCGCCGGGCGGCCCGGCACGTCGCGATGGCCGATGACCTCGATCCAGCCGCGGTCCTCAAGCTTTTTGACCACGTCGGTGCTGACCGTGACGCCGCGGATTTCCTCGATGTCGCCCCGCGTTACCGGCTGGCGGTACGCGATGATGGCCAGGGTTTCCATCACCGCGCGGGAGTACTTGGGCGGTTTTTCCGGGTTCAGCCGGTCCAGGAATTCGCGCATCTCCGGACGGCTCTGGAACCGCCATCCACTGGCCAGCGCAACGAGCTCGACCCCGCGCTGCTGCCAGTCCTGCCGGAGCTGTTCCAGCAACACCCGGATGGTGTCGGCGCCGACGTCGTCGGCAAACAGCCGCCGCAGATCGCCAACGCGCAGCGGCTCCTGCGCGCAGATCAGCGCGGTCTCGAGGACGATCTTCGCCTCTTGGGTATTCATGTGATTGCGTGCAGCCTGTCTTTGCACCTGCCCCCGGACGAGTCCCGGGGCACTGGAGATTGCAGATACAGCGAGGCCAGAGCCATCGCCATCTCATCGCGCAGCCAGCTCGCCCGCCTAATGCAGCGCAGCCGTGCACATCATTCCTTGCATCGAATTGCCGGGTCGGTCCGGCAGGAGATCGTCCGGGGCTGGCCAGCTTCTCCAGTCGACGGACCTCTTGCGTCGCGCCTTCTCCCTTCGGGGCGGACATTCGCCTGGGCCACCGGATGGCCAAGACGGCAAGAAAATACCGATATCGGCTCGGGCAACATCGCCCTGGCCGGCGCCACCTTCCCAACCGTCGCCGGCCTTTTAACCAGATCTTTTGAACCGGATGGACTGTAGAGACGTTGCCGGTGCACCGGAGTGGCCGGAAACCTGGACACGCGCCCCAGATCGGGACAGCGGTCCGGCGACGCCAGAAACATGGCGCGGCGCGATACCGTGGTTCTGGCGATTGTATGGCATTCCCGGTCCCGCCCGCAACCCGGCCTTGTGGCCGATTCAGAACACCACGCAAAAACCATGTTGCGCCAGCGTCTCAGGCAGCCATACCGCCCGGGCCACGCCCAGCACCCCGAAACCGATGACCAGCGCGGCAGAAGCGACCCTCACCCCCCGTTTGCGCGACCACTGCCGCAGGTATCCGGACATACCCGACATGACCAGCAGATTCGGCAGCGTGCCTAGCCCGAAGGCCCCCATCACCAACGCGCCGGATGCAGCGTTGCCGGCCAGCAGCGCCAGCGCGAGTGCGCCATAGACCATGCCGCATGGGACCAATCCCCAGGCGAGACCCATGCCGTAGCGGCGCAGCATCGGCGTGGCCCGCTGCGATGGACGCAAGCCGGCGGGCAGACCGACCGACAACCAGCCCGCAAGCCGCCCTACCGGTGCCGCTGCCTTCGCAGCCGTTCGCTCGATCCATTCCATCCCGATCACGCGACCGCGCAGCAGCCAGACGCCCGTCAGCACCAGCATCAGGCTGCCCAGCGCATAGAGCCATCGCTGCAAAGGCAGATAGTCCTGCCGCCACACCGTCGCACCGAAGGCGCCCAACGCCGCGCCCAGCAGCATGTAGGTGGTGATGCGCCCGGCGTGCATGACGCAGAGTTCGGCCCACCATTGATTTCGTGAACGGTGTACGAAAATCGTTGCACTGCTCGGCCGTTTTTGCTCCGCAGCAATAGCAATTCCTCCACACATTGCAGCGCAATGCATGCCACCGAGCAAGGCCATCAGAAAAACGCTTAAAAGCACACCAAATGGCAACTGTTCCTCGCTTCTGCGTCACTCGACGCTGTAAAATGCCTGCATCGCGCCCTCGCTGCAAGCGCATTCATACGAGCACTCAATTGTTGACTTCCATCCCCGTCACCGAGATGTCGCCCCGTTGTTCCACGTGTGCAATGGGTCAACTTTGCCTGCCGGTGGGCATGTCGCAACAGGACCTCGTGAAGATGGACACGCTCGTGCAGGAACGTGTGCGAGTTCACAAGGGCGAAACGCTGTACCGCATGGGCGAACCGCTCAGCGCCGTGTATGCCATCCGCTTCGGCACGCTGAAGACGCACGTCACGATGGAAGACGGCCGCACGCAGATCACCGGCTTTCATCTGCCTGGCGAAGTCATCGGCCTCGACGGTCTCGGCGAGATGCAGCACGCTTCCGATGCGACGGCGCTTGAGGACACCGAAGTCTGCGTCGTCCGGTATGACGAACTGCAAGCGCTGTCGGGCCACCTGCCCTCGCTGCAAGGCCAGTTCCTGCGGCTGATGAGCAAGGAAATCTCGCAGGACCAGGTCATGCTGATCACGCTCGGCTCGATGCGTGCCGAAGAGCGGCTGGCCGCGTTCCTCGTCAACATGTCCGAGCGACTCTCCGCGCGCGGCTACTCCTCCACCGAGTTCGTGCTGCGCATGAGCCGCGAGGAAATCGGCAGCTACCTTGGCCTGAAACTGGAAACGGTCAGCCGGCTGTTCTCGCGATTCGCCGAAGCCGGCCTGATCCAGATCCGCCAACGGCACGTCAAGCTGATCGACATGGCCGCTATCAAGCAGGTGTACAGCCGATCCTGCTGAGGCCCGCGGCACCTGCCGCCCGCCCCGTATCACGACAAAGGCCGCGTCGGAGCAAATCCGGAGCGGCCTTTTTGTTCGACTGCGCTATTCGAGTTCATCGGTATCGCTCAGCTTTACCGGCATCGTGTACAGCGTAAGTCCGCTGGAGAGCGCGCAGAACAGCCACGCCACCAGGAATCCCACTGTGTAAACCGCTTGCCGCGACGCCTCCACCGGGTGGCCGAAGAAGCTCAGGTCACCAGGATCCACAACCGAGAACACGACTGCCGTGGCCGCGCCGCCCATCAGAAACGCCGGCCACAGCACCCACATCAGCCAGCGGAGTCTCATGGGCGCCTCGCCGGCGGTTCGGTTGGCGCGGACCCGACTTTCTCGACCACCAGTCCGTGACGGGCGGCGTCGGCGACGGGAATGTCGGCATGGCCATTGGCCAGCCAGATCGTGACGCCGCAACCGATCATTGCCAGCAGCGGGCCACTCATCAGAATCCATGGCCAGGGTTCCCTGTACCAGGGTTTTGCGGGGTTCGGGTTCATTTCGCTCTCCAGTTTGGCCATTCGCCCAGCGCTTCCGCCACAGCGTCACAGATTGCGCGGGACGATGAAACTCGTACTTTGCCGAATTCGTACGTCGCGATCGGTGCCGGTCTCGGCCGTGACGGTCACCTCGATCTTGTGCGTGCCCTCCTTCGCATCCTCGATCGGCACGCGAATCCGGATCGGCAGCAGGCGGTTCGACGTCGGCGCCAGCCCTTCCGCGCCCTGGTCGTACTCGACAGTCAGGTCCTGCATTTCCGCGCTGTTGGCCTGCACGCGGATCTTCATCGGCGCTTCGGTCGCATTGATGAGCTGCAGCCGGTACACATTCTCGATCCAGCGGCCTTCGACTTCGCGCCCCAGCGCGCCGCGGTCGCGGATGATGTCGACCTTCAGCGGCGTCCGCATCGCCAGCGAGGCGATGAAACCGGCGCTCAGCGCCAGCCAGATCAGCGTATAGACGATGGTGCGCGGACGCAGCAGCCGCTTGCGCGCCGCCGTCGGCGACAGCTTCTGGCGCATGGCGTTCTCGGACGTGTACCGGATCAGCCCGCGCGGGTAATCCATCTTGTCCATGACCTGGTCGCACGCGTCGATGCAGGCCCCGCAGCCGATGCACTCGTACTGCAGGCCATCGCGGATGTCGATGCCGGTTGGGCACACCTGCACGCAGATGCTGCAGTTGACGCAGTCGCCAAGTCCCGCCGCATGGTGGTCGGCCTTGCGCGAACGGCTGCCGCGCGGCTCGCCGCGCCCGACGTCGTAGGTGACCACGTAGGTATCGCGGTCGACCATCACGCTCTGGAACCGCGCGTACGGACACATGTACTTGCAGACCTGTTCGCGCATGAAGCCCGCGTTGCCCCACGTGGCAAAGGCGTAGAACAGCATCCAGAACGCCTGCCAGGGCCCGAGCGTCCAGTGCAGGACTTCTCCGCCCAACTCGCGGATCGGCGCGAAATAGCCGATGAACGTGAAGCCGGTCCACAGCGCGATGACGATCCACAACGCGTGCTTGGTGGCCTTGATCCGCAGCTTGCGGAGGCTCCATGGATCGCCGTCCAGCCGGATGCGCGCGATCCGGTCGCCTTCCACCCGGCGCTCGATCCACATGAAGATTTCGGTGTAGACCGTTTGCGGGCAGGCGTAACCGCAGAACAATCGCCCCGCTAACGCCGTGAACAGGAACAGCGACAGTGCCGAGATCACTAGCAGCACGGCCAGGTAGATCACGTCCTGTGGCCATAGCACGAGGCCGAAGATGTAGAACTTGCGGGCGCCGAGGTCGAATAGCACGGCCTGGCGGTCGTTCCATTGCAGCCAGGGGGTGCCGTAGTAGACCAGTTGGGTCAGGATGACCAGCCAGACACGCCAGCTTGAGAAGGCACCCGTGATCGAGCGCGGGTAGATCTTGCGCCGGACTTCGTAGAGCGCTTCCTCGGTGGCATCGGCCGCCGTCCTGGATGGCGGCGCGGGTCGCCAGGTGGCCGTCTCGCCAGCCTCGCGTGTGGGGGGAGATTCCAGGGGCGCGTTCATGGTTCAGCCCTCTTGCCCCCGGGGCCTGCCTCGCCGGCGGGCCTCCGGGGCGCGGTTTGTCATTGTCCTGCCGGTGCTGCCGAATTCGACAGGCCCCAGACATAGGCCGTCAGCATGCGGATGCGTTCGGGCGTCAGGATTTCCTCGTGGGCCGGCATATGGCCGTTGTGGCCCTTGAGAATGGCATCGACGATCGCACCTTCCGAACTGCCGTACAGCCACACCTTGTCCGACAGGTTGGGCGCGCCCAGGGCCTGGTTGCCCTTGCCGCTCCCGCCATGGCAGGCCACGCAGGTCGACTTGAACGTGCTCTCGCCGCGCGAGGCCCGGATCGGGTCGTATGTCAGCCCCGACAGCGACCGCACGTACTGCGCGGTATCGCCGGCCTGCTTGCCATCAATGGCGCCGGCAAACGGCGGCATCACGCCATTGCGGCCCTTGGCGATCGTCTGCTGGATCGTCTCGGGCTCGCCGCCATAGAGCCAGTCGTCATCGGTCAGGTTCGGAAAACCCCGGCTGCCGCGCGCGTCCGATCCATGGCACTGCGCGCAATAGTTCAGGAACAGCCGCTGGCCGATTTCCCGCGCATCGGGGTCCGCCGCCACCTGCTTGACGTCCATCTTCAGGTACTTGGCGTAGATCTCGTTCTGCATCTTCTCGGCGGCCTGCCGGTGCGCGGCAAGCTCATCCTGCGACGAGAACTTGAGTACGCCCGCGTACGAGCCGAGCCCCGGATACAGGATCAGGTAGCCCAGGCTGAAGATGCAGGCCAGCAGGAACATCCACATCCACCAGCGCGGCAGCGGGTTGTTCAGCTCGCGCAGGTCGTTGTCCCAGACGTGGCCGGTATCGTCGGTCGTGCTGACGCCCTTGGGCATCTTGCGCTGCGAGAACAGCAGCCACACGCACCAGGCGATACCGATCAGCGCAATGGCCGCGATGTAGTAACTCCAGAAATCGGAAATGAAATCGCTCATGGTGACTAGGTCCGGCTTGTAGGGTTGTTCTCATCGGGCAAGGCGAACGGCAGCATCGCCGATTCGTCGTTGGCCGCCCGGCGGCCAGCCGACCACGCCCACCAGCAGATGCCCAGGAACGTCAGCATCGACAGCACGGTGGCAATTGCGGTAACGATCACCATGGCATTACTCCTTGGCTGGCGCGGCGGCTTCGGCCGCCGTCTCAGCCGTGGCGGGCACGGGCGCCGTGTCCAGCCGGACATTGCGGCGATTCAAGCCGAGGCCCTGCAGGTACGCGACCATGGCGTCCTCTTCGGTCTTGCCGGCAAGCTCCTCCGGAGCGCCGGCAATCTCGGCATCGGTATAGGGCACGCCCAGGCGCTGCAGCGCCTTCATGCGCGCCTGGATCGAATCGGTCGCCAGCGGCGTCTTTTCCAGCCACGGGTAGGACGGCATGACCGATTCCGGCACCACGTCACGCGGGCTGCGCAGGTGGATGCGCTGCCAGTCGTCCGAATAGCGCCCGCCCACCCGCGCCAGGTCCGGGCCGGTCCGCTTGGAGCCCCACAGGAACGGGTGGTCGTACACCGATTCGCCGGCCGTCGAGAAGTGGCCGTACCGCTCCGTTTCGGCCTGCAGCGTGCGCACCTGCTGCGAGTGGCAGCCCACGCAGCCTTCGCGGATGTAGATGTCGCGCCCCATCAGCCGCAGCGGCGAGTATGGCGTGATGCCCTGGTCGGGCTGGGTCGTGGAGTGCTGGAAGAACAGCGGCACGATCTGCACCAGGCCGGCAATGCTGACCACGATGATCGTGGCGACGATCAGCCAGCCGACGTTCTTCTCCAGCGTCTCGTGCCTGAAGAAACCTTGATTCTGAGACATTGTTTGCGTCCTCGGCGTGTCAGTGGGCGGAAGCCGGCAGGCTGGCCGGGATCGGCGCATCCACGGCCGGCTTGCCGGCGATGGTGCGGAACACGTTGTAGGCCATGATGAACATGCCACCCAGGAAGCACAGGCCGCCCAGCAGTCGGATCAGGTAGAACGGATACTTGGCCTTCACGGCTTCCACGAACGCATAGGTCAGCGTGCCGTCCGGCTGCGTGGCGCGCCACATCAGCCCTTCCATCACGCCGGCAATCCACATCGACGCGATGTAGAGCACCACGCCGATCGTCGCCACCCAGAAGTGCAGCTCGATCAGGCGCGTGCTGTACATCTGCTTTTCGCCGAACAGGCGCGGGATCAGGTAGTACAGCGAGCCGATCGAGATCATCGCGACCCAGCCCAGCGCGCCCGAGTGGACGTGGCCGATCGTCCAGTCCGTGTAGTGCGACAGCGCATTCACGGTCTTGATCGACATCATCGAGCCTTCGAATGTCGCCATGCCGTAGAACGACAGCGCCACCACCAGGAACTTGAGAATCGGATCAGTGCGCAGTTTGTGCCAGGCGCCGGACATCGTCATGATCCCGTTGATCATCCCGCCCCACGACGGCGCGAGCAGGATCAGCGAGAACACCATGCCGAGCGACTGTGCCCAGTCGGGCAGCGCTGTGTACTGCAGGTGGTGCGGGCCCGCCCACATGTAGGTGAAGTTCAGCGCCCAGAAGTGGACGATCGACAGGCGGTAGGAGTAGATCGGGCGCTCGGCCTGCTTCGGGATGAAGTAGTACATCATCCCCAGGAAGCTCGTGGTCAGGAAGAAGCCCACCGCGTTATGGCCATACCACCACTGGATCATCGCGTCCTGCACGCCCGCGTAGGCCGAGTAGGACTTCCACAGCGACGCCGGCATCTCGATGTTGTTGACGATATGCAGGATGGCGATGGTGAGGATGTACGCGCCGAAGAACCAGTTGGCCACGTAGATGTGGCGGGTCTTGCGCTTGACAATCGTCCCGAAAAAGACGATGGCGTAGGCCACCCAGACCAGCGTGATCAGGATGTCGATCGGCCATTCCAGCTCCGCATACTCCTTGGAGGTGGTGATGCCGAGCGGCAGCGTGATCGCGGCGGCCACGATGACGATCTGCCAGCCCCAGAACGTGAAGGCGGCCAGTGGCCCGCAGAACAGGCGCGCCTGGCTGGTGCGCTGCACCACGTAGTACGACGTGGCAAACAGCGCGCTGCCGCCAAAGGCGAAAATGACCGCATTGGTATGCAGCGGTCGCAGGCGGCCGAACGACAGCCACGGCGTATTGAAATTCAGTTCCGGCCAGATCAGTTGCGCCGCAAGCAGAACGCCTACGGCCATGCCGACAATACCCCAGACAACGGTCATGACGGCAAACTGCCGCACGACGCCGTAATTGAAGGTGTCGGCGCGTGGAGACGCGGTGGTGACAGCCATTCAGACCCCCAAGCTAAGTAAGAATAAACCTATTGACTGTGTGACTTTAGAAAAACGCGACCGCTGCCGCGTTGATCTCAATCAAGTCACCTGTACCGGATGCGAACTGTTTGCGTGACGTCATGTCAGTCGTGCCACGACTGCAACAGGGCCGCGTCCGTCAATGCCTGCGCTCCGGCTCCTGCGGCTTGTCGTTGTCGAGCAGAATGGCTTCGCCGGGCCGGTCCAGGTCGTCGTACTGGCCGGCATGCAGCGCCCACCAGAGCGCCCCGGCGATCAGCACGACGAGAATCAGGCTCATCGGCACCAGCAGATACAGGGTTTCCATTCAGCGCCCCTCCCCGGCCGGCACGCCCTTGACGCGCAGCAGCCGCCATGCATTGGCCACCACGAGCAGCGAGGACACCGACATGCCGATGCCTGCCATCCACGCCGTGACGTGGCCCGTGGCCGCCAGCGGGATGGCGATGACGTTGTAGGCGAACGCCCAGCCCAGGTTCTGCCGCACCACCCGGCGGGTCCGGCGTGCCGCGACGATGGCGGTGGCGACTTCCGCCACGCCGCCATGGGTCAGCACCGCATCGGCGCCGGCCTGCGCCAGGGGCGCCCCGCTGCCGATGGCAATCGATACCTGGGCCTGGGCCAGCACGGGGGCGTCATTGATGCCGTCGCCGACGGCCAGCACGACCGCCCCGCCCTGCTGCAGCGCAGCCACGTATTCCCGCTTGCCTTCGGGCGTCACCGCGCCCGCCGCGGTCGCCATGCCGAGCCGGTCGGCCCACCAGCGCACGGCCGCAACGCCGTCGCCGGAAACCAGATGGGTACGCACGCCAAGATGCGACAGGCGCTGCAGCAAGGCGCGCGTCTGTGTCCGTTCGACATCGGCCAGCTGGAAGACCGCGAGGAAGGCGTCGGCATCGCCGAGCCAGACTTCCGTGGCGCCGGGATGACCGTCATGAACGGTGGCGTCGGGCGGCGGCTGCGTTGCCAGCGCCGCGACGAATTCACGGCAGCCAAGGCGTACGTGGCGCCCGTCGACCCGTGCCTCCAGGCCCTGGCCGGGCACGTTGCGGAGGTCAGCGACGTGCGGTAGTACCTCCGTCTCGCCCGCCGCCTCCACAAACGCCCTGGCGATGGGATGCTCGCCGCCCCGCTCCATGGCCGCGGCAACGCGGCGGCAGGTATTGGCGTCCGCCGTACCCAGAATTTGCGTGTTGACCAGCGCAAAGCGCCCCTCCGTCAGCGTGCCGGTCTTGTCGAGCACCACGTCCGTGACGCGCGACAACGTTTCCAGCGCATGCGCGCGCGTCAGCAGCACGCCCCGGCGCGACAGCGCGGCGCCGGCCGCAGCCAGCGCCGCCGGCGTCGCCAGCGACAACGCGCACGGACAGCTCACCACCAGCACCGCCACCGTCACGAGCAGCGCGCGCGACGGGTCGATCCAGAGCGCCCACACCACCCCGGTCACCACCGCCATCACGAGCAGCGTGCCGACAAACCACCCGGCCACGCGATCGGCCAGTTGGGCCAGCCGGGGCTTCTCGGCCAGCGCGCGGTCGAGCACGGTCACGATTTCCGCTAGCCGCGTCTGCGCGCCGACGCGGTCCACCCGTACCTCCAGCGGGCTGGCCGTATTGAAGCAGCCGGCCAGCACGATGTCGCCCATGGCGCGCTTCACGGGCCGCGCCTCGCCGGTCAGCATCGATTCGTCGAGTTCGCTCGCGCCGGCCAGCACCACCCCGTCGGCGGGTACGATGTCGCCGGCCTTGACGCGGATGCGGTCGCCCGGCTGGAGCCGCGCCACCGGGATGCGCTCGCCGGCAACACCCGCCCCGGCCAGCCGCTCGCAGGTGGCCGGCAGCTGCCGCGCCAGCATTTCGGCGCCGCTGCGCGACGCCTGGCGGACGCGCAATTCGAGGTAGCGCGCCAGCAGCAGGAATGCGACGAACATCGTCACCGAATCGAAATAGACCTCGCCAATGCCGCGCACCGTCGCCACGGCGCTGGCCACGAAGCCCGCCGCGACGCCGATGGCCACCGGCACGTCCATGCCCATGTGGCGCTGGCGGATGGACCGCCACGCGCCGGCGAAGATCGGCCACGCCGAATAGAGCACCACGGGGACGGTCAGCGCCAGGCTGGCCCAGCGCATGAGCTGGAGCTGCCCGGGATCGATCGTGGCCTCATGCGTGTAGAGCGGCCACGCGTACATCATCACCTGCATCATGCCGAGCATGGCCACCGCCATGCGCATGAGCAGGCTGCGCCGTTCGCGGCGGTCCTGCCGGTCGGTCCGCGACACCTCGAACGGCCAGGCCGCGTAGCCGATGTCGGCCAGGCTCGCCAGCAGGTCCGCCACGCCCTGCGCGGCGGCGCGCCAGCGCACCACCACCCGCCGCGTCGCCACGTTCGCCACGACCGATTCCACGCCGTCTAGCTGTGCCAGATGCTGCTCGATCAGCCATGCGCAGGCTGCGCAGCGGATGTTCTCGGGCGCCAGCGTCACCTCGGCCCGGCCGTCGGCCAGCTCGCGCACGAACTGGCGGCGCAGCTCGGGGGTGTCGTAGGCGGCCCAGACCGGCTCGGCTTCGCGCCGCGCCTCGGCGTCGATCGGGCGCGCGAACCGGGTGACATCGCCGTACAGGTGGCCAAAGCCGGCCGCGTGCAGCGTCCGGGCCAGCGTCTGGCAGCCACCGCAGCAGAACTGGCGCGACTGGCCGTCAATCTCGGCGACGAGCGGCTGCGCGCGGTCCAGCGGCTGGCCGCAATGGAAGCAATCGGAGGTGGATTCGGATGGAGACGACGATGCCTGCCCAGGGATGCGGGCGGCGGGGGGTACGGCGGAAGCCAGGGGTGGCGCGAGGGGGGCGGCAGGTAGGGACGACATGGCGCGCTTTTATTACCCAGTGGATACTAGGTATCTCGCGCACCCTCCGCCTTGATGCAAATCAAACCCCGGGGAACGAAGTCAGATACGTCCCCCGCAGGTCTTCCGGAAACAACAGTCGACCGGGCCTGCCCCCGGCCCGCCCGCCGTTCAGGTCAGCGACGTGTCCATCACGCGCCGCTCGGACTCCAGGTACTCGCGCGACTGCATCTCGATGATCCGCGACACGGTCCGGTGGAATTCGTTGGCCATCTGGCCTTCGGTGTACAGCTCGTCGGCCGGCACCTCGGCCGATATCAGCAGCTTGACCTTGTGGTCGTAGAACACGTCGATCAGCCACGTGAAGCGCCGCGCTTCCGACGACATGCGCGGGGTCATCCTGGGCACGTCCGACAGGATCACCGTGTGGAACTGCGAGGCGATCTCCAGATAGTCGTTCTGCGAGCGCGGACCGCCGCACAGCGTGGCGAAGTCGAACCAGACCACGCCGTTGGCCTTGCGCAGCGCCTTGATCTCGCGGTGTTCGATATGGAGGATCGGCGATTCGTCCGCGGTGCCGGCAATCGACGTAAACGCGTCGCGCAGCGCCGCGCTGGCCTCGCGGCCCAGCGGCGTGTGGTACGCCTGCACCTGCTCCAGCGCGCGCTTGCGGTAGTCGATGCCCGCGTCCACGTTCAGCACGTCGAGCTTGGTCTGCAGCAGCGCGATGGCCGGCAGCACGCGGTCGCGGTGCAGGCCGTCCGGGTACAGCAGGTCGGGACGATAGTTGGAGGTCATCACGAACTGCACGCCGTTGTCGAACAACTGCTGCAGCAGGCGGTGCAGGATCATCGCGTCGGCCACGTCGCTGACGTGGAACTCGTCGAAGCATATCAGCCGGAACCGCCGCGCGATGCGCCTGGCCAGCTCGTCGAGCGGGTCGGGACGGCCGCGCAGCTCTTCGAGCTCGCGGTGCACCTCGCGCATGAATTCGTGGAAATGGAGCCGCGTCTTGCGCACCACGGGCACGCACGAGTAGAAGCTGTCCATCAGGAACGACTTGCCGCGCCCTACCCCGCCCCACATGTACACGCCCTTGGGCACGTCGGGGTGCACCAGCAGCTTCTTCAGCGCGTTGCTGCGGCGGCTCTTGTACGCCACCCACTCGTCATAGCATTGCTGCAGCCGCGCCACGGCGCGCAGTTGCGCCTCGTCGGACTGATAGCCGCGCTGCTTGAGTTCGTGCTCGTAAAACTCGTTGACGTTCATCTTGGGGGCCTGGCGGAAATACGGTGCTGCAAGCGAAAACGGCGCGCCGCGGATATTCGCGGCGCGCCGGTGCTCACCCGAGGGTGAACAGGGGCATTACATGTTCAACTGGCGCTTGTCGACGGCCAGAGCCGCTTCGCGCATGACTTCCGACATCGACGGGTGCGGGTGGCAGACCCGGCCGATATCCTCGCTGGCGGCCTTGAACTCCATCGCCACCACGGCTTCGGCGATCAGGTCCGACGCGTTGGCGGCCACGATGTGCACGCCCAGGATCTCGTCGGTCTTGGCGTCGGCCAGCATCTTCACGAAGCCGTCGGCGGCGCCCATGCCCAGCGCACGGCCGTTGGCCATGAACGGGAACTGGCCCGACTTGTACGCGCGGCCTTCGGCCTTGAGTTGCTGCTCGGTCTTGCCGACCCAGGCGATTTCCGGGAACGTGTAGATGACCCACGGCACCGTGTTGAAGTCGATGTGCGGCTTCTGGCCGACGATGCGCTCGGCCACGGCCACGCCTTCGTCCTCGGCCTTGTGCGCCAGCATCGGGCCACGCACCACGTCGCCGATGGCCCAGATGCCCGGCACCTTGGTCTGGCAGTGGTCGTCCACCTCGATGAAACCGCGCTGGTCCACGCCCAGGCCCACGGCTTCCAGGTTCAGGTTGTCGGTGTTCGGCACGCGGCCCACCGACACGATCAGGCGATCGACTTCCAGCGTCTGGTCCTTGCCGTCCTTGTCCGTGTAGGCCACGGTGACGTTGTCCTTGCCGGTCTTGACTTCGTTGACCTTGACGCCCAGGTTGAACTTCAGGCCCTGCTTGGTCAGCAGCTTCTGGGCTTCCTTGGCCACGCCCTCGTCGGCGGCGCCCAGGAAGGCGGGCAGCGCTTCCAGCACGGTCACGTCGGCACCCAGGCGGCGCCACACCGAACCCAGCTCCAGGCCGATCACGCCGGCACCGATCACGCCCAGCTTCTTGGGCACGGTGTCGTACTTCAGCGCGCCTTCGTTGTCGCTGATCAGCTTGTTGTCGACCGGGATGCCCGGCAGGTGGCGGGCCTTCGAGCCGGTGGCGATGATGACCTGCTTGGCGGTCAGCGTCTCGCCGTTGACTTCCACCTGGAAGCCCTCGGCCGCCTTGCCGGCGAACTTGCCGTAGCCCTTGAACAGCGTGATCTTGTTCTTGCGGAACAGGAACTCGATGCCCTTGGTCATCTTGCCGACGATGTCGTCCTTGCGCTTCAGCATCTTGGCCACGTCGACCTTGACGTCGCCCACGGTGATGCCATGGTCGGCCAGGTGGTGCGTGGCGTTCTCGAACTCTTCCGAGGAAGCCAGCAGTGCCTTGGACGGGATGCAGCCCACGTTCAGGCAGGTGCCGCCCAGGCGGGCCTCGCCCTTCGGGTCGTCATAGGCGTTGCCTTCCAGGCAGGCCACGTTCAGGCCAAGCTGGGCTGCACGGATGGCGGCGATGTAGCCGCCGGGGCCGGCGCCGATCACCAGCACGTCGAATTGTTTGCTCATGGGAAATTTCTCTTTGGCACGTCATGCCCGCCACGTGGCGGGGCATCCGGCGGCATCGGCAGGCGATGCGCTCGCCGGGTCCCCGCGCCGGGGCGCGGGGACGACGACAAACGGAAGACGGAGTGTCTGTCTGGGAACGCGGACCGATTACAGGTCCAGCAGCAGGCGGGCCGGATCTTCCAGCGCTTCCTTCATCGCCACCAGGCCCAGCACGGCTTCGCGGCCATCGATGATCCGGTGGTCGTAGGACATGGCCAGGTAGTTCATCGGACGGATCACGATCTGGCCGTCTTCCACCACGGCGCGGTCCTTCGTGGCGTGCACGCCCAGGATGGCCGACTGCGGCGGGTTGATGATCGGCGTCGACAGCATCGAACCGAACGTACCGCCGTTCGAGATCGAGAACGTGCCGCCGGTCAGGTCGTCCAGCGACAGCTTGCCGTCACGGGCCTTGGCGCCGAACTCGGCAATCTTCTTCTCGATGTCGGCCAGGCTCATCTGGTCGGCGTTGCGCAGGATCGGCACCACCAGGCCACGCGGCGAGCCCACCGCGATACCGATGTCGAAGTAGCCGTGGTAGACGATGTCGTTGCCGTCGACCGAAGCGTTGATGATCGGGTACTTCTTCAGCGCGTGCACGGCCGCCTTGACGAAGAACGACATGAAGCCCAGCTTCACGCCGTGTTCCTTCTCGAAGCGGTCCTTGTACTTGTTGCGCAGATCCATCACCGGCTTCATGTTCACTTCGTTGAACGTGGTCAGGATGGCGTTGGTCGACTGCGACTGCACCAGGCGCTCGGCGATACGGGCGCGCAGGCGGCTCATCGGCACGCGCTCTTCCGGGCGGTCGCCCAGCGCGGCGAAGTCCACCTGGGCCGACACCTGCGGCAGCGCGGCCTTGGCGGCGGCCGGAGCCGGGGCAGCCTTGGCAGCCGGGGCCGGCGCCGAACCGGCTGCCAGCACGTCACCCTTGGTGATGCGGCCGTCCTTGCCGGTGCCGGTCACTTGCGATGCCGACAGGCCGCCTTCGGCCATCAGCTTGGCAGCCGACGGCATGGCAACAGCGCCAGCAGCGGGTGCAGCGGCCGGAGCCGGTGCAGCGGCGGCCGGAGCGGGCGCGGCGGCAGCGGGTGCCGGGGCGGCAGCAGCCGGGGCGGCGGCGCCAGCGGTGGCTTCCGTGTCGATCTTGGCGATGACTTCATCGGCCACGACGGTGTCGCCGTCGTTCTTGATGATTTGCGACAGCACGCCAGCCGACGGAGCCGGCACTTCCAGCACAACCTTGTCCGTTTCGATCTCGATCAGGATTTCGTCCTGAGCGACGGCTTCGCCCGGCTTCTTCTTCCAGTTCAGCATGGTCGCTTCGGCGACCGACTCAGACAGTTGCGGAACCTTGACGTCAACAATAGCCATGGTTTGTAAGATCCTCGATGTATGCGTATGTGTTTCGTTGCAGGCAGGCCATCCCACGGCGCGCATCCCTGTGCGCTGCCGTGGGGGGCCAACGAATTACTTGGTCAGAACAAAGCCCTTGAGCTTGGAGAACGCGGCTTCCAGCAGCGCCTTCTGTTGCTCGTTGTGCTTTGCGTAGTAGCCCACCGCCGGCGAAGCCGAGGCGGGACGACCGGCATAACCGAGCTTCTGGCCTTCCGTCATGTTTTCCATGATGTAGTGCTGGACGAAGAACCAGGCGCCCTGGTTCTGCGGCTCGTCCTGGCACCATACGATTTCGGTCGCGGCCGGGTACTTCTTGAGTTCGGCGGCCACGGCCTTGTGCGGGAACGGGTAGAGCTGTTCCAGGCGGATGATCGCGGTGTCGTTCGCCTCGCGTTCCTTGCGGGTGTTGACCAGGTCGTAGTAGACCTTGCCCGAGCACATGATCACGCGCTTGACCTTGCTGGCGTTCAGTTCCTCGTGGTCGGGGATCACGGTCTCGAAATGGCCCTTGGCCAGGTCGGACAGCGGCGACACGGCGTCCTTGTTACGCAGCAGCGACTTCGGCGTCATGATGACCAGCGGCTTGCGGAACAGGCGGATCATCTGGCGGCGCAGCAGGTGGAAGATCTGGGCCGGCGTGGTCGGCTGCACCACTTGCATGTTGTGGTCGGCGCAGAGCTGCAGGAACCGCTCGATACGGGCCGAGCTGTGTTCCGGACCCTGGCCTTCGTAGCCGTGCGGCAGCATCATCGTCAGGCCCGAGGCGCGGCCCCACTTGACTTCACCCGACGAGATGAACTGGTCGATCACCACCTGGGCGCCGTTGACGAAGTCGCCGAACTGGGCTTCCCAGATCACCAGCGCGTTCGGTTCGGCGGTCGAGTAGCCGTATTCGAAGCCGAGCACGGCTTCTTCGGACAGCACCGAGTCGATCACCGTGAACGGAGCCTGGTTGTCCGACACGTTCTGCAGCGGCACATACGAGCCGGCATCCCAGCGCTCGCGGGCCTGGTCGTGCAGCACGGCGTGGCGGTGCGTGAACGTGCCGCGGCCGGCGTCCTGGCCGGTGATGCGCACCGGGTAGCCCGAGGCCACCAGCGACGCGAAGGCCAGGTGCTCGCCCATGCCCCAGTCGAGCATCTGCTCGCCACGGCCCATGTTGGCGCGGTCCTTGATGACCTTCTCGACCAGCGGGTGCAGCTTGACGTGTTCCGGGATCGTCGTGATCCGCTCGGCCAGGCGCTTCAGCTCCGTGACAGGCACGGCGGTGTCGGCGGCATCGGTCCACTTGCGGTTCAGGAACGGCATCCAGTCCACCGCGAACTTGTTCTTGAAGTTCGACAGGACGGGGTCCACCGTGTGCTTGCCGGCGTCCATGGCGGCACGGTAGCCCTTGACCAGCTCGTCGCCGAACTCGGCAGGGGTCAGGCTCTGCGCCACCAGCTTGTCCGCGTACAGCTTGCGGGTGCCCGGGTGCTGGCCGATCTTCTTGTACATCAGCGGCTGCGTCACGGCAGGCGTGTCCTGCTCGTTGTGGCCCAGCTTGCGGAAGCAGATGATGTCGACCACGACGTCCTTGTTGAATTCCATGCGGAAGTCAACGGCCAGCTGCATGGCGTACACCACGGCTTCGGGGTCGTCGCCGTTCACGTGCAGCACCGGGGCCTCGATCATCTTGACCACGTCCGTGCAGTACAGCGTCGAGCGGGCGTCGCGCGGGTCCGACGTGGTGAAGCCGATCTGGTTGTTGATGACGATGTGCATCGTGCCGCCCGTGCCGTAGCCACGGGTCTGCGCGAGGTTCAGCGTTTCCATCACCACGCCCTGGCCGGCAAAGGCGGCGTCGCCGTGCACCTGCACCGGCAGCACTTCCTTGTGGCCGGCGTCGCCACGGCGTTCCTGGCGCGCCTTCGACGAGCCTTCCACCACCGGGTTGACGATTTCCAGGTGCGACGGGTTGAACGCGAGCGACAGGTGGACCGGGCCGCCCTCGGTCGAGACATCGCTCGAGAAGCCCTTGTGGTACTTCACGTCACCGGCCGGCAGGTCGTCGACGTGCTTGCCTTCGAATTCGGCGAACAGGTCCGCCGGCATCTTGCCCAGCGTGTTGACCAGCACGTTCAGGCGGCCGCGGTGGGCCATGCCGATCACGATTTCCTGCACGCCCTTGCTGCCGGCGTGCTGGATCAGTTCGTCCATGGCGGCGATGAAGCTTTCGCCGCCTTCCAGCGAGAAGCGCTTCTGGCCGACATACTTGGTGTGGAGGAAGCGCTCCAGGCCCTCGGCCGCGGTCAGGCGGTCCAGGATGTGCTTCTTCTTCTCCAGCGTAAACACGGGCTTGGAGCGCGTGGTTTCCAGGCGCTCCTGCCACCAGCGCTTCTGCGCCTGGTCGCTCACGTACATGAACTCGGCGCCGATGGTGCCGCAGTACGTCTCGCGGAGGTTGTTGAGCAGCTCGCGCAGGCTCATCGACTCCTTGCCGAAGTACGTGTTGCTGGCATTGAAGACGATGTCGAGGTCGGCCTCGGAGAAACCGTAGAACGCCGGATCCAGGTCAGGCAGGGGCGGACGCTCCTGGCGCTTGAGCGGATCGAGGTCGGCCCAGTGCGAACCGATGTTGCGGTAGGCGGCGATCAGCTGCGTGGCAGCGACGCGCTTGCGGCCCATGTCGGAATCGGCCGAGGCAACAATGGTCTTGATGGGGCCCTGCTTGGCGCGCTCGGCGAACGAGGCAACGATCGGTGCGTGGGGGATGTCGCGGGCGTTGGAACCATCCACAGCGGGGACATTCTGCATCGCGTCGAAGTACGCGCGCCAGTTGTCGGGAACCGAGCTGGGATTCTGGAGATATGCCTCGTACAGCTCTTCCACATAGGGGGCGTTGCCGCCGAAGAGGTACGAATTGCTTTGGTACTGCTGCATCATGGGGCGCTCACTATTCTCCGGGTCTGCCGGAGTTAAGCGGGTTCATCAACCTTCCGCGACACGGCCTGACCGGTTAGCGGATTGCAAACAACTCTTGGGGGTCCTGCGGTTACCACCTTGAACGAACGGCACCCGGGGGTGCCGTCTGTCTTCGGTCTCGCCGCCAGACCCGAAAGGGCAAGTTGTGCGGGAAGGACCTAAGTCTTCACTCGCGGAGCATAGCACGTAATCCACTGGACAGTGGGGACTTTTCGTGATGCAAAATCGAGACACCGTGGACAGACTGTCCAGGAACGTTACGCGTCTGGTGCAATCACGTCGACGGCATCGGTAATCAGGCCGTCTAGCCCCCACGCCAGCAGGTCCTGCGCGCGGGCCGGGTCGTTGACGGTGTAGCTGAGTACCTTGAAGCCGGCCGCGTGGGCGTCGGCGATGACGCGGGCATCGAGTTCGCGATGGTTGGCGTCCAGCGCCACGCAGTCCAGGCGGCGCAGCCGGTCCAGCCAGTCGGCCGGCAGCTTGTCGAGCAGCAAGGCGCGCGGCAGGCCAGGCACGGCCAGCCGCGCCGCTTCCAATGCAGCTTCGGAAAACGACGACAGCAGCGGCGGCACCGTGGCGCCCTGCCACAGCGAAAGTGCGTCCAGCGCCACGGCCGCACCGGTACCGGTCTCGGCGCCGGGCA
Source organism: Cupriavidus sp. SZY C1 (assembly GCF_032190535.1). Taxonomy (NCBI): domain Bacteria; kingdom Pseudomonadati; phylum Pseudomonadota; class Betaproteobacteria; order Burkholderiales; family Burkholderiaceae; genus Cupriavidus; species Cupriavidus sp. SZY C1. The sequence goes on from NZ_JAUANU010000019.1 coordinate 28,035, forward strand.
CGGGCTTGATCTCGATATTGACCAGGAAGCCGTTGGCCTGCGTGTAGCGGGCGACGGCCGCCAGCGTCGGGATCGGCTCGCCCGCAAACGCGGCCCCGTGCCAGCTGCCGGCATCGAGCTGCGCCAGTTCGCCGAGCGTCAGCGCATCGACCCGCCCGCGGCCAGAACTGGTGCGGTCCAGCGTCGCGTCGTGCATCAGCACCGCCTTGCCGTCGCCAGACAGCTTCACGTCGAACTCGAACATCCGGTAGCCGAACGACGCCCCGTGCCGGAACGCCGCCAGCGTGTTCTCGGGCGCCAGCTTGCCCGCGCCGCGATGGGCGATGTGGCGCGGATACGGCCAGTGCGTGCCGATATCGCTCATGCCAGCGCCTCGATCCGCCTGCCGTGCTGCATGTCGAAGAAATGCAGGTGATCGGCCGACGCCGTGATAGGCAGCCGGTCGCCGGCGCGCACCGGCATGTGGCTGTCCAGCCGGACGACCACGGGCTGGCCGCCCAGCGAGCCATAGGCGAACGAATCGGCGCCCAGCGCCTCCACCACGCGCACGTCCACTTCGGCGATGGCCTCGTGCGTGGCGCACGGCTCGATGTGTTCGGGCCGCAGGCCCATCAGCGCCTGCTGCGGCAGGTGCAGGCCCATCGGCAGGTGGCCCAGCGTGGCCGTCTCGGCCTGGCCTTCCCGGGGCACCACGCGCATCTGCGCCCCGCCCTGCCCCGCCCCATTGCGCACCACCGGCACCAGATTCATCGGGGGCGAGCCGATGAAACTGGCCACGAACGTGCTGGCCGGGCGCGCATAGACTTCCAGCGGCGTGCCGATCTGTTCGACGCGGCCGCCGTTGAGCACCATCATGCGGTCGGCCAGCGTCATGGCCTCCACCTGGTCGTGCGTGACGTAGAGGCTGGTCGTCTTCAGGCGCCGATGCAGGTCCTTCAACTCCAGCCGCATCTGCACGCGCAGCTTGGCGTCCAGGTTCGACAGCGGCTCGTCGAACAGGAACACCGCCGGCTCGCGGACGATCGCCCTGCCCATGGCCACGCGCTGGCGCTGGCCGCCGGACAGCTCGCGCGGCTTGCGCTCCAGCAGCGGGGCCAGTTCCAGGATGCCGGCCGCGTGCTTCACGCGCTGCTCGATCTCGGCCTTGGCCATGCCGCGGATCTTGAGCCCGTACGCCATGTTGTCGTACACGCTCATGTGCGGATAGAGCGCGTAGCTCTGGAACACCATCGCGATGTCGCGCGCGGCCGGCTCCAGGTCGTTGACGACGTTGTCGCCAATCCACACCTCGCCGCCCGTGATCGTTTCCAGCCCGGCCACCATGCGCAGCAGCGTGGACTTGCCGCAGCCCGACGGGCCCACGATCACGATGAACTCGCCGTCGGCGATCTCCATGTCGATGCCGTGGACGACCTGCGTGCCGCCGGGGTAGGTTTTCTGTACGTTGCGTAGAGACAGCTTAGCCATGCCTTGCCCTTATTTTTCCGTTTCCACGAGGCCCTTGACGAACCAGCGTTGCATCAGCACCACGACCACGGCCGGCGGAATCATCGCCAGCATCACCGTGGCCATCACGAGGTTCCAGTCGGTGGCGGCGTCCCCGGAACGGGAGATCATCTGCGTCACGCCCACCACCACGGGCGTCATCGACTTCTGCGTGGTGATCAGCAGCGGCCACAGGTACTGGTTCCAGCCATAGATGAACTGGATCACGAACAGCGCCGCGATGCTGGTGCGCGACAGCGGCAGCACCACGTCCCAGAAAAAGCGCAACGGGCCGGCGCCGTCGATGCGCGCCGCCTCGGCCAGTTCGTCCGGGATGGTCAGGAAGAACTGCCGGAACAGGAACGTGGCCGTGGCCGATGCGATGATCGGGATCGTCAGGCCGAAGTAGCTGTCCAGCAGGCCCAGGTCGGACACCACCTTGTACGTCGGCAGGATCCGCACCTCCACCGGCAGCATCAGCGTGATGAAGATCATCCAGAAGAACGTTTTCCGCAGCGGAAATCGGAAATAGACGATGGCGAAAGCCGAGATGATCGAAATGGCGATCTTCCCCAGCGCGATGCCCAGCGCCATGATCAGGCTGTTCTTCATCATCGTCGACACCGGCGACGCGGCCTCGCCCACGCCCTGGAACAGCACGGTGCGATAGTTCTCGATCAGGTGGCTGCCCGGCAGCAGCGTCATCGGCGCATCCAGCACCTGCTCGGCGGTCAGCGTGGACGCCACGAAGGTCAGGTATACCGGGAAAGCCACCACGATGATGCCCAGTATCAGCACCACGTGGGTGATGAAGTCCAGTACAGGACGACGTTCTACCATTCTCGTTTCTCCTGTCAGTACTGGACCTTGCGTTCCACGTAGCGGAACTGCACCACGGTCAGCGCGATCACGATCACCATCAGCACCACCGACTGCGCCGCCGACCCGCCGATGTCCATGCCGCGGAAGCCGTCGTGGAACACCTTGTAGACGAGCGTGTTGGTCGAGTTGAACGGGCCGCCGTGCGTCACGGCGTCGATGATCGCGAAGGTGTCGAAGAACGCATAGACCACGTTGATCACGAGCAGGAAGAACGTGGTCGGCGAAAGTAAAGGAAATACGATGGACCAGAACCGCTTCCAGGGCCCGGCGCCGTCGATGGCGGCCGCCTCGATCAGCGATTTCGGAATGCTCTGCAGCCCGGCCAGGAAGAACAGGAAGTTGTAGCTGATCTGCTTCCACGCCGCCGCCAGCACCACCAGCAGCAGCGCCTGGTTGCCATTGAGCAGGAAGTTCCAGTCCACGCCCATCTGGCGCAGCGCGTACGACACCACGCCCAGGGTCGGGTTGAACATGAACATCCAGAGCACGCCCGCCACGGCCGGCGCCACGGCGTACGGCCAGATCAGCAGCGTCTTGTAGCCCGTGGCGGCGCGCACCACGCGGTCGGCAAAGTAGGCCAGCAGCAGCGCCACCGACAGGCCCACCACGGTCACGCCGATCGCGAACACGGCCGTTACCTGGAATGCCTCAACGTACTGGGGGTCCTTCCAGAGCGCGACGAAGTTGTCGAGCCCGACGAAATCAAGGTTGATGCCGAAGGCATCCTGCTGCAGCATCGACTGCCACAGCGCCTGCCCGGCGGGCAGGAAAAAGAAGATCAGCGTGATGACGATCTGCGGCAACACCAGCAGGTACGGCAGCCACGGCGACCGGAAGACGACGCGTTTTTCCATCGTTTGGATTCCGATTCGACACCGAGAAACACAATGCAAACGGGCGACGGTGGTGGCCGCCGCCCGCTGGAGACCTGGCGCCGCCGGGTGCGGCGCGGGGCGTTACTCGCGCGCGGTCTTCTGGAAGCGCTCGAGCTGTTCGTTGCCGCGGGCCACGGCGGCGTCCAGCGCCGCCTTGGGCTCCTTCTTGCCGGCCCAGACCGCTTCCAGTTCCTCGTCGACGATGGTACGGATCTGGACCAGGTTGCCCAGGCGCACGCCGCGCGACTTCTCGGTGGTCTTCACGACCATCTGCTGGACCGACACGTCAGCGCCGGGGTTCTTGTCGTAGTAGCCCGACTTCTTGGTCAGCTCGTAGGCGGCGGTGGTCACCGGCAGGTAGCCGGTGGCCTGGTGCCAGTCAGACTGGATTTCCGGCTGCGACAGGAACGTGAAGAACTTGGCCACGCCCTTGTATTCCTCGGCCTTCTTGCCGCCCATCACCCACAGCGACGCGCCGCCGATGATCGTGTTCTGCGGGGCGCCCTGCACGTCCGGGTAGTACGGAAGCTGCGACACGCCGAACTGGAATTTGGCGTTCTTGCGAATATTCGCCAGCGACGCCGACGAGCCCGTGAACATCGCGCACTCGCCGTTGTAGAACTTGGCCTGCGACTCGGCCTTGCGGCCGCCATAGCTGAAGTAGCCCTTCTTGACCATGTCCTGCAGGTTCGTCACGTGCTTCACGTGCAACGGGCTGTTGAAGACCAGGCGCGCGTCGGTGCCGCCAAAGCCGTTGTTCTTGCTCGCGAACAGCGTGTTGTGCCAGGCCGAGAAGCTTTCCAGGTGCACCCAGCTCTGCCAGTCGGTGGTGTACGCGCAGTTCACGCCGGCCGCCTTGAGCTTGGCCGAGTACTGCATCACCTCGGGCCAGGTCTTCGGGGCGTCGTTCAGGCCGGCCTTCTTGAAGGCGTCCTTGTTGTAATAGAACACCGTCGTCGAGCTGTTGAACGGGAACGACAGCATCTCGCCCTTGGACGACGTGTAGTAGCCAGCCACGGCCGGGATGTACGCCTTCTGGTCGAACTTCTCGCCGGCGTCCTTCATGACCGCGGACACGGGTTTGATGGCGCCCTTGGCGCTCATCATCGTGGCCGTGCCGACCTCGAACACCTGCAGGATGGCCGGGGCGCCGCCGGCGCGGAACGCCGCGATGCCGGCCGCCATCGTCTCGTCGTAGTTGCCCTTGTTGACCGGCACGATCTTGTACTCGGACTGGCTGGCGTTGAACTTGTTGGCGATCTCGTTGACCTTGTCGTTCAGCGCGCCCTGCATGGCGTGCCACCACTGGATCTCGACGGCTGCATGGGCCGTGCCGGCCAGGGCCAGGCTGGCCACGGCGGCGAACTTCATCGCAAAACGCGGAAAGGACATGTGTTTCTCCTGAGGCTGGATCGGTCGACCAATTTTTTTGAAAAAGCGACCGACTGTATGCATTTTTTGTGACAGGCATGTTACGCCGCTCCGCTGTCATCGAACAGCGGGCAAACCCGCCCTTGCCAAGCGGTTGTTGCAGCATATTGACGACCGGCAATTTGCGGCGGTCCGGCGCCGGCCCGCGGGGCTACAATGCCCGGCCATGACCGTACCGACTCCCCCGGCGCCCCCGACGCCCTTCTCCGCACTGCCCGACGCCGCGCTGCGCCGCGTGCGCGGCATCCTGACCGACATCGACGGCACGCTGACCACCGACGGCCGGCTGCCCGCGTCCACCTATGTGGCGATGGACCGGCTCAAGCGCGCCGGCCTGCATGTGATTCCGGTGACGGGCCGTTGCATCGCCTGGGCCGAGATTCTGACCAGGCTGTGGCCGGTGGACGCCATCATCGGCGAAAACGGCGCGTTCTACTCGCATCTGGTCGATAACAAGCTGGTCACCCGCTTCCTGGACGATGCCGCCACGCGCGAGTCCAACCTGTTCCGCATCCACGCGCTGGGCCAGCAGATCCTGCGCGAGGTGCCCGGCTGCGCGCTGGCATCGGACCAGGCATGGCACGCCGCCGACCTGGCCATCGACCATGCCGAGGACGTCGCGCCGCTGCCCCAGCCAGCTGTGGACCGCATCGTCGCCATCATGCGCAACGCCGGCATGACGGCCACGGTCAGCTCGATCCACGTCAACGGCTGGTTTGGCCGACACGACAAGCTGTCGATGAGCCGGCTCTGCGTGGCCGAATTGCTAGGCGACGACCTGGACGCCGCGCGCGACGAATGGCTGTTCATTGGCGATTCGGCCAACGACGTGGCGATGTTCGGCCATTTCCCGCTCTCGGTCGGCGTTGCCAACGTGCGCGACATCCTGGACAAACTGCCAGTCAAGCCGGCGTTCATCACCGAAGCGGCCGGCGGCGAGGGGTTCACCGAGATGGCCGACCGCGTGCTGCAACTGCGCCAGGGCGCCTGACGCCGCAATGGAAAAAGGGAGGCCGCAGCCTCCCTTCCCTTTCTCCCTTCTGCTCGGCGTCGCCGGACTTCAGTCGAATCCCAGTTCCTGCAGCTTCCGGGTAATCGTATTCCGGCCAATGCCCAGCCGCGTGGCGGCCTCCACGCGACGGCCACGGGTGACGCCGAGCGCGGCCTCCAGCACGGCCTTTTCGAAACGGCGCGTCAGCAGGTCCATCACTTCGGGCTGGCCGGCCTCAAGCATTGTCTTGGCTTCGCCAGCCAGCAGGCTCTCCCAGCTCTGCGTGACGGCGGCGGCGGCATAGGCCGGGGCCAGCGCCTGCGGGGCGCCCAGCACCGGCGGCCGGGTGGCGACCATCGTGTCGCCGTCGGCGCCGGGCATGCCCATGCTGTAGTCCGACGTTTCCACCGCGTCGTAGTCGCCGGACGGGCGCGGATCGGCCGCCAGCGGGCGCGATGCGGCCAGGCCGTCGTGCTCGCCATGGCCGGCGTCGATCATCTCGCGCGGCAAGTCCTTGACCTCGATCGTCTGCGCGGGCGCCATCACGGTCAGCCAGTTGCACAGGTTCTCCAGCTGCCGCACGTTGCCCGGGAACGGCAGCGTACTGACGTAGGCCAGCGCGTCGTCGGACATCCGCTTGGGCTCGACGCCCAGTTCCTTGGCGCTCTTCTGCAGGAAATGACGCGCCAGCAGCGTGATGTCCTCGGGCCGCTCGCGCAGCGGCGGCAGGCGCAGCCGGATCACGTTCAGGCGGTGGAACAAGTCCTCGCGGAACAGCCCTTCCTTGACCCGCGTCTCCAGGTTCTGGTGGGTGGCCGCGATGACGCGCACGTTGGCGCGCAGCGGGTTGTGGCCGCCCACGCGATAGAAGTTGCCGTCCGACAGCACGCGCAGCAGCCGCGTCTGCAGGTCGAATGGCATGTCGCCGATTTCGTCCAGGAACAGCGTGCCGCCCTCGGCCTGCTCGAAGCGGCCCCGCCGCATGGTCTGTGCGCCCGTGAACGCGCCGCGCTCATGGCCGAACAGTTCCGATTCCAGCAGGTCCTTGGGGATGGCCGCCGTGTTCAGCGCGATGAACGGCCCGTTGGCGCGCGGGCTGTGCTTGTGCAGCGCGCGGGCCACCAGTTCCTTGCCGGTGCCGGACTCGCCGGTGATCATCACGGTCACGTTCGACTGCGACAGCCGGCCGATGGCGCGGAACACGTCCTGCATGGCCGGCGCCTGGCCCAGTATCTCGGGCGCATCGACGAGCCGGTCGTCCATTTCCTCCTCGCGCAGGCTTTCTTCCAGCGCGCGGCGGATCAGCTCGACGGCCTTGTCGACATCGAACGGCTTGGCCAGGTATTCGAAGGCGCCGCCCTGGAACGCCGCCACGGCGCTGTCCAGGTCCGAGTAGGCCGTCATCACGATGACCGGCAGCCCCGGATGGCGGGCCTTGATGGCCTGGAGCAGGTCCAGCCCCGAGCCACCGGGCATGCGGATATCGGAAATCAGGACCTGCGGCTCGTCTTCCTCCAGCGCCGCGAGCACGTCGCGGACGTTGGTAAAACTGCGGGAGAGCAGGCTTTCACGGGCAAGGGCCTTTTCGAGGACCCAGCGGATTGATTGATCGTCGTCGACTATCCAGATCGGCTTCATGTGCGTCGCTTGTCTGCTCGGTGTCATGTGGTCTCCCGTGTGGCCCACTGGGTCGCCCCGCCCGAAGCGTCGATACGCCGATCGACGGTCAGTGCAGCGGCAGCAGGATACGGAAGTCGGTACAGCCCGGCCGGCTCTCGCATTCGATCAAGCCCTCGTGCTGCTGCACGAAGGTTTGAGCGAGTGTGAGACCGAGACCGCTACCGCCATCCCTCCCCGACACCAGCGGATAGAAGATGCGTTCGCGAATGTCCTCGGGGATGCCCGGGCCGTTGTCTATCACATGCAAGTCCAATGCCAGCTTGTACAAACGCTTGGCAATCGTGACCTGGCGCGCCACCCGCGTGCGCAGCACGATCTGGGCATCGCCCTGCGCAATGCGCTCGTGCAGCGCCTGGGCCGCGTTGTGGACGATGTTCAGCACGGCCTGGATCAGTTGCTCCATGTCGCCGCGCAGTTCGGGCAGGCTGGCGTCGTAGTCGCGCACGATGTCGAGCCCGTTCGGGAATTCGGCCAGCACGACCGATCGCACGCGTTCCAGCACCTCGTGGATGTTCAGCTCGGACACGATGTGCGGATGCCGGTGCGGCTCCAGCAGGCGGTCAACCAGCGTCTGCAGCCGGTCGGACTCCTTGATGATGACCTGCGTGTACTCGCGCAGCGCCCGCTCGGGCAGTTCGAACTCCAGCAGCTGCGCCGCGCCGCGGATGCCGCCCAGCGGGTTCTTGATCTCGTGGGCCAGGTTGCGGATCAGTTCCTTGTTGGCCGACGTCAGGTCCAGGATGCGCTCCTCGCGGTCGCTGCGCACCTTCTGCTCGTTCAGCAGGATCTCCACCAGCACCGTGCTGGCATGGCTCTCGATGCCGCCGACCACCACGTGCGCGTGCATCGGCTCCTGCAGCGGCGGGCGCAGCACCAGGTCCTGCCGGCGCACGTCGACCTGGCGGGCGATCACGGTCTCGATCATCGTGTCCAGCTCTTCCGAGGCGCCGAACAGGTCGGGCAGCGTCAGCTCGACCATGGCCTTGCGCGACATCGCAAAGCTGGCCTCGGCGGCCGGGTTGGCATAGACCACGTGCAGCCCGGGCTGGCGCACCAGCAGCACCGGGTTGGCCACCACGTCCAGGCCGGGATGGAACGCCACGTCGCCCAGCGGCAGGATGTCGGCGTCCAGGTCCGGCGCCTCCGGCTTGCGGTCGGCTCCGGTGACCTTGCGGGAGACTCCGCGAATCAGGCGACGCATGGGCTTCAGTCCTTCAGGTTCGACAGTTCGCGCCGCAGCGACGCCACGTTGGCCTCGCTGCGCGCCACGTCATCGCGCAGCCGTGCCGTGCGATCGAGATATTTCTGATAGTTGCGCTCGTTGCCCTGGCGCTCGGGCTCGCCGTTGTTGTACTCGGCGCGCAGCCCGGCCAGGCGTGATTCCTCGGCCTGCAGCTCCTGCTCCAGCACCGACCGGCGCTCGCTGTCGCGGTTCTTCTGCGTGGCGCTGTCCACGCGCGGGAACGCGGCCGGCGACGTGGCGGCAGCCTTCGTCCCCGACGTCACCGCGCCGCTGGTGCGGCCGCCCGGCACGGTCACCACGTCCGGCAGGTTCAGCTTCTTGCAGTCCTTGCTGTTGCCGGGATTGCCGTTGCGGTACTCGGGCACGCCGCTGGCGCCCTTGCACAGGTACACGTCCGACGACTGCGCGGCCGCCGGCGCCATCCAGGCGCCCAGCGCGATGGCAGCCATCGTCACCAGAATGGGGAAACGCACCCGCATCTGGTGCGGCAGCACGCTGCCGGCCATGCGGAAACCCTTGTTCGAAATCGCTTTCATGAACGTCGCCATGACGGTTAGGGAAGGAGCCCCATTCTAGCGATCAACGTCGCCGATAAAACAAAAAGGGACAGCCGAAGCCGCCCCTTCCTGGTGCAACTGTTGCCCGGTCACAACCTGGCAACCCGTTCTCGCTTTACAGCGAGTAGTACATGTCGAACTCGATCGGGTGCGTCGTCATGCGGAAACGCGTGACTTCTTCCATCTTGAGTTCGATGTAGGCGTCGATCATCGAGTTCGAGAACACGCCGCCACGGGTCAGGAACTCGCGGTCGTTGTCCAGGTACTCCAGCGACTGGTCCAGGCTCGAGCAGACGGTCGGGATCTTCGCGTCTTCTTCCGGCGGCAGGTCGTACAGGTTCTTGTCGGCGGCTTCGCCCGGGTGGATCTTGTTCATCACGCCGTCCAGGCCGGCCATCAGCAGCGCCGAGAAGCCCAGGTACGGGTTCATCAGCGGATCCGGGAAGCGCGTCTCGATGCGGCGGCCCTTCGGGTTGGCCACGTACGGGATGCGGATCGAGGCCGAGCGGTTGCGGGCCGAGTAGGCCAGCTTCACCGGGGCTTCGAAGCCCGGCACCAGGCGCTTGTACGAGTTCGTGCCCGGGTTGGTGATGGCGTTCAGCGCGCGGGCGTGCTTGATGATGCCGCCGATGTAGTACAGCGCGAATTCCGACAGGCCGGCGTAGCCGTTGCCCGCGAACAGGTTCTGGCCGTCCTTCCACACCGACTGGTGGACGTGCATGCCCGAACCGTTGTCGCCCACCACCGGCTTCGGCATGAACGTGGCGGTCTTGCCGTAGGTGTGCGCAACGTTCTGGATCACGTACTTCTGCAGTTGCGTCCAGTCGGCGCGTTGCACCAGCGTGCTGAACTTCGTGCCGATTTCGTTCTGGCCCTGGCCAGCCACTTCGTGGTGGTGCACTTCAACCGGAATGCCCAGCGATTCCAGGATCAGGCACATTTCCGAACGCATGTCCTGGAACGTGTCGATCGGGGCGACTGGGAAGTAGCCGCCCTTCTTGCCCGGACGGTGGCCGCTGTTGCCGTGCTCGAATTCCTTGGCCGACGACCACGGTGCTTCTTCCGACTGGATCTTCACCGAGCAGCCCTGCATGTCGATGTTCCAGGTCACGCCGTCGAAGATGAAGAACTCGGGTTCCGGACCGAAGAAGGCGGTGTCGCCCAGGCCGGTGCTCTTCAGGTAGGCCTCGGCGCGCTTGGCGATCGAGCGCGGGTCGCGGTCGTAGCCCTTGCCGTCCGACGGTTCGATCACGTCGCAGGTCAGGACCAGGGTCGGTTCTTCATAGAACGGGTCGATGTAGGCGGTACCCGAATCCGGCATCAGCAGCATGTCCGACGCTTCGATACCCTTCCAGCCGGCGATGGACGAACCGTCAAAGGCGTGGCCGCTTTCGAACTTGTCTTCGTCGAAGTGCGACGTCGGAACCGAGACGTGCTGTTCCTTGCCCTTGGTATCCGTGAAGCGGAAGTCGACGAACTTGACGTCGTTTTCCTTCACGAGCTTCATCACATCTGCAACGCTCTGCGCCATGCCTATCTCCTGGAAATTCGAGGCTGTGTCTGAGAAAGCCATTGTTGGTGCGACCTCCGGACCTGCCGATCTGGCCGCCCCAAAAGGGACGAGGGATGTTAGCAGAAAGCATGCCAACGCCCGTCCCGACGGGGCCGCCAATCGCACAGACTTCCCGAAAAACGTGCATCTGCGGCCAAGTCGGCACCGTGGAGGCGATTCCGGATTGCATGCAATCCTGTCCGCCGCACGATCCGGCCACGCGCTGGCGCGGTCAGAGGGCCTGTCCGCCATCCATGAAACACCAATCTGGTGCACGATTCAAGCTACCGCACCGTATCGGTGCCTTCGCCGCCTACCCGCACCAGAACGAGGCATTTCACGCAGGTCATTTTTCGGGCCGCTCACAACGGCCGGGCGCTAGAATAGCGCCGATTCCAGCCGGTTCCCAGCGAAGATTTGGGCTTTGTTGCCATGACATCGGGCCGACGCCGGACTTGCCCGCTTTCTATTGACTCCGCCGCACACAATGACTACCCGAGACACGCTCCTCCAGGCCGCCCACGACCGCCAGCAACAGGGCCAGCTTGCCTACTACGGCGCCCTCACCCCGCAGGAAGCCTACGCCCTGCTGCAGGCCGACCCGCGCGCCGTCCTGGTCGACGTGCGCACGCAGGCGGAGCTGGACTGGGTGGGCGGCGTGGCCGTGCCGGACGAGCAGTTCGCCCATGTGGAGTGGTCGACGTACCCCGGCGGCACCCAGAACCCGAATTTCGTGGCCGAGCTGAAGGCCCGCGTGCCGCAGGACGCCCCGGTGCTGTTCCTGTGCCGCAGCGCCGCCCGCTCCAAGCATGCGGCGCGCGTGGCCACCGAGGCCGGCTACACGCTGGCGATGGATGTACTGGAAGGGTTCGAAGGCGCCCGCGACGACGCCCACCATCGCAAGACCGTGGAAGGCTGGTGCTTCCGCGGCCTGCCGTGGCACGGGGCCTGATGGGTTCCTGAAGGTTCTTGCCTGGGCGCTGTGCGCCCTACTGCTCGACGATCTCGAAGCCCATGCCGCGCACGCCGTCCAGCAGCATCGCGTACGCCGGCAGAACCAGGTCCGCCGGCCCCTTCACGCCCAGGTCGATATGGCGCCGCGCAAAGCGGTCGCCGCGACTGACGTCGCCCACCGACGGCAGGCTGAACACGCGGATGCCCGGGAACGTGGCTTCCACCTGCTCCATCAGCGGCGTCAGCGTCGACTCCGGCGCCTCGAACACGTAGAACGCCCGCGACTGCTCGGCGTCCAGGTGGAACAGGTCGGTGTAGTAGTGGTCGAGCACCCATTCCATCATCGGCCACGCCATCACCGGGAAGCCCGGCATGAAATGGTGGTCGGCCACCGAGAAGCCCGGAATGCGGTTGTAGCTGTTCGGGATGATCCGCGATCCCACCGGGAATTCGCCCATCTTGAAGCGGTGCTGGTTCTCGGGCGTGTTCAGGTCGGCCTTGACCGGATCGCCGTTGGCCGATTCCGCGATGCGCAGCGCAATCTGCTCGCGCGCCTCGGGGTGCAGCGCCAGTTCCACGCCCAGCGCGGCGGCCGCGCACTGGCGCGTATGGTCGTCCGGCGTGGCGCCGATGCCGCCCGTGCAGAACACCACGTCCGGGCCGGCAAACGTGCGCCGCAGCGTGGCGGTAATGCGCCCGCGCTCGTCGCCCACGTACTCGGCCCAGTCCAGCGCCAGCCCGCGCGCGCCCAGCAGTTCGATGGTGCGGCGCATGTGCTTGTCCTCGCGGCGTCCCGACAGGATCTCGTCGCCGATGACAATCAATCCGAAACCCATGATGCCCCTTCCGCTTGTCTTGATGTTCAGGGTTGTCCGATGCGGCGCACGTCCGACGGCGCCAGGTCGATCACGTCGCCCGCGGGCGGCGGTGGCGGCGCCGCGGCCGCCCGTTCGGCGCGCAGGTCCGCCAGCGCCCGCAGGCAGAAATGGCCGAACCAGAGCGCCGAGAAGATGAAGATCAGCACGTAGAGCCACAGCGTGCCGGCCAGCACCACCGGAAACAGGAAGATGATGACCGCCGACCAGACCCACAGCAAGGTCGGCGCCGATCCCAGCAGCCCCACGGCCACGCCGATCATCAGCAGCGGCATGCGGTGGCGCTTCATCAGCGTCTTGCGCTCCTCGGCCGTGGCGTGCTCTGACAGCGCGTCGTACGTCATCACGCGATAGGTCAGCCAGCCCCACAGCACCGGCGGGATCAGCGCGAAGAATGGCGGAATCAGCCACAGCGGCATGGTCACCACGATCAGCAGCAGGAACACCACCGTATTGCCCAGCGCCTGGAACACGCTGCCGGCGATGCTGCCGCCATGCGCCTTGTGCAGGTCCGGATAGCTGCGCTCCAGGTGCCGGACCACCGCCGGCACCGAGAACAAACTGATGAAGACCAGCATCGACGCGATCACCAGCGGAATCGCCAGCGTCAGCACGAACAGCGGCGCCACCACGGTGCGCAGCGACTGCAGGCCCAGCCAGTCGAGCATCGAATAGATCCAGCTCGTGAAGACCGAGCCTTCCAGCAGCGTGCGGGCGCCGCCCATGATGGGGTCCCAGCCCCACCAGATCAGGCCGCCCCAGAGCACGGTGGCCAGGACAAAGGGGATGACCGTCAGCATCAGCATGCGCGGATGGAACTGGCCGGCCACGGCACGCCCAAACGAGCGGAGGATATCGTTCATGCAGCTTGCGCGAAGGAGTTCAGGAAAGCCACGAGAGCCTAGCACAGCCTCGCGGCGCCCCGCTCAGCCCAGCCGCAGCAGGCGCTTGATGCCCAGCCACTGCTGGGCCAGGAAGCCGGCGCCGTAGTCGCGGCCGCGGCCCGTGGGCGGCGGCAGCTGGTCGCGGATGCCGGTGGGGTAATAGGCGTCGGTGAACACAGCCGTGCGGAACAGCATGTCCCACCACGGAAAGATCACGCCGTAGTTGCAGCCGCCCAGCCGCACGGGCCGGCCGTCGGCCGCCGCCTGCTCGTGGCCCAGGCCCACGGCATGGTGCGTACGATGAAAGCGCGGCGACACCAGCAGCCGCTCGCCCAGCCAGCCAAAGTGCAGCTTCAGGTTGGCGTGCTGCAGGCTTTGCAGCAGTTGGGACAGCGCCACCAGCAGCACGTACTGCGACGGCTCCACGCCCACGCCCAGCGCCACCGTGGCGAACACGGCATCGCGCAGGATATCGTCCAGCAGGTGGTTGCGGTTGTCGCTCCACAGCGTCATCTGGCGCTGGCTGTGGTGCAGCGCGTGCAGGCTCCACCACCAGCGGTAGGTGTGGGACAGCCGGTGGTACCAGTAGTCGAGCAGGTCGAACAGCAGCAGGTAGACGAAGAAGCTGACCAGCGGCACCGACGTCACGCCCGGCCACCAGTCCTCGACGTTGATCCGCTGCCAGCCCAGCAGCCGCAGGTGGCCCTCGATGCCGTCCATCAGCGGCGCCAGCACGAAGAACATCGCCAGCCGGAACAGCCCCAGCCGGTGGATCACCGTATAGAGCATGTCGGTGCGGATGGCCCTGCGGTCGGTCACCGGCTCCACGGGGCGCAGCTTTTCCAGCGGCCCGAGGATCAGCACCATCACCGCTATCTGGACCAGGCCCACCAGCAGCCATTCCGTGCCCGTGAAGGCGTCCTCGGCGTAGCCGCCGAAGCCGAGGTTGTAGACCACGGGCAGGATGGCGTCCTGGAACACCGTGGCCTCGATCTGGCCGACCCAGAGGTTGAGCCAGTTGGTGAAGGCGTCCCACATCACCGCGCCGCCCCCTGCTGCGCGATCCACGCCTTGTACTGCGGATGGTCGCGCAGCGTGGCAAAGCAGAAGCCCTTCTGCGCCAGCCCGGTAATCAGCGGCTCCAGCACGGCCGGCGCCCAGGCGTCCTTGCGCGACCAGATGCCAAGGTGCGCCATCGTGATATCGCCATCGCGCAGGTCGCGCAGCGCGCGGTCCAGCAGCGCCTGGTTAGGAAATTTCTCGGACGACAGCTCGTCGCCCAGGAAGCCCGCCGGCGCCCAGCCCACGTGCCGGAAGCCGCATTGCTCGGCCCATGCCAGCGTCTGCGGCGCGGTGCGGCCGCCCGGCGCGCGCCACAGCGGCACCATCGGCTGGCCGGTCATCGACTGGAACGCCGTGGCGCTGCGGCGCAGCTCGGCGCAGAACGACGCCTGGTCCATGACCGTGTCCCGGCCGGCGTGCGCGCCGAACTGCGGGCGCATGGTCACCTTGCCGTCGCGGACGCCGCGCAGGTAGACGTGGTCGAAGGTATGGGTGCCAAACGCGTGGCCATCGGCCGCCAGCGCCTTCCAGTACGGCGCCCAGGCCGGGTCCAGCGAGCTGTCCTTGTTGACGGTGGGCTCGTTGGCCAGGAAGAACGTGGCGCGAATGTGATGCCGGCGCAGCGTCCGGGCGATCAGCTCCGCCTGGCTCATGCTGCCGGTGTCGAAGGTCAGGTACAGCGTGCCCGCGCGGCAGGCGCCCGCGGGCTGCCCGGCGCCGGCCGCCCCGGCCATCCCGGTGGACAGGGCCAGCGCCAGCGCCGCAACGCGCGAAATCAGCCTGCGCATGGTGTCCTCAGTAGAGCGGAGCCCGGGTCTTGAAATAGATGCCGTGCGGCGACTTGCCCACGCGGATCGTCTTCACCAGCTTGCGGCTCGCCACGTCGATCAGCCCCACCGAGCGCGCCCAGCGGAACGTCACCCAGAGCGTCTTGCCGTCGGCAGTCAGTTCCATGTCGTCGGGGCCGGGCAGCAGGCCCGTGATGTCGCCGACCTTCGACAGCGTCTGCTGGTCGATGATGCTGATCGACCCGGACACGCGGTTGGTCAGGAACAGATGGCGCCTGTCGCCCACGGCCCGGAAGTTGTGGGCGCCCTTGCCGGTCTGGATCTGCTTGACCACGGTGCGCGTGCGCCAGTCGATCACGGCCACGTAGTCCGCGCCGGTCATGCCCACGAGCAGGTATTTCTGGTCCGGCGTGACCCAGATGCCGGCCGGCGCCGAGCCCGCTTCCATGACCCACATCACGTTCATCGTGACGAGGTCGATGGCGGCGATCTGGTTGGAATCCTGCAGCGTGATGAAGGCGATCTTGCTGTCGGCCGTGAACGCGATGTGGCTGGGCGTCTTGGGCAGCGAGAACTGCTTGGCCATCTTGAGCTGATGACCGTCCCAGCGGTACACGTCCACGCGGTCCAGCCGGTTGCCGGTGGCCACGAACCACTTGTTGTCTGGCGAAAATCCGATCTGGTACGGGTCGTCGACGTTCGGCACGCGCTGCTGCACCTTGCCGGTCACCGGGTCCAGGAACACGAGGTCGTTGCCAACCGCGTTGGCCACGATCAGCGACTTCTCGTCCGGCGTGGCAATCAGGTGGTGCGGCTCCTTGCCCACCGGGAAGGTTTCAAGCACCTTCTGCGTATCCTTGTCGATCAGCGTGACGCTTGCGTCACCCGAATTGAGGATCGTGACCACTTCCGCGTGAGCCGGCGCGGACACCAAGGCCAGCGCCAACACGCCAACCGCAACTGTTACGACACGACGCAACGCGAGCATAAGACCGAAAAATCCGTGGGAAACAAGGCGAATCGCGCATTCTAACGTTTCGGCCATGCGTTTCGATGACGATATGGAGGGAATCTTAAGGGTTACTTACATTTGGATACATGTGGGCGGTGGGTTACCCGTCCACTTGCCGCTGTCTTCTCCCCTCTCCCGCCTGCGGGAGAGGGGTTGGGGGAGAGGGCCGGCGGTTCTCAGCGCGACAAGTCGCAATTTGGACCTCAACGCCCTCACCCCCGGCCCCTCTCCCGCGAACGCGGGAGAGGGGAGCAAAAAGTCGGCATGGCGAAACACCGTCGCCCCCCTACCGCTGCATCGACTCCCACACCTTCTGCAGCCGCTTCACCGACATCGGCTGCGGCGTTCTGAGTTCCTGGGCGAACAGCGCGATGCGTAGTTCTTCCAGCATCCATCGGAATTCGTCCATGCGTTCGTCCACGGCGCCGCGGCCCTGGGTGCGGAGCTGTTTCTCGGCGCGTTGCCATTGCTGCACCAGCGGCGCCATTTCCTGGATGCGCTGGGCGTCGCGGGCCGGGTCGCCCTTGAGCTTGTCCACGCGCATCGCCATGCCCTTCAGGTAGCGCGGAAAGTGCACGAGCTGGGTGTACGGCGTGTCGATCACGAAAGACTTGGTCATCAGCCGGCTTAGCTGGCCTTCCAGGTCCTGGTAGGCCGAGCCGAACGGCTTGGCCTGCAGCAGCTTGCGCGGCAGCGACGCGAACTCGGCCAGGATCGACCCGACCAGCCGGGCGATTTCCTGCGCCAGCAGCGACAGCCGCGCCCGCCCCTCTTCCTTGCGCGCGTTGAACTCGGCCTCGTTGCGCGGCAGCGGCGGCTGCAGGCACGCGCGCTCCAGCGCCATCAGCACGATCTGGTTGCGCAATTCCTCCTGCGTGCCCAGCGTCATGTACTGCATCGCCATCTGCTGCAGGTTCGGGATGTTCTTCTCGATGAACTTCACCTGTTCGCGCAACTGCAGCGCGAACAGCCGCCGCAGCCCGGCGTGGTGCACGCGCGCCGCCTCCTGCGGGTCGTCAAAGACTTCCACGTCGCAGTGGTCGCCGCGGTCCACCAGCGCCGGGTAGCCGAACAGCGTCTGGCTGCCCTTGCGGATTTCCAGCAGTTCCGGCAGTTCGCCGAACGACCACGACGTCAGGTTCTCGTACTGCCCGGCCTCGGCGGCCGGCACGTCGCGCGCGGCGATGGTCTGGAACGACTGTTGCGCCTGCCCGCCCAGTTCGGCGCGCAACTGGGCCAGGTTGCGGCCCATGTCCAGCTGGCGACCGTGCTCGTCGATCACCTTGAAGTTCATGGCGTGGTGCACCGGCAGCGTTTCCAGCTTGAAGTCGGCGCGGCGGATCATCGTGCCGGTCTGCTCGCGGACGTCGGCGATCAGCACGTCGATCAGGTCGCCCTCGCCAAACGGCTGCCGGTCGACAAACCCGGCCGCGTAGTCCGGCAGCGGCACGCAGTGGCGGCGCAGCTTCTGTGGCAGGGACTTCAGCAGCAGGTGCACCTTTTCCTTGATCATGCCCGGCACCAGCCACTCGGTGCGCTCGGGCCGCACCTGGTTTAGCGCGTACAGCGGCACGGTCAGCGTCACGCCGTCGCGGTGGCTGCCCGGCTCGAAGTGGTACGTCAGCCCCATGTCGATGCCGGCAATCGGCAGCACCTTGGGGAACAGGTCGGTCGTGATGCCGGCCGCCTCGTGCCGCATCAGTTCGTCGCGGTTCAGGTACAGCAGCTTGCGGTCCCGGGCGGATTCGGCCTGGTACCACTGCTCGAACGCCACCTGGTTGTGGATGTCGGCCGGGATGGCGCGGTCGTAGAACGCGTAGATCAGCGCGTCGTCCACCAGCACGTCCTGCCGGCGCGACTTGTGCTCCAGGTTCTCGATCTCGCGCACCAGCCGCTGGTTGTGGGCAAAGAACGGCAGCCGCGTGTCGAATTCGCCCTCCACCAGCGCGCTGCGCAGGAATATCTCGCGCGCCTCCTGCGGGTTCATCGGCCCGAAGTCCACGCGCCGGTTCTGGTAGACCGGCAGGCCGTACAGCGTGCCGCGCTCCAGCGCCAGCACCTGTCCGGCCTTCTTCTCCCAGTGCGGCTCGCTCCAACTCACCTTGAGCAGGTGCCGGCCCACCTGCTCCACCCACTCGGGCTCCACGCGCGCCAGCGTGCGGGCGTAGAGGCGGCTGGTTTCCACCAGTTCGGCGGCGATGATCCAGCGGCCCACCTTGCGGGCGATCAGCGAGCCCGGCCACAGGTGGAACTTGATGCCGCGCGCGCCCAGGTACTCGCGGCCCTTGCCGTCGGCCTCGTCCAGCTTGAGCCCGACGTTGCCCAGCAGCCCGGTCAGCAGCGCCTTGTGCACCTGCTCGAACGTCGGCTCGGTCTCGTTGAGCCGCCAGCCCTGCTCGCTGACCGTGGTCAGCAGTTGCGAATGGACGTCGCGCCATTCGCGCAGCCGCACGTGGGACAGGAAGTGCGCGCGGCACTGGTCCTGCAACTGGCGGTTGGTCTTCTTGTGCGCCACCGCCTCCTCGAACCACTTCCAGAGCCTGACCCAGCCCAGGAACTCGGACTTTTCGTCCATGAACTTGCGATGGGCCTGGTCGGCCGCCTCCTGCGCCTCCTGCGGACGCTCGCGCGGGTCCTGCACCGACAGCGCGCTGGCGATGACCAGCACCTCGCGCAGGCATTGCTGGTCGCGCGCGGCCAGGATCATGCGGGCCACGCGCGGGTCCAGCGGCAGCTTGGCGAGCTGGCGGCCGATGGCGGTCAGCCGGTTGTCGTCGTCGAGCGCGCCCAGTTCCTGCAGCAACTGGTAGCCATCGGCCACGGCCCGGCCCAGCGGCGGCTCGATGAACGGGAATGCCTCGATGTCGGTCAGCCGCAGCGCCTTCATGCGCAGGATCACCGCCGCCAGCGACGAGCGCAGGATCTCGGGGTCGGTAAAGCGCGGGCGGCCCAGGAAATCGCTTTCCTCGTACAGGCGGATGCAGACGCCGTCGGCCACCCGGCCGCAGCGGCCGGCACGCTGGTTGGCGGCCGCCTGCGAGATCGACTCCACCTGAAGCTGTTCCACCTTGTTGCGGTACGAGTAGCGCTTGACGCGCGCCAGCCCGGTATCGACGACATAGCGGATGCCGGGCACCGTCAGCGACGTCTCGGCCACGTTGGTGGCCAGCACGATGCGGCGCGCGTTCGACGGCCGGAACACGCGCTCCTGCTCCTGCACGGACAGCCGCGCGAACAGCGGCAGGATCTCGGTGTGGGGCGGATGATGCTTGCGCAGCGCCTCGGCCGCTTCGCGGATCTCGCGCTCGCCGGGCAGGAACACGAGCACGTCGCCCGGCCCCAGCCGGCACAGTTCGTCCACGGCGTCGACGATGCCGTCGTACAGGTCGCGCTCGCGGGCGCGCTCGGTGCGCGGCGCGGCGCCCTGGCCGGCGGGCGGCTGGTCTTCCTGGATCGGCCGGTAACGGATTTCCACCGGATACAGCCGGCCGCTGACCTCGATCACCGGCGCGGGCTTGCCGTCGCGCGCGAAATGCTCGGCAAAGCGCTTGGCATCGATCGTCGCGGACGTGATGATGACCTTCAGGTCGGGCCGCCGGGGCAGGATCTGCCGCAGGTAGCCAATCAGGAAGTCGATGTTCAGGCTGCGCTCGTGCGCCTCGTCGATGATCAGCGTGTCGTACGCGCGCAGCAGCGGGTCGTTCTGCGTCTCGGCCAGCAGGATGCCGTCGGTCATCAGCTTGACCGACGCCCCGGCCGACATCGTGTCGTTGAACCGCACCTGGTAGCCCACGTGCTCGCCCATCGGGGTGCCCAGTTCCTGCGCGATGCGCTTGGCCGTCGACGTGGCGGCGATGCGGCGCGGCTGGGTGTGGCCGATCAGGCCGCCGCCGGGCTTGTCGGCGCGCGCCGGGCCACGGCCGATCGACAGCGCGATCTTGGGTAGCTGCGTGGTCTTGCCAGAGCCGGTCTCGCCCGAGACGATCACCACCTGGTTGGCCAGCAGCGCCTGCGCGATCTCGTCGCGCCGCGCCGACACCGGCAGTGCTTCGGGAAACGTGATCTCGGGCAGCGGATTGGCCAGCCGCACCGGCTGCGGCGCGCGCGGCGGCCGGGGTGGCCGGCCCGGCCGGTCGGACCCGGCGGCGCCGGCACCGCTACCCTCGCCTTCCGGGCGGGCCTGGCGCGTGGTGCCCTCGGGCCGGGGCGGACGGGGGGTGCGCGGCGGCCGGGGCGGACGGGGTGGCTGGCCCGCCGCGGGCGGCTGCTGCGGCCGCGCGCCGGCGCCCGCCTCGCGGGGGGCGGGATGCTGACTGGGCTTCGGAGAGGCAGCCTCGGCGGGCTGGGCCGGAACGGACTTGGCGGGGCGTTGTGCTGACATTGGCCGGGATTATAATCCGCCGCATGAACGCCAGAACCGACTCCCCGCCGCAGGACCCCGATCCTGCCGCCACGCCCCCTTCCGTCGATCCGACGGCCGATCAGAACGCCGTCCCGATGCCCTCCGCCGCCCCCGCCACGCCGATCCCGTCGTCCGTTGCCGGCACCGAATCCGTCGAAAACGGCGGTCCGGACCAGCAGCAGTTCGTCGACTGGCTGCGCGCGGTGGCGCCGTACATCCACACGTTCCGCGGCAAGACCTTTGTGATCGCCTTCAGCGGCGAACTGGTCAAGGCCGGCGTGCTCAACGCGCTGGTCAACGACGTGGCGCTGCTGCACGCCATGGGCATGCACGTGGTGCTGGTGTTCGGCTCGCGCCCGCAGGTGGAAGAACAGCTCGCGCTGCGCAACGTGCAGTCGCAGTTTGCCGATGACGTGCGCATTACCGACAACGCCGCGCTGGAATGCGCCAAGGAGGCCGCCGGCGAGCTGCGGCTGGACATCGAGGCCGCGTTCAGCCAGGGCCTGCCCAATACGCCGATGGCCGGCGCGCAGCTGTCGGTGATCTCGGGCAACTTCATCACGGCGCGCCCGGTGGGCATCGTCAATGGCGTGGACTATCAGCACACGGGCCTGGTGCGCAAGGTGGACGGCGATTCCATGCGCATGTCGCTGTCGCACGGCAAGGTGGTGCTGCTTTCGCCACTCGGCTTCTCGCCGACCGGGCAGGCGTTCAACCTGTCGATGGAAGACGTGGCCAGCGCCGCCGCCAGCGCGCTCAAGGCCGACAAGCTGATCTTCATCACCGAGGTGCCCGGCGTGCCGGACGCCGTGGGCAAGCTGATGAAGGAAATGTCGCTGCGCACGGCCGTGGAGCGGCTGCAGAACAACCACCTGCCGCCCGACGTGGCCTATTACCTGGAACACCTGGTCAAGGCGCTCAAGGGCGGCGTGCCGCGCGCCCACCTGATCCCGTTCGACATGGACGGATCGGTGCTGCTGGAACTGTTCCTGCACGACGGCGTGGGCACCATGGTGTCCGATACCGACCTGGAAAGCCTGCGCGAGGCCACGCTGGACGACGTGGGCGGCATCCTGCAGCTGATCGCCCCGCTGGAGGCCGACGGCACGCTGGTGCCGCGCGGACGCCACCTGATCGAGCGCGACATCGACAAGTTCTCGGTGATCGAGCACGACAACGTGCTGTTCGGCTGCGCCGCGCTTTACGAATTCCCGCGCGAGAACATGGGCGAGATGGCC
Organism: Cupriavidus sp. SZY C1; assembly: GCF_032190535.1. Lineage (NCBI taxonomy): Bacteria > Pseudomonadati > Pseudomonadota > Betaproteobacteria > Burkholderiales > Burkholderiaceae > Cupriavidus > Cupriavidus sp. SZY C1. Next base: position 49,946 of record NZ_JAUANU010000019.1, read on the forward strand.
TGCCTGACCGTGTCCGCCGAGGCCCAGGGCACCGGCGACGGCGAGCGGCTGCTCAAGCGCATCGAGCGCCGCGCCCGCGCTCTGGGGCTGGAGCGGCTGTTCGTGCTCACCACGCGCACGGAGCACTGGTTCCTGAAGCGCGGCTTTGTCCATGCCACCGTCGACGACCTGCCCGAGGACAAGCGCAAGCTCTACAACTGGCAGCGCAAGTCGATGGTGCTGATGAAGAAGCTGTAAGCCCGCCGATAACACCATGCACCGCAGGGGCATGGGCGGCGGCGGCTGCCCCGCCCCGCGAGCTTGGCTACAATAGCGCCCACACGAAAGAAGGAGTCCCTCATGGCCCGCATGGTCCATTGCGTCAAGCTGAACAAGGAAGCCGAAGGTCTCGACTTCCCCCCGCTGCCGGGCGACCTCGGCAAGAAGATCTGGCAGAGCGTGTCGAAGGAGGCCTGGGCCGGCTGGCTCAAGCACCAGACGATGCTGATCAACGAGAACCGCCTGAACATGGCCGACGTCCGCGCGCGCCAGTACCTGCTCAAGCAGACCGAGAAGTATTTCTTCGGCGAAGGCGCCGACCAGGCCGCCGGCTACGTGCCGCCGCCCAGCGCCTGATCCCCGCGCCAGCTTCCTGATGCACCGGCCTCTCCCGCGTTCGGGGGAGGCCATCGGCACCCCCTCCCGCCCCTGCCGGCCACCCGGCCAATCCATTCCCACCGCCTGACTCGCCCCCTAACCTGCGCTGACGCCGGCGCGGTGCGCGCCGCGTTCACATCATGCGGAGGGAGGAATCATGGCAATTATTTTCGATATCGGCATCGAGAGCGGCGCGTCGCAGTGGTACGGCGTGATCGCGATCACCAACATCCGTCACACCAGTGGTGCCCCGGTCAGCATCGACCGTTTCCTGGGACTGAAATTCCACGCGCCGGTGGCCGTGCAGCCCACCGACTTCAACGTCCAGTTGCAGAGCTGGATGGCCACCGAGGCCGAGACCGCGAACAGCCGGATCGACGCCCAGACGTGGGACGTGGAGGCCAAGGTCAACTTTGCGTCGGCGCACACGTTTGCGCCGCAGGACACGATCAAGATCGGCATCAACGGCGACATGACCGGCCAGGCCGGGCAGGCGTACCTGGCGTCGTTCGCGCTGGCCGCCGACGCGCTGCCCGACACCAGCGGCACGGTGCGCGTGCAGGCCGCCACGGCCCCGGACACCGCGCTCTATTCGGCCGCGCAGACGCTGACGTTCACGCAGGGCTCGCAGGTCCACGTGGAAACGGTCTCGCCGGGCACCGTCACGCCGCTGGCGCTGCCGGCCGGCACCTACACCGTGACCGCCGACCCGCTGCACAACGACATCTCCACCGTCATCGCCCAGGCCACCGTCCATCCCCAGACCGTGACGGTCTCGCCGGGCGGCACCACGGCCGTGGTGGTGACCTATGCCGACGCCCAGTACTACTCGCGCCTGAACATCGCCATCGACGAGATTCCGGTGCTGGCCGACGAGCAGGCAAACGTGTCGATCGTGGCGCGCCACACGGGCGAGACCATCCTGGCCTTCCCGATGCCGGTGCCGGGCATCATGCCGCTGGGCGGCCTGCCGCAGGCGGGGCCCGTCGACATCGGCATCGCGCCAATCGCGCTGAACAACGTCCGCTACACGTTCCCGACCAAGGTCCGCAACCTCGGCGATTCGATCGAGAACGTGCTGTTCTCCGCGTCCGAGATGCAGTCGGCGGCCGTGGACACCACCGGCTACGTCACGCTGCCGATCCTGGTCACGTCGGACGTCACCGTGGGCACCCCGCTCGACGTGCGGCTCGTGGCCGACGGCATGACCTACCACCAGTCGTTTCCGATCAGGGCCGGCAGCCACGACCACCAGTTCGCCGTGCCGGTGGGCCCGGGCCGCTATGACGTGCAGATTCCGGACTTCATCATGGACGGCGTGGTCTACAACGTGCGGGCCGAGGACTTCGTGCACGTGGCCGCCAACGGCACCACGCGGCTGGCCGTGTCGGTGTCGCGCGGCGCCAACCTCAAGGTGCGCGGCTTCCCGGACTTCCTGAGCTTCGGCGGCTGCGCCGACCTGACGCCGGGCAACGCGGCCGACTTCGTGGCGGCGCGGGCGTCGTCGGTCTTCAAGTACGCCGGCTTCGACGGCGCGGGCGACGCCAACGTCTACCTGGAATCGGACAACCAGACCACGGCGACGATCCTGCTGGCGCGCGACGTCGAGCAGCAGATCGGCGGCAACCACCGCGTGCTGCCGGTGATCGTGTCGTACACGTGCAACCTGTCGCTGGGCGACACGCCCACGCAGCTCGCCAACAAGCAGGGGCTGGCGCACAGCTTTGCCAACCTGATCCTGTCGCTGAACCTGTCCAACCAGCACATCGACGCCGACCACCCGGTGCCGGCCGGCTACGTGGTCAACCCCGACTTCCTGGGCGCCTGCCAGCAGGGCGGCTTCGGGCCCGAGTACGCAATGCCGGTGCGCGAGCCGCTGCGCATGGCGCTGGACCACTGGAACGTGCAGGCCGCGATCCCGGCGTCGATCACCGAGAACGTGCGCGGCTACGTGGCGGCCGTGAACTGGCTGATCCGCACGGTGGCGCCGGCCGTCAGCTTTGGCTGGCAGGTCAACCTGTGGGGCGTGGGTGCATCGGAATGGATCTACGCCTCGGGCGACGAGCCGGTGCAGAACGCGCGCGCCACGGCCGCGTTCATCGACGCGATGGGCGTGCACGACGGCCCGTACGCGCCGGACTTCCTGGCCGTGGACCGCTACGAGGCCGACGATTTCACGATCCGCAGCTACGCCAACGGCTACTGTTACTGGACGCACGAGTGGAGCCGATTCTTCGACTTCTGCGCCGAACTGAGCCGCGCGCTCCGCTTCCCGATCATGCCGTGGCAGATTCCGGCCAGCCACGCGCCGTCGGTCTCGGACCCGGTCAACGACAACTTCGACACGCAGAACTGGGGCACGGGCGGCACCTACATCCTTGGCGACCCGGTCATCGGCTCGGACTACCACAACGTCAACCCGAAGATCGTCGCGCTGCGCTTCCCCGAGGCGTTCCACTGGGCCATGGGCCGCACCGCCGAGGACATGTTCCGGCGCTCGGAACCGTTCGACGTGAGCCTGCCCGCGTACGGCGACTTCCCGTACCGCGGCATCTTCACGCTGCTGCTGGGCGGCGGCGCCACCACGGGCATCATCTCGTCGGTAGGCGACGACACCTCGTTCGTGCGCGACAAGCTGCGCGACTACATGCGCAGCCCGATCCCGTTCGCGCCTGACGCCGCAACCGTCGGCCAGTGCAAGGTACTGCGCCGGCCGCGCCGCCGCCGCTAAGACCGGTCGGGAACATCCGAAGGATGCGACGGGGCGCCCTGCGAGGGGCGCCCCGTTGGCTTGCGTACCGGAGCCAGTTTGCACTGGATCAGAGGCCCGGCGCGCAGGGCCGCGCATCGATGACGATTCCCGCTACCATGCCCGCTGCGATGGGCAGCCGCGCGGCTGCCCGCCCACCGGAGCTGGCATGACCTCATCGAATCCAGAAATGCTTGCAGGCGCGGCGCTCTCGGCGGTGCCGTCCACATTGCGTATTCCGCTGGCCGCCCGTGCGTGGGGCGACCGCCTGTTTCCGAAGGTGGCAGTCGACGACCGTCACGCGGCCCGCATGATGGCGGCGCTGGGCGACGACGGCGCGCGCTGGCTTCACGACCGGCACTCGGTCTATGGCGTGCTGGCGCGCACGCGGCAATTCCGCGCGCTGGCACAGGACTACCTGGCCAGGCACCCCGACGGCCACGTCGTCAACCTGGGCGCCGGCCTGAGCCACTACTTCCAATGGCTCGACAACGGCCGGGTGCGCATGACCGACGCCGATCTCCCCGAAGTCCTGCCCCTGCGCCGCGCGCTGCTTCCCGCTGCCGGCACGCGCCATGCCACGCTGCCGCTGGACCTGGGCGACGCGCGCTGGTGGGACACGCTGTCGCTGCCGGCCACCCGTGACGCGCCACCGGTATTCCTGTTCAGCGAGGGGGTCTTCATGTATCTGCATCCCGATACGGTGCGGCAGATCCTGGCAACCTTCGGCGAGCGGGCGCCGGCAGGGTCGGTGCTGGCCTTCGACGTGATGTGCTGGCTGGCCGCGGGCCGGGCGCGCCACCATCCGTCCGTGGGCCAGACCGGCGCGCAGTTCCAGTGGGGGCCGCGCCGCCCTGCCGAACTGGTGGCGCCGCACGCGCGGCTGCGCCCGCATGGCATCTATCGCGTGATGGACGGCTACGGCTTGCCGTATTCGGTGCTCGGTCCGCTGTCGCAGGCCCTGCTCCGCGTGCCGTTCTACGCGCTCTACGCGCTGCGCACGGCCGACTGACCGCCGCGCCAACGGCTTGCCCGCGACAGCCGGGACAAGCTAGCGCGACCGGTAGTCGCCCGGCGACATCCCGTAGCGACGCCTGAAGTGCCGCGAAAGGTGGCTCGCATGCGAGAAGCCGCTGCGCCACGCCACCTCCGCCACCGACAGCCCGTTCTCGCGCAGCAGCCGCGCGGCCTCCGCCAGGCGGCGTTCCAGCACGTAGTCGTAGACGGTGCAGCCGAACAGCGCCCGGAAGCCATTGCGCAAGGCGGCTTCGCCGAGCCCCACCGCGCGCGCCACGCCACCGACCGTCAGCGGTTCCAGGCAATTGGCGTGGATATGATGGCGCGCGGCACACAGCTGCCGCCGCTGCCGGCCCGTGAGCGAGCGGTCGCTGCTTCCCCGGCGTTCGTCTCCTTCGCAAACCTGTCCGGGCACGCAGTCCGCGCCGCACGCTTCGCTTTCCACGCCCGGCTGGAGCAGCGCGGGGGCGTCAGCATCGGCGCCGCCTTCGGCCCATTCGGCCAGTGTCGCCAGCGCGCCCAAGGCTCTGCTTTTTGTCCGCAGGCGATCCAGCGGATGCCGCGGCGCGCCGTTGGCCAGCAGGTCGTGCGCGAGGTTGCGCAGCGCGGGCGGCATCGGCATGCGCAGCACCCACGCCTGGCGCCAGGGATGGCTATGCACGAGCCCGCCCGGTGGCGCCGCCGGACCGGTGCGGTCGAACAGGCTGAGCCAGTCCGTGCGGTATTGCAGCAGCACCACGCGGCGGGGGCTGTGGCCGGTGAACAGATCCACGCCGCGCCCGCCCTCCCATGCGCAGCTGAGGTAGCAGCAGCCGTCCCGGTACGGGCAGGTCTGCGCATGACCTTCCATCTGGAAATGTCCCGCCCCTTCCACCATCAACGCCAGCGCCACATGGCTGCCGAACGCCGATTCGCGGCGCTCGTGCCCCGCCAGCGTGCCGTCCACCACGGCCACCCGCAGGTCAGCGCCCAAGGCGGACCACGCGACCTCGCTGGGGCCGTCGCCGGCGCGGGAGGCCGGTGGGAACGGGAGGGGATTGGCGCGCATGATGGATGAGAGTGCTTCTCATTAACCAATTCGTGCTGCATCTTGCCAGATGGTGCTCTGTCCGCACAAGACCCAGCCGTATGGTGAAGGCTCGTCATAGCAAGCCAGAAAGCAATGAAAGCACAAAAACCAGAAACATCGCCTGTCAGAAGGCTGGGGCGTATTGGGTCCGCCCTGTTGATGCATCACGTGGCTGCCGGCGCCGTCTTTGCGGCCGGCACACCGCACACCGCGTTGCCGCCCGTGGTCGTGAGCGCGGCCAAGCAGCCGACGTCGCTCGACGCGCTGAACGGGGGCGCCGCGATCGTGAGCGCCACCGAACTTGATTCGCATCAAGTCCGCGATACGGCCGACCTCGACCGGGTCCTGCCCGGCCTCTATACGTCGCAGGGCGGCAGCCTGCTCTACCCCATCGTCACGCTGCGCGGCGTGACGTCGGCGCAGGACCTCTACAACCCTGCGGTCACCGTGTACGTGGATGGCGTCCCGCAGATGCCGGTGTTCACGTACCAGGCGCTCACCGACATCGAACAGGCCGAGCTGCTCAAGGGCCCGCAGGGAACCGTCTACGGCCGTAGCGCGCAGGGGGGCGTGCTGGGCATCACCAGCCATCGGCCGGGGCCGGTGGCCACCGCCTACGCGAGCGGCGGCATTTCCAGCTACGGCGGATACAACGGCAAGGTATCGGCCAGCGGCGCCATCGCCAGCGGCCTGTACGGCAGCCTGACCGCGCTGACGCAGAACCAGCCCGGCCAGCTACGCAGCCCGTCCACCGGCAGCGACAACCTTGGCGGCAGCCGCAGCGACGCCGGCGCCGCACGCCTGCGCCTGGCGCCCGAAGGTTCGCCGTGGGAAGTCAATCTCGCCCTGTCGGGCGAATGCACGAGCGGCTGGCAGGACGTCTACGTGCCATTCGACGCCACGGGTGCACGCACCATCGTGGCCGCGCCGGGCACGCCTGATCCCAAGCTGCGGCGCTGCGGCAACAGCGAGTCGATCGGCGCCACGTACCGGGGTGCTGGCTGGGCGTTGTCGGCCATCGCGGCCTGGCAGAACGTTCATTTCTCGCGGATGTTCGCCTACGGGCCGATGATCGTGAACCAGCCCGAACGCTGGCGCCAGGACGTGCAGGAGATCCGCCTGACCACCCAGGGCAGCAAGCGTGCCTGGGACGGCGTTGCGGGCCTGTACCGCCACAACATGCGCCAGTCGCGCACGAGCGCGATCGACGTGATGCCGGCGGCCACGGTCTCCGACAACCGCCAGGAGGCACTGGCCGCCTATGCCAACGGCACCTGGCACGTCACGCCCACGATCGATCTTGGCGCCGGCCTGCGCCTGTCGCACGACAGCGCGCGCACCCAGGTCGGGCAGTCGCCGTCCGCCACCGCCGCGCGCGGCAACCGGACCAGCCAGACCAGCGCGCTCGGCGAATTGTCGGCCGGGTACCAGCTGGCCCCTGCCTGGCGCGTCTACGCCCGCATCGCGCAGGGCTACAAGCCCGGCGGCTTCAACCTGGCACCAGCCGGCACCGCCGACACGCAGCCCTTCGAGGCCGAGCGGTCGGTCAGCTACGAGCTGGGCACGCGCTACCACGCGGGACGACTGGCCGCCAGTGGCGCGCTGTTCGACACCGTCACGCGCGACATGCAGCTCTATGCCGGCCCGGTCGGCATGCAGACCATCCGCAACGCCGGGCGCAGCAACGCCTACGGCGCGGAGTTCGATGTCCGCGCGCAGGTCAGCCCGCAATGGAAAGTCGGCCTGGCCGGCTACCTGAACCGCGCCACGTTCACCGCCTACGGCAACCCGCAGGCGGGCACCGACCTGAGCGGCAACCTCGTCCCCTACGTGCCGCGCTACGGCCTGACCCTGGACGTCGCCGGCGACATCGCCACGCGCATTGGCCGCGTGCTGCCCGGCATCGCCGTGCGGCTGAACGGACCGCAATACTTCGACGCCGCCAACACGCTGCGCCAGCCCACCTACGCGCTGGTGGACCTGCGCCTGGCATGGCGGCCCCACAAGCGCCTGGAGCTGGGCGCCTATGCGCTGAACCTCTTCGACCGCGTGTACCGTACGCAGGCATTCCAGGCGGGGCCGTCGATGGGGGGCGCGCTGGCGTCCGTGGGCCCGGGCCGCATCGTCGGGCTGGACATGCGCTGGGACATGCTGTGAGCGCCGCGTCCCCGCCGGTCGGCTTTGCCGATATCGCGCGCATGGCGCCATGGCCGCTCGCGGGCGCCATGGCGGCCGCGGCAGTCTCGGCCACGCTATGCCTGGTGCCGCTCTGGTGCCTGTCCGTCATCGCGGCGCACCTGCTGGACGGGCCCTACGGCGACGCCGCGCTGCGGCCGCTGCTGGCATCGGCCCTGGCTGCCGTGATGCTGCGCTGGGCGCTGATGGCGTTCAGCCACGCGGCGGCGCACACCGGCGCGCTGCGGGCGTCGCACACGTTACGGCTGCGGCTGACACGCCATCTCGCGCAGGTGCCGCTGACGGTGGTGGACCGCCGCCCCCCAGGCCGGCTGCGCCGGGTGATTGCCGACGACGTCGCCGCGCTGGAAAGCTTCGTGGCCCACCTGCTGCCCGATGCGACGGCGGCCGTCGTGCTGCCCGTCACCGCCTTCGTCTGGCTATGCCTGGCGGACTGGCCACTGGCGCTGGCCGCGCTGGCGCCGCTGCCGTTCGCCCTGCTGGCGCAGGCCGCGTTGCTGCGCGGATCGGACGAGCGGCTGCGGCAATGGTCGGGCATGCAGCAGCGCATCGCGGCGCAGACGGCGCAGTTCATCCGCGGCATCCATGTCGTACGCAGCTTCGGCCTGTCCGCCCGGACGTTCGGCACGCTGCGCGCCACGGTGGAAACGGCCGCCGCGTGGGTGGGCGCCATCGCGCGGCGCAGCGGCTGGGCGTGGGCGGCGTTCGGCGCGACGCTGTCCGCGGGACTGCCGGCCGTGGCCGTGGCCGGCGCATGGCGCTACCGGCAGGGGTCGCTCGATGCCGCCACGTACGTGCTGTGCCTGCTCGTGGCACCGGCGGTGCTGCTGCCGCTGCTGCGGCTGACCCATATCGTCGGCGAACAGCGGCAGCGCCGCGACGCACTGGCGCGCATCAACGCCGTGCTGGCCGAGCCGGTGCTGCCGGAACCGCCACCGGAGACAGCCGGCGGCGCCCTGCCCACCGCGCCGCTGGACATCGCGTTCCGGCACGTCAGCCATGCGTTCGGCACGCGACAGGCGGTACGGGATATCGATGTCGTACTGCCGGCCGGGAAACTCACGGCGATCGTGGGTGCCAGCGGCGCGGGCAAGACGACGCTGGTCCGGCTTGCCGCGCGCGAGTTCGATCCCGATGCCGGCCGGGTGCTGCTGGGCGGGCACGACGTCCGCGACTGGCCGCTGGACGCGCTGCTGCAACGGTTTGCCATCGTCGGCCAGGAAGTGCAGCTGCTGCACGGCACCGTCCTGGACAACCTGCTGCTGGCACGCCCGGGGGCCACGATCAGCGAGGTGCAGGCCGCCACGCGCGCCGCACAGGCGCACGACTTCATCATGGCGCTGCCGCAGCGCTACCAGACGCCGGTGGGCGAACGCGGCGCGCGCCTGTCCGGCGGCGAACGCCAGCGGCTCTCGCTGGCGCGGGCATTGCTCAAGGACGCCCCGGTCCTGATCCTCGACGAAGCCACCTCCCACGCCGATCCCTGCAGCGAGGCGCTGATCGGTCGCGCGCTGGCGCACGCGTGCCGCGGCCGCACCGTCCTGGCCGTGGCGCACCGTCTGCACACGATCGTCCACGCCGACCTGATCCTCGTGCTCGATGCCGGACGGCTGGTCGACCGCGGCCGCCATGCCGAACTGCTGGGCCGCTGCGCGCACTACCGCACGCTCTGGAACCACTACACGGCCGCGCACGCCCCGGCCCCCGCGCCATGATCGGCCCGCTGCTGCGCGCCGGCCAATGGCTGGCCCCCGTGCGCGACCCCCGTCTGGCCAGCGGCCTGCGCCTGGCCGCGCTCGAAGGCATGCTGGCCGCCGCACCTTGCCTGCTTGCCGGCCTGTTGCTGCAATCGGCCGTTGCCGGCCGCGCAGACGGCCCGATGATGCTGGCAACGGGCGCCGCAATGGCCATGCTGCTCGTCCTGCGCATGGCCGTGGGCGCCCTGGCCACACAGCGGCTGTTTGCCGGTACCTACGCCACGATGGCCGCCGCCCGGCTGCTGCTGGCCGACCATCTGCTCCGGCTGCCGCTGGGGTGGTTCCGCACCGCGCGCGATGGCGACCTTGCGGCGCGGCTGACCGGCGACCTCGAACTGATCGAGCACTTGTGGGCCCATTGCCTTGGCCTGTTCGCAAGCACGCTGGCAACGCTGCTGTGCCTGCTGGCCGGTCTGGCCTGGGTGGACGGCACACTGGCCCTTGCCGTCGCCGCCACGCTGCCGCTTGCTGGCCTGGCGCTTGCGCAGGGCCAGCGCGCCGCCGTGCGGGCCGGCAGCCGCGCGCTGCACAGCGCCAGCGCAATGCAGGCCGAACTGCACGGCTACCTGTCGACATTGCGCGTGCATCGCTACCACGGCCGGCTGGGCAGCGGCTGGCGGCGCCTGGAGGGCACCATGGCGGTCCATCTGCGCCACATGCTCGCACTGGAACGACGCCCCGCGGCCTGGGTGGCCGCGCTTGGCGCCGCCGCCGAGGGCAGCTTCGTGCTGGTGGCCGTACTGGCCGCCTGGCGCGTGACCCAGGGGGCGCTGCCAGCGGCCACATGGGTGTTGTTCGTGGTCATCGCCCTGCCGTTGTACCGGCTGCTCCAGGATCTGGGCGTGGCCGCCGTGATGCTGCGCTTCGGCCAGAGGGCGCTCGCGCGCGTCGAGACGCTGCGCGATACGCCCCCCCTGCCCGAACCGGCAGCGCCAACCCTGCCCACGCGTTTCGATATCGCGCTGGACGGCGTCGCATTTGCCCACGACGACGCTTGCGCGCAGCAACGCGGTCATGCGCGCGCTGACAAGGGCAAGCCCGTAGCCGGACTGCACGGCCTGTCGTGCGCGATTCCCGCCCATGGGCTGACGGCCATCGTCGGGGCCAGCGGCGCCGGCAAGAGCACGCTGCTGCATCTGCTTTGCCGCCTCTGGGACGTGGACGCAGGCGCCATCCGCATCGGTGGCGTCGACCTGCGCGCCATGGGCAGCGACGCGCTGCACCGGCACATGGCGCTTGTCTCGCAGGACGTCGTGCTGCTGCCCGGCACGGTGCTGGACAACCTGCGGCTCGGCAACCCCCATGCCACGCGCGATGCCGTGAAGCGGGCGGCCCGGCTGGCGCAGGCACACGACTTCATCGAACGCCTGCCGGACGGCTACGACACCGACCTCGACGCCACGGGCATCGACCTGTCCGGCGGCGAACGCCAGCGCCTGTCTCTGGCCCGCGCGCTGGTGCGCGACGTACCCATCCTGCTGCTGGACGAGGCCACCGCCAGCGTGGACGCCGCCACGGATGCCGCCATCGCCAGCGGCCTGGCCACCCAACGCCACCGGGCCGTGGTGATGGTAACGCACCGGCTGCAGCACCTGCGCCATGCCGACCGCATCCTGGTGCTCGACGCCGGCCGACTCGTGGAAGCCGGCACACACGACGCCCTGCTCGCTGCCGACGGCCGCTACGCGCGCTTCTGGCAAGGCCAAACCGTACCGGCCGCGCCACTCGCCGCCAGCACGCCTTAACCGTTCCCCTCCCATCGCCAGCCATGACACAGCCCGCACTCCCGCCCACGCCGCCCACGGGCCCCACTTCCCCGACCGCCCCGTCCGCGCCCGGCGGCCCGGACTGGTTGCCTGAGGCGCTTGCCGCGGACCTGCGCCTGCCCGTGACAGCGATCGGCGCGCACGACAGCCTGCTGGAACTCGGCATGGATTCCATGCGGATGATGGCCTGGCTGAACCGCCTGCGCGCCCGGGGCCACAGCGTGCGCCTGCGCGACCTCTACGGCCGGCCGACGCTGGCCGGCTGGCGGGCGCTGCTGAGCGACGCGCCAGCCCGGGCGGACCCCCGCCTGCCTGAAACCCCTTCCCTGCCCACGATGCACGATCTGGCGCCCTTCGCGCTCACGCCGGTGCAGCACGCCTACCTGGTCGGACGGGACCCATCGCAGCCGCTGGGCGGCGTCGGTTGCCACCTGTACCAGGAGTTCGATGGCGACGGCCTGGCGCCGGCGGTACTGGAGGCGGCCATCCGCACGCTGCTGGCCCGGCATCCGATGCTCGGCGTGCGCTTTCTGCGCGAGGGGCTGCAATGCCGGCTGCCGCAGCCGGCGTGGCGCAGCCTGACCGTGCACGACCTGCGCGACGCCGATGCCACCACCATCACCCAGCGGCTCTGCGCGCTGCGCGACGCGCTGGGGCACCGTGTGCTGGCGGTAGAGCGCGGCCAGACCCTCGACTTCCAGCTCACGTTGTTGCCGGGGGGCCGCCATCGGCTCCACGTCAACCTGGATCTGCTGGTGGCGGACGCGGCCAGTTTCACGCAGCTGTTCACGGAACTGGCCACGCTGGTTGCCGGCCAGACACTGCCGCCGCTGGTGGATGGTTACGACTTCCGCAGCTATCTCCATCACGCCGACGTGGTGCATGCGGAAAGCCGGGCGCGCGCACGCGAATGGTGGTTGGCGCGGCTGCCCGCGCTGCCGCCGGCGCCTGCCCTGCCGCTGGCGGCCGACGGCGCCGCGCTGCGCCCCGGCGCGCCAGTGCGGATGACGCGGCGGCACGTGGCGCTCGATGCCGCTGACTGGCAACGTTTTCGCACGCACGCGGCGGCGCACGGCGTCACGCCGACCATGGCCCTGGCAACGCTGTTCGCCGCGGTGCTGGCACGCTGGAGCAGCGCGACGCGCGCGCTGGTCAATCTCACGCTGTTCGACCGCGAGCCGCTGCATCCGGCCGTCGATGCCATGGTGGCGGACTTCACCAACATCCTGCTGCTCGACCTGGACGGCGGCACCGCGCCGTTCGACCAGATGGCCCGCGCCAACCAGGCCGCCTTTGCCGAGGCCTGGGAGCATCGGCACTGGTCGGGCGTGGAGGTGCAGCGCGAACTGCGCAAGGCTGGCCGGCATCCGCACGGCGCACCCATCGTCTTCACGAGCAACCTTGGCCGCCCGCTGTTCGGGCACGATCCGGACCGCCTGCTCGGCGAGCCGGCGTGGGGCATTTCGCAAACCCCGCAGGTCTGGATCGATCACCTGGCATACGAGTACGGCGGCCAGACACGGCTGCAGTGGGACGCCAACGACGCGCTGTTTCCGCCGGGGCTGGTCGACACGCTGTTCGACGCCTACGTCGGGCTGGTGCGCCAACTGGCCGGCGATGACGCCAGCGCGTGGCAGCGACCGCTGCCCGACCCCATGCCCGCGTATCAATTCGAGGTACGCCGCACGGTGAACGACACGGCGGCGCCGATGCCCACAGGCTGCCTGCATGACGCGGTCTTTGCCCGCGCTGACCAGGAGCCGGATGCCATCGCCCTGATCCACGGCGCCGATGTCCTGCGCTACGGCGATCTGGCGCTGCTGGCCAGACGGCTGGCCGGCACGCTGCACGCGCGCGGCGTGCGCGCGGGCGACCCCGTCGCCATCTGCATGGAAAAGGGCGTGGGCCAGGTGGTGGCCGCGCTCGGCATCCTGCAAGCGGGCGCCGTCTACGTGCCCGTGGCCGCCGACCAGCCGCGCGCCCGGCGCGACGCAATCTGCCGCCAGGCCCGGGCCAGGCTCGTGCTCACGTGCGCGACGGCAACGGCAACCGCTACCGGCACGGAAGGCACGGACGGCGCCGCCAGCGATGCCGGACGGGCGCCGGAGATGCTGACATGGCAGGCGGTCGTGCGCGGCGTGCCGTACACGCCCGCCGAACCGCGCAATCCGGCCGATCCGGCCTACATCGTCTTCACCAGCGGGTCCACCGGCACGCCCAAGGGCGTCGTGATCTCCCATGCGGGCGCCGCCAATACCTGCGCGGACCTGAACCGCCGCTACGGCGTCGGCCCGGCGGACCGCGTGCTGGGGCTTTCCGCGCTCCACTTCGACCTGTCCGTGTACGACATCTTCGGCGTGCTCGGCGCGGGTGGCACGCTGGTGCTGGTGGACGAGCGCCACCGGCGCGACCCGGCCGCCTGGTGCGATGCCATCGCGCAGCATCGCATCACGCTGTGGAATTCGGTGCCGGCGCTGTTCGACATGCTGCTGACCTACGCCGAAGGCACCGGCAGCCGCGCACCGGCCGCGCTGCGCCTGGCGATGCTGTCCGGCGACTGGATCGGGCTGGACCTGGCCGGCCGGTTCCAGCGCCTGCGCCCCGGCGCGCTGCTGGTGGCCATGGGCGGCGCCACCGAGGCGTCGATCTGGTCCAACGTCCACGAGGTGGCCGGGCCGCTGCCCGCCCAATGGCGCTCCATCCCGTACGGCCGGCCGCTGGCCAACCAGATGTACCGCGTGGTCGGTGCCGACGGACGCGACTGCCCGGACTGGGTGCCGGGGGAACTGTGGATCGGCGGCGCGGGCGTGGCGCTCGGTTACCTGGACGACCCCGCGCGTACCGCGGAAAAGTTCGTCGAGGCCGACGGCACCCGCTGGTACCGGACCGGCGACCTGGGCTGCCATTGGCCCGACGGCACGCTGGAGTTCCTGGGCCGGCGCGACCGGCAGGTCAAGCTGGGCGGCCATCGCGTGGAGCTGGGCGAGATCGACGCGGCGCTGCTGGCGATCCCGGGCGTGCGGCAGGCCGTCACCCTGGCCACCGGCACGCGCGACCACCGTCTTGTCGCGTGCGTGGTGGCCGATGTCGCCACGCTCGGCCAGACCGTGGCGCCCGATCCGGCCATGCCCGACGACATCGCCGCACTGTTCGACACGGGCGCGGCGCCGGCCACGGCACTCGCCCGCCCTGACGACGACGGCGCGGTGGCCGCGTTCCTGTTCGCCCACCTGGCGCGGCACGGCATCGACTTCGCGACGCACCAAGCCAACGCCGCCGTGGGCATCGACGTCGACGCCTGCATCGCGGCATGCGGCGCGCAGCCCGCATTCGGCCCCGTGGTGGCACGCTGGCTGGACTGGCTGTGCGAAGCGGGCCAATTGCAGCGCGATGCCGGCGGCCGATATCTGCCGGCCCCGCACCGGCCCGCGTTGCCGACCCGCGATCCCGGTGCTACGCCAGCCCTGCCGGCCGACCACCATCCATGGCTCGACGCCATCCTGGCGGGCCGGCAGTCGCCGCTGGCGCTGCTCGATCACCCGACGCTGGCCCCCGATGCCATGCAACTGGCGCACGCCGGGGCCGGGCCGGCGCTCGACGCACTCGCCAGCGTCATCGCGCGGCTGGCGCAACGGCTGGGCCGGCCACTGCGCGTAGCGGAGCCCTACGCCCGCAGCGGCCGGTTTGCCGAAGCCCTGCTGGCCCGGCTGACACCCGGGCAGGTGACGTACCGGCTGTCCGATCCGTCGCCCGCCATGGTGGCGCGCCAGCGCGAGCGGCTGGCGGGCGCCGCGCATGCCATGCCCTTGGCGTTCGCCACCCTCACGCAGGCGCCCGAGCATTGGCATCATGCCGATGTGGTGCTGCTCAACAATGTCCTGCACCGCCTGCCCGACGATGCGTGGTCGGGCACGCTGCGGCTGGCGTCGCGGCTTGGCGCGCCGGGCGGCTGGCTACAGGTACTGGAGCTGGAGGCCATGCCAGCCGTCGGACTGGTGACCGCGGCGTTGTTCCGCGAGGGCGCTGTCCGGCCGGCTTCGGCATGGCGGGAGACCTTTGCCGCGATGTCCATGCCGTGCGCGCACGCCGACAGCTTCGGTGGACTGGCAAGCTTCGCGTTGCCCCTGCCCAGCATGGCGCACCGTCCCCATGCCGACGGACTGCGCGAGCGGCTGATCGACGTGCTGCCCGCCTACATGGTGCCGCACCGTGTGCTCTGGCTCGATGCGCTGCCGCTGACGGCCAACGGCAAGGTCGATCACGCCGCGCTGGCCGCGCTTGCGGCACCGGAGCCAGCCGCCGCCGACGGACCGGTGGCGGGCGAGCCGCCCAGCGGCGATGCCGAGTGCGTGCTCGCCGCGTTGTGGCAGCAGTCGCTGCGTCTTGCCACCCCGCACCGCGACAGTCATTTCTTCGAAGCCGGCGGCGACAGCCTGCTGGCCACCCGGCTGATCGGCGAACTGGCACGGCGCGGCTACCATGCCGAGCTTGGCGACCTGTTCGCCGCGCCGACACTGGCCGGATTCGCCGCCACCCTGACGCGCGACACGCGCCACCCCGGTGACGGCGCAGGCGACGCCCCTTCCTGCGCACCCGATGCCGCCGGCCCCCTGCCGCTCACAGACGTCCAGCAGGCTTATCTGGCGGGCCGCCAGCCGGGCTTCGCACTCGGCGGCGTCGGCGCGCATTTCTTTGTCGAGTTCGAGATCGACGCGCCCGACATCGCGCGGCTGCAGACGGCCTGGAACACGCTGGTCGTCCGGCACGACATGCTGCGTGCCGTGGTGCGCGACGGCCAACTGCACGTGTTGGCGGTGGTGCCCCGTTTCGACATCCCCACGCACCGCCTGTCCAGCTTCGACGATGGCGACGGCCTGGCCCTGCGCACGCGCCTGTCGCAGCAGGTGCTGGACCCGAGCAGGTGGCCGGTCTTCGACCTCCAGCTCGGCAGGATCGACGGCCACGGCCCCGCTCGCCTGTACCTGCTCCTGGACAACCTGATGCTGGACGGACTCAGCATGCAGATCCTGCTGGCCGAGCTGGAGGACCTGTACGCAGACCCCGGCCTCACGCTGCCCGCCATCGACACCCACTACGGCGCCTGCCGCCGCGCCATGCGCGCCGCGCCCGGCGAGGCTGCCGTCCGATACTGGCGCGATCGCATCGCCACGCTGCCCGCGCCGCCTGCGCTGAAGCTCGCGGCCGATCCGGCGCAAATTGGCCGGCCCCGCTTCGTGCGCCGGTCAGGGCGGCTGGCGGCACCGGACTGGCAACGGCTGCGCGCGCGTGCCGCACCGCTGCGCGTGACGCCGTCCGCGCTGCTGCTGACCGCGTTCGGCACGGTGCTGTCGGCCTGGAGCACGCGCGCGGCGCTGACGCTGAACCTGACGCTGTTCGACCGACCGCCGGTTCACCCGCACGTCGAGCGGGTACTGGGCGATTTCACGTCGCTGCTGCTGCTGGCGTGGACGCCGCACGACACCTTGCGCGACACTGCACAGCACCTGCAGCAACGGCTGTGGCAGGACCTCACGCACCGCGACTATCCGGCCATCCGCGTGATGCGCGACATGGCGCGCCGCGACGGCGCCGCCAGCACGGCGATGCCGGTGGTGTTCACGAGCGCGCTGGGGTTCGACAACGGGCGCTTCCTGCATCGCGACACGTGGCTACGGCCGGTCTGGGGTCTCTCGCAGACGCCACAGGTCTGGCTCGATCACCAGGTCTATGAATCGGAGGGCGACCTCTGCTTCAACTGGGACGCCGTGCAGGCGCTCTTTGCGCCGGACGACCTCGATGCGATGTTCGACCAGTACTGCGCGCTGCTGCGCCGCCTTGCCGACCCGGACGACCATGGCGCAGCCTGGTTGCTGCCGCTGGACGCGCTGGCGCCGCGCGCCGTGCCACTTGCGCCGGACGCGCCGCCGGCGTCCGGGCCGCCGCCTGCCGCCGCAGCGCCCGCCGACGATGCCCAGGCGCCGGTCCTGCTGAGACGGGTGCAGTCGGCCTTCCAGGATGTGGTGGGCCAGCCCGTGGACCCCGACGAGAATTTCTTCGATGCCGGCGCCAGTTCGCTGCAACTGGTGCAGATACACGCGCGGCTGGTGCAGGCCGGCCACGCGCTGGCCGTGACCGACCTGTTCGCGTATCCCACGCCGCGCGCACTGGGCACCCATCTGGCCGGGGGCGCGGCCAGCGCCACGCCATCGCCCGATGCGGACGCCCGGCGCCGGCTGCGGCACGCACAGCGCGCGCGCCGGGCGGGGAGCGACGGAGACACGCCATGACGGGCCGCGCGCATATGGCGCCCGCGCCGCGTCACTGCCTGCCGTTCTGGTGTTTCTACATCCACCAGGGCATGGTCACGGCCCTGATCGCGCGCGGGGTGGGCGCATGGTTCCGCGAGCAGGGCTGGAGCCTGGCCGCGCTGAGCTACCTGTCGCTTGCCATGCTGCCGTGGGTGTTCAAGGCCATGTGGGCCCCGTGGGCGGAGCGCCATGCGCTGGCCGCGCGCGGCAATCGCTACCTGGGCAGCCTGGCGGTGACCCAGCTGGCGATGGCGCTGGTGCTGCTGGCCACGGGCTGGCTGCTGCCGACCGATGCGCCATGGCTGATCGTGGCGGCGCTGCTGTGGCTGGCGCTGCTGTCGGCCACGCACGACATCTTCGCCGACGGCATCGTCATCGGCACGACCGACGCCAGCACGCGCCCCGCGGCCAACATGGCGCAGGTGGGCGGCAGTTATGTCGGACTGGCTTGCTGTCCGCCGCTGTTCCTGGCCGTGGCGCAGGCCGGCGGCTGGGCATGGGCCATGTCGGCGCTGGCCGTGGTGTCGCTGCTGCTGCTCTGGTTGCCGTGGCGCTTCAGCCGGCCACTGCCCGCCACGCCCGCGCGCGACGCCGCGCGGCCGGCCATCGCCGGCCCCTCGGGAACGCTCTGGCCGGGGCTGTGCCTGGCTGCCGTGGCCTACCCCGCCATGCGCGGAATGATGGCGCTGGAAGCGCCGCTGCTGATGGACGCGGGCCTGTCGCTGGCCGAAGCCGGCGCGGCGCTGGCCGTGTACGGCACCGGCGGCAGCGCGCTCGGCGTGGTGGCGGGCGGCTGGATCGCGCGGCACGTGCGGCCGGTGCCCGCGCTGCTGGCCATCCTGTCCAGCCATGCCGTGCTACTGGCGCTGGCCTGCCTGCTGCAGCCCGTGCTGGACGCTGGCGGCTGGCAGCGCCTGATCGGCGCCACGAGCCTTGCGGCCGCTGCCGCGTTCGTGCAGGTCTACCGGATGCTGATGGATTACGTCCGCCCCGCGCGTCCGGCCGCCGACTACGCGCTGTTCCAGTCCATCGACGCGGCCGTGGCCATCGGCGTGTCGCTGGGCACGCTGCAACTGGCCGGCGTCACCGGCTACCGCACCACGCTGGCCCTGCTGGCGGCACTGGCCACGGCCAGCCTGCTGATGGTGCTGCGGCTCGGCGCGCGCCTGCAGGCGCCTGCCCTGGCCCTGGCCGCTGGGCCGATCCCCGCGCGCCCGTCCCGCGCCGCACCCGCCGATCTGGAGACCCGATCATGAGCCTTGCTCACCCCGCCCCACCCGCCCCACCCGCCCCCGACGACGCCATCGCCATCATCGGCCTGTCCTGCCGGTTCCCGGCCGCCCGCGACGCCGACGCGTTCTGGCGCAACCTGTGCGACGGCATCGACTGCAGCCGCAGGTTCGACCGCGCAACGCTGCGCGCCGCCGGCGTGCCGGACGCCGTGGCGGGCGATCCGCTGTACGTGCCCGTGGCGGCCCCGATTGACGATGCGGACCAGTTCGACGCCGCGCTGTTCGGCTATGCACGGGCCGATGCCGAGGCGCTGGACCCCCAGCAGCGCCTGTTCCTGCAGGCCGGCTGGCATGCGCTGGAGCACGCGGGGCATGCGCCGCGCCACGCCGTGCCGCGCACCGGCGTGTTCGCGGCCTGCCGCCTCAGCACGTATCCGGGACTCGATGCGTTCCGCGCACACGGTCCCTCGCAAGTACGCGGCATGCAGGCGCTGCTGGGCAACGACAAGGACTACCTTGCCACGCGGGCCGCCTACAAGCTGGGGCTGACCGGGCCGGCGCTGACGATCCAGACCGCCTGCTCCAGTTCACTGGTGGCGGTGCACGTGGCCTGCGAGAGCCTGCGGGTCGGCGAATGCGACATGGCGCTGGCCGGCGGCGTGGCGGTGTCGTTCCCCCAACAGCAGGGCTACCTCTACCAGCCGGGCATGATCTTCTCGCCGGACGGCTGCTGCCGCCCGTTCGACACCCGCGCGCAAGGCACCTTCGCCGGCCACGGCGTGGGCGTGGTGGTGCTGCGGCGGCTGGCCGACGCGATGGCCGACGGCGACCGGGTACTGGCCATCGTCCGGGGCAGCGCGATCAACAACGACGGCCACCGCAAGGCGGGATTCACGGCGCCGTCGGTGGCCGGGCAACAAGACGTCGTGCGCGACGCCATGGCGATGGCCGCCATCGGCCCCGACGATCTGGACCTGATCGAGGCCCACGGCACCGGCACCCCGCTCGGCGACCCTATCGAGATCGAAGGGCTGCGCGCGGCGCTGGCCGGCCGCAGCCCCGGCGCACCGCGCTGCCTGGTGGGCGCCGTCAAGGGCAACATCGGGCACCTGGATACCGCCGCCGGCATTGCCGGCCTGATCAAGACCGTGCTCGCCGTGCATCACGGCACCATCCCCCCGACGCTGCACTGCGAGCAGCCGATCCCGGCGCTGGACGCGGACGATTCGCCGCTGGCCGCAGCCACCGCCGCCATGCCGTGGCCCCGCGCGGTACGCACCGCCGGCGTGTCGGCGTTCGGCCTGGGGGGGACCAACTGCCATGTCATCGTGCAATCGGCCCCGGATTCGGATTCAAGTTCGGCTCCGGCCAGCGCCGGCGCGGTGGATGACGCCGCCGCCCCTGTGCTGCTGCTCAGCGCCGCCAGCGCGGCGGCGTTGCGCGGGCTGGCTGGCGCCTACGCACAGGCGTGGCGATCGGGTGCGCCCGCCGGCGGGCTGGCGGCCACGGCCCTGCACGGCCGCGCGCTCGACCTTGACCACCGGCTGGCGCTGGCGATGGACGCCGAGGCGCTGCCCGCCCTGGAAGTCTTTGCCAACGGCGGCACCGACGTGGCAGTGCACGCTGGCCACGGCCGCGGGCGCCAGCTCTGGCTGTTCGGCGGCCAGGGCACCCAGTGGCCGGGCATGAGCGTAGCGATGGCGCGGTACAGCGCGGCATTCGCGCAGATGCTTGACCGCTGCTGCGCCGCCTGCGATGCCCAGCTTGCGCTGCCGCTGCGCGCGGTGATGGACGGCGAGCATCCCGAGGCGCTGCGCGACATGGCCTACGTCCAGCCCGCGATCGTCGCCTTCGAGCTGGCCATGGCGGCGCATTGGCAGTCGCTGGGGCTGCGGCCCGATGCCGTGCTCGGGCACTCTGTCGGCGAGTATGCGGCGGCCATCGTGGCGGGCCACTACGAGCCTGAGGACCTGCTGCCGCTGGTGGTGACGCGCGGCCGCCTGATGCAGCATCACGCGCGGGATGGCGCGATGCTGGCCGCCTTTGCCGCCGACGCCGACGTGTTGCCGCTGGCCGATGCCTGCGGCGTCGAGGTGGCGGCCTGGAACGGCCCGCGTCATGTGGTCCTGAGCGGCCACGCCGACGACATCGACCGCGTGGCGCTGGTGCTGCGGCGGGCCGCTGTTGCCCATGCGCGCCTGGCCGTGCCGGGCGCGGCCCATTCCCGGCGGCTCGATCCGATGCTCGACCGCTTTGCCCAGGCCGCGGCGGGCGTCCACGCGGGACCGGGCAACGGCATCGTCCTGTGGTCCACGCTGCTGGCGCGTCCCATCGATGCCGCCACGCTGAACCAGCCCGACTACTGGCGCCGCCATGTGCGCGAGCCGGTGCACTACCGCCAGGCACTGGCCGGGGCGCTCGACGACGATGTGGCCATCTGCCTGGAACTGAGTCCCGATGCGCCGCTGACCGGCATGGGCCAGGCGGCCATGACGGCCGATGGCGGCGCGTCGCGTGGCGCCGGCCCGCGCAACGCGCCACACTGGATTGCCAGTGCGCGGCGGAACCAGCCCGGCACGGCCACGCTGCGCGAGGCGATGTGCCGGCTCTACGCGGCTGGCGCGGCGTTGCCCTGGCAGCGCTGCCTGCCGTGTGACGCGCCCCGGGTGGCCGCCCCGCTCTACCCGTTCGATACCGCGCGCTACTGGCCGGACGGCGCTGCCTCGGCCATGAGCACCGGGCCGGCCACCGCCGCGCCTTCCGCCGCCGGTGATGCCGGTAACGCCGCTACCCAAGCCGCCACCGACGCCGCGCTTGCCGCCGGGTTGCGCGCGGCGGTGTCGGGCGCCGCGGCACTGGACCTCGACCGGCTGTCCCGGCTGAACCGGTGCGCGGCGGCGCTGCATGGCATCTACGTCGACACGATGGTGCGGCAGTGCGTCGGCGACGCCATCGACGCGGGCGTCACCATGCTTGAGGTACTGCAACGCGGCGGGCTGCTGCCCCGCCACCGGCAACTGCTGGCGCGCCTGCTGCGCGGCTGCGTGGAAGACGGCGTCTACCAGTGCGATGCCGACGGCCGCTACCGCACGGCTGCCGGCGCGCGCCATGGCGAATTGCCGGCGCTGCTGGCGACGCTGCGCGGCTGTTGCGAAGGTCTGGACGTCATCGCCGACACCATCGCCCGGGGCGGCAGCCAGCTCTGCGCGATGATGCGGGGCGATGTCGACCCGGTGGCGGTCATCTTCCCCGAGGGCGCGGAGGACGGCGTGGAAGTCCTGTACCGGGATTTCAGCTTTGGCCGCTATTTCAACGAGATCGCCGCCGCCACGCTCGACGGCCTGGCGCGGGCCCGGCCACCGGGCCAGCCGCTGCGCGTGCTGGAGGTGGGGGCCGGCACCGGCGGCACCACGACCCTGCTGCTCCAGGCGCTGGCCGGCCACACCGGCGTGCGCTACACCTTCACCGATGTCTCGGCCGTCTTTACGCGGCGCGCCCAGGCGCGGTTCGCGCAGCATGATTTCGTCGACTACCGGGAGTTCGACCTCCAGCGGGATGCCGCCGCCCAGGGATTCGCGGCTGGCCAGTTCGACGTGATCGTCGCCGCGAACGTCATCCACGCCACGCAGCACGTGGGCCAAACGCTGGCGATGCTGCACGGCCTGCTGGCGCCGGGCGGCCACCTGCTGATGCGCGAGATCACGCAGCCGATGCGGCTGTTCGACTTCGTGTTCGGCCCTCTCGTGGCGCCGCTGCACGACGAGGCGGCGCGTGGCGGCGAACTGTTCCTGGACACGGCGCGCTGGGCGGCGCACTGCCAGGACGCCGGCTTTGCGCAGACGCGCTGGCTGCCGTCGGACGACATGCCCAATGCGACGATGAGCGAACACGTCCTGCTGGCGCGATCCGGCGCGGTCGCTGCCGCCACGGCGGCCATGCCGGCCCCCGACACGGTGTTCGCGCGCACATGGCATGCGATCGTTCCGGCAGCCCCGGCGCCGGAAGGCGGGGCCGACGCGCGCGGGTCCACCGGCTGGCCGGCGGACTGGCGGGTGCTGCATATTGCGCCAGCCGACGTGCCGGCCAGCGAACTGCCCGCGCTGGCCGCGCCGCTGCTGGCCGCGCTGGCCGATTCGGCGCAAGGGCCGCTGGCCGTTGTCACGCACAACGCCTGGGCCATCGACGATGCCGGCGGCCCCGTGCCGCCGTGGCCCGCGCATCAGGCCATCTGGGCACTGCTGCGCGTCGCGGCAGCGGAACAGCCGGCCCGCAAGCTGGCGGCGATCGACCTGCATGGCGACACCCCATCCGCGCAGCCCGATGCCGATGACGTGGCCGTTGCCGCCGCCGCCATCGCGGCCGGCGAGCGCTGGATTGCCGTGCGCGGTGCCGCCGCGTATCGCCCAGCGCTGGCACCGGTCACGCAATTTGCCGCGCCGCCGGTCCCGGGCTGGCTGCACGCCACGGGCTGGCAGGTCGTCACCGGCGGATTCGGCGGGCTGGGCCGCGTCGCCTGTGCATGGCTGGCCGCGCATGGCGCCCGCCGCATTGCCGTCCTGGCCCCACGCGAACCCGACGATGGCGCCACATGGCGCGCATCGATGGCCACCGAGCATCGCTGCCACGTGCGCTGGGTGCCGTGCGACATGGCCGACGCGGCGCAGGTGGCGCGCCAGATCGCCTTGCTGGCGGCGGACGGCGGCGTGGCCGGGGCGATCCATGCGGCCGGCAAGCTCGACGACACCCCGCTGGCCAACCTGACGGCCGAACGCCTTGCCGATGTCGTCGACGTCAAGGCGGGGGGTGCCGAAGCGCTGCTGGCCGCACTGGCCGATGCCAGGGCGCGCTACGTGCTGCTCTACTCGTCGGCCGCGGCCACGCTGGGTTCGCCCGGCCAGGGCGCGCACGCGCTGGCCAGCGGCTATCTGGACGGGCTGGCCCTGCGCGCCAGGGCGGGCGGCATGGCGGTCGTGTCGATCGCCTGGGGCGCGTGGGCCGGCGCGGGACGCGCGGCGGACCCGGCCATGCTGGCGCGACTGGAAGCGGCGGGCATGGGCAGCCTGTCCACTGCCGAGGGGCTCTGGCATCTCGACCAGGCGGTCACGCGCGGCGCGCCGCTGCACCTTGCCATGCGGCTGGCCGGCGGCGTGGCACAGGCAGTTGCCGATGACGGCGGCAGGCCGACGGCGTCCTCCCCCGCCGACGCACCATTGCGGCTTGGCGGCGTGCCGGCGGACGACCAGGCGGCCATCGAGGACTGGCTGCGGCACCGCATCGCCATGCAGCTGCGCATGGACGATCCCACCCGCATGGACGCCAGGCAGGACCTGCTTCAGCTCGGGCTGGATTCGCTGCAGTTTCTTGAACTGAACAGCGCCGTCCAGCGTGCCACCGGGGCGCGCCTCGACGCCGCGCAGGCTTACCGCGACATGACGCTGCGCGGTCTGGCCGGCCTGCTGGCGCAGGCGCTGGCGCCCGGTCAGGCGGACGGCGCGCAGCACCCGGCGGCGCACACGGCGGCGGACACCGCGCCGGCCCAGATCGTCAGCGACCGTGCCGGCCGGCACGACCCGTTC
Source organism: Cupriavidus sp. SZY C1 (assembly GCF_032190535.1). Classification (NCBI taxonomy): domain Bacteria; kingdom Pseudomonadati; phylum Pseudomonadota; class Betaproteobacteria; order Burkholderiales; family Burkholderiaceae; genus Cupriavidus; species Cupriavidus sp. SZY C1. The sequence continues at coordinate 74,252 of NZ_JAUANU010000019.1, forward strand.
CCCCTCACGCCGATCCAGCATGCCTACTGGCTGGGCCGCACGCACCTGATCGCGCACGGCGGCGTGGCCTGTCACGTGCTGTTCGAATGGGATCTGGCCACCACCGACGCGGACGCGGGCGGCTTCGACCTGACGCGTTTCGAGGACGCCTGGAACGCGCTGGTCGCGCAGCACGACATGCTGCGCATGGTGATCGGCGACGACGGCATGCAGCGCGTGCTGCCCGACGTGCCGCGCTACCGCATCGCGGTGGCGTCGCTGCGGGGCCTGCCTCCCGACGATGTGGCGCGACGCCTGCTGGAAACGCGCGCGCGGCTGGCCGCCGCCGTCCCGCCCGCGCACAGGTGGCCGCTGTTCGAAGTCTGCGCGTCGCGCCTGGATGGGGGACGGCTGCGCCTGCACATGAACCTCGACCTGCTGCAGTTCGACGTGCAGAGCCTGAAGGTCATGATGGACGATCTGGCCGCCGCCTACGCCGGCGCGGCGCGGCCCGCGCCCGCCATCACATTCCGCGACTACGTGATGGCCGAACAGGCCCAGCGCGGCACCGCCGAATGGCGCACCGCATGGCGGTACTGGCGCGGCGTCGTCCAGCACCTGCCGCCGGCGCCGCCCTTGCCGCTTGCCGCCACCGCACCGGCTGCGGCGCCCCATGTGACCACGCGCCAGATGACGCTCGACGCCACACGCTGGGCCCGCCTGCGCACACTCTGGCGTACGTGGGGCATCACGCCTTCTGCCGGCATCCTGGCCGTGTTCGCCCAGGTGCTGGCCCGCGCGTGCCGCCAGCCGGCATTCACGCTGAACCTGACGTTCTTCAACCGGCAGCCGTTGCATCCGGACGTCAACCGCCTGATCGGGGATTTCACCTCCGTCATGCTGGTCGACTTCGACATCGAGGCCGACACGCCGCTGCGCGAGGTGCTGCACGCAGTCCAGGCAACGCTCTGGGACCGCCTGGCGCACGCGCGCGTCAACGGCGTCGAAGTGCTGCGCCTCTACACGCGCGAGCATGGCGCCGACGACGGCGCGCACCGGGGCCCCGCCATGCCGGTGGTGTTCACGAGCATGCTGGGCATGACGCTGGACGGCCAGCCGATCGAACGGGCGCTGACACGGCTGCTTGGCGAGCCCGTCCATGTGTTCACGCAAACCCCGCAGGTATGGATCGACCATCAGGTCATGGAAGTGAACGGGGAACTGGTCTGCCACTGGTACTGCATGGACGATGTGCTGGCGCCCGGCGTGGCGGCCGAGCTGTTCGGCGCGTTCCGCGCTACGCTGGAAGCCATCGCCGACAGGCCGGCCCGCATGCGCGCCGCGCCCGATCTGCCGGCGCCACGGCTGGACTCGCATCCGGCCGTGGCGGCGCCGCCGCACTGGCCCGCCGACGTCGATGCCGGGACGCTGGAAGCCTGGCTGCGGCGGCATCCTGCCGTTCGCCACGCGGCCTTGCGGCCGGCGCCCGACGGCCAGGGCATGGAAGCATGGATCGTCACGCACGAGCCGGCATGCGGCGTTGCAGCCAGCGCCGCGCCGACGATGCTGGCCTCGGCCGGCCTGCCGCAACTGGACGACACCACGCAGGCCGCTTTCGACAATGCCTGGCAGTGGCTGGAGCGGCGCGCGCGCGACGGCATCGTCGCCACGCTGCGGCGGCACGGCCTGTTTGCGCGAACCGGCGACGGCCACAGCGCCACGGAGGTGGCGCACGCGCTGGCGGCCACGCCGCGCACCAGCCAACTGCTGTGCCAATGGCTGGCGCGGCTGCATGCGGACGGCTGCCTGGACCGGGATGGCGCGCAATACCGCGCGACGGCCCTGCCGGCGCCCGGGGCCGACCCGCTGCCCGGCGCCCCGGCACCGTGGCTTGGCACGCTCGCCCGCTACGTCGAGGACTGCGTGGCGCAGCACGACGCGCTGATCCAGGGCCGCCAGTCGGCGCTGGCGCTGATGTTCGGCCATGACGACGGCCTGGACGTGGCGCGCGCGTTCTATCGCGACAATCCCGTGGCGGCCGCGCTCAACGCCTCGGCCGGTGCCGTCATCGCGCAGTTGGCCCAGGCGTCGCACGCGGGCCTGCGCGTGCTGGAGGCGGGTGCCGGCACCGGCGCCACCACCGAGGCCGTGCTGACCGCGCTGCAAGGGCTGCCCCGGGGCCCTGCGCTCTACCGGTTCACGGACGTCTCGCCGTGGTTCCTCGATGCGGCGCGAGACCGCTTCGGCCATGGCGCGCCCATGGAGTACGGCCTGTTCGACCTGAACCGGCCGGTCGACTTCGACGCGCACCCGGCCGACAGATACGACGTGATCGTCGTCGCGCAGGCCCTGCATGATGCCTGCGACATCCCGCGCAGCCTGGCGCGCCTGCGCCGGTTGCTGCGGGCGGGCGGCCACCTGGTGTTGATCGAAGCCACCGCGCGCGACAGCTACCTGCAACTGGCCAGCGTCGGCTTCATGGAAGCGCTGGCCGGCTTCGACGACGCGCGGGCCGACGATGGCCAGCCGATGCTGGCGCTGCCCACATGGCGCAGCGTGCTTGACGCCGCCGGCTTCAGCACGGTGCTGACATGGCCGCCTGGCGACGACTGGCGCCAGCACCTGATCGTCGCCCAGGCCGGCGAAACGGGCCGGCTCGACGCCGCCGCGCTGGACCGGTACCTGAAGGCCCGCTGGCCCGATGCCCCCCCGCTGTGCTGGCGCCAGTGCGAACGCCTGCCGCAAGTGGCTGGCGCCGAGGCCACGGTCACGGCTCCGGACGCCGGGGGGCTGGCGCAGCCCGCGTGCGATCCGCAGCGGCGCGCGGCGGTTGGCGCGGTATGGCAGAACCTGCTGGGCCGGCCGGTCGAAGCGGATACCGACTTCTTCCGGGCCGGCGGCGACAGCCTGATCGCCACGCGGATGATCGCGCAACTGCACCAGCTCGGCATGGGCGAGGCCAGCTTGCAGGCGATCTTCGCGCATCCGCAGCTGGCCGCCTTCTGCGCGGCGCTTGAGGCGGCGGTCATCGACGGAGACCGGCCCTGCCAGGACCCCGCATGCGCGGGTACTGTCCCGCTGGCGCGGGGCACCCGCCCGGCCGAGGTGTTTGCGATCCATGCGTCCGACGGCGGTGTCGCGGCGTACCTGCCGCTGGCACGCGCGATGGACTGCGCCGTCCATGGCCTGCCGGCCGACGGCGCGCTGGCCGTCGCCACACTCGGCGCACTGGCCCGGCGGCACGCCGACACGCTGCGCCGAGTGCGGCCACACGGCCCCTACTGCTTGCTCGGCTGGTCCTACGGGTGTTTCCTGGCCGCCGAGGCGGCGCGTTGCCTGTTCGAGTCGGGCGAGCCGGTGCGACTGGTCCTGCTGGACCCGGTCTGCCGCGCCGATTTCGCCTGCGCCGACCGTGGCGCACTGATCCGCCTGCTGTGCGAAGGCGGCCCGGCGACGCTGGCGCCGCCCGAAGGATTCGACGGCTGGGACCCATCGGCCCAGACCGGCTGGTTCCTGGCACGGCAGCCGGCGACGGGCGGCATGGACGCCGCGCAACTGGAGCAGGTGGCCCACCTGCTCGACCTGCTGGCGCGCGCGCCGCTGCCCGCGCCGCTGCCCATTCCCTGCCTGCGCATCGACGCGGCGCAGCGGCCGCCACACTGGCGGCCCGCGGACGATGGCTGGCGGGCGTGGAGCGCCGCGGCACATCCGCAGGTGGAACAGGCCACGCTGGATGCCGGGCACTGGGCATTGCTGGCCGGCGATGCGGCCGGCGCGGTGGCCGACCGGTGGTGGGCGTGGCATGCCGCGTCCCACGGCGACGCGGGAGGCCGGCCATGACGCAGGCGATACGGGTTCTCGTGGCCGGCGCGCGCTTCGGCGAGGTGTACCTGAACGCCTTCCTGGAAGGAATCGTCGCGGCGCGCCCGCTGGTGCTGGCGGGACTGCTCGCGCATGGCAGCCAGCGGGCGCGGCACCTGGCACACGCCCACGGCGTGCCGCTGTACACGGACGTGGCCCAGTTGCCGCGCGACCTGGATCTGGCGTGCGTGGTCGTGCGCGGCGGCGCCATGGGCGGCGACGGCACCGTGCTGGCCCAGACGCTGCTCGAACGCGGTCTTCATGTCATCCAGGAGCATCCGCTCCATCCGGGCGAAGTGCAGCGCCTGCAGGACGCCGCCGCCCGGGCGGGACGGCTCTACTGGGTCAACACGCTTTACCCGCACACGGCGGCCGGGCGCGCGTGGATCAACCTGGCCCGCCGCGTGCGCCATGCCGTGGGCGGCGTGCCGCCCTGCGTGGCCCAGGCCACGATGAGCCGGCAGTTGCTCTACTCGGGACTGGACTTGCTGACACAGGCGGCGGATGTCATGCCGGACGCGGTTGCCGTGACGCTGGCCGCCGATGGCGGCGAGCGCACGGACGCCGCGTTTCGGGCCCTGTGGCTGCGGACGCCGGACACCGACGTGCTGCTGCAGTTGCAGCACTACCTGGACCCGGCCGATCCCGACATGCACAGCGTGGCGATGCACAGGCTGTGCCTGGGCTGGCCATCGGGCTACCTGTCGCTGGAATCGACGCACGGCCCCGTCTCCTGGACGCCAGCGCTGGCACTGGCGGGCCATCGCCAGGCGCAGGGCGGCTGGTTTGGCCATGGCGATGCCGATCCGGGGCTGTCGTTGCCGGTGTCGGCCACGCTGCACCGGCCGCCCCCCACATGGCTGTCCGCCATGGCCCACGAGGCGCCGCAGGGCGTGGCACGGCTGCTGCGCCTGGCCGCCGCGGCCATTGATGGCGCCGAGGTGCCCGACAGCCTGCACCCGGCGCGCCAGCTGGCGTTGGCGCGGCTCTGGCAACAGGTCCAGCGGGCGGCCGGCCCGGTACGGGAGGTGTCGCTGCCCGCGCCGCCACGCGTCGACCCCTGCGTCCTGCGGACGCCCGCCGAGCGGGATGCGCCATGAGCGCGATGCTGACGCCGTGGTTGCGCCCCAGCGGCGCGGCGCCATCGCCGTGGCTGGTGATGTGCCCGTTTGCCGGCGCCAGCGCCGGCGCGTTTCGCCCATGGCAGTCGCTCAACGACGCCGGCATCGCGATCTCGCTGGCGGTCTATCCGGGCCACGACCATCGCATGCGCGAGCCGCCGGCCACCTCCGTCGAGGCGTTGGCCGACGCGCTGGCGCGCGAGATCGTCCGCGCAAGCGACAGGTGCGGCGCGCCGCTGCTGCTGGCCGGCCACAGCATGGGCGCGCAGGTGGCGTTCGAAACCTGCCGGCGACTGGAGGCGGACGGCGTGCAGCCCGCCGGTCTGGTGCTGTCGGGCTGCCACGCCCCGCACCTGCACGGCCGGCGCCGGCTGGCCCATCTGGACGACGCCGCGTTCGTCGATGCCCTGATCGACATCGGCGGCTGCGACGCGGCCCTGCGCCATGACACGGCGCTGCTGGGCGCCTTTCTGCCAATGTTGCGCGCCGACTTTGCCGCCACCGAGCGGTATCACGTGGCGCGGGAACGCGCCCCCTGCCATACCGTCCGCACGGCCACGCTGCTGATCCACGGCACCGACGATCCCGAAGCCAGCCGTGCCGAGGTAGAGGCATGGCACCACTGGCTGGCCGTGGCACCCGCGTACGCCGCACTGGCGGGCGGCCATTTCTACATCCCGCAACGCCCCAGTGCGCTGCTGGCGCTGCTGCGCCAGACGTTTGCCGCAACGGCGTTCTGCCCTTGAACGAGCCATGACAAAACCTTCGGATGTTCCCTTCGCCCCGCCGGGCGATTCGCACCTTGCCGGACGCATGGACGTGCTGCCGGACGCCTGGGCCACTCGCCATGGCGCGCGCACGGCACTGGTGGCCGGCGCCACGCGCCTGACCTACATCGAGCTGCAACAGCGCGTACAGGCGCTTGCCGCCGGGTTCCGTCGCCTGGGATGGCGGCGCGGCGACCACGTGATCGTGCAGCTACCCAACACGGCCGGGTTCGTGACCGGCCTGCTGGCGCTGATCCGTATTGGCGCATTGCCGGTGATGACGCTCCCCGGGCAGCGCAGCGGCGACCTCGATGCGGTCTTCCGCGCCGCCTGCCCGGTGGGATGGCTGGCACACGGGCCAGCGGGCGTCATCCAGGCACAGGCCATCGCGGCCCGCCACCCTGGGCCGTGCCGCATCGTGGCCGACGGGATCGGGCCGGCCACCGACGCGGGCGGGGTGCCGACGCTCGATGCGCTGGCGCTGCCACCGGCCGATGCCGACACGCTGCCCCCGCCAGCGGCACAGCCCGGCGATATCGCGTTGCTGCTGCTGTCTGGCGGCACCACGGGTGCGCCGAAGCTGATTCCGCGCACGCATGGCGATTACGTCTACAACTTCGACGCCTCGACGCGGCTGTGCGGATTCGACGAGAGCACGGTGTACCTGGCCGTGCTGCCGGCCGCCCACAACTTCGTGCTCGGTTGTCCCGGCGTGCTCGGCACGTTCGCCGTGGGCGGCACCGTGGTCATGACCCAGCAGGCCGGCTGCGACGAGGCCATGCCGCTGATCGCCCGCGAGCGGGTAACGGACCTGGCACTGGTGCCGCCGCTGGCGCGGCTCTGGGCCGAGGCGCGGGACTGGGAGGACAGCGACCTGTCGTCGCTGCGGCGGCTGCAGGTGGGCGGCGCCCGGCTTGATCCCGCGCTGGCGCGCACGCTGCCGGACCGGCTGGGCTGTCCGCTGCAGCAGGTGTACGGGATGGCCGAGGGCCTGCTGTGCTACACGCGTCCCGACGACGCCGACGAGATCGTGTTCGCCTGCCAGGGCCGGCCGCTATCGTCCGATGACGAACTGCGCATCGTCGATGCCGAGGGCCAGCCCGTGCCCGACGGTGCGCCGGGCGAACTGCTGGTGCGCGGCCCCTATACGATCCGCGCGTACTACCGCGCTTCGGCCGACAGCGCGCGGGCCTTCACGCCGGACGGCTTCTTCCGCACCGGCGACCTGGTCCGCAGGCGCGCCGACGGCAACGTGGTCGTGACGGGCCGCGTCAAGGAGCAGATCCAGCGCGCTGGCAAGAAGGTTTCGGCGGCCGTGGTGGAAGCCGCGCTATGCGCCTGCCCCGGCGTGCGCGATGCGGCCGTGGCGGCCGTGCCGGACGCGGTGCTGGGCGAGCGCATCACGGCCTGGCTCCAGGGCGAACCGGGCGCCCCGGGCAGCGCCTGCCCGGACGCCAAGGCGCTACGCGCCACGCTGCTGGCGGCGGGTCTGCCAGCCCATCAACTGCCCGACCAGGTGCTCTGGACCGACCATTGGCCGCTCACGGCGGCGGGCAAGATCGACAAGCGCCGGCTGGTGCAGTCGGTGCTGGACGCCGACTGCACCGATGGCAACGATGGCGACGACCGCGAACCGCTGCGCTATCACACCTGCGAGTTGCCCCTGCACGCCGCCCCCCTGCACCTGGCCGCACGCATGGCGCGCGACGCCCCGGACGACACGCTGGCCATCTACGAGCGCAACGGCGAATGGAGCATCGGGATGGGCGCGGCGATGACGGTGACGGTTGCCGGCGATGGCGCCGTGACGGGCCACGATGGACGCCCCGTACCGGGCCCGGACACCTGCGCGGGCATCGCCGCCGCGCTGGGGGCCCTGCCGCTGGCGGACTGGCGGGCGTACGGCCGGGTGGATTTCGCGCTCGCTCGCGTGCTGCAAGGCATGCCGCAGGCCGCTCGCCGGCCGCTGGCGTGGCTGTTCGTGCCCGCGCGCGAAATCCGCCTGCTGCAGGGACGTGCGCAGCTGCGCTGCCTCGATCCGGCCGACCTGCCACGGCTGCAGGCGTGGCTGCTGGACCTGGACCGAATCGTCGCTGCCGGCCCGATGCCGGAGGGCGCGCCGCTGCTGGTGCCCGCCGACGCCGGCGACGGCAACACCTACCGCGCCGCCGTGGCCAGCGTACTGGCGGAAATCCGCGCCGGGCGGTATGAGAAGGTCATCCTGTCACGGCGGGTGCCCGTGCCGGCCGCCACCGACTTTCCGCTCAGCTACCTGGCGGGCCGGCTGGCCAACACGCCCGCGCGGTCCTTCCTGTGGCGCGACCCGGCGTGCGAGGCCTATGGATTCAGTCCGGAAACGGTGGTGGAGGTTGATCCCGACGGCCGCGTCAGCACGCAGCCGCTGGCCGGCACGCGCGCGCTGACCGGCGAGCCGGTGACCGATGCGCGGCTGCGCCAGGCGTTGCTGACCGATCCGAAGGAGATTGCCGAGCATGCGGTGTCGGTGGCGCTGGCACTGGACGAACTGCGCACGGCATGCGACGAGACCGCGCTGCACATCGACGAATTCATGGTCGTGCGCGCGCGCGGCAGCGTGCAGCATCTGGCGTCGCGGCTGCACGGACAGCTTGCCGCCGGCAAGTCGCCGTGGGCCGCGTTCGCGGCGCTGTTTCCGGCGGTCACGGCTTCGGGGATTCCCAAGCGCGCCGCCGTGGCCAGCATCATGCGCCATGAACCGGCGCCGCGTGGGCTGTACAGCGGCTGCGTGCTGACCGCCGATGCCGATGGCCGGCTGGACGCCGCACTGGTGCTGCGCTCGGTGTTCCGGCAGGACGACGCCTGCTGGATGCAGGCCGGCGCCGGCATCGTGCGCGATTCCACGCCGAACCGGGAATGGGAGGAAACCTGCGAGAAGCTTGCCTGCGTGGCCCGTTATCTGCGGTCGGCCGCGCCGTAAGCCACCGCGCCATGCGGGGGCAAAGGCGCACGCTGCCAGACCGCAGTGACCACGCCGTCCGCCTGACCGGCCCAGCCGACGGCGGTGCAAGCACCGGCCGGCCACGCCGGGTGCCAGTCGCGCGTCAGGCGCAGCGTCAGCGTGCCGGGGGCGGCCGAGGCCAGGCACGCGCCATCGAAGTCGACAAACTGGCGCGCGGTGGGATACAGCGCCTTGTAGAGCGATTCCTTGGCCGAGAACAGCAGCGTGACCGCCTGCGCGGGGTCCAGCCCGGTGGCCGCGCGCAGCGTCGCCACGTCGGCGGATGACGCCACCATCGGCCCCACCTCGGCGGCGGTGGCATCGGTCAGCCAGCGTTCGATGTCGACGCCAAGCATGGCGACGTCGCGCGTGTGGGCCGCCAGCGCCAGCGCCACCCCTTCCGCATGGCTGATGCTCAGATGCCAGCCGGGCGGCACGACGGGCAGGCCGTCGTCGCCCCGCCCCACCGGCTGATCGGCGGCGCCGGCCTGCCGCAAGGCGCGGCGCGCGCAGTGGCGGCCGGCCAGGTACTGGCTGCGCCGGCGGGCCGACGCGGCTGCCAGCGCGGCCGGCAGCGGCCCGGCCGATTCCATGGCAACGCCCGGCAGGTCGTCGCCGGTCCAGCGCATGCCATCGAGCGCCACCGTCGGCGGCAGGCCCAGCGCGGCGGCCAGTCGCGGCCAGGACGCATCGTCGTTCATTGAAATTTCATGGAAAGCGGCGGGCGGCTCAGGCCCGGACCCCGCGATTCTGGCACGGTTGCCCGCCGCCCGGCAGCCCTTGCCACGCCGGGTGCGCCGCCCCGCCAGCCTGCCCGGCCATCGGCCCGGCTACCCCCCGGACTACGCCGATCGAACTATGCCGATCCACCTAGGCGGGGCAGCCGCCGCCCGTCGGCCGGCGAATGGTCAGTACGCCACAGCGCGCCTACCCTTGGTCCCATCGTTTTCCCTACGACATCGAAGGCGGTCATGACTACTTCCCAGCTGTCCCGCTCCGCGCCCGCGCCGGTGCCTGCCGGCGCGTGGACCACGCTCTGGTCCAGCACATTCGCGTTCACCATCTGCTTTGCGGTCTGGATGATGTTCGCCGTGCTCGGCATCCCGCTCAAGAACGAACTGGGCCTGAACGACACCGAGTTCGGCCTGCTGGCCGCCACGCCGGTGCTGAGCGGGTCCCTGATCCGCGTGCCGCTGGGCATCTGGACCGACCGCTACGGCGGCCGCGTGGTGTTCTTCGTGCTGATGCTGCTCACGGTCATCCCGATCTGGCTGATTTCCTATGTCCACACGTTCTGGCAACTGCTGGTGCTGGGCCTGTTCGTGGGGCTGGCCGGCGGATCGTTCTCGGTGGGCACGCCGTACGTGGCGCGCTGGTTCCCGCGCAGCCGCCAGGGCCTGGCGATGGGCATCTTCGGTGCCGGCAACTCGGGCGCGGCGCTGACCAAGTTCGTGGCGCCGGTGCTGATCCTGGCCGCCGGCACCTGGGAGATCGTGCCCAAGGTGTATTCGGTGGCGATGCTGGTCACGGCCGTCCTGTTCTGGCTGTTCTCGCGCAGCGACCCGTCGCACCGCGTGACGTCGGCCACCAGCTTCCGCGCCCAGCTGGCCGTGATGCGCGACCCGCGCGTCTGGCGCTACTCGCAGTACTACTCAGTGGTGTTCGGCGGCTACGTGGCGCTGGCGCTGTGGATGACCAAGTACTACATCGGCGAGTACGGCTTCGACATCAAGACGGCGGCGTTCCTGGCGGCGTGCTTCTCGCTGCCCGGCGGCGTGCTGCGGGCCATCGGCGGCTGGATCTCGGACCGCTACGGCGCCCATCGCACCACGTGGTGGGTGATGTGGATCAGCTGGGTGGCGTTCTTCCTGCTGAGCTACCCCAAGACCGACTTCGTGATCCACACCGTGACCGGCCCGCAGAGCTTTCACATCGCGCTGACGCCGACGCTGTTCACCGTGCTGATGTTCGTGGTGGGCATCGCGTTCGCCATCGGCAAGGCGTCGGTCTTCAAGTTCATCTCCAACGATTTCACGCACAACATCGGCGCCGTCTCAGGCGTGGTGGGCCTGGCCGGCGGCCTGGGCGGCTTTGTCCTTCCGATCATGTTCGGCGCGCTGGCCGACCTGACCGGCATCCGCAGCAGCTGCTTCATGCTGATGTACGGCACGGTCTGCGTGAGCCTGGTCTGGATGCACTACAGCCACCGCGCCGAGCAACAGCGCGGGCAATCCCGGCCCGAATCCGCCCCGCTGCCCGACGCGGCGCGGACGGCCTGACCCGGCCTGGCCGGCAACCCCCTCACCCCCCGACACATCATGACCAGTACCGTACTGACCCGCTGGGAGCCCGAGAACGCGGCGTTCTGGCGCGCGCAAGGCGAGCGCATTGCCTACCGCAACCTCTGGATCTCGATTCCCGCGCTGATGCTGGCGTTCGTGATCTGGATGCTCTGGAGCGTGGTGGCCGTGAACCTGGACCGCGCCGGCTTCCAGTTCACCAAGAACCAGCTGTTCTGGCTGACCGCCCTGCCCGCGCTGTCCGGCGCCACGCTGCGCATCTTCTACTCGTTTCTGGTGCCGGTGTTCGGCGGCCGGCGCTTCACGGCCATCTCCACGGCGCTGCTGCTGATTCCGGCGCTGGGCATGGGCGTGGCGCTGCGCGACCCGTCCACCAGCTACCCGACGCTGCTGGTGCTGGCGCTGCTGTGCGGGCTGGGCGGCGCCAACTTCAGCTCGTCGATGGCCAACATCAGCTTCTTCTTCCCGAAGGCCAAGAAAGGGCTGGCGACGGGCCTGAACGCCGGCATCGGCAACCTGGGCGTGTGGGTGGTGCAGTTCGTCACGCCGCTGGTGGTGTCGGTGGCCGTGTTCGGCGCGCTGGGCGGCGAGCCGCAGACCTACCAGGCCAACGGCGCGGCGCAGAACCTGTGGCTGCAGAACGCGGGCTTCATCTGGGTGCCGTTCATCGTGGTGTCGGCGCTGGCGGCGTGGTTCGGCATGAATGACATCGCCGATGCCCGCGCGTCGTTCGCCGAGCAGGCCGTGATCTTCCAGCGCAAGCACAACTGGCTGATGTGCTGGCTCTATATCGGCACGTTCGGCTCGTTCATCGGCTTCTCGGCCGGGCTGGCGCTGCTGACCAAGTCGCAGTTCCCGGGCATCAACCCCACGGCCTACGCGTTCCTGGGGCCGCTGGTGGGCGCGCTGACGCGGCCGGTGGGCGGCTGGATCTCGGACAAGCTGGGCGGCGCCCGCGTCACGCTGTGGACGTTCATCGGCATGATCGGCGCGGTCTGCGCCGTGCTGGCGGCCCTGCCCCAGGACGGCCAGGGCGGCAGCTTCCAGGCGTTCCTGGCGGCGTTCATCGTCCTGTTCGCGCTGACGGGCATCGGCAATGGCTCGACGTTCCGGATGATCCCCGTGATCTTCCTGACCGAGCGCCAGCGCGCCGCCGCCGGCAAGGGCGACGCCGCGCAGAAGCAGGCGCTGCAGGACGCCAGCAAGGAATCGGCGGCCGTGCTCGGCTTCTCGGGCGCGATCGGTGCCTACGGCGGCTTCTTCATCCCCAAGAGCTTCGGTACCTCGCTGGAGATGACCGGCTCGGCCGACGCGGCGCTCTACTGCTTCATCGCCTTCTACCTGAGCTGCGTGCTGGTGACCTGGTGGTACTACGCACGCCGCAACGCCCCCATGCCCTGCTGACACTGGCGGCCCCTCACAAAAGCCCAAGCGGAGAACATAAGAAATGTCTCATTTTCTGGATCGATTGAAGTTCCTGTCGCGCGTGAAGTCCACGTACGCGGACGGGCATGGTGCGGTGGTCAGCGAGGACCGCACCTGGGAAAACGGCTACCGCAGCCGCTGGCAGCACGACAAGGTCGTGCGCTCCACGCACGGCGTGAACTGCACCGGATCGTGCTCGTGGAAGGTCTACGTCAAGAACGGGCTGATTACCTGGGAGACGCAGCAGACCGACTACCCGCGCACCCGGCCCGACCTGCCCAACCATGAGCCGCGCGGCTGCCCGCGCGGGGCGTCGTACAGCTGGTATGTCTACTCGGCCCAGCGCGTGAAGTACCCGCTGATCCGCGGCCGTCTGATGGAGATGTGGCGCGAGGCCCGCAAGACCATGGACCCGATCGCCGCCTGGGAATCGATCAGCCAGGACCCCGAGAAGGCCCGCTACTACAAGAGCGTGCGCGGCCAGGGCGGCTTTGTGCGCGCCGACTGGAACACCGCCACCGAGATGATCGCGGCGGCCAACGCGTTCACGGTCAAGCGCTTCGGGCCGGACCGCGTGATCGGATTTTCGCCAATTCCGGCCATGTCGATGGTGTCGTACGCCGCCGGCGCGCGCTACCTGAGCCTGATCGGCGGCGCGTGCCTGTCGTTCTACGACTGGTACTGCGACCTGCCGCCAGCCAGCCCGCAGATCTGGGGCGAGCAGACCGACGTGCCGGAATCGGCCGACTGGTACAACAGCACCTACCTGATGGTCTGGGGCTCCAACGTGCCGCAGACGCGCACCCCGGACGCCCACTTCTATACCGAGGTGCGCTACAAGGGCACCAAGACCGTGGCGGTGTCATCGGATTTCGGCGAAATGGTGAAGTTCGGCGACATCTGGCTGGCGCCGAAGCAAGGCACCGACGCCGCGCTGGCCATGGCGATGGGCCACGTGGTGCTCAAGGAATTCCACGCGACCGGAAAGTCGTCGTATTTCCGCCAATACATCAAGCAGTACACCGACATGCCGATGCTGGTGCTGCTGCGCGAGCAGGACGGCACGCTGGTGCCCGACCACTTCCTGCGCGCGTCGCACCTGGACGGCAGCCTGGACCAGTCCAACCATCCCGAATGGAAGACGCTGCTGATCGACGAGGCCAGCGGCGAGATCGTGGCCCCGAACGGCTCGATCGGCTTCCGCTGGGGCGAGGCCGCGCACGACGACGGCGCCCGGGTGGGCCGCTGGAACCTGGAGATGAAGGACGGCGGCAGCGGGCGGGCAATCGATCCGCGGCTGTCGCTGATCGGCCATGAGGACGAGGTGGCCGAGGTAGGCTTCCCATACTTCGGCGGCGAACACGACGCCCTGCTGGCCCGCCGCGTGCCAGTGCGCCGCGTGACGCTGGCCGACGGATCGGTGGCCAGCGTGGCCACGGTCTACGACCTGCAGATGGCCAACTACGGCGTGGACCAGGGGCTGGGCGGCCCCAACGTGGCCGCATCGTTCGACGACGACGTGCCGTACACCCCGGCCTGGCAGGAAAAGCACACGACCGTGCCGCGCAAGCTGGTGATCCAGGTGGCGCGCGAGTTTGCCGACAACGCCGACCGCACCGAAGGCAAGAGCATGGTGATCGTGGGCGCGGCGCTGAACCACTGGTACCACAACGACATGATCTACCGCGGCATCATCAACCTGCTGATGATGTGCGGCTGCGTGGGCAAGAGCGGCGGCGGCTGGGCGCACTACGTCGGCCAGGAAAAGCTGCGGCCGCAGTTCGGCTGGGCGCCGCTGGCGTTCGGCACCGACTGGTCGCGCCCGCCGCGCCAGATGAACGGCACGTCGTTCTTCTACAACCATACGAGCCAGTGGCGCCATGAAAAGCTGGGCGTCGACGAGATCCTGGCGCCCACGGCCGACCGCCGGCGCTACGACAACCTGTCGCTGCTGGACCTGAACGCCAAGTCCGAGCGGATGGGCTGGCTGCCGTCGGCCCCGCAGCTCGGCCGCAACCCGCTGGACGTGGTGGCCGACGCCCGCGCCGCCGGCAAGGACCCGGTGGCCCACACCGTCGAGCAGCTCAAGTCCGGCGCGCTGCAGTTTGCCTGCGACGACCCCGACAACCCGGCCAACTTCCCGCGCAACATGTTTGTCTGGCGCTCGAACATCCTCGGCAGCTCGGGCAAGGGGCACGAATACTTCCTGAAGTACCTGCTCGGCACGCAGAACGCCGTGTTCGGCGACGAGGACGACGCGATCAAGCCCAGCGAGGTGACCGTCCGCCCGGCCGCCGAAGGCAAGCTGGACCTGCTGACCGTGCTGGACTTCCGCATGAGCACCACGTGCCTGTACGGCGACATCGTGCTGCCGACGGCCACCTGGTACGAAAAGGACGACCTCAACACGTCGGACATGCACCCGTTCATCCACCCGCTGTCCGAGGCCGTGCAGCCGCTGTGGGAAAGCAAGACCGACTGGGAAATCTACAAGGCCATCGCCAGCAAGTTCACCGAACTGGCGGGCCCGTACCTGGGCACCCGCGAGGACCTGGTCTGCACCCCGCTGCTGCACGACACGCCGGGCGAACTGGGCCAGCCGTTCGAGCCGAAGGACTGGAAGCACGGCGAGTGCGACCTGATTCCGGGCAAGACGGCGCCGTCGATGACCGTGGTGGAGCGCAACTACGCCGACATCTATCGCAAGTTCACGTCGATCGGCCCGCTGCTGGACAAGCTGGGCAACGGCGGCAAGGGCATCAACTGGGACACCAAACACGAGGTGCACGAGATTGGCCAGCTGAGCAAGACCGTGACCGAGCCCGGCGTGAGCCAGGGCCGGCCGCGGCTGGAGACGGCCATCGACGCCGCCGAGATGATCCTGACCTTCGCGCCCGAGACCAACGGCCACGTGGCCGTCAAGGCGTGGGACGCGCTGTCCAGGATCACCGGCCGCGACCACACCCACCTGGCCACGGGCCGCGAGCACGACAAGATCCGCTTCCGCGACGTGCAGGCGCAGCCGCGCAAGATCATCTCGGCACCGACGTGGTCGGGGCTGGAATCCGAGGAAGTCAGCTACAACGCCGGCTACACCAACGTCCACGAGCTGATTCCCTGGCGCACGCTGACCGGCCGCCAGCAGTTCTACCAGGACCACCGCTGGATGCTCGACTTTGGCGAGGGCGCGTGCGTCTACAAGCCGGCCATCGACACCAAGACGGTAAGCCCGATGCTGGGCCGCAAGCCGAACGGCAACCCGGAGCTGGTGCTGAACTGGATCACGCCGCACCAGAAATGGGGCATCCACTCCACGTACTCGGACAACCTGCGCATGCTGACGCTGTCGCGCGGCGGCCCACACGTCTGGATCTCGGAAGTCGAGGCCAAGGCCAACGGCATCCGCGACAACGACTGGGTGGAAGTCTTCAACGTGAACGGCACGCTGACCGCCCGCGTGGTGGTGTCGCAGCGCGTGCCGCAGGGCATGTGCCTGATGTATCACGCGCAGGAAAAGATCGTGAACGTGCCCGGCGCCGAGACCAGCGGCATGCGCGGCGGCATCCACAACTCGGTCACGCGGGCCGTGACCAAGCCCACGCACATGATCGGCGGCTACGCCCAGCTGGCCTACGGCTTCAACTACTACGGCACGGTTGGCAGCAATCGTGACGAATTTGTGATCCTCCGCAAGATGAACAAGGTGGACTGGCTCGAAGGGCCACGCCCGGCGGAACCCGCCCCCCAAACCCAGGCAGACAAGACTGAAGGAGCATGGCAATGAAGATCCGCGCGCAAGTGGCCATGGTGCTGAACCTCGACAAGTGCATTGGCTGCCATACCTGCTCCGTGACCTGCAAGAACGTCTGGACCAGCCGCGAGGGCGTGGAGTACGCCTGGTTCAACAACGTCGAGACCAAGCCGGGTGTGGGCTTTCCGAAGGAATGGGAGAACCAGGACAAGTGGAACGGCGGCTGGAAGCGCCAGGCCGACGGCAGCCTGACCCCGCGCCAGGGCGGCAAGGGCAAGATCCTGTCCAACATGTTCGCCAACCCGAACCTGCCGCAGATCGACGAGTACTACGAGCCGTTCACCTACGACTACGAGCACCTGCAGAAGGCCCCGCTGGTGCAAACGCCGCCCACCGCGCGGCCGGTGTCGGCCATCACGGGCAAGAAGATGGACAAGATCCACTGGGGCCCGAACTGGGAAGACGACCTGGGCGGCGAGTTTGACGCGCGCAGCCGCGACAAGCTGTTCGACAACATCCAGAAGGACATGTACTCGACGTTCGAGAACACCTTCATGATGTACCTGCCCCGGCTGTGCGAGCACTGCCTGAACCCGACCTGCGTGGCGTCGTGCCCGTCCGGGTCGGTCTACAAGCGCGAGGAAGACGGCATCGTGCTGGTGGACCAGGACAAGTGCCGCGGCTGGCGCATGTGCATCTCCGGCTGCCCGTACAAGAAGATCTACTTCAACTGGCAGAGCGGCAAGGCCGAGAAATGCGTGTTCTGCTATCCGCGCATCGAGGCCGGCCAGCCCACCGTCTGCTCGGAAACCTGCGTCGGCCGCATCCGCTACCTGGGCGTGATGCTCTACGACGCCGACCGCATCGAGCAGGCCGCGGCCGTGGCCGACGAGCGCGACCTCTACCAGTCGCAGCTCGACGTGTTCCTGGACCCGCACGACCCGGCCATCCAGGCCGAGGCGCTGCGCCAGGGCATCCCCCAGAACTGGCTGGACGCCGCGCGCAAGTCGCCGGTCTACCGGATGGCCGTGGAATGGAAGGTTGCCTTCCCGCTGCACCCCGAATACCGGACGCTGCCGATGGTCTGGTACATCCCGCCGCTGTCGCCGATCCAGTCGGCCGCCGAGGCCGGCTTCATGGGCATGAACGGCGTGATCCCGGACGTGGCCAGCCTGCGCATCCCGGTGAAGTACCTGGCCAACCTGCTGACCGCCGGCGACGTGATGCCGGTGCTGGGCGCGCTGGAGAAGATGCTGGCGATGCGGGCGTTCAAGCGCAGCCAGTCGGTAGACGGCGTGCAGGACCTGGCCGTGCTCGAACAGGTGGGCCTGACGCCCGCGCAGGTCGAGGACATGTACCAGACCATGGCCATCGCCAACTACGAGGACCGCTTCGTGGTGCCGGCATCGCACAAGGAACTGACCGAGGACAGCTTCGACGAGAAAGGCAGTTGCGGCTTCAGCTTCGGCAACGGCTGCTCGGGCGGCACGTCGGACGGCACGCTGTTCGGCAAGAAGAAGCCGCAGCCCGCCGTGGCCTACGCCGACCTGCCCCGCTCGCGCCGCAAGGCGCTGGCCACCTGAGGCCCACCGGAGAACGACCATGACGATTCATCGCGTATTGAGCGCCGTGCTGAGCTACCCCGAGCAGCCACTGCTGGACGGCCTGGGGGACATCGACTGGGCCCTGGCCGAATGGCCGCAGGCCCGCGGCATGCTGGCGCCGCTACTGGACGTGCTGCGCCACGAGCCGCTGATCCGCCTGCAGGAAAACTACGTGGCCACCTTCGACCGCAACCCGGCGCATTCGCTGCACCTGTTCGAGCACGTGCACGGCGAGAGCCGCGACCGCGGCCAGGCGATGGTGGACCTGCTGGAGGAATACCGCCGCGACGGCTTCGACATGACATCGGCCGAGCTGCCCGACTACGTGCCGCTGTTCCTGGAATACCTGGGCGCGCTGGTCATGGACGGCAAGGACGAACGCGCCGAGCAGCTGCTGGGCGACGCGATCCACGTGCTGGCCGCCATCGGCGACCGCCTGGCGCGCAACGAAAGCCCGTACGCGGCGGTGTTCCACGTGCTGCGCACGCTGACCGACACCCAGCCGCAGCCCCAGGAAGAGCCACCGGTGCGCGATATGGACGAGGCGCTGGAAACCTTCGGCCCCGGCGCCGACGGCGTGGAACCGCTGCTGGCGCGCAAGCCGGAGGTGGAGCCCGTGCGCTTCTACCCTCGCGACCGCGCCACGCCGACCCCGATCAACCCCTGACATCCGAGGACCCTCACCATGAACCTGGTCCACCAGTTCCTGTTCGGCATCTACCCGTACATCGCGGCGGCCATCTTCCTGTTCGGCAGCCTGGCGCGCTTCGAGCGCGAGCAGTACACCTGGAAGTCCGACAGCTCGCAGGTGCTCTATCGCGGCAACCTGCGCATGGGCAACATCCTGTTCCACGTGGGCATCCTGGGCCTGTTCTTCGGCCACATGGTCGGGCTGCTGACGCCGGTGGCGGTGTGGGACGCGCTGGGCGTCTCCCACGGCTTCAAGCAGGGCGTGGCGATGGTGGCCGGCGGCGTGATGGGCACGATGTGCCTGGCCGGGCTGCTGATCCTGCTGCATCGCCGGCTGACCAACGCGCGGGTTTCCGCCGTAACCCGCACCGGCGACAAGGTGCTGCTGCTGTGGCTGCTGGTGACGCTGCTGCTGGGGCTGTCGACCATCTTCGCGTCGGCCAGCCACATGGACGGCCACATGATGCTGCAGCTGATGACCTGGGCCCAGCACATCGTCACACTGCGCGCCGATGCCGCCAGCTACGTCGCCGATGCCCCGCTGGTCTTCAAGGCGCACCTGTTCATGGGCATCTCGCTGTTCGCGATCTTCCCGTTCACGCGGCTCGTGCATGTGTGGAGCGGCTTTGCCTCGGTGACGTACCTGGGGCGGGCCTGGCAGCTTGTGCGCAGCCGCTGAGGGGCCCGGATGCACGCGATCGAGCGCCTGCTGAAAGGGTTCGAGCGCTTCCAGCAGCACTATTTCGAGGAGGCGCCGGCCCTGTACGACGCGCTGCGGGCCGGCCAGCATCCCCAGACCCTGCTGATCGGCTGCAGCGATTCCCGCGTCGACCCCGGACTGCTGCTGGGCAGCGACCCGGGCGACCTGTTCACGGTGCGCAACGTGGCCAACCTGGTGCCGCCGTGCCACGAAACCGAGAGCGGGCGGCTGCACGGCGTGTCCGCCGCCATCCAGTTCGCGGTGGAGCAGCTGCGCGTGGCCCGGATCATTGTCATGGGTCATAGCGGCTGCGGCGGAATTCGCGCATTGTTGGCCCGGCCCGCGGCGGACGGCGACACGCCGGCGCCGCGGCAGGACTTTATCGGCCCGTGGGTGCGGATTGCCGCACCGGCCCGGCACCTCGTGGACCAGACCATGCCCGACGCCAGCGCCGACCAGCGCCAGCACGCGTGCGAGCAGGCATCGATCCTGGTATCGCTACGCAACCTCGAATCGTTCCCGTTCGTGCGCGATGCCCGCGAGCGCGGTGCGCTGACGCTGCACGGCTGGTACTTCGACATCGCCGCCGGGGCGCTGCTGGCCTACTCGGACCGCGCCGACAGCTTCCTGCCGCTGGTCTGCCCGCTGCCCGCCGCCCATCCGGGCGGCATCAGGAACCGGCTGCGCCCCACCCGGCGCCACGACGACGCCTGCACGGACGGCGAGGCGGACGGCAAGGCGGCACGGTCCTACGTCGACCCAACACTTTCCGGAATGGACACATGAAAGATCTCTGGCTGAAACTTGCCGGCCGACGCCTGCTGCCGCTCGTCCAGGGCGGCATGGGCATCGGCATCTCCGCCCATCGGCTGGCGGGCACCGTGGCCGCGCACAACGGCGTCGGCACGATCGCCAGCATCGACCTGCGCCACCATCATCCCGACCTGATGGCCCGGACACGCGGCACGCGGGACAAGGAGAAGATCGAGGCCGCCAACCGCGTGGCGCTGGACCGCGAGATCCAGGCGGCGCGCGTGCTGTCGGCCGGCCGCGGCCTGATCGCGGTCAACGTGATGAAGGCTGTCGGCTCCCACGCGCAGATGGTGCGGCAAGCCTGCGAGAGCGGCGCCGACGCGATCGTCATGGGCGCCGGACTGCCGCTGGACCTGCCCGAACTGGCCGCCGGCCATCCCAAGGTGGCGCTGATTCCGATCCTGTCCGAGACGCGCGGCATCGGACTGGTACTGCGCCGGTGGATGAAGAAAGGCCGGCTGCCCGACGCCATCGTCATCGAGCACCCGGCACACGCCGGCGGCCACCTTGGCGCGGCGACGATCGAGGACCTCGGCCACGAACGCTTCTCGTTCGGCCGCGTACTGAACGAGTGCCGCGAATTGTTCCATTCGCTCGGCCTGGCATGGGACAGCATCCCGCTGATCCTGGCCGGCGGCATCAACACGCACGAAAAGGTGCGCCACTGGCTGGGCGAAGGCGCCGCCGCCGTGCAGCTGGGCACCGCGTTCGCCGTCACCGAGGAATCGGACGCCCATCCCGCATTCAAGCAGGTCCTGGCAACGGCATCTCCCGACGATATCCGCGAGTTCACCAGCGTCGCCGGCCTGCCCGCCCGGGCCGTGCTGACACCGTGGCTGTCCCGCTACCTGGCCAGCGAAACCCGCCTGCAGCGCCGCGCCAAGCCGCGCGACTGCCTGGAAGGCTTCGACTGCCTGCAAGCCTGCGGCCTGCGCGACGGCGTGGCAAAGATCGGCCAGTTCTGCATCGACCTGAAACTCGCCCAGGCCGTCCGCGGCGACGTCGAGCGCGGCCTGTTCTTCCGCGGCAAAGGCAAGCTACCGTTCGGCGAAGCCATCCGCCCGGTGGCCGAGCTGATGCACTACCTGCTGACGGGCGAGAAGCCAGCGGCGGTGGCAGGGGGTAATGGGGTGGCGGTGGTGGGTGTTTGAGGGGTGACGAGAGATTGATCATTAGCATCCGATCAATACCTGGGGAAGCGCAAAGCGTGCCTATTTCCTACTTGGGTAATAACGCATGAAGGCGATCATTATCGCAGGCATGTTTTTGGTGCTCTCTTCCACCGCGCTGGCCCAGCGCCCAGTACATTCTTGCGCCGGCGATCTATCAGTAGAAGGAAATCGAAACAAGCTTCTGATTCTCCGCGAGGATTCCCGAAAAATAGCGACTGCAAAAAGCAAGCACCAACTGGATGGAGGCCTATTCAATCTCGATAACTCCCTCTTGGTGGTGTATGGCCTGCCAAACCAGGTGGATCGCATACACCCCCAGACCACCCGCCTGACAGTGTTCTCCATCGAAAAGGGAAAGCCGCGAATGCGCAGAATATTCGGCGAAACATTCGGCAGCGGAATCCTCGAGATCGGATTTACACAAGACAATAAATCCATCTATGTCAGCACCAGGTTGGGCCACGGGCTTATCGATATTCGCAATAAGGACGTTGCGTGGTTTAGTTTGAGTGAAGAACTGGATGTGAAATTACAGGAATGTCCACCTGACAACGCTACGAAAGCATTTTGACGCGATCCGTTTTTAAGCATAAAGCCTGCGGGAAATTGGACAAGCTTTAAATGTCGCCACACCCTGCCGATTCTTCCCAAGTCCGACCTCGCTGAACCAGTGATAATCAGCCCGCCGTTCCTACCCAGCGAAGGCAGGAGTTCTGCCAAGCCTTCCGAAGTTGACCCGATGATGGCT
>NZ_JAUANU010000020.1:0-63005 GCF_032190535.1 Cupriavidus sp. SZY C1
CGAGATTATGCAGAGCATTCAACGTTTCGTCAACAGGTTTCGCAGAACTTTTTTCTGCCGGCCGGCGCTGGCAAACCTTGCCAACTCCACCCCCCATCGACCCCGCAACCCTTGTCGCTGCTGCGTTTGCAGCGCGCTTTGTGTTGCGAGGGGGCGAATATTAGGCCCGATCGGCGCGCTTTGCAACACGTATGTCACGAACCTGTGGCGGAGATTTTTCGCGCCCTCATTCAAACCCTTGATCGATAAGGAAAAATCGGCCCGACAAACATTTGTCGGGCCGCATAATACCCACGCGCTATCCTCGGGTATTCCCTGACTCAACTATTACCGATGGGCGAAGTTGGGTGCGCGTTTCTCCACAAACGCAGCCATCCCCTCCTTCTGGTCCTCGGTGGCGAAGGTGGAATGGAACAGCCGACGCTCGAATCGCACGCCTTCGTTCAGCGTGGTCTCATAGGCCGCGTTGACCGATTCCTTGATCATCATCACCACAGGCAGTGAATAGCCGGCGATGGTCTCCGCCGCGGCGACCGCTTCGTCCACCAGCTTGTCCGCCGGCACCACGCGCGATACCAGTCCCGCCCGCTCGGCCTCGGCCGCGTCCATCATCCGGGCGGTCAGGCACAGGTCCATCGCCTTGGCCTTGGATACCGCGCGCGGCAGCCGCTGTGTGCCACCGGCGCCGGGCATGGTGCCCAGCTTCACCTCAGGCTGGCCGAACTTTGCGCTCTCGGCCGCGATCACGATGTCGCACATCATCGCCAGCTCGCAGCCGCCGCCCAGCGCGTAGCCGCCCACCGCGGCAATCACGGGCTTGCGGATGCGGCGGATGGTCTCCCAGTTGCGCGTAATGTAGTCGCCCTTGTAGACATCCATATAAGAGTACCTGGCCATCATGCCGATATCGGCCCCCGCCGCGAACGCCCGCTCGCTGCCGGTGATGACGATGCAGCCGATCCCGTCGTCCTGGTCGAACGCCGTCAGCGCGGCGCCCAGTTCGTCCATCAGCGCGTCGTTGAGCGCGTTGAGCGCCTTGGGCCGGTTCAGCGACACCAGCCCCACCCGGCCGCGGGTCTCCACCAGGATGTTCTCGTACGACATGTCTTCTCCTTGCGATGAATGGAAGCGGCCCGGCGATGCGACGGGCCGATCAGCGGGTCGATACTCGCCCGCCACCCTGCCACGGTCAAGGCGGGCCGACACCTCTTGCGCCGCGCCCTCTTCCCCACTACCATTTGCCGACCGACTGGTCGGTTAATTTAACGGGCACCGCACGCTATCTACAATGTGCGAAGTACCCCGCGTGGCAGTCGATCCACACCTCGGACCAGGAGACCCAACATGGCGCAGGAGACCCCCATGCCCCCGACCCCGGCGCAAGCCGCCGTGCGCACCACGCTCGAAGCCGGCCCGATCCTGCTGCGCTGGCAGGGCGACGTGGCCGTCGTGACGCTGAATCGCCCCGACAAGCTCAACAGTTTCACGCGCGACATGCACCGCGCGCTGGTGCAGGCGCTGGACCACGTCGAAGCCGGCGCGGCCCGCGCGCTGCTGCTGACCGGCGCCGGCCGCGGTTTCTGCGCGGGCCAGGATCTTGCCGATCTCGATTTCACGCCCGGCCACGCCACCGACCTCGGCGAGCTGATCGATACCTGGTTCAACCCGCTGGTCCGCCGGCTCCAGGCGCTGCCGCTGCCCGTGATTGCCGCCGTCAACGGCACGGCCGCCGGCGCGGGCGCCAACCTGGCGCTGGCGTGCGACATCGTGCTGGCCGCCCGCTCCGCCAGCTTCATCCAGGCGTTCGTCAAGATCGGTCTCGTGCCCGATTCCGGCGGCACGTGGCTGCTGCCCAAGCGCCTGGGCATGGCCCGGGCCCTTGGCCTGGCGATGACCGGCGACAAGCTCAGCGCCGACGAGGCCGAGAAGTGGGGCCTGATCTGGGAAGCGATGGACGACCCGCTGCTGCCCGAGCAGGCCATGGCGATCGCCACGCACCTGGCCGGCCAGCCCACCCGCGCGCTGGCCGCCATCAAGCGCGCCATGCACGCCAGCGCCACCAACACGTTCGACGCCCAGCTAGACCTGGAGCGCGACCTGCAGCGCGATCTCGGCCAGTCCCACGATTACTCGGAAGGCGTGAACGCCTTCCTGCAAAAGCGCGCGCCCCATTTCAAGGGCGCCTGATCCCGTCCCCCGCAACCAGGAGATCCGCTTGACGCAAGATCCCCAGGCGCTGGCGCAGGCCACCGCCCACGCGATGTACGAATCCGACGCCTGCAGCCGCTGGCTGGGCATGGTGATCGAGGAAGTGCGGCCCGGCTACGCGCGCCTGTCGATGCCCGTACGGCCCGAATTCCTGAACGGCCACGCCATCTGCCACGGCGGGCTGATGTTCACGCTGGCCGATTCGGCCTTCGCGTTCGCCTGCAACAGCCGCAACATCAACACCGTGGCGTCGGGCTGCGCGATCGAATTCCTGCGGCCCGTGCAGGGCGGCGACGTGCTGACCGCCGAGGCCGTGGAGCAGATTCTGTCCGGCCGCCACGGCGTGTACGACATCAAGGTGACCAACCGCGCCGGCGAGCCCGTGGCGATGTTCCGCGGCAAGTCGGCGCAGATCAAGGGGCACGTGATCCCGCCCGCCGAAGGCTGACGCCCGGCACCCCGCCGTTCCCGCGCCAACGTAGCGCAACCATCCCGGAAACGTGGAGACACGCATGAGTACGCCCCTGACCGATCTGCCGCTGGAGCCGATCGAGACCGCCAGCCGGCAGACGCTGCAAACCCTGCAGCTCGAGCGCCTGAAATGGTCGCTGCGCCATGCCTACGACCATTCGCCCGTCTACCGGCGCAAGTTCGACCAGGCCGGCGTGCATCCGGACCAGGTCCAGTCGCTGGCCGACCTGGCGCGCTTTCCGTTCACGACCAAGCAGGACCTGCGCGACAACTACCCGTTCGGCATGTTCGCCGTGCCGCAGGACCGGATCGCCCGCATCCATGCCTCGTCGGGCACCACGGGCAAGCCCACGGTGGTGGGCTATACGCTGCAGGACATCGACACCTGGGCCACGGTCATGGCCCGCTCGATCCGGGCGTCAGGCGCCCGCCGCGGCGACAAGGTCCACATCAGCTACGGCTACGGACTGTTCACGGGCGGGCTGGGCGCCCACTACGGCGTGGAAAAGGCCGGGCTGACGGCCATCCCGTTCGGCGGCGGCCAGACCGAGCGGCAGGTGCAGCTCATCCAGGACTTCAGGCCGGAGATCATCATGGTGACGCCCAGCTACATGCTGGCGATTGCCGACGAGCTGGAGCGCCAGGGCATCGACCCGGCATCGACGTCACTGCGCATCGGCATCTTCGGCGCCGAGCCGTGGACGCCCGAGATGCGGCTGGCCATCGAGAAGCGCATGGGCATCTCGGCCGTCGACATCTACGGCCTGTCCGAGGTCATGGGCCCCGGCGTGGCCAACGAGTGCGCCGAGACCAAGGACGGCCCGACCATCTGGGAAGACCATTTCTATCCCGAGATCATCGACCCCGACACCGGCGAGGTGCTGCCCGACGGCGAATTCGGCGAACTGGTGTTCACGTCGCTGACCAAGGAAGCGATGCCGGTGGTGCGCTACCGCACGCGCGACCTCACGCGGCTGCTGCCCGGCACCGCGCGCGCCGCGTTCCGCCGCATGGAGAAGATCACGGGCCGCACCGACGACATGATGATCGTGCGCGGCGTCAACGTATTTCCGTCCCAGATCGAGGAACTGATCCTCAAGCACAGCGGGCTGGCGCCGCACTACCAGTGCGTGCTGGGCAAGGAAGGCCCGCTGGACACGCTGACCGTGCGCGTGGAATGCGCCCACGGCGCCGATCCGGCGGCGGCCGGCCAGGCGCGCGAGCAGCTGGCGCACGACATCAAGGCGTACATCGGCGTGACGGCCGGGATCGAGATCCTGGGCGAAGGCGGCGTCGAGCGCTCGGTGGGCAAGGCGCGCCGCATCGTCGACAACCGCCCGCGCTAGCGCCGGCCCCCGGCGCGCGCCGGCGCCGGCAAGGCGGCCGCGCGCCGCCGGTCGTCCCGCTTGAACCCGAGCCGGCGCGCCAGCTTGTGCAGGTTGCTGGCATCCACGCCAAGCTGCCGCGCGGCCTGCGTCCAGTTGCCGTCCTGCGCCAGCAGCGCCTGTTCGATGCACCGGCGCTGGCACGAATCCACGGCCTGGCGCAGCGTCAGTTCCGGCACCACCACGGGCGCCAGCGGCCCTTCGGCCGGCCCGGACGGCGCCCAGCCGCCGCGCTGGGCAGGGTCCGACAGGTCCGACACATCGAACAGGTCGCCGAACAGGTCGGCATCGAGCGTCAGGATGTCGTTGCGGTCCGCCCCGCGGCTCACGCGCTTGAGCGCCGCGCGGCTGATCACGTGTTCCAGCTCGCGCACGTTGCCGGGCCACGGATAGCGGCGCAGCGCGTCCTGTGCGGCGGCGGACAGCCGCAGGCTGCGCAGCCCCAGCCGGGCCCGATTCAGCTCCAGAAAGTGGCCGGCCAGCAGCAGCACGTCGTTGTCGCGCTCGCGCAGCGGCGGGATCGGGATCGGATAGACCGACAGCCGGTGATAGAGGTCGGCCCGGAACGACCCGTCGCGCACGTGCTCGCGCAGGTGGCGGTTGGTCGCCGCGATCACGCGCACGTCCACGCGGCGCGGCCGGTCGCTGCCCAGCCGCTGGATCTCGCCGTTCTGCAGCGTGCGCAGCAGCTTGGCCTGGATCGACAGCGGCAGTTCGCCCACCTCGTCCAGGAACAGCGTGCCGCCATCGGCGGCCTCGAACCGCCCCGGCCGCTCGCCCGTGGCGCCCGAGAACGCACCGCGCGCATGGCCGAACAGTTCGCTCTCGGCCAGTGATTCAGGCAGCGCCGCGCAATTGACGTGAATTAGCGGCCGGTTGCGCCGGCGCGACAGCCGGTGCAGCCGGTGCGCAAACAGTTCCTTGCCCACGCCGGTCTCGCCCAGCAGCAGCACCGGCAGTTCCGAATCGGCCACCACGCGCAGCTCGTGCAGCAGATGGGCGATGGCCTGGCTCTGGCCGATGATCTCGCCCTCGTCACGCCCCACCTCGCCGGCCGGCGCGTCGATGCGCCCCTGCCGCAGCGCCCGGATCTCGGCCTCAAGCCGCGTCAGGCGAATGGCCGCCTCCACCAGCGGCGTCAGCCGCTGCAGGTCCACCTGCGCAGCATCGGTAAAGGTGCCCACCTGCAGCGCGTCGAGCGTCAGCACGCCCCACGGCTGGCCTTCGGCCTCCAGGCTCACGCCCATGCAGTCGTGCACCGGCAGCGGCTCGCCCACGTGCGCGTCGATCAGCCCGTCGTACGGATCGGGCAGCGCGCTGTCGTGGTGAAAGCAAGTCACGCCGCGCCGGGCCAGGATGGCCGCCAGCCGCGGATGCAGGCTCACGGCAAAGCGGCGCCCCAGCGCGTCGCGCACCAGCCCGTCCACCGCCACCGGCCGCAACTGGTCTTCCTCCAGCCGCAGCAGCGCCACCGCGCCGCAGCGGAAATGCGCGCGCAGGCTGCCCACCAGCCGTTGCATCCGCACGGCCTGCGGCAGGTCCGCGCACAGGTCCGCCAGAAGTAGCTCGCCGATCATGGTTAAAAACACCCTCGTCAGGTTCGATTCACCACGTCTGGCCGGGGTCACAAATACCCGACCGAAACGTAAATCGTTGAATCTTTGAAGTTTTGCGATGGGCACGAGAATCGCACAGGGAACGCTTGCATCTATTGAGAAGGAGCAAACCATGAGCATGCAAGACCAGTCCCTGGGCCAACTGGCCCGCCGCATCCCCGGTGCGACGAAGATCTTCCACGACTACCAGCTCGACTTCTGCTGTGGTGGCGCCCACACGCTGCGCGACGCCGCCCAGGCCAGGGGGCTGGACGCCGCCGCCATCGAGGCGCGGCTTCAGGCGCTGCAGGCCGAGGCACCGGCCGACGGCCAGGACTGGGGCGACGCCCCCGCCGACGCGCTGATCGCCCACATCCTGTCCCGCTTCCACGAGCGCCATCGCGAGCAGTTGCCCGAGTTGATCCGGCTGGCGCGCCGGGTGGAGGAAGTCCATGGCGACCGTCCCGACTGCCCCGTGGGCCTGGCCGATCACCTGGGCGTCATGCATCAGGAGCTGCTGAGCCATATGCAGAAGGAGGAACAGGTGCTGTTCCCGATGCTCGCGCGCGGCATGAATGCAATGGCCGGCGCGCCGATCACGGTCATGCGGATGGAGCACGACGACCACGGCGTCGCGCTGGAGCGGCTGGCCGAACTGACCGGCGACATCACGCTGCCGCGCGCCGCCTGCAACACCTGGCGCGCGCTTTACCTGGGCCTGCGCACGTTCCGCGAAGACCTGATGGAACACATCCATCTGGAAAACAACGTGCTGTTCGACAACGCCGTGCGCGGCGGGGCCGCAGGCGGCCACTGAGCCGCGCCGCCCGGCACCCCATCCACACCATCAACACCCTCATCACGCGCCCTGCCGCGCTTTCATCATGGGTCCCTACAAGAAACTATGGTTCACGCTGATCGCCGTGCTGGCGGTCACGTTCGCACTGCTTGGCTACTACGGTGCCGAGGTCTACCGGCAGCAGCCGCCGATCCCGGCACAGGTGGTGGCTGCCGACGGCACCCCGCTGTTCACCGCCGACGACATCCTCGACGGCCAGACCGCCTGGCAATCGGTGGGCGGCATGCAGCTCGGCTCGATCTGGGGCCACGGCGCCTACCAGGCGCCCGACTGGACCGCCGACTGGCTGCACCGCGAGCTCACCGCCTGGCTGGACCTGGCCGCCCGCGAGCGCCACGGCCAGGATTTCGCCGCGCTCGACGCCGGCCAGCAGGCCGCGCTGCGCGCCCATCTGAAGGCCGAATATCGCGGCAACCAGGTGGACGCCCACAACGTGCTGACCGTGTCGCCCCGCCGCGCCAAGGCCATGGAGATCACGGCCGACTACTACCAGCGGCTGTTTGCCGACGCCCCGGAGCTCCGCCGCAGCCGCGAGAGCTTTGCGATGAAGGAAAACACGCTGCCGTCGGCCGAGCGTCGCGTGCAGCTCACGCATTTCTTCTTCTGGACCGCCTGGGCCGCCGCGACCGACCGCCCGGGACACACCGCCACCTACACCAACAACTGGCCGCACGAGCCGCTGATCGACAATCGTCCCACCGCCGAAAACGTGGTCTGGTCCGTGGCCAGCGTGGTCGTGCTGCTGGCCGGCGTGGGGCTGCTGATCTGGGCCTGGGCGTTCCTGCGCGGCCAGGAGTCGCCGCTGCCGCCTCCGCCCGCGCGCGACCCGCTGTCGACGTTCGCGCTCACGCCGTCGCAACGGGCGCTGGGCAAGTACGTGTTCCTGGTGGTGGCGCTGTTCGCGTTCCAGGTGCTGATCGGCGGCTTTACCGCCCACTACACGGTCGAAGGCCAGAAGTTCTACGGGATCGACGTGTCGCAGTGGTTCCCGTACACGCTGGTGCGCACCTGGCACATCCAGAGCGCGCTGTTCTGGATTGCCACCGGGTTCCTGGCGGCCGGGCTGTTCCTGGCGCCGCTGATCAACGGCGGCAAGGACCCCAAGTATCAGCGGCTCGGCGTCGACGTGCTGTTCTGGGCGCTGGTGGTGGTCGTGGTCGGCTCGTTTGCCGGCAACTACCTCGCCATCGCCCAGAAGCTGCCCGCCCACCTGAACTTCTGGCTGGGCCACCAGGGCTACGAGTATGTGGACCTGGGACGCCTGTGGCAGATCGGCAAGTTCGCCGGCATCGTGATCTGGCTCGTGCTGATGCTGCGCGGCATCGCCCCGGCCTTCCGGGCGCGTGACGGCGGCGACAAGAACCTGCTGGCGCTGCTGACGTCGTCCGTGGTCGCCATCGGCCTGTTCTACGGCGCCGGCCTGTTCTACGGCGAGCGCACCAGCCTGACGGTGATGGAGTACTGGCGCTGGTGGGTCGTCCACCTGTGGGTGGAGGGCTTCTTCGAGGTCTTCGCCACCACCGCGCTGGCCTTCATCTTCTCCACGCTGGGCCTGGTGTCGCGCCCGATGGCCACGGCGGCCAGCCTGGCGTCGGCGTCGCTGTTCATGCTCGGCGGCATTCCGGGCACGTTCCACCACCTGTACTTCGCCGGCACCACCACCCCGGTGATGGCCATCGGCGCCACGTTCTCGGCGCTGGAGGTGATGCCGCTGATCGTGCTGGGCCATGAAGCGTGGGAAAACTGGCGCCTCAAGACCCGTGCCCCGTGGATGGACAACCTGCGCTGGCCGGTGATGTGCTTCACGGCCGTGGCGTTCTGGAACATGCTCGGCGCCGGCGTGTTCGGCTTCATGATCAACCCGCCAATCTCGCTGTACTACGTGCAGGGGCTCAATACCACGCCGGTCCACGCCCACGCGGCACTGTTCGGCGTCTACGGCTTCCTGGCGCTCGGCTTCACGCTGCTGGTGCTGCGCTACGTGCGGCCAGCCTACCGGCTGAGCCCCCGCCTGATGTGGATCGCGTTCTGGGGCCTGAACGGCGGCCTGGCGCTGATGATCGGCACCAGCCTGCTGCCGGTGGGCATCATCCAGGCACTGGCCAGCATCAGCGAAGGGCTCTGGTACGCCCGCAGCGAGGCGTTCGTCCAGCAGCCAATCCTGCAGACGCTGCGCTGGGTCCGCACCTTTGGCGACGTGGTGTTCCTGGTGGGCGCGCTGACATTCGCACTGCAGGTGGTGTTGGGCCTGCTGGACGGCAACCGGGCACGGGAAGTGCCAGAGGGCCGGCTGGTGGGGCAGTGATGGATGGAGCCGGCTGCTGACGCCGTCGGCTGCGGCAGGCTTTCTCCCCTCTCCCGCAAGGCGGGAGAGGGGTCGGGGGTGAGGGCGTGGAGGATCTGCTTGCCGATCCACGTCGCAATTTGAGCCGCCGGCCCTCACCCCCAGCCCCTCTCCCGCTCGCGGGAGAGGGGGGCGAAAAACGTCGCGGGATGATGTAACGCGGCCAGCTGCGGCAGGTTTTCTCCCCTCTCCCGCAAGGCGGGAGAGGGGTCGGGGGTGAGGGCGTGGAGGATCTGCTTGCCGATCCACGTCGAATTTTGAGCCGTTGGCCCTCACCCCCAGCCCTCTCCCGCGCGCGGGAGAGGGGAGCAAAACCCAGCAGGAAACAGCGATTCAGGCCACTACATCGCAGCTTGTCCTGTCGGCCCGGGCGTCCTGGTCTGCTGAACCCTCGACCAGCCACGCGCCCCTGGCCTGCCTTCCCACCACTTCTCCCACCACGATGATCGATGGGCTGGCCAGACCGGCGGTGGCTGCGGCGGTCAGTGTGTCGAGAGTGCCGGTCCAGCAGCGCTGGTCGGGGCAGCTTGCATGCATGACCACCCCGGCCGGCATGTCGGCGCGCATGCCGGCCGCCAGCAAGGACGCCTGGATTGCCGCGATGCGGTGCATGCCCATGTAGATGACCAACGTCGTGCCGCTGGCGGCCAGTGCGCGCCAGTCCGGTTCGCCGTCGCCGCGGGTGTGGGCGGTGACGAAGGTCACGCCGTGGCAGTGCGCCCGGTGCGTCAGCGCGATGCCCAGCGCCTGCGCCGCCGCCAGCCCGCTGCTGATGCCGTTGACCACTTCCACCTCCAGCCCGTGCCCGCTCAGGAACGCGGCTTCCTCGCCGCCCCGGCCGAACATCAGCGGGTCGCCGCCCTTCACGCGGGCCACGCAGCGGCCTGCCAGCGCGTGGGCCAGCGTCTGGGCGTGGATGCTGGCCTGGCTGACCGAGCACCGCCCGCCGCGCTTGCCGACCGGAATGATCTGCGTGCCGGGGCTGGCGTGGCACGCCATCGCCTCCGGCACCAGGTCGTCGATCAGCCAGACCTGCGCCTGGGCCAGGGCCCGGGCGGCCTTGACGGTCACGAGGTCGGGGTCTCCGGGGCCCACGCCCACCAGCCATACCTTTCCAGTGCTTCGCGAATGCTTCATGTCGTTGTCCGATTCAATGGCTCGTGCCCGACGACCGCGTGGTCTTGTTGAACACGTTGTACTTGCCGACCGGCCGGTCCATCGGCAGGCGCTTGACCTCGCGCAGCGTCGCCGCGTCGTAGACCACGATGGCGCCGTCCGGCTCCATCAGGCTGACCAGCGCGTAGCGGCCGTCGCGCGTGAATTCCACGTGCGCGGCCGTGCGCCCGGGGCTTGGCGTGACGCTGCCCACCACGGCCAGCGTCTGCTTGTCGATGACCTGCAGCGTGTCGCGGCGCGGGCTCATCATCGCGTCGGTCCAGGCGTACGGCGTGGCCTCGTGGCTGCGCAGGAAGAAGCCCGGCCCGTTGGTCGGGATCGTCGCCACGGTCTGCCAGGTCTGCATGTCGATCACGGACAGCGTGCCCTGCCTGAGATTGGGCGACGCCATCACCTCCCGCCCGCCACGCCGCCACGTGATGCCGCTGCCCAGGTGCGGCATGCCGGTCAGCGCCAGGTCGGCCACCTTGCGCCCGGCGTCGAGGTCGATCACCTGGCCCGCCCCGGCCCGCGACGCGCCCAGGATATGGCGGTACGGCTGGTCGAAGAAGAAGTCGTCGAGCACGTCGTCCAGCGCGATCACGCGCGGCTCCAGCGTCGCGTACGGAATCTCCCAGACCGCCGGGATGTCGCGCAGCGCGGCGATGAACGACTGGCGCGGCGCCGCGTCGTAGACCGCCGACACACGCGACGCCCGGCCGTCCGCCCCGGCCACCGGGTAGACGCGCGCCAGCGACAGGTCGTCCGCGCGCAACAACACCAGCGTGCGCGGCAGCGTGTTGCCGGCCATCACCCAGCGGCCGTCGTCGCTCACGGCCACGTTGCGCGTGTTCAGCCCTACCCGCACCTCGGCCACCAGCGCCAGGTTCCAGAGGTCGTACTTGCTGACCCACCCGTCCCGGCTCGCCACAAAGACGTAACGGCCGTCGCGGCTGAACTTGGGCCCGCCGTGCAGCGCGAAGCGGGTCTGGAAGCGGTGGATTGGCGCCAGTGCGTCGCCGTCGAGCACGCTCAGGTGATGGCTGCCCGATTCCACGACCAGGAACAGGTTGGACGGATCGGCCTGGAACACGGGCCGGTCCGGCAGGCTGCCCGGCGCGTGGTGCACCACGCGCGACGCGCGGATGTCGGCCGCCTCCCAGTGCGGCGCCACCGCCGGCGCCGTGCGCAGCCACGCGGCCAGCCGGTCCAGCGTGGCCTCGGGCAACTGGCCGGCAAAGCCGGGCATCTGCGTCGCGGCGCGGCCGTTGCGCAGCAGGTCGCGCATCGCGTCGGGCTTGAGCCGCTCCAGGCTCTCTGGCAGCAGCGCCGGCCCCATGCCGCCTAGCCGGTCGGCGCCGTGGCACACCGCGCAGTGCTGGACGTAGTCCGTCGCCACATCGGAAACGGAACCAGCCGGCCCGCCCGCCCACGCCGGCATCGACGCCACAATGCCGACCCACGCCGCCGCCACCATCCCCGCCAGCCGCCGTCTCATGCGATGGCCTCCCGGCCGATCGGCTCGGCGATCTCGGCATCGGACAGGTAGCAGCCCGGGTCCTCGGCCCACGGATTGCCGCTCACCGCATGCGCGCGCACGCGGGTGTTGCCATTGCAGATGTCGCGATGGGCGCACGTGGCGCAGCGGCCCTCCAGCGGCCGGGGGCGTGCCTTCAGCCCGCGCATCAGCGGGTGGCTGCGGTCGGCCCAGATCTCGGCGAACGGCCGCTCCCGGACGTTGCCCAGCGACACGTGCCACCACATCGTGTCCGGATGCACATTGCCGAGGTTGTCGATATTGGCCACGCCCACGCCCGTGGCGTTGCCGCCCCAGTTGACCAGCCGCTGCCGCATGTCGGCCAGCCGCTCGGGCTGCCGCCGGGCGATCCAGTACAGCAGGCTCACGCCGTCGGCATCGTTGTTGCCGGTCACGAAGTCCCCGGCGCTGCCGCGCCGCGCGCGCTCCCAGACATGGTCGAACAGCCAGTCCACCGCCACGCGCGTGTGCGCATGGCGGGCGTCGTCGCCCCGGTGGCTGCTGCCCCGGCCGGCGTAGTTGAAGTGCGACAGGTAGAACTTGTCGATGCCTTCCGCCTCGGTCAGCGCCACCACGTCGGGCAGCTCGTCGGCGTTGGCCTCGGTCAGCGTCATCCGCACGCCCACGCGCAGCCCGGCCTGCCGCGCCACGCGCAGCCCGTCCAGCGCCTGATCGAACGCGCCCGCACAGCGCCGGAAGCGGTCGTGCGTGGCGCGCAGGCCGTCCAGGCTGACGCCGACGTAGTCAAACCCGGCCAGCAGCAGCCGGGCCGCGTGCCGGTTGTCGAGCAGCGTGCCATTGGACGACAGCGACAGGTGGAAGCCCAGCCGCTTGGCGTGCGCGGCAAGCTCGTACAGGTCCGGCCGCAGCAGCGGCTCGCCGCCGGACAGGATCAGCGCGGGCACGTGCGCCGCCTTGAGCTGGTCGAGCACGGCAACGGCCTCCGCCGTCGACAGCTCGCCCTTGAAGTCGGTATCGGCCGACGTCGAGTAGCAGTGCTTGCAGTTGAGGTTGCAGCGCCGCACGAGGTTCCAGATGACGACGGGGCCGGCGGCACGGCGTGGCGGCGGCACCGGGCCGCCATCGCGCAGCGCTTCCATGAAGCGGGACACTCTGAACATGGATCAATCTCCTGGCGCCTGCAGGCGCAGGCCGGTTTTCTTGAGGATGCGGGTGGACCAGAGCACGTCGTGCGCGCGGCAGGCCGGGCCCAGCAGCGCGCGGATGCGGGCGATCTGCGGCGCCGCCTCGTCGCGCGTGCGCGCGTGGACCATCGCAAACAGGTTGTAGGGCCAGTCCGGCCGGTGGCGCGGGCGCTGGTAGCAGTGGCTCACGCCGGGCAAGGCGCCGATGCGCGCGCCCAGTTCCGCCACATGGGCGTCGTCCACGTCCCACACGGTCATGCCGTTGGCGCGGTAGCCCAGCGCGTAGTGATTCGGCACGGCCGCCACGCGCCGCAGCACGCCGCGCGCGCGCAGCGCCGCAAACCGGGCCAGCACGGCGGCTTCGTCCAGGCCCAGCGCGTCGCCCAGCGCCTGCCACGGCGCCGGCACCAGCGGCAGGCCGGCCTGCGTGGCCTGGATCAGCGCCCGGTCGATCGGGTCGAGGGATGGTGGGGCGTCGGGCATGGCTGCTACACCGGCAGAAAGAGGTTGACGAAGAATTCGCGCTGCTTCGGGAACGGCAGGATCTCGACGCCGGCGTCGGCGGCGATGCGGGCGAGCACCGCCGGCACGTCGGCGGCATCGGGCACGGCCAGCACGAACCACAGGTTCAGCCGATGGGTGCGCGCGTAGTGATGCGCCACCTCGGGGTAGGCGTTGATCGCGGCGATGACGGCCGCCTCGCGCTCCGGCGGCGCGTGGCAGGCGCACAGCACGAACTGCCCGCCGGCCCGCTCGATCTGGAACAGCGGCCCGAAGCGCGTCAGCACGCCGCGCGCCAGCAGCGCCTGCAGCCGGCCGAGCAGCGTCGCTTCGTCGATGCCCAGCGCGGCGGCGGCCTCGGCGTAGGGCCGTGGCACCAGCGGCAGCCCGCGCTGCAGCGCGTTGACGATGCGCCGGTCCAGAGGGTCGAGCTCGGCCGGGGCGGTGTCGGGCGCGGTCATGGCTGCGGCGCCTCCCAGCTATAGCGGGTGCCGCACTGCTTGAAGCAGGTGCCGCTGCGCAGCACCCGGCCCGGCAGCTCCGCCATGCCCGCGCGGCGCGCGAAGTGGTCCAGCGCCGCGTGCAGTTCCGCCTCGCTGCGCGCGTGCACCATCGCGAACAGGTTGTACGGCCACGCCGGCAGCCGGCGCGCGCGGCGGTAGCACAGCGACACCGGCGCCACGCGCGCCAGCCGCGTGCCGATAGCATCGACACGGTTGTCGGGCACGTCCCACACGCACATCGCGTTGTGGCGATAGCCAAAGCGCCGGTGATGCAAGATCACACCGAACCGGCGGATCACCCCGCTGGCCTGCCACTGCGCGATGCGGGCCAGCACGCGATGCAGCGGCACGCCGCTGTGCCGCGCCAGCGCGTGGAACGGCTGCGGCGTCAGCGGCAGCCCGCCTTCCAGCGCGGCCACCAGCCGCCAGTCGTCGTCGTCCAGCGCCACGGGCGCGGGCGCCGGCTGGCGCCGGCCGCGCGGCGTCGCGCACGGGCCGGCCATCGGGAAACCCAGGTCGATGTGGTACTCGCGCTCCATCGGCAGGTCCAGCGGCGCCTGCCCCAGGTCTTCGCCGATGCCGGCCAGCACCGCGTCCAGCGCGACGCGGTCGCGCGCGCCGGCCACGAACCAGAGGTTGTACGGATGGCCGGTGCGCGCGTAGTTGTGGCTGACCGCCGCATGGGCGTTGACGCGCGCGGCCGCGTCGGCCAGCGCGTCCAGCGGCACGGACAGCGCGGCCAGCGTGCTGGCGCCGATCACGTTCGGGGCGAACACGGCGCCGACGCGGCTCACGCGCCCGGCGCCCACGTCGCGCGCCAGCCGGGTCAGCACCGCGTGCTCGTTCATGTCCAGCGCCGCGCCGGCGTGCTGGTATGGGCGCGGCACGATCGGAAAGTCGCGCTGGATGCCGTCGTAGAAACGTTGTTCGTCGAACATGGCCGTCACATGCCGAAGCGCTGCGCGCGCGCCGTGAAGAAGATGCCGCTGGGCTGCTCGGCCGGCAGGGTGGCAATGCGCCGCAGCGTGGCCGTGTCGTAGACCTCCACGCGGTTGTCGTCGCGGCACGACAGCCACAGCGCCTCGCCCTTGGGCGTGAATTCCATGTGCAGCACGCCCCGGCACGGCGTCATCGTCCTGACCACCTGCCGCGTGGCGGTGTCGACGACCTGCACCGTGTCGTTGCGCGGAAACGCAAAGTTGACCCATACCTGCCGCCCGTCGGGCCGCGCCATCGCGAACACGGGCTGGCCGGCCACGGCCACGCGCGCCTGCTCCTGCCAGTCGCGCGCGGGGTCTGCCACCAGCAGTTCATGGCGGCCGATGGCCGGCAGCCACGCCTGGCCCTGCGCCATCGCCCAGCCGCGCAGGTGCGGCATCTTGTACACCGGCAGCGGGGCCTGGCCGCGCCCGTAGCCGGCCAGCACGCGCCGCGCGGCGGGCGGCGTCTGCCACAGGTCGACCAGCGACAGGCCGTCCTCGCCGAACAGGCCGGCCAGGTACCAGCGGCCGTCGGGCGTCACCAGCCCGTCGTACGGCTCGCGGCCGGCCGGCAGCCGGGTCACCGCGGGCTGGCGCGGGTTGGTGGCGTCGATGATCCATATCTCGCCCGATTCGAACAGGCTCGCGGCCAGCCGCTGGCCCGGCAGGTCGGCCAGCCCGACCACCTTCGAGCGCCGGCCGTCGCGCCCGATGGCCGGGATGTCGGCCAGCAACTCCAGCGTCCCGGCATCGAACAGCTTGATGCCGCCGGGCGCGTAGTTCTGCGCGGCCACGACCTTGCCGTCCTGCAGCACCGCGCCGCCGATGCTGTTGCCGGCCTGCTTCACGCGATGGGTGATGCGCTGCGCCAGCAGGTCCAGCCGCGTCAGGCCGCCGTCGCGCCCGAACACGTAGGCATGGCGGCCGTCGCGCGCAAACACCACGCTCGCGTGCGACAGGTCGCCCAGCCCGTCGATGGCGCCAAGCCGCGTCATGCCCGTGGTTTCCACGATCTGCACCCGGCCGCTGGCCCGCTCGATCACGACGCCAAGGTCGCCGGTGCCGCGCACCGACGCCTCCGGCAGGCCGGTACAGGCCGCGGCCAGCCACGCCGCGCCCACGGCCACCGCCGCGCGCCGGGTCAGTCGGCCCAGGCGCTGCCAGACGGTGCGGGGGTCACGGGGGGCGGCTTGCCCGCCTGGAGTCGATCGATCAGCCATTGCGCTTCTTCCTGCGTCATGAACGGTTGCCATGGCGGCATTGCGGTGCCGGGCCGGCCGTGCAGCACGGTGGCCACCAGCCCGTCGCGCGGCTTGCCGGCCAGCGCCTGCGCCGTCAGCGGCGAGCCAAGCCCGCCCTGCAGCGTCATGCCGTGGCAGGCGCCGCAGTCGTCGCGCAGCCAGCGGGCAAGCTGCGCCTGGCGCGCCGCCGGGGGCTCGGCCGCAGCGGCCTGCGCCGGCGCGCCCGCCGTGGCAAGCAGGCCGGCCAGCGCCAGGGGCATCACGAAATACCGGGCCATGGTCCGTGGGGATGGGAGGGTCAGGGGATCAGGGGGTCAGGGGTCAGGCAATCAGAGGGCCAGCACCCACTTGGCCAGCGCGCTGGCATCGGCCTCGCTGATCGCGTTGGGCGGCATCGGGATCGGGCCCCAGGTGCCGCTGCTGCCCTTGACGATGCTTTGCGACAGCTTGGCGGCGGCGCCCTTGTCGCCCTTGTACTTGGCGGCCACGTCCTTGAACGCGGGGCCCACCAGCTTCTTGTCGACGCCATGGCACGCCATGCAGTTCTTGGCCTTGGCCAGGTCAGCGCTGGCGTGGGCGGCGACGGGCAGCACGGCGGCCATGACCATGGCGCCGAGCACAGTTGCGGGATGCATAGAGATTCTCCTGAAGGGATGGGGGACGGCGCGGCCAGCGCCGGAGCGTCGGCCGCGCCCTGACGTCAATAGACGTCGTGCTGGGTGTTATGGGTGTTGAACTTGCCGGTCGGGGTGATCAGGCGCGGGTCCTTGATGACGGCCTTGAGCTTGCGCGTCCGGTCGTCGACCACCACCAGCGCGGACTCCTGGTCCTTGGTGCCCCAGACCGAGAACCAGACCTCGTCGCCGGCCTTGTTGTACTCGGCCTGCACCACGCGCTTGGCGCCGTCGCCCTTGAGGTTGGCCCACTGGGCAATCGGCAGCACCTCGAAGCCGGCGTCCAGCTTGCGCGTATCGAACACGGCCACCGACTGGTTCAGCTTGGCATCGGGGTGGAACGGCGTATCGACCCAGAGGTTGCGCGACGTCGGATGCGTCTTGATGAACAGCGACCCGCCGCCCTGGCCCTTGAGCGTCTGCACCACCTTCCAGGCGTGGGCCTTGTGCCTGACCGGGTCCGTGCCGATCAGGCTGACCGTTTCGTCGCCCAGGTGGCTGGTGGCCCAGACCGGGCCGAACTTCGGATGGACGAAGTTGGCGCCCCGGCCCGGGTGCGGCGTCTTGCCGACGTCCACCAGCGCGGCCAG
Source organism: Cupriavidus sp. SZY C1 (assembly GCF_032190535.1). Classification (NCBI taxonomy): domain Bacteria; kingdom Pseudomonadati; phylum Pseudomonadota; class Betaproteobacteria; order Burkholderiales; family Burkholderiaceae; genus Cupriavidus; species Cupriavidus sp. SZY C1. The sequence goes on from NZ_JAUANU010000020.1 coordinate 17,189, forward strand.
CCGGTCTTCCTTGGTGTCGACCACGGCGATCTTGTCCGACGCATTGGCCGCCACCAGGAAGTAGCGGCCCGTGGAATCGAACCCGCCGTCATGCAGGAACTTGGCCGCGTCGATGGTCGTGGTCTTCAGGTTCTTGAGGTCCGAGTAGTCGACCATCAGGATCTTGCCGGTCTCCTTGGCATTGATGACGAATTCGGGTCGGAAGTGGCTGGCCACGATGGACGCCACGCGCGGCTCGGGGTGGTACTCGTTGTCGACGGTCATGCCCCGCGTGGACACCACCTTGAGTGGCTTGAGCGTGTCGCCTTCCATGATTACGTACTGCGGCGGCCAGTAGGAGCCGGCCACCGCGTAGCGGTCCTCGTAGCCCTTGTACTTCGACGTCTCCACCGAGCGCGCCTCCAGGCCGATCTTGACCTCGGCCACGTTGTCGGGCTTGGGCATCCACAGGTCGATCAGGTTCAGCCGCGCGTCGCGCCCGATCACGTACAGGTAGCGCCCGGACGCCGACATGCGCGAGATATGCACCGCGTAGCCGGTCTTGACGATGTTGATGATCTGCTTGGAATCGCCGTCGATCAGCGCCACCTCGCCAGAATCGCGCAGCGTCACCGAGAACAGGTTGTCGAGGTTGTAGTTATTCATCTTGCGCGTCGGCCGCTTGGCCACGGGCACGATGTCCTTGCGCGATTTCTCGATGTCGGCCAGCGAGAATTCAGGCGGCGTGGGCGGCTCCAGCTGGACGTAGCGGGCCATCAGGTCCACCTCGGCGTCGGACAGGTCGCCCGACGTGCCCCAGTTCGGCATGCCGGCCGGGCTGCCGTACTTGATGAAGGTCTTCAGGTATTCGGTGCCGCGCGCCCGCGTGATGTCTGGCGTCAGCGCCTTGCCCGTGGCGCCCTTGCGCAGCACGCCGTGGCAACCGGCGCAGCGCTCGAAGTAGATCTGTCGGGCATGGTTGAATTCATCGGCGCTCAACGCCGGCACCGGCTGCGCCGGCGGGGCGGTGTCCGCGTGGCCATGGGCCATCCAGACGAGGAGCGGCAAGGCCGCCAGCGCGGGGAACATCCTGGGTGTCGCCTTCATGTCTCTGCTCAGCGAGAGTGGGGAATGCGGTGGCGTGCTCTGGCACGTCGGATGTGCCCATCATCGTGAAATTGCGATGGCCGGGGATTGATGGCAGTCAAGCCGCGCAGAGTTCACACGGAACTCGTTCGGGCAGTTACCTCACAGCGTGACGGAATGGCGCTGGCGCGTTGGAGAAACGCAAATGGAGGACGCGGGAAGGGGAAAGACCTTGCGGGGGGAGAGGGTATGGGGGGCGGTAGCGCGATCGCGGACGTCGCTCCCCTCTCCCACCTGTGGGAGAGGGGTTGGGGGAGAGGGCATGGCGGCTCTGCTTGCCGACCCGCGCGGATTGCACCGCCGGCCCTCTCCCCCGGCCCCTCTCCCGCGCTGCGGGAGAGGGGAGCAAACCGACAAGACAAACAGACCAGCCTTCCGTCAACTCTTCGGCATCAGCACCCACATGCGGCCACCCTGCTTCATGCGGCCGGCCGTCTCTCCGGCGGCGTCGCCGGCGCCCCAGAAGAAGTCGGCGCGCACGCCGCCCTTGATGGCGGAGCCGGTGTCCTGGGCGAACATCAGGCGCTGGATCGGTTCGGTGGACAGCGGGCGCGTGGTCGACAGGAACACGGGCACGCCCAGCGGGATCGTGGCCGGGTCCACGGCGATCGAGCGTTCGGCGGTCAGCGGCACGCCCAGCGCGCCTACCGGGCCGTCGTTGTTGGGCGGCAGTTCGCGGAAGAACACGAAGCGCGGATTCACGTTGAGCATTTCCTCCACGCGCGCCGGGTTGTTGCGCGCCCACGCCTTGATGCCCTGCATGGTCGCCTGGGCCGGCGTGATCTCGCCGCGGTCGAGCAGCCATTTGCCGAACGATCGGAACGGCTGGTCGTTGGTGCCCCCAAAGCCCACGCGCATGATCGTGCCGTCGGGCAGCCGGATGCGGCCCGAGCCCTGGATCTGCAGGAAGGCCGCCTCCACCGCGTCGTCCACGTAGACGATCTCGTTGCCGCGCATCGCCGGCATCTGCAGCAGCTCGCCGCGCGCCGGCAACGCGCCGCGCAACTGCGGCGGGCGGCGGTACAGCGGCACCTGGTACGGGCCCTGGCGCGTGCGCGAACCGTGCAGGATCGGCTCGTAGTAGCCGGTGATCAGGCCGCTGTCGGTGCCGTCGGTGTTGACCACGCGGTACGGCTGGAAGTGGGTCTCGAAGTAGGTGCGCATGGCGACGAGGTCGCCGGCGTCGACCATCAGGCCCACCGCGCACACGCGGTTCCACTCCGGCTTCTTCTTCAGCGCCTGGCAACTGGCTTGCAGCGCCGGCCAGGCCGCGCGGACGTCGTCCTGGCTCCAGCCGCCGATTTCGGTCCAGGCGGCTGGTTGCAGCCGGCCCGCCGCGGGCGACGTGGAAGGCGCCGGGGTGGTGCCGGCCGTGCTGCCGGGCTGCACCCGCACCGGGCCGCCGCTCATGCAGCCGGCCAGCAGGGCCGCGCCCAGCGTGGCGGCGGCCAGCCCCAGCCAGCCGGACAGGCGCGCGCCAGGCGCACGCAGGGAATACTGATATGCCATCTCGTTCGTTCTATGCCTACAATCTCAACCGATCCGTCGACTGCCCGCCGCGTCCGGCGCGGGCGCCCCCAAAATCGCGATGAGCCAGTTCTTCGAAAACCACCCCACCCTGCTGCTGGCCGCCGAGGCCGGCGTGGCGCTGTTGCTGCTGATCTTCATCGTGGTCTGGACGATGGGCACGGCGCGCAAGCATCCGCGGCCCACGCGCGCCCCTGAAGACCACCCGTCGCGCACCGGCCAGGCCCCGCAGGACACCGACCGGGCGCCGGACGCCTAGGTTCCCGGCCAGCCCGCGCCGGGCCGTCAATGGAGCATGCGCGGCAGCACCAGCGCGAATTCCGGAATCGGCACCTCGAAGCGGTGCCCGTCCTCGGCCACGCAGAAGTACTCGCCCTTCATCGACCCGACCGGCGTCGAGATCGTCGCCCAGCTCGAATACTCGAAGTGCTCGCCCGGCTTGAGCAGCGGCTGGTGGCCCACCACGCCCAGCCCCGCCACTTCCTGCGTGGCGTTGTCGCTGTCCGTGATAATCCAGTGGCGCGAGATCAGCTGCGCGGCCACCTCGCCGGTGTTGTGGATGGTGATAGTGTAGGCAAACGCGTAGCGCCCGCGGTCGGGGTCCGACTGGTCGGCCATGTACTGGGTGCGCACGGCCACGGAAAAAGCGTACTCGCTCATTGTTCGACGGATGAGGATGGTCGGCAGGCCGGCGCCCGCCCATGGGGGCGCGGCCGGGTGTGTCGCATTGTGCGTCAAGCCCCGGGCAGCGGCAAGCGGGCGCGTTGTCGGCGCCGGCCGGGCCAACCGGCGTAAAATACGCGCCAATCTCGCGGATCGACCCCGCATCCGCCGCCTTCAGAGCCCCACTTTCGCGCCAGAGCCCTGCCATGAGCCAGCCCACCTACCGCATCGCCCCGTCCATCCTGTCCGCCGACTTCGCCCGCCTGGGCGAGGAAGTGCGCCGCGTCACCGAGGCCGGCGCCGACTGGATCCACTTCGACGTGATGGACAACCACTACGTGCCCAACCTGACCGTGGGCCCGCTGGTCTGCGAGGCCATCCGCCCGCACGTGACGGCCCCGATCGACGTGCACCTGATGGTGCGCCCGGTGGACCGCATCATCCCGGACTTTGCCAAGGCCGGCGCCAACATCATCACGTTCCACCCGGAAGCCAGCGACCACATCGACCGCTCGCTGGCGCTGATCCGCGACAACGGCTGCCAGGCCGGGCTGGTGTTCAACCCCGCCACGCCGCTGCACCACCTGGACCACGTGATGGACCGCCTGGACGTGATCCTGCTGATGAGCGTCAACCCGGGCTTCGGCGGCCAGTCGTTCATCCCCGAGACGCTGAACAAGCTGCGCGCCGTGCGCGCCCGGATCGACGCCTACACGGCCCGCACCGGCCGCCAGATCCTGCTGGAGGTGGACGGCGGCGTGAAGCCGGACAACATCGCCGAGATCGCCGCCGCGGGCGCCGACACCTTCGTGGCCGGATCGGCCGTGTTCGGCAAGCCGGATGCCGACGGCGGCTACCGCGGCATCATCCAGACGTTCCGCGACAAGCTCGCGACGGTCGGCCAGTAAGGACGGCCAGATGACGACGGAAATCCTGCGCCGCACCGACTGGCGCGGCATCGAGGCGGTCATCGTCGACCTGGACGGCACCATGGTCGACACCGCCGGCGACTTCCACGCGGCCGTCAACGCGATGCTGCTGGCGCTGGCGCACCAGCATCCTGACCTGGGGCCGGTCCAGCCGATGTCGGCCGGGGAGATCGTCGGCTTCGTCGGCAAGGGGTCGGAAAACCTGATCCGCCGCGTGCTGGACGCCCGCTTCAGCCCACTGCACGCCAACGGCCTGTTTGCCGATGCCTACGCGCTGTACGACCGCGAGTACGTGCGCATCAACGGCCAGTTCTCGGACGTGTACCCCAACGTGCGCGAGGGCCTGGCGGCGCTCAAGCGGCTTGGACTGCGCATGGCGTGCGTGACCAACAAGCCCTGGAACTTCACCGAGCCGCTGCTGGCCAAGACCGGCCTGGCGCAGTATTTCGAGCTGGTCTACGGCGGCGACGCCTTTGCGCTGCGCAAGCCCGACCCCTATCCGCTGCTGCGGGTGGCCGAGGCGTTCCGGGTGGAGCCGTCGGCCGTGCTGGCCATCGGCGACTCGGAAAACGACGCCCGCGCGGCGCGCGCGGCGGGCATGGGTGTGCTGCTGATGCCCTATGGCTACAACCATGGGAACCCTGTACAAGGCGTCGACGCCGATGGTATAGTCGCCGACATTGCCCGCGTGGCGGCCCTGCTTGCCGACCACCGGCCAATTCCCCGCTGACTTCCAGCAGAACACTTTTCAATGTTCCTCAACCGCAAACGCAACTTTTTTGGCAGTGATCGGCAGGCCTGGCCCTGGCGTCGCTGGCGCGCCTCTGAACAGGCGTAAAGTGCGTTCGCGAGTTTCCTGACGGGCTTGCCGGGGCACCCGATCCGCGCGGTCTTCCGCCGATCCCCCGCCCCCCAAGCTCCGCCGGACCGGTCCAGGCTTCCTGTCGACCGGCCTCCCCGGCAGATCCTTCCGCCAGCGCCGTAGTTCCGGTTGCTCCCGCTTGCGCCTGTGCTACGGTTAGCCTCGAGAACGCACCACGCGCCACCCGGCCGTGTGCTGCCCTGCCCCAATTGCGCGTGTGCACCACGGTCCGCCCCAACGAACGGGCCGGGGCGGGTTGACGCAGGTTGTCCCCCGCCTCATGCCGACGTCCATCATGGTGCCGCCCCGACCCGACCGCACTGGCCGGCGCCGCAGAGCAAGAAGAGGATCGACATGACCGAACTGGAATTCAAATCGCTGGCCGACCAGGGCTACAACCGCATTCCGATCATCGCCGAGGCGCTGGCCGACCTGGAAACGCCGCTGTCGCTGTACCTGAAGCTGGCCCAGTCGCAGACGCGCGGCGTGAACACGTTCCTGCTGGAATCGGTGGTCGGCGGCGAGCGCTTTGGCCGCTACTCGTTCATCGGCCTGCACGCCCGCACGCTGATCCGCGCCTACGGCCAGCGCGCCGATGTGGTGACCGACGGCAAGGTCGTGGAAACCCACGAAGGCAACCCGCTGGACTTCATCGCCGCGTTCGAGACCCGCTTCAAGGTGGCGCTGCGCCCGGGCCTGCCGCGCTTCTGCGGCGGCCTGGCCGGGTACTTCGGCTACGACGCCGTGCGCTACATCGAGAAGAAGCTGGCCGACACACAGATGCCCGACGACCTGGGCCTGCCCGACATCCAGCTGCTGCTGTGCGAGGAACTGGCGGTCATCGACAACCTGTCCGGCAAGCTGTACCTGATTGTCTACGCCGACCCGACCCTGCCCGAAGCCTACTCCCGCGCCCGCCAGCGCCTGCGCGAGCTGCGCATGAAGCTGCGCCAGCCGGTGGACGTGCCCGTGACGAGCCCGTCGGTGCAGACCGAGGTCTACCGCGAATTCGCCAAGGCCGACTACCTGGCCGCCGTACACAAGGCCAAGGAATACATCATGGCCGGCGACATGATGCAGGTGCAGATCGGCCAGCGCCTGGTGAAGCCGTACCGCGACTCGCCGCTGTCGCTGTACCGCGCGCTGCGGTCGCTGAACCCGTCGCCGTACATGTATTTCTACAATTTTGGCGATTTCCAGGTGGTGGGCGCCTCGCCAGAGATCCTGGTGCGGCAGGAAACCCGCAAGGTGGGCGCCGCCGGGGCCGGCAACGGCGAGCCGGACACGGCCCGCATCGTCACCATCCGCCCGCTGGCCGGCACCCGCCCGCGCGGCAGCACGCCCGAGCGCGACGCCCAGCTGGCCACCGAGCTGCTGAACGACCCGAAGGAGATTGCCGAGCACGTGATGCTGATCGACCTGGCGCGCAACGACATCGGCCGCATTGCCGAGACCGGCTCGGTCAAGGTCACCGACAAGATGGTGATCGAGAAGTACTCGCACGTGCAGCACATCGTCAGCTCCGTGGAAGGCACGCTGCGCGACGGCATGACCAACCTCGACGTGCTGCGCGCCACGTTTCCGGCCGGCACGCTGTCGGGCGCGCCCAAGGTGCATGCGATGGAGATCATCGACGAGCTGGAGCCGCGCAAGCGCGGCATCTACGGCGGCGCGGTGGGCTACCTGTCGTTCGGCGGCGAGATGGACCTGGCCATCGCCATCCGCACCGGCGTGATCAAGGACGGCAACCTCTACGTGCAGGCCGCCGCCGGCATCGTCGCGGACTCCGACCCCGAGGCCGAATGGAAGGAAACCGAGGCGAAGGCGCGCGCCGTGATCCGCGCCGCGGAGCAGGTCCAGGACGGCCTGGACGCCGACCTCTGAGCCCCCGGGAGAGATGACATGCTGCTGATGATCGACAACTACGACTCGTTCACCTACAACCTCGTCCAGTACTTCGGGGAACTCGGCGCCGACGTGCGCACCTACCGCAACGACGAGATCACGATCGACCAGATCGAGGAACTGAACCCGGACCACATCTGTGTGTCGCCCGGCCCGTGCAGCCCGCGCGAGGCCGGCATCTCCGTGGAAGTGCTCAAGCACTTCGCCGGCCGCAAGCCGCTGCTGGGCGTGTGCCTGGGCCACCAGGCCATCGGCGAGGCGTTCGGCGGCAAGGTGATCCGCGCCAAGCAGGTGATGCACGGCAAGGTCAGCACGATCGAGACCACCCAGTCGGGCGTGTTCGCCGACCTGCCGAAGCACTTCGACGTGACGCGCTATCATTCGCTGGCCATCGAGCGCGAGACGCTGCCCGACTGCCTGGAAGTCACGGCCTGGACGCCGGACGGCGAGATCATGGGGGTGCGCCACAAGACGCTGAACGTCGAGGGCGTGCAGTTCCACCCGGAATCGATCCTGTCCGAGCACGGCCACGCGCTGCTGGCCAATTTCATCAAGGCGCCGCGATGAGGCGCGCCGACTTTACCGCCTACGCCGCCCCCGCCCCCGACACCAAAGAATCCGCCATGTCCATCACGCCCCAGGAAGCGCTGACCCGCTGCATCGAGCACCGCGAGATCTTTCACGACGAGATGCTGCACCTGATGCGGCAGATCATGCAGGCCCAGATCAGCCCCGTGATGGCCGCGGCCATCCTGACCGGGCTGCGCGTGAAGAAGGAGACGATTGGCGAGATCTCGGCGGCGGCCCAGGTCATGCGCGAGTTTGCCAACCACGTGACCGTGGCCGACCGCGAGCACTTTGTCGACATCGTCGGCACCGGCGGCGACGGCTCGCACACGTTCAATATCTCCACGGCGTCGATGTTCGTGGCGGCCGCCGCCGGCGCCAAGATCGCCAAGCACGGCAACCGTGGCGTTTCGTCCAAATCGGGCAGCGCCGACGTGCTGGAGGCGCTTGGCGTGAACATCATGCTGACGCCGGACCAGGTGGGCGAATGCATCGCGCAGACCGGCATCGGCTTCATGTTCGCGCCCACCCACCATCCGGCCATGAAGAACGTGGCGCCGATCCGCAAGGAAATGGGCGTGCGGACGATCTTCAACATCCTGGGCCCGCTGACCAACCCGGCCGACGCCCCGAACATCCTGATGGGCGTGTTCCACCCTGACCTCGTGGGCATCCAGGTGCGCGTGATGCAGCGGCTGGGCGCCCGGCACGCCATCGTGGTCTACGGCAAGGATGGCATGGACGAGGTGTCGCTGGGCGCCGCCACGCTGGTCGGCGAGCTCAAGGACGGCGAGGTGCGCGAGTACGAGATCCATCCCGAGGACTTTGGCCTGTCGATGATCTCGAACCGGGGCCTGAAGGTGGCCGATGCGGCCGAATCGAAGGAGATGCTGCTCGAAGCGCTGGACAACGTGCCGGGCACGCCGCGCGAGATCGTCTCGCTGAACGCCGGCACGGCGCTCTACGCGGCCAACGTCGCCAGCTCCATCGAGGACGGCATCGCCCGCGCCCGCGAGGCCATCGCCAGCGGCGCCGCCCGCCAGAAGCTGGACCAGTTCGTGCGCGCCACGCAGCAATTCAAGTAAATCGCCATGTCAGACATTCTTGAGAAGATTCTGGCCGTCAAGGCCGACGAAGTGAACGCGGCGCGCAAGCAGCGCGACCTGCCCAGCCTGCGTGCCGAGGCCGAAAGCCTGCGCACCGAGCCCGGCCTGGCCCCGCGCGGCTTTGCCCAGGCGCTGCGCGCCAAGATCGCCGCCGGCCACGCCGGGGTGATCGCCGAGGTCAAGAAGGCGTCGCCGTCCAAGGGCGTGCTGCGCGAGCACTTCGTGCCGGAGGCCATCGCCGAGAGCTACGCGTCGCACGGCGCGGCCTGCCTGTCGGTGCTGACCGACGTCCATTTCTTCCAGGGCCATGCCGACTACCTGAAGCGCGCCCGCGCCGCCTGCGACCTGCCGGCGCTGCGCAAGGACTTCATGATGGACCTGTACCAGGTCTACGAGGCCCGCACCTGGGGCGCCGACTGCATCCTGCTGATCGTGGCCGCGCTGGACCACGGTCTGATGGCCGAGCTGGAAGCCTGCGCGCTGGAACTTGGCATGGACGTGCTCGTGGAAGTGCATGGCGCCGACGAACTGGACGCCGCGCTGAAGCTCAAGACGCCGCTGGTGGGCGTGAACAACCGCAACCTGCGCACCTTCGAGGTGTCGCTGGACAACACGCTGGACCTGCTGCCGCGCATGCCGGCCGACCGCCTGGTGGTGACCGAATCGGGCATCCTGGGCCCGGCCGACGTGCAGCGCATGCGCGACGCCAACGTCCACGCCTTCCTGGTGGGCGAGGCGTTCATGCGCGCGCCCGAGCCCGGCGTGGAACTGGCGCGCCTGTTCGGCTGACTGAAAGGAGCCGCCATGGCCAAGGAAATCGAACTGAAGCTGGCCGTGCCGGACGCCGCGCTGGCGGCCGTGGCCGCCTGGCTCGACGCCCATGGCGCGCCGCGCGGCGAGACCACGCTGCTGAACATCTACCTGGACACCCCGGCGCGCGACCTGGCCGCGGCCCGCTCGGCGCTGCGGCTGCGCCAGCGCGGCAACCAGTGGCTGCAGACGCTGAAGACGGCCGGCCGCAGCGCCGGCGGGCTGGCGGCGCGCCACGAGTGGGAGGTGGAAGTGGCGGGCGAAGCCATCGAGCTTGACCGCTTCGACGCCGATGCCCGCGCGGTGCTGGCGCCGCTGGCCGACCGCCTTGCGCCGGTGTTCCGGACCGATTTCGTGCGCCGCACGTGGATCGTCGAGCAGGACGGCGAGCGCATCGAGGCCGCGCTCGACACCGGCACGATCCGCGCGCCCGGCACGGCCCGCACCGAGCGCATCCAGGAACTCGAACTCGAATGGCTGCCCGGCAGCCACGCCGACGAAGCGGTGGCCGAAGCGGCCCTGCGCGCGTTTGCGGCACGCATCGGCCATGTGGCGCCGCTGCAACCCTCCGACCTCAGCAAGGCCGCGCGCGGCTACCGACTGACCCGCTTCGACTGATGCAATCCGACCTGTTCGCCACCGACACCGCCAGCACCGCGGCCGCCGCGCCCGCCATCGACTGCCTGCAAACCCAGGTCGACGCCCTGCCCGCCGCCTGGCGCACCCTGCTCCAGCCGTGCCTGGGCAATGCCGACTGGGCGTCGCTGTGCGACTTTGTCGATGGCGAGCGCGCCGCCGGCAAGCCGGTGTTTCCGCACGCGGTGTTCCACGCGCTGCACCTGACGCCGCCCCACGCGGTGCAGGTTGTCATCCTGGGTCAGGACCCGTACCACGGCACGGGCGTGGTCGGCGGCGTGGAGGTGCCGCAGGCGCATGGGCTGGCGTTCTCGGTGCCGGACGGCGTCAAGGTGCCGCCAAGCCTGCGCAACATCTTCAAGGAAATCGGCGCCGAATACGGCGTGGCACCGGTGCGCGCGTCGGGCAACCTGGAAGGCTGGGCGCGCCAGGGCGTGCTGCTGCTGAACACGGTGCTGACCGTCGAACAGGGCAGCGCCGCCAGCCACGCCCGGCGCGGCTGGGAGGCCGTGACCGACTGCCTGATCCACGCGCTGGCCATGTCGCGCCCGAACCTCGTCTTCATGCTCTGGGGCAGCCACGCCCAGGCCAAGCGCGCGCTGCTGGAGGGCCAGACCCACTGTGTGCTCGAAGCGCCGCATCCGTCGCCGCTGTCGGCGCATCGCGGCTTTCTTGGCTGCGGGCACTTCCGGGCGGCCAACGACTGGCTGGAACGCCACGGCCGGCCCGGCATCGACTGGCAACGGACCTAGCGGACCTAGGCCGTCGGGCGCCAGGCAAAGCTGTCGAACGTCTCGGGCGGCGCCGGCGCCATGTCGACCCGCGACACCTGCGCGGCCGGCGGCCCTTGCTCCATCCACTGCCGCAGCGTCTCAAGGTGCTCGCGCGAGCCGGTGGCGATGACCTCCACCGTCCCATCCATCCGGTTGCGGACCCACCCCGTCAGGCCCAGCGCCATGGCCTTGTCGGCACACGCGCCCCGGTAGCCCACGCCCTGCACGCGGCCATGGGCCACGAGGCGCCAGGTTTCGGTCGAAGCTGTCATGGTTTTCCTCTCACCTAGGTAAACTACCTAGCCCGGTCGGGCGTTAGCACGTCAGCATACGACGACCGGGAGCCCGTGCCATGCCACCAACGCCAGACACCCGGCAAGCACCGGGCTACGCCGCGCCGCTGCTGACCGCGCCGCCGAACCGGTTCGACCTGGCGCTGCTGCCGATCATCCTGGCCGTCATCGTCACCGTGGCCTACGCCGCGCGGCAGATGGACGTGCCGTACCAGCCCGGCCAGGCGCTGGCCATCCACCTGGACCCGGCCTGGCTGCCCTACTACCTGATGCGCACCAGCATCCGCATGCTGGCCGCGCTGGCCGCGTCGCTGGTGTTCTCGTTCGCGTTCGCGGCGCTGGCGTCGCGCAGCCGCACGGCCGAGAAGGTCATGGTGCCGGCGCTGGACATCCTCCAGTCGATCCCCGTCCTGGGCTTTTTGTCGATCACGGTCACCGGCTTCATCGCACTGTTCCCGGGCAGCCTGGCCGGCGTGGAATGCGCGGCCATCTTCGCCATCTTCACGTCGCAGGCGTGGAACATGGCGTTCAGCCTGTACCAGTCGTTCCGCACCATCCCGGGCGACCTGCTGGAAGCGGCCGCCATGTTCCGGCTGTCGCCATGGCAGCGGTTCTGGCGGCTGGAAGTACCGTACGCCATGCCGGGGCTGCTCTGGAACATGATGATGTCGATGTCGGGCGGCTGGTTTTTCGTCGTGGCGTCCGAGGCCATCTCGGTCTCCGGGCAGGACATCCGGCTGCCCGGCATCGGCTCGTACATCGCGCTTGCCATCCAGCAGCAGGACCTGGCGGCCATCGGCTGGGCGATCCTGGCGATGCTGGCCGGCATCGTGCTCTACGACCAGTTGCTGTTCCGCCCGCTGGTGGCGTGGGCCGACCGCTTCCGCTTCGACACGCTCGCGCAGGACGCCGTGCCGCAGTCGTGGCTGCTGGCCCTGCTGCGCCGCTCGGCGTGGGTGCACGCGCTGCTGGGCCACGCCGCCGCGCTGGCCGGCCGCACGCTGGCCTGGAGCGCCCGCCATCGCGGCACCGTGGCGCTGCCGGCCGCGCCGGCGCGCTGGGCGCCGTGGCCAGACCGCCTGCGCGACGCGCTGATCGTGGCCGTGGCGCTGGCCGCCCTCTATCGCGTGTTCCACTTCGTGCATGGCGAGGTGGGCTGGGCCGAGGCGGCCCACGTGCTCTGGCTCGGCACGCTGACGATGGCACGCGTGATGGTGCTGATCGCGCTGGCCGCGCTGGTCTGGGTGCCGATCGGCATCCGCATCGGCCTGAACCCGGCCGCCGCGCGCGTGGCGCAGCCCATCGCCCAGTTCCTGGCCGCGTTTCCGGCCAACCTGATGTTCCCGCTGGCCGTGATGGCGATTGCCCGGTTCGGGCTGAACCCGGAAATCTGGCTCAGCCCGCTGATGATCCTGGGCACGCAGTGGTACATCCTGTTCAACGTGGTGGCCGGCGCGTCGGGCATCCCCATGGAACTGCGGCTGGCGGCGCGCAACATGGGGCTGCGCGGCTGGCTGCTGTGGCGGCGCTTTCTGGTGCCGGCCGTGTTCCCGAGCCTGCTGACCGGGCTGGTCACGGCGGCGGGCGGGTCGTGGAATGCCAGCATCGTGTCTGAATACGTGACCTGGGGCGACCGCACGCTGGTGGCCACGGGCCTGGGCAGCTACATCGCCGAGATGACCGCGCGCGGCGACTTTCCGCGCATCGCGCTGGGCATCGCCGTGATGGCGCTGTTCGTGGTGGGCTGCAACCGGCTGCTCTGGAACCGGCTCTATGACCTGGCGCAGTCGCGCACGCGGCTTTAAGGAAATGACGATGACACCGCAAGACACCACCCCGGTGATCGACCTGCGCGGCGTGGGCAAGATGTTCCGCACCGCCGACCATACCGACCGCGCCGTGCTGGAGGGCGTGGACCTGACGCTGCGCGCGGGCGAGATCGTGGCGATGCTGGGCAAGTCCGGCTCGGGCAAGTCCACGCTGCTGCGGATCATGGCCGGCCTGGTCGGCGCCGACCGTGGCGAGGTGCGCTTCCGGGGCCGGCCGCTGACCGGCACGGCCGAGGGCATCGCGATGGTGTTCCAGTCGTTCGCGCTGTTTCCGTGGCTGACGGTGCAGCAGAACGTGGAGCTGGGGCTGGAAGCGCAGGGCGTGGGCCGCGCCGAGCGCGCGCGCCGGGCAGAGTCGGCCATCGACATGATCGGCCTGTCGGGCTTCAACAGCGCGCTGCCACGCGAGCTGTCGGGCGGCATGCGCCAGCGCGTGGGCATTGCGCGGGCGCTGGTGACCGAGCCGGACCTGCTGCTGATGGACGAGGCGTTCTCCGCGCTGGACGTGCTGACCGGCGAGACGCTGCGCGACGAGATGCTGGCCCTGTGGGAATCGGGCCGCGCCAACATCCGCAGCATCCTGATCGTGTCGCACAACATCGAGGAAGCCGTGATGATGGCCGACCGGATCGTGATCCTGTCGAGCGACCCGGGCCGCGTGCGCGCCGAGGTGCCCGTGCCGTTCCCGCGCCCGCGCAACCGCGACGACCCACAGGTGCGGGCGCTGGTGGACGAGGTCTACGCGCTGATGACATCGCCGGCCGCGCTGGGCCCGCGCGTGCCCGCCATGGCCGCCGCGCAGCAGATTGGCTACCGGCTGCCCGACGCCGACATCGGCCAGATGGAAGCCGTGCTGGACCTGCTGCACGAATCCCCGTTCTTCGGCCGCGCCGACCTGCCCCACCTGGCCAGCGAGGCGGGCCTGACCGACGACGACCTGCTGCCCGCCTGCGAGGCCATGCAGCTGCTGGGCCTGGCCCAGATCGCCGGCGGCGACATCTCCGCCACGCCGCTGGGCCGCCGCTACTACGAGACCGCGCCGCCCGAGCGCAAGGTCCTGTTCGGCCACCAGCTCCTGACCCACATCGCCCTGTCCGCCCAGATCCGCCGCGAACTGGAACGCAGCCCCGACGGCGAAATCGGCGAGGAAGCGATCCTGCGCGAACTGGAAGCCTTCCTGAAACCGGACGAAGCCACCCGCGTGCTCAAGATCGCCATCGACTGGGGACGCTATGGCGAGGTGTACGGGTACTCGTTTCACAGCGGCATGCTGACGCTGCCGGAGGGGATGGAGGCGGGGTGATGGTTTGTTCCGCTAAAGCCTGCGATGGCTCAGGCGGCCCTGCTGGTTTGCTTCCCTAAACCGAGCGATGGCTCAGGCGTCGCTGCTGGTTTGCTCCGCCAAACCGAGCGATGGCTCAGGCGTCCGCGCTGGTTTTCTCCCCTCTCCCGCTTGCGGGAGAGGGGTTGGGGGAGAGGGCCGGCGGCTCTAATTGCGACCTCGTCGGCAAGCAGATCCTCAACGCCCTCTCCCCCAGCCCCTCTCCCACGTTGTGGGAGAGGGGAGCGAAAACCGTGCGATGGCTCAGGCATCCCTGCCGGTTTGCTCCCCTCTCCCGCCTGCGGGAGAGGGGTCGGGGGTGAGGGCCGGCGGCTCTAATTGCGACGTAGTCGGCAAGCAGATCCTCAACGCCCTCTCCCCCAGCCCCTCTCCCACGTTGTGGGAGAGGGGAGCGAAAACAGTGCGATGGCTGAGGCGTCCCCGCTGGTTTGCTCCGCCAAACCGCGCGATGGCTCAGGCGGCCCGCTGGATTGCAAACCCCCAGCCAATCCGTACGCCATCACCCCTTCAACGGCATCCGCACGGCCCGTCCGATTGCCCCGGTGCGCAGCGCGATCTTGGCTGCGTCTTCGCGTAGCGCGCGCAGGCGCCTTTCCAGCAGGGCGTTGGCGGGGCGGCCCGAGGCGCTGGCCGATGTGGCGGCGTGCTGGTCCTGCGATTTCTGCAGCGGTTCGTTGGCGCCTATCTCGCCGGCGGCGGCGGCCTGGGCCAGGACGTCGGCCTTGCGGCGGTCGGCCGAGTCGGCGATGCGGGCGCGGCGTTCGCTGGCGTCCTCTTCGGCTGGCGCGGTTGCCTCGGGCTTCTCCGCCGTGGCCGGCTCGGGGGCCAGTTCCACGCCCGCCACGGCGGCCTCCACCGGGGTGCGGATGAAGCCTGCCCCGCGCGGGCCGTGGCGCTCCTCGCCGGCCAGGCGTTCGCTGGCCAGCGTCAGCGAGCGCAGCGCGGCGTCTGTGGCCTGGTCGATGGCGGCCTCGGCCGCGGGCACATCCAGCTCGCCATAGTGCTGCCGCACCTGGATGCGCGCGGCGGCCACGTGGGCGGCCACCAGGTAGTTCTGGACGATGAAGCGGCTCAGGTTGTCCACGGCGCGGTGCCGGCTGCGCGGTTCGTCGAGCATGCGCTGGAACGACCCGATCAGCGCCGACAGGTTGTCCATGAACTGCTTGCGCTGCACGCGGTAGGCAAAGTCGTCCGATGCCTTGCGCGTCAGCAGGTCGCGCGTGGCGGCGATGTAGCGGCGGTTGGCCTGCAGCACGTTCTCCACCAGCTTGGGGATCGACCGGTACTCCCAGCTCGGCAGCACGAAGCTGAAGATCGACGCGATGATGCCGCCGATGACCGTGTCCACCAGCCGCTCGCCCACCACGGTCTGGCTGCCCGGGATCAGCAGATTAATCTGGATCAGCACCTGGACGCACGCGGCGATGGCCGTGTAGCGGTACTTGATGGTCACGAACGCGGCGCTGGCCACCAGCGCCAGGTACAGGATGGCGATCAGCGCCAGCGGCTCGTGCACCCAGCGCAGGATACCCACGCTGATGATGCAGCCGATCAGCGTGCCGATCAGGCGGTCGTTGTAGCGCTGCTTGGTCATGCTGAAGTTCGGCTTCAGGATCACGACGATGGTCAGCAGTATCCAGTAGCTGTGCGACGCATACGGCAGGCGGTCGCCGATCCAGAGCCCCACGGCCACGGCCAGCGTGATCCGCAGCGCGAAGCGGAACGCCGGCGAACGCCAGTGCAGGTTGTCGCGCACCACGGCGAACTCGTACTTCTGGCGCGTCAGGAACGGCGTCATGTCCGAACCGGGCAGCACCTTGGCCGGCTCCACCGGCGTGCGCGACGCCTCGTGCAACTGGCCGACCAGCGTGATGGCGCCGCGGATCATCTCCAGCGTGTCGCGCAGCGCGTTCATGGCCGCCGGCGAGACGTGATGGTGGCGAAGCTGGTCGATCTCGTCCTCCACCTTCTTCAGGTCGGGCCTGTAGTCGAACGCGCTGTACGACGGCCTGCCGCGCGTCACGTCGTAGGCAATCTCCTCCAGGTCCTTGCCCAGGCCCAGCACCAGCCGGCGCAGGCCGTCCAGCACCGGCGTGCCGCCGAACGTCTGGCGCAGCAGCGCGTACTCGGTGTTGGTCGACAGCAGGTACTCGTAGAGGTCCAGCATGCGCAGGTGCACCTGCACCAGCAGGCCGTCGTGCGGGGTCTTGCTGCCGCGCAGCACCATGTCGCGGGCGGCCTGCTGGCGCTCTGCCACCACGATCTGCTGGCGCACCAGCCGGTTGAACTGCTCGTCGTAGTCGGTGCCGGCGTCGTAGAAGGCGGCCTTGATCTCCAGGTAGCCGGCCATCTCGTAGAGCGATTCGGCCAGGATCTGCTGCCGCGTGCGGCGCTCCATCAGCCAGCTCACGGCCATCGCGTAGACCAGGTAGCCGAACGCGCCGATGCCGAACAGCGCGGCGTGCGACAGCGCCTTGCGCACCACGAATTCCTCGTTGATCGTCAGTGTCATGACGAACAGCATCGAGAACTGCAGCGGCATGGTCTTGTTGCCGTAGACCGTCATCATGCCGGCCAGGAACGTGACCAGCACCAGCACGAACGGCTGCACCTGCGGGAACGGCGTGGCCAGCGCCACGATGGCCGTGACGGCGGTGCACAGCAGCACGCTCGCCAGCATCTCGTTGAACTTGTGCGGCAGCGGGCTCGGCAGGTCCATCAGGCTCGTGCACAGCGCGCCCACGGACACCACCATGGCGCTGGGCAGGTCCATGAACGGCATGGCCAGCAGCGTCAGGCCGATCACGCCCGTGGCCGAGCGCAGGCCACGGTAGATGTAGTGCGAAAACAGGAATGTGCGGGGGTCGTGCGCGTATTCCATGGGGCGATGGGGGCGGGTGGAGAGGCGGCGGCGCCGTCGCCATCATGGCCACGGCGCGGTGACGGGGCGGCTACTGGCCGAGCCAGCGCGCCCGCCCGGCATGCCTGCCGGCCTCGACCTTGACCTTGTACTGCGTGGCCGGTTCGCGCGCCAGCGTCACGGGCAGCACCTGCAGTTCGTCGCGGCGGAACACGTGCAGCTCGGCCCGGTCGCCGGGGCGGTAGCGGGCCAGCAGCTTGTCGAGCTGCCCCGGCGCCACGCGCAGGCCATCCACGGCGGCGATCAGGTCGCCGGCCGACAGCCCCGCGCGCTGCCCGGCCCCGCCGTCCAGCACCTGGCTCACGCGTACCCAGCCATCGTCGCCACGGGTCTTGATGCCCAGCGCGGCGGCGCCGTTCGGCTTCTGCGGCTCGGCCACCAGCCCCACGCCGCGGAACAGCGCCGGCAGGCCGATCTCGCCCGTGCCCTCGGTCAGCGCGCGCAGCAGGCCGCCCAGCTTCAGGCCGCTGACCTCGTCGATCAGCGCGTACACCTCGGCCTCGGTCACGCCCCGCTGCGTGGCGCCCGGCGCGTAGAAGTCGCGCCCGTAGCGCTGCCACAGCGCGCGCATGACGTCGTCCAGCGAGCGGCGGCCGCGGGTCTTCTCGCGGATGGTCAGGTCCAGCGCCAGCGCCACCAGCGACCCCTTGGTGTAGTAACTGACGATGGCGTTCGGCGCGTTCTCGTCCTGGCGGTAGTACTTGGTCCAGGCATCGAACGCGCTGTCGGCCACGCTCTGCTTGGTGCGGCCCGTGCCGCGCAGCACGCCGTTCCAGGTCTTGGCCAGCATGTCGACGTACTGCTGCTCGGTGACCAGCCCGGTGCGCACCAGGATCAGGTCGTCGTAGTAGCTGGTGAAGCCCTCGAACAGCCACAGCAGCGGCGTGTAGCTTTCCGCCTCCAGCCGGTACGGCACGAACGCGGCCGGCTTGATGCGCTTGACGTTCCAGGTGTGGAAATACTCGTGGCTGCACAGGCCCAGGAACGTGCGGTAGCCCTCGCTGGTCTCGGCGTTGCCGCGCACGGGCAGGTCGCTGCGCGCGCACATCAGCGCGGTGCTGGCGCGGTGTTCCAGCCCGCCGTAGCCGTCGGTCGTGACCATCGTCATGAAGACGTAGCGGCGGTTGCTGTCCAGGAACGGCGCGCGGGCCGAGCGGGGCTCGAACAGCCGGATCTGCGCCTCGCAGATGCGCTTGAGGTCGCGGCAGATGCGCGCCATGTCGAGCTGCGGCACGCGGCCCGTGAACACCACGTCGTGCTGCACGCCACAGGCGCGGAAGCTGCCCAGCGCGAACGTGCCCATTTCCACGGGATGGTCGATCAGCTCGTCGTAGTCGCTGGCCTGGTAGCGGCCAAAGCCGTAGCGGCGCGCGCCGCCGGGGCCGCGCGCCTCGGGCAGCGCCGTGGCCACGCGCCAGCCGGCATAGGCGTCGCCGGCCGGCGGGTGGATATCGACCAGGCACGGCCGGTCGTCCTGCCCCACCACGCGCAGGAACACCGAGCTGCCGTTGAAGAAGCCGTGCGTGGTGTCCAGGTGCGCGCTGCGCACGGACAGGTCCCACGCATAGACCTCGTAGCTCAGTGTCAGCGGGCCGGCGTCGGCCGGCAACGGCGCGGCCAGCCAGGTCTGCTTGTCCAGCTTGGTCAGCGGCACGCGCACGCGGCCGGCATCGGCGCGGATGCGGACGATATTGCGTGCGAAATCTCTGATCATGTAGCTGCCCGGGATCCACGCGGGCAGCGTGAAGACCTGGCCGGCCGGGTCGGGGACGTCCACCGTCACGGTCACGGCGAACAGGTGGGCTTCCGGTTGAAGCGGGGCGATGGCGTAGCGGATCGGCGTCATGGTCTCGATTGTAGCGTCACGCCCCGGGGCGCCCGGGGACGGGCGGTGCGGCCGGCCGCCGGGTCAGCCGTTCACGTCGACGACCACGCGGCCGCGCATGCCCCCTTCCACGATGCGCCGGCCGGCGTCGATGGCATCGCCCAGCCGGATCTCCTGCGTGATGGCCTGCAGCCGGTCTGGCGCCAGGTCCTGCGCCAGCCGCTTCCAGGCCGTCTCGCGCAGCGGCATCGCGGCCATCACGCTGTCGATGCCGGCCAGCGTCACGCCGCGCAGGATGAACGGGGCCACCGACGCCGGGAAATCCATGCCCTGCGCCAGCCCGCACGCCGTGACCACGCCGCCGTAGCGCACCTGGGCGCAGGCGTTGACCAGCGTGTGGGAGCCGACCGAATCCACCACGGCGGCCCAGCGTTCCTTCTGCAGCGGCTTGCCCGGCGCGCCCAGTTCGGCGCGGTCGATCACGTCGGCCGCGCCCAGCGCGCGCAGGAAGTCGGCCTCGGCCGTCTTGCCCGTGGACGCCGTCACGCGGTAGCCCAGCTTGGACAGGATGGCGATGGCCACCGACCCCACGCCGCCCGACGCGCCGGTCACCAGCACATCGCCATCGCCGGGCCGCACCGGACCGTTCACGCCGCCGCGTTCCAGCGCCAGCACCGACAGCATGGCCGTGTAGCCAGCCGTGCCGATCGCCATGGCCTGCCGCGTCGTGAACGCATCGGGCACCTTGACCAGCCATTCGCCCTTGAGCCGCGCGCGCTGCGCCAGGCAGCCCCAGTGCGTCTCGCCCACGCCGTGGCCGTTCAGCACCACGCGGTCGCCGGTCTTCCAGCGCGGGTCGCCGGAATCGAGCACGGTGCCCGCGCCGTCGATGCCGGCCACCATCGGCCACTTGCGCACCACCGGCGAGCGGCCCGTGATGGCCAGCCCGTCCTTGAAGTTGATCGTCGAATAGTCCACGGCCACCAGCACGTTGCCGTCGGCGGGCAACTGGCTCTCGTCGAGCTGGGCGATCCGCGCCTGCGTGGATTTGTCGTCGGCCTGGGTCAGCAGCAGCGCCTGGAAGGTCATGATGGGGTGTCTCCCGATTGTCGTAGGTCGATCCGGCCATGCAAAACGGCCGGACTGGGCCGGCCGTTCGCGTCAGCCGGCGGGGTCCGGCGTCGTCGTTATTTCTTGAGACTGGCGAGCTTGCGTTCCAGCGTGGCGGCGTCCGCCGCGCCCGGAATGCGCGTGCCGTCGGTAAAGAAGACGGCCGGCGTGCCCGTGATGTTCAGGCTCTGGCCCAGCGCCAGGTTCTCGTCCACCGGCGTCTTGCAGCTGCCGTTGCCGGTCAGCGCCGTGTGGCTGAGCATCCAGTCGCGCCACGCCTTGGTGCGGTCGGTGGCGCACCAGACCTGCCTGGACTTGACCGCCGAGTCCGGCGACAGCACCGGGTACAGGAAGGTGTAGACCGTGATGTTGTCCATTTGCTGGAACGTCTGCTCGATCTTCTTGCAGTAGCCGCAGTTCGGGTCCGAGAACACCGCCACGGTGCGGCTGCCGTCGCCCTTGGTCCACTTGATGGCGCGCGACAGCGGCAGGTCCGACCACTTGATCTTGTTGATCTCGGCCAGCCGTTCCTCGGTCAGGTTGGTGTTCGTCCTGGTGTCGATCAGCTCTCCATTGAGGATGTAGCGGCCCGTGGCATCGGTGTAGACGAGCTGGCCGCCGACGTTGACCTCGTACAGCCCCGGCACCGGCGCCTTGGTCACGCTCTTCACCTCGGCGCGGCTGCCCAGCATGCGCTGGATCGACGCCTTGATCTTGTCCGTGCCCGGCTCGTCCGCGGCCAGCGCGTGCAGGGCGTAGCCGGCGGCGCCCAGGCCGCCGACGCAGGCGACGATCGCGGCAAGGCGGGCGGGTCGGCGGCGGAACAGTTGCAACATATTGACTCCAGGTAGCGGTTTGCCGGTCAGTGTGCCGGCGGCGATGTCATCGGTAAATCGTGGAACGCGCAATTGTGGGCATCGGCGGCCTAGCCCAGCGCGCGGCTGATCAGCAGCCGCTTGAGCAGCCCCTGGCCGCCCACGGCGCGCATGCCGAGGTTGCGCACCATGCGGGCCGGCGTGCCCGGCAGCGAGAACAACCGGTGCAGGCCGTCCGTGGCGGCCGTCAGCGACAGCAGGTCGGTGGCGCGCGCGCGCTCGTAGCGGCGCAGCAGCCGCAGGTCGCCCTCGTGGCGGAACGGCTCCTTGTCGGCCATCACGCGGCCCAGCTCCACCACGTCGCGCAGGCCCAGGTTCATGCCCTGCCCGGCCAGCGGATGCACGACGTGCGCCGCGTCGCCCACCAGCGCCACGTGCGGCTGGGCGAAGTGATCGGCCCGTTGCAGCACCAGCGGAAAGCCCTGCGCCGGCGTGATGCAGCGCAGGGTGCCGAAGCGGGCGCCCACGGCGCCGCTGGCCACCTGCGCCACCGTGGCGGCCAGCGCCTCGGGCGCCAGCGCCAGCAGGTCGCGGGCGTGGGCCTCGTCGGCGGACCAGACCATCGACACGCGGTTGCCGGGCAGCGGCAGCATGGCCAGGATCTCGCCGTTGGCGGGTTCCTCGTCGGCCATCAGCTTTTCCGGGGCGCCCAGGAACCACTGCCAGGCGGTTTCCTGGTGCGGCAGTTCGCAGCGGAAGTTGGCCACCACGCCAAGCTGGCGGTAGCGCCGCTGGGTGGTGCCGATATGGCACTGCTGGCGCACCCAGGACCGCGCCCCGTCGGCGCCGACCAGGCAGCTGGCGCGCACGCGGCGGCCATCGGCCAGCGTCAGCGTCACGCCGTCGAGGTCGCGGTCGAGTCGTTCGGCGGTGTCGTCGAACCACGTCACCTGGTGCTGGAAGCGCAGCGCGGTGTCCAGCACCCGCTCGACATGGCCCGATTCGACGATCCAGGCCAGTTGCGGCACGGCGGCGGCGTAGGCCGAGAAATGGAGGTCGCCATCGGGCGAGGGGTCTGACTCCGACGCGCTTTGGTCGCCGAACACGCGCATGTCGCGCACCGGCTGCACGCGGGCGGGGTCCAGCGCCTCCCACACGCGCAGGCGGTCCAGCAGGGCCTGCGAGCTGGCGGAGAAGGCGTAGATGCGGCTGTCCCAGTCGTCGTCGCCGGTGCGGGCGGTGTCGGCGGCGGGCCGGGGCGCCACCAGCGCCACCTGCATGCCCTGCTGCGCCAGCAGCAGCGCGCAGGCCTTGCCGACAATGCCACCGCCGACCACGGCGATCTGGAAGCGGGAGGAAGGATTCGACGACATCGATATGGCGGCGTCGCTTGGGCGACGGCGCGGCGGGTGCGGATGGCTGGATTATAGCGACGTGACCGCCGCGGCATCGGCCGCGCTGCCCCCGGGCCTTCGGGGGCCCCGGCCGGGCGCGCCGGCGTGCATCGCGGCCTCGGCCGGCGCCGCCCATCCGCTAGAATACGGGTTTCGCCATTTCCCGCCTGACACCATGAGCCTCAAATGCGGCATCGTCGGCCTGCCCAACGTCGGCAAGTCCACGCTGTTCAATGCCCTGACGAAAGCCGGCATCGCCGCCGAAAACTATCCGTTCTGCACCATCGAGCCCAACGTGGGCGTGGTGGAAGTGCCGGATCCGAGGCTTGCCAGGCTGGCCGAGATCGTCAAGCCCGAGCGCATCCTGCCGGCGACGGTCGAGTTCGTCGACATCGCGGGCCTGGTGGCCGGCGCGTCCAAGGGCGAAGGGCTGGGCAACCAGTTCCTGGCCAACATCCGCGAGACCGACGCCATCACGCACGTGGTGCGCTGCTTCGAGGATGACAATGTGATCCACGTGGCCGGCAAGGTCGACCCGCTGTCCGACATCGAGGTCATCAACACCGAACTGGCGCTGGCCGACCTCGCCACCGTGGAGAAGGCGCTGGCCCGCTACATCAAGCCGGCCCGCGCCGGCGACAAGGAAGCCCAGCGCCTGGTGGCCGTGCTGGAAAAGGCACAGTCGGTGCTGGACCAGGCCAAGGCCGTGCGCACGCTGGACCTGGCGCCCGAGGAATGGGACGCCCTGCGCCCGTTCTGCCTGATCACCGCCAAGCCGACGATGTACGTGGCCAACGTGCGCGAGGACGGCTTCGAGAACAACCCGCACCTGGACGCCGTGCGCGAGCACGCCAAGACCACCGGCTCGCCCGTGGTGGCCGTCTGCGCCGCCATCGAGGCCGAGATCGCCGACCTGGACGACGCCGACAAGGCCGAATTCCTGGCCGACCTGGGCATGGAAGAGCCGGGCCTGGACCGCGTGATCCGCGCCGGCTTCAAGCTGCTGGGCCTGCAGACGTACTTCACGGCCGGCGTGAAGGAAGTGCGCGCCTGGACCATCCACGTGGGCGACACCGCCCCGAAGGCGGCCGGCGTCATCCACACCGACTTCGAACGCGGCTTCATCCGCGCCCAGACCATCGCCTACGACGACTACATCCAGTACAAGGGCGAAAACGGCGCCAAGGAAGCCGGCAAGATGCGCGCCGAAGGCAAGGAATACGTCGTGCACGACGGCGACGTGATGAACTTCCTGTTCAACGTCTGATCCGCGCCGCACTCCGCGCCAGCAAGAATGCCCGGTCTCCCCGGGCATTTTTCTTTTGCGTCGCGCTGGCGGCCGGCGCGCCTACATCGGCGCCAGCCGCTCGTCCCGCATTCCCACCAGCAGCGCCTGGCCGCTGGCGTCCACGCGGAATTCGCCGAAGCGGGCGCGGGCGTAGCGGTCGGCCTGGCCTTCCTGGAAGAACCATGCATCGGTCGATACCTGCACGCCGTTGCCGCCCCAGCGCGTCGGCACGTTCTGCACGCGCAGCAGCAGTTCGCCGGGCGCCAGCGGCTCGCCCTTGTCCAGCCGGACGAAGTGGCCCTCCTGGCGGTCGTCGCGGCGGATCACGATGCGTTCCTCGCGCGCCAGCCGGGTCTGTTCGGAGCCGTGTGCCACGCGCACCGCGTCGGCCACCGAGAAGTGGAGCGCCATGTAGTCGCCCTGCATCAGCGAGCGCGGGTCCACCGGCGCCAGCCGCAGGTAGACCACCTCGCCGCGCGCCATCAGGCGTTCCTTGCCGACGATGCCGGCCAGCGCCACGCCCATGGCCAGCAGCCATCCGACGATGATCCAGCGTTTCATGCGGCGGTCTCCTTGCGCGGCAGGCGGGTCAGCGCGGCCCGGGCGGCCAGCAGCAGCGCCCCGGCCGCCGCCAGCGTGATGGACTTGGCCAGCAGCGTCCAGTGCAGCGTGCCGTAGTACCAGGCAAAGCCGATCAGCACCGTGGCGATGGCCAGGCCGAGCCACGGCCGGGACCCGCGCCGCAGCGCCAGGGCCAGCGCCAGCACCCCGGCCGTGACGGCCGGCGCGTAAACCATCAGCGCGCTGAACGCGATGGCCAGCCCCAGCAGCGCGGCGCACAGCGGCGGCGCGCAGGCCAGCCGCTTGCATTCGATCAATACCAGCGACACGAGCACGGCGCCCAGCAGCGCGCCAGCCAGCCACGCGCCGTGGCCGCGCCAGACCGTGCTGGTGCCGAACAGCAGGTCGGCCGGATGCGCGAGCCCGGTGACTACCAGCGCGGCGGCCAGCGCGCCCAGCAGCGTGGCGTCGGCGGCCGGTTCCCAGAGGTCGTGGCGGCCGCGCGCCGCGATGGCGTCCTCGCGCAGCACGAACGCCAGCACCAGCGAGAACGCAGCGGCCGACAGCGGCGCCAGCGCAATCGGTACCGCCGTCCAGCGCGGCGCGACGACGTCGCCCAGCCCGATGCACGCGGCCACGGCCAGCGCCACCCAGGCCCCCAGCGCGGCCAGAAAGCGGTGCAGCCGGTCCGGCACGGCCGCGAACAGCACCGCCTCGAACACGGCGATGCCGAGCCAGAACGGCGCCACCTGCAGGAAGCTGTGAAAGCCGATGGCCTCGCCCACGCCGGCAATCGCCAGGCCCTGCCCGCCCAGGCTCAGCGCCAGCGCGAACTGTCCCAGCGCAATGCGGCCGCCGTCGCGCGCGGTCAGGCGGTACAGCACGATGGCGATGCCGATCATCACCAGCCCGGTGATGGCCATGGCCGGCCCGTTGCCGCGCGCGGCGGCAAACACGGTGCCGATCAGGAACATCTGGAAGAACAGCGCGCCCAGCCAGCCCGCGCCGCCCATCAGCAGGCGGATGGGCCACGGCGTGCGCAGCGTTGGCGTGAAATCGCCCTGCACCGCGCCGCGCGCGGCCAGCCGCTGCCAGAGCGAGCGTTCGATCTGGTCCGGATTCATGCCGCGCTCCCCGACGTCGACCGCCACGCGCGCAGCAGCCAGGTGGCCGCCGCCACGGCCAGCCCGATGGTCAGCAGGGCCAGCAGCAGGAAGGTGCCAAAGTCCCCATGCAGGTCGGCCAGCCAGCGCCCGGCCGCCGTGACGATGACACCGATGCCGGTCAGGCAGGCCAGGCTCAGCACCACGATATCGAACGCGCGCCAGCGGAACCACGCGCCCAGGCCCGCCAGTGCCACGCAACTGGCCAGCAGCACCGGCACGCTGGGCTGCGACGTCAGCACGCTCATCACGCCCAGCCAGCCCGCGTAGCCGCAGGCCATAAGGCCGATCAGCCGCGGCCCGGCCACGCCGGCAAAGCCCCAGCGGCCCGCGCGCGCGGCCAGCACATACCACGCCGCAAGCTGGACGATCGACATCGCCAGCAGGAACAGCACCGTCGCGCGCGCATCCCGGCCCGAGAACAGCAGGTCCAGCATGCCGCCGATGCCAAGCTGCACGCTGCAGTAACGCAGCAGCGCCACGTTGCCGACGACCAGCACGATCCACCAGTGCGGCGCCGCGCGCGCCGCCAGCGCCCACGGCACCGCCAGCAGCGTCCACAGCGCGAAGAGCTGCCACGCGTCGGCGCCGGTCTGGTAGGTCTGGCCGATCACGGCCATCAGCACGCCAGACACGATCTGCGCGCCGGCCAGCGCGGCGCGCCCGATGGCGTCGCCGGCCGGCCGCAGCAGCGCCAGCGCCGCCAGCCCCGTCAGCAGACCGCCGACGAGGCCGAATTTCGTGAACTTGTGCAGGGCCGCCCAGTTGAAGGCGAAGAAGACGATCACGCCGGCGCAGAGCAGCGCCGTGCCGAGGATCAGCAGCGCGCGGTCCAGCCAGTGGTGCCAGTGCGCGCGCCCGGGCAGCGTGGGGGCCCAGGCGGCCAGCAGGTCGTCGGCGCCGAGCCGGCCCCGGCTGCGCCAGTCGGCCAGCGCCTGCTGGATGGTGCGGCGAGAAGTGAAGGTGTCCAACCAGCGTTCCCCCGGGGTAATCGGCATGGCCTGCATGCTAGCAAACCGGTGCGCCAAAGTCTCCCCGGGCATCCGCCGGCCGGATCGCGCCGGCCGGATCGCGCCGGTCAGAAGCGGTAGGTCACGTTGCCGACGATCGTCCGCGCCGTGCCGAAGAAGCAGTCGCCGCGCGCGATGCAGCTATAGACGTATTCCTTGCCGAACAGGTTGTTGACGTTCAGCGACACGCGCACCGGGCCGCGGTCGTAGGCCAGCACGGCGTCGAACACGGTGAAGCCGCCCACGCGGTTGTTGCCGGTGCCGTCGGTGCTGGGGCCGTTGTAGCGCATGCCCGCGCCGGCCAGGAAGCCGGGGATCTCGAACAGGCTGAAGCGGTAGTTGGCCCACAGCGACGCCGTGTTGGTCGGGATGCTGGCCAGCCGCTGGCCCTGCTCGGCCGGCGAGCCCTCGATGACCTTGGCGTTCAGGAACGTGTACGCGGCGATCAGGTCCAGCCGGCCCAGCGACACCAGCGCCTCCAGTTCGGCGCCGCGCGTGCGGGCTTCACCGGCCTGCACGGTGTCCGGGCGGCCATTGACCACGCCGGCCACCTTGCGGTTCTGCTCGCGCATGTCGAACAGCGCGGCCGTCAGCGTCATGTTCTTGCCGGGCGGCTGGTACTTGACGCCCACTTCCCACTGCTTGCCTTCCAGCGGCTTGAACGCCTGGCCGGCGTTGTTGAAGCCCGCCTGGCCCTGGAACGACTCGGCATAGCTGACGTACGGGTTCAGGCCCATGTCCGTGCGGTACATCAGCCCGAAGCGCTTGGTGAGCTGGTTGTCGTCGCGCGATCCCTGCGGCTGGTTGTCCTGCGACGCGCGCGACCAGTCGTAGCGCAGGCCCAGCATCAGCAGCCACTTGTTCCATTCGAGCTGGTCCTGCAGGTAGATGCCGGTCTGGATCTGCTTGGCCGGGTCCAGGTCGCGCGTGGACGCGGGCGCCGTGTAGTTGCCGTACACCGGGTTGAACACGTTGATCGGCGCGGCCACGCCGCCCACGCCGGTGCGGCCGGTGATCTCGTTGTTCTGATAGTCGAAGCCGGCCAGCAGCGTGTGGCCGACCGTGCCGGTCCGGAACTTGGCCTGGCCCTGGGTATCGATGGCAAGCTGGTTCAGCGTCGGCTGGTTCAGGTAGACCACGCGGCGCAGCAGCGTGTCGCTGCCGGGCACCCAGCCGTGCGTGGCGCCGGTGAAGCCGGTGGTGTAGATGCTGCGGTAGTCGACGCTGCTGTGCGAGTAGCGCAGGTTCTGGCGCACCGTGAAGGTGTCGTTGAACTGGTGCGAGAACTGGTAGCCGATGGCGTGCTGCTCGGCCGTGTACTTGTCAAAGCCCGGCTCGCTCACGAAGAAGCTCTGCGGGATCTGGCCGGCCGGGTTGCCCAGCAGCGTGCCGCGCCACGGAAAGAAGCCGATCATCGTGTTGCTGTCGTCCTTCTGGAAGTTGGCCAGCAGCGTGAACGACGTGTCGGCGTTGGGCCGGTAGGTCAGCGACGGGGCGATGAAGTAGCGGTTGTCCTTGGCGTAGTCCACCGAGGTGTCGCTGTCGCGCGCCATCGCCACGAAGCGGTACAGCCACTTGCCGTCGGCGTCGATCGGGCCCGTGAAGTCGGCCTGGATCTGCTTGCGGTTGTAGTTGCCAAAGCTCACGCCGATCTCGCGCGCCGCCTCGGCCTGCGGGCGCTTGGACACGAGGTTCACGATGCCGCCCACCGCGCCCTGCCCGTACAGCATGCCGGACGGGCCCTTCAGGATTTCCATGCGCTCCAGCGAGTACGGGTCGGGGCGCGTGTTGTTGTAGAAGCTCACGGCGTTGAGCAGGCCGTCCAGGTACTGGGTGGAATCGGTGCCGCGAATCTTGATCGTGTCGGTCCGGTTGTCGTTGGCAAACCCGGCCGTCGTCACGCCAGCCGTGTAGCCGGACGCCTGCGCCACCGACTGCGCGCCCAGCATCTCGATGCGGTCGCGCGTGATGACCGTGATGGACTGCGGCGTCTCGACGATCGGCGTGTCGGTCTTGGTGGCCGTCAC
The DNA here is from genome assembly GCF_032190535.1 of Cupriavidus sp. SZY C1. Taxonomy (NCBI): domain Bacteria; kingdom Pseudomonadati; phylum Pseudomonadota; class Betaproteobacteria; order Burkholderiales; family Burkholderiaceae; genus Cupriavidus; species Cupriavidus sp. SZY C1. The sequence continues at coordinate 45,669 of NZ_JAUANU010000020.1, forward strand.
GGCCTGCCGGGCGACAAAGCCATGGACCGGCCCGGTGGGCGATTCCGGCGCATTGCTGCCGCTGACCGTGACCACCGGCAGGCTGTGGTGGGCGGCCTCGCCGGCGGGCGGCTGTTCCTGGGCGCTGGCCAGGCTGGCGGCTTGCAGGCTCAGGACGAGCGTGGTCAACGGAATGGCGTGCGAGCGGCGGATGCGGCCCCGGGCGCGGACAGACATGGATCTCTTCTCTCTCTTGCTTTTGGAAACGGGAATGCGAATGACTCGCATTTCAATAAAGAGCGAGATTGTAGCGTCTTGTATTGCTGACAACACAATTGGTCACGGTTGTAAGTAATCTGTCGCGCGTTTCCCACAGTGGCGGCCGACTTTCGCCGCGCCCGGCGCGCCGGTATGCTGGCGGCCTTTCCGCATCCCGCCCCCAGCACCATGACCCTTGGCATCCTTGCCGCGCTGCACGACGAAGTGGACGGCCTGATCGCCGCCATGCGCCATGAAGACGCCCGCGCCACCTGCACCACCATCGGCATGCGCGACTACTACCGCGGCACGCTGCACGGCCAGCCGGTGGTGCTGGTGCTGTCGCGCGTGGGCAAGGTGGCCGCGGCGGCCACCACGGTGACGCTGATCCGCGAGTTCGGGGTGGATGGGATTGTCTTCACCGGGCTGGCCGGTGGCGTCGGCGACGGCGTGCGGGTCGGCGACATCGTCGTGGCCGACCAGGCCATCCAGCACGACATGGACGCCCGGCCGCTGTTTCCGCGCCACGAGGTGCCGCTGCTGGGCCGCGCCACGTTTCCGGCCGACCCGGCCCTGACGGCCACCCTGCAGACAGCGGCGGCCGATTTCCTGCGTGACGACCTGGCCACCGAGGTGCCGGCCAGCGTGCTGGCCCGCTTCGGCATCGAGACGCCCCGGCTGCATGTCGGGATGATCGCCAGCGGCGACCAGTTCATCGATTGCCCGTCCGAGGTGGCCGCGCTGCGGCAGGCGCTGCCTGGCGTGCAGGCCGTGGAGATGGAAGGCGCGGCACTGGCGCAGATCTGCCACGAATACGGCGTGCCCTATGCGCTGCTGCGCACCGTGTCCGACCGGGCGGACGATACGGCACACGTCGACTTCCCGGCCTTCCTTCGGGACATCGCCAGCCACTATTCCAGCGCGATCCTGGCGCGATTCCTCGACGATCAGGCGCGCCGGCGCATCGCAGATTGCTGATTTTTATGCAGTTTTGCCGTTACCGTCGCGGCCGCACAACGCCGTAGATGCCCACGGCCAGCGCCGCGCCGGCAATGGCCGCGCCCCATCCGACGATCTGGCCGTCGGTGAACAGATGGGCCGTGCGCCCGGCGTAGAACGCGACCACCGCGCCGCCGATCCCCAGGCCCAGCGCGGCCGGCACGGTCACGACGCGGCCGGCCGGGTGCAACCATCGGCCGGCCAGGCCCACCACGGCGCCGACAAAAACCAATCCGAACATCCTTCCTCCCGTGTCGTTTGATCCACCGCAAATGTGGACCGGTCGTAACGATACTGCACCGCGCTCCGGGTGCCGCGGTTCCCTGCAACTTTGTAACGGGGCGGTATAATGGCCATCGCTTCCGGCACCGTTCCGGATGGCAACCCAACCCCACAAATGCAACTGCTCGCGATCGGTATCAATCACACCACGGCACCCGTCTCGCTCCGCGAACGTGTGGCGTTTCCGCTTGAGCAGATCAAACCGGCCCTGGGTACGCTGCGTACCCATCTGGCGGGCCGCAGCGGCACCGAGGCCGCCATCCTGTCCACCTGCAACCGTACCGAGATCTACTGCGCCACCGACGTGCTGCAGCCGGGCCAGGACGGTTTCGAGCACACGCTGCGCTGGCTGGCCCAGCATCACAACGTGCCTGCCGGTGAACTGGCCCCGCATTTGTACGCCCTGCCCCAGTCCGAAGCCGTGCGCCATGCGTTCCGCGTAGCCAGCGGGCTCGACTCGATGGTGCTGGGCGAAACCCAGATTCTCGGCCAGTTGAAGGACGCCGTGCGCACCGCTGGCGAGGCCGGCGCGCTGGGCACGTACCTGAACCAGCTCTTCCAGCGCACGTTCGCGGTGGCCAAGGAAGTGCGCGGCCAGACCGAGATCGGCGCGCATTCGGTGTCGATGGCCGCCGCGGCGGTCCGGCTGGCGCAGCGGATTTTCGAAAGCGTGTCCACGCAGCGGGTGCTGTTCATCGGCGCCGGCGAGATGATCGAGCTGTGCGCCACGCATTTTGCCGCGCAGAAGCCGCGCCAGGTGGTGGTGGCCAACCGCACCGTCGAACGCGGCGAGAAACTGGCGGAACAACTGGCCGAGCAGGGCCTGACCACGCAGGCCATCCGCCTGCAGGACCTGGGCGAGCGGCTGCACGAGTTCGACATCGTCGTGTCGTGCACGGCCAGTTCGCTGCCGATCATCGGCCTGGGCGCCGTGGAGCGCGCGGTCAAGCGCCGCAAGCACCGCCCGATCATGATGGTCGACCTGGCCGTGCCGCGCGACGTGGAGCCCGAAGTCGCCCGGCTGAACGACGTCTTCCTGTACACCGTCGACGACCTCGGCGCCGTGGTCCGCGAGGGCAACGCGCTGCGCCAGGCCGCCGTGGCCCAGGCCGAGGCCATCATCGAATCGCGCGTGCAGAACTTCATGCACTGGCTGGAAACGCGCAGCGTGGTGCCGGTGATCCGCGAACTGCAGTCCAGCGGCGAGGCCATCCGCCAGGCCGAGCTGGAACGCGCACGCAAAATGCTGGCCCGGGGCGACGACCCCGCCGCCGTGCTGGAGGCGCTGTCCGGCGCGCTGACGCGCAAGTTCCTGCACGGCCCCACGCACGCGCTGAACCACACCCAGGGCGAAGACCGCGAGGCGCTGCTGCGCCTGGTGCCCGGTCTGTTCCGCCACAGCAGCCACTCCGAGCGCTAGCCGCGCCGTCGCTGCCGCGCTGGCCTGCCAGCGCCGGGCTGTCGTCTCCGCCCGTCCCCCGTTCCGGCGCCCCGGCCCCGCCACCGGCGCCCCAGCATCCCGATTCCGCTACCGATGAAACCCAGCATGCTCCACAAGCTCGACCAGTTGGCCGAGCGACTCGACGAAGTCAGCGCCCTGCTCGCCAGCGAAAAGGCGGCGTCGGACATGGGCCAGTACCGCCGGCTGTCGCGCGAGCATGCCGAGCTGTCGCCGGTGGCCGAGCAGTACGGCCAGTATCGCCAGGCGCAGGAAGACCTGGCCACCGCGCAGGCGCTGCTGGATGACCCCGAAATGAAAGACTTCGCAGCCGACGAGATCGGCGCCGCGCGCGCCCGGCTGGAGACGCTGGAAACGTCGCTGCAGACGCTGCTGCTGCCCAAAGACCCCAACGACGACCGCAACCTGCTGCTGGAAATCCGCGCCGGCACCGGCGGCGAGGAAAGCGCGCTGTTCGCGGCCGACCTGCTGCGCATGTACACGCGGTATGCGGAACGCCAGCGCTGGCAGGTGGAAATCATGAGCGAATCGGGCTCGGACCTGGGCGGCTACAAGGAGGTGATCGTCCGCATTGCCGGCGCCGCCGCGTTCTCGAAGCTCAAGTTCGAATCGGGCGGCCACCGCGTGCAGCGCGTGCCGGCCACCGAGGCGCAGGGCCGCATCCATACGTCGGCCTGCACCGTGGCCGTGATGCCCGAGGCCGACGAGGTGGGCGAGGTGGAGATCAATCCGTCGGACCTGCGCGTCGACACCTTCCGCGCGTCCGGCGCCGGCGGGCAGCACGTCAACAAGACCGATTCGGCCGTGCGCCTGACCCACCTGCCGACCGGCATCGTCGTCGAATGCCAGGACGACCGCAGCCAGCATCGCAACAAGGAAAAGGCCATGAAGGTGCTGGCCGCGCGCATCAAGGACGGGCAGCTTCGCGCGGCGCAGGCCAAGGAGGCCAGCACGCGGCGCAACCTGATCGGCTCGGGCGACCGCAGCGACCGCATCCGCACGTACAACTTCCCGCAGGGCCGCGTGACCGACCATCGCATCAACCTGACGCTGTACAAGATCGACATGATCATGGACGGCGATCTCGACGAACTGGTGTCTACGCTGGCCGCCGAGCACCAGGCCGACCAGCTTGCCGCGCTGGGCGACGAGGGCTGAACGGGCGACTTTGTAACCGAGGTAAATGCTTGAAACAGCACTGGCCTGCCATGACGCGCTGTCTATAATCGATTTCGACCAGACCACCCCGATACGTCACTTTCCGGTGTCGGACGCCCGGGGGCCTCGAAGTCTGGATTGGATGTCCACTCCTCCAACAGACACTAAGGATGAAATCATGAACAAGCTGCTCGCCGTGCTGATGCTCACCGCCGCCATTTCCGTCGCCGCCTGCGGCAAGAAGGAAGAGGCTCCGCAAACCAATGCCGACAGCGCGATGCAAAGCGCCGCCGAATCGGCCAAGGCCGCCGCCAGCGACGCCGCTGCCGCCGCCGCGAATGCCGCCGACGCCGCCAAGGCCGCCGCCAGCGGTGTCGCCTCGGACGTCTCGGCCGCCGCCGAGAAGGCCCGCATCGACGCCGGCAACGCCATGGCCAACGCCAAGGAAGCGACCAAGGACGCCGTCAACACCACGGCCGACAAGGCCAAGGACGCCGTCAACAAGTAATCGCTCGCGCGCCAGCGCCGGCCGCTGAAAACGGCTTACACTGGCGCCTGAATGCAGCGCCGCGCAAGAACCCCGTCTGGCTCCCGCCCGGCGGGGTTTTTTGCGAATGGCCGGAAATCCCAGACGTACCGCCAGTACCGCCGATGTCCTCGAATGCACCGGGCGACCCGCCGCCCCTCCCCTCCACTCCCACGCTGCGCGAGGCGCTGTCGCTGGCTGCGATGGCCGGCCTGCCGATGCTGGAGGGCCGCATGCTGCTGTCCCACGTCACCGGCTACACGCGCACGCAGTTGATCACGCGCGACGCAGAGCACCTCAATGACGCACAACGTGATGCATTCTCCACGCTGCTGGCGCGGCGGCTGTCGGGCGAGCCGATGGCCTACCTGCTGGGCGAGCGCGAATTCTTCGGCCGCACGTTCCGCGTGACGCCCGACGTGCTGATTCCCCGCCCCGACACCGAGGTGGCCGCCGAGGCCGCGCTGGCCCGGCTGGCCGGCGTGCCGGGGCCGCGCGTGCTGGACATGGGCACCGGTTCGGGCGTGCTGGCCGTGACCATCGCCCGCGAGCGGCCCGACGCCGAGGTCTGGGCCACCGACATCTCGCGCGGCGCGCTGATGGTGGCGCAGGACAACGCGCGCGCGCTGCAGGCCGACAACATCCGCTTCCTGGTATCCGACTGGTACCAGGGGCTGCCACCGGCGCAGCACTTCCACCTGATCGTCAGCAACCCGCCGTACATCGCCGCGGGCGATCCCCATCTGGCCGAAGGCGACCTGCGCTTCGAGCCCATCGACGCGCTGACCGACCACGAAGACGGCCTGGCCGACCTGCGCACCCTGGTGGCCGGCGCCCCGGCGCACCTGGTGCCGGGCGGCTGGCTGCTGATGGAGCACGGCTACGACCAGGGCTACGCCACGCGGCACCTGCTGACGTCGGCCGGCTTTGCCGAGGTCTTTACCGCACGCGATCTGGGCGGCAACGAGCGGTGCAGCGGCGGCCGGCTGCCGGCCTGAGCCGCGCCCTGATGCCGGGGCGCGATTCCGGTAAAATCCGCCCATCCCCATGCAACCGGAACGTTTTCATCATGAGTGACGTACAACAGAAGATCGACCAGATCGTGAAGGGCAGCCCCGTGGTGCTGTTCATGAAGGGCACCGCGCAGTTCCCGATGTGCGGTTTCTCGGGCCGCGCGATCCAGATCCTGAAGGCCTGCGGCGTGGACGCGCCGACCACGGTCAACGTGCTCGAGGACGAGGGCATCCGCCAGGGCATCAAGGAATACGCCAACTGGCCGACGATTCCGCAGCTCTACGTGAACGGCGAGTTCATCGGCGGCTCGGACATCATGATGGAGATGTACCAGAACGGCGAACTGCAGTCGCTGCTCAAGGCCTGAACACGGCCGGACCCATCATGCCTGTGAACCAGGGCGGCGCGCCGCAACGGCTGATCGTCGCCATCACGGGCGCCACCGGCGCCATCTACGGCGTCCGGCTGCTGCAGGTGCTGCGCGACGTGGCGACGGTGGAAACGCACCTGCTGATGTCGCCCGCCGGCGTCATGAACCTGCAGCACGAACTCGACGTCGGCCGCGCGGACGTGGAAGCGCTGGCCGACGTGGTGCACAACGTGCGCGACATCGGCGCGACGATTGCCAGCGGGTCGTTCCGCGCCGACGCAATGATCGTGGCGCCCTGCTCCATGCGCACCCTGGCCGCCGTGGCCCACGGCCTCTCGGACAACCTGATCACGCGCGCCGCCGATGTCACGCTCAAGGAGCGCCGCAAGCTGGTGCTGATGGTCCGCGAAACCCCGCTGAACCTGGCCCACCTGCGCAACATGACCGCCGTCACCGAGATGGGCGGCATCGTCTTCCCGCCCGTCCCGGGCTTCTACCAGAAACCGCAGACCATCGACGAACTGGTCGACCACACGATCGGCCGCGTGCTCGACCTGGTGGACCTGCGCGACGTGGGCGAACGGCTGGCGCCGGGGTGGATGGGGTTGAATGGGGGTGGGAACTGAACCGACGCTCCCAGCAGAAAGTTCCCCTCTCCCGCGCAGCGGGAGAGGGGCCGGGGGGAGAGGGCCGGCGGCCAAACGGCGACTTGCCGCAATTTGAACCGCATCGCCCTCTCCCCCAACCCCTCTCCCGCCAGCGGGAGAGGGGAGCCAGTTTGGGGCGCGCGCTGCCCCGCGGCTCTTTGCTGCGCGCCTTGGCTCTCCCGCTCCCCCTCACCAATGCCTGTAATACCGCCGGCCGTAGTACCCGCCGTAGTACCCGTACGCCGGCCGCACCACCACGGTGGGCGGCGGCACGTAGACCGGGGCCGGGGCCACGGCGACGGGCGCGGGGGCCACGGCGGGGCCGTATGGCGTGGGGTAGACCGCGCAGCCGCCCAGCATGGCGGCGCCGGTCACGGCCAGACCCAGGACAATCGATCTCGTTCTCATTGCAGTTTCCTTGTTCGGCATTGACGCTGGCAATGCACTGTTCTTGAGAACGTTATACGGGCGGGTCTGGTAATACAGCGTCAAGGCGCTGTAACCCTTGTTACGATTCGCAACGCCTGCGTGGATGTAAGTCGGCCGGCCGCTCAGACGTCGAAACGGATGCCTTGCGCCAGCGGCAGCGTGTCGCCGTAGTTGACGGTATTGGTGGCGCGCCGCATGTAGCCCTTCCACGCATCGGAGCCCGATTCCCGCCCGCCGCCGGTGGCCTTTTCCCCGCCGAACGCGCCGCCGATCTCGGCGCCGCTGGTGCCGATGTTGACGTTGGCGATGCCGCAGTCGCTGCCCGCCGCCGACAGGAACCGCTCGGCCTCGCGCAGCGATTCGGTGAAGATGCACGACGACAGCCCATGCGACGCCGCGTTGTTCAGCGCGATGGCCTCGTCCAGCGACGTGTACGGCATCAGGTAGAGGATCGGCGCGAAGGTTTCGGTCAGCATCGTGTCGTGCTGGGTGTCGGTCAGCACCAGCGCCGGCCGCACGTAGCAGGCGCGCGGAAAGCGGTCGGCCAGCAGCCGTTCGCCGCCGTGCACGACGTTGCCCTGCGCGCGGCAACTGGCCAGCGCGTTGGCCATGGCATCACCGGCGGCCGCGTCGATCAGCGGCCCGACCAGCGTGCCGTCCTGCAGCGGATCGCCCACCGGCAGCCGCGCATACACCTGCCGCAGCCGCTGCGCGACGGTCTCGATCCGGTCCGCGTGGACGAACGCGCGGCGCAGCGTGGTGCAGCGCTGGCCCGCCGTGCCGGCCGCCGCGAACGTCATCGCGCGGATCGTCAACTCCAGGTCGGCCGACGGCGCCACGATGGCCGCGTTGTTGCCGCCCAGTTCCAGGATCGTCCGCTTGAAATGCGCGGCGCAGGCCATGCCCACCTCGCGGCCCATGCGCGTGGAGCCGGTGGCGCTGACCAGCCGCACCGACGGATGCTGGACCAGCGCCTGGCCCAGTTGCCGCCCGCCGGTCAGCACGCAGGCCAGCCCGGCAAACTGCGGCGCATGGTCGGCGATCACGCGATCGAGCAGGCCCTGCACGGCCAGCGCGCAGAGCGGGGTCTTCTCCGACGGCTTCCACACCACGCCATTGCCGCAGACCAGCGCCAGCGCGGCGTTCCACGCCCACACGGCCACCGGGAAGTTGAACGCGGAAATCACCCCGCACAGGCCGTACGGATGCCAGGTCTCGCGCATCGCATGCGACGGCCGCTCGGACGCGATCGTCAGCCCATGCAGTTGCCGCGACAGCCCCACCGCGAAGTCACAGATGTCGATCATCTCCTGCACCTCGCCCAACCCTTCCTGCAGGATCTTGCCGGCCTCCATCGACACCAGCCGCCCCAGCGCGGCCTTGTGCGTGCGCAGCGCCTCGCCAAGCCGGCGCACCAGCTCGCCGCGCGCCGGCGCCGGCGTCAGCGCCCAGAGGCTTTGCGCCGCGTGGGCGCGGGCGATGCGCGCGTCGGCATCGGCTGGCGAACAGACCGGCAACTGGCCGAAGACCTCGCCGTCGATGGGCGAGCGCACGGCCAGCGTGCCGGCCCCGCCCGGCGCGGCGGCGGTCCACGGCGGCGCGGCCAGGCCCAGGTCCTGCCAGCAGGCGGCGAATGTCGATGCAAAGGGTTGCGCGTTCATGCAAGCGTCTCCTGTAGCGGGTGCCGGGCGTAATGCTGGCCGAAGCGGTTGGCCAGGAAGCGGTCCAGCGGCATGGCTTCCTGCCGGACAAAGCCGGCCTGCGGCAGCACGCCAGTGGCCACGAGGTCCAGCGCGGTGCAGATGCCGGCCGCCGTGGTGAGCTGGATCGCGTTCACGTGGCCGATGCCGGCAAAGTTGTCGACGCCGCCAATCCGGGCCGAGAACGACGCCTGCGTCAGCGGCCCGCGCCGGCCTTCGCCGCGCACGCCGGGCGGGTGGCCCGTGGCGCTGGCGAACACGACCACCACGTCCTGTGCGGTCACGGGAATGGCGTGCTCGAAGATCTCGCGCAGCCAGTCGCGCCGCTCGCGCAGCCGCAGGTCGTTCAGCAGCAGCTTCATCTGCGCGCAGTGGCCCGGGTAGCGGATCGACTTGTAGTCCACCTGCCGCGCGCGGCCCGCCAGCGTGTCCGGCAACGTGCCCAGGCCGCCCGATGTATTAAAGGCTTCGTACTCGACGCCGTCCAGCGCAAACGTCTCCTGCCCCTCCAGCGCGGGCAGTTCCACGCGCCGGCCGTCGACGATGGCCTCGCACGGGTTGCAGTACTCGTTGATCAGCCCCTCGGTGCTCCACGTCAGGTTGTACTTGAGCGCGTTGCTGGGATAGCGCGGCAGCGCGCCCACGCGCATGCGCAGGTCCAGCAGCTCGCCGCCGCCCTGCAGGAAGCGCTGCGCGAGGTCATGCCCCACCACGCCGATGAACCCCGGCGCCAGCCCGCACTGCGGCATCAGCACCGACCGCGCGTTGGCCGCCAGCGCGCGGATGGTGTGGGTGGCCGCCACGTCCTCGGTCAGGTCGAAGTAGTGCACGCCCAGCCGCGCGGCCACCGTCGCCACGTGGATGGCCGCGTGGAACGGCAGCGCGTTGAGCACCGCGTCGGCGCCGGCCAGCAGCGCGGCGCAGGTGCCCGGCTCGGTCGGATCGCCCGCGCGCACCGCGATGCCGCGCGGCAGGCCGTCCAGCCGGTGGGCGTCATGGTCGACCAGGCAGACGCGGTAGTCGCCGGTGTCGGCCAGCATCGTGGCGATGACGCGGCCGATCTTGCCGGCGCCGAGCACGACGACCGAGAGCGGGCGCTGGGCGAGGGTCAGGTCGCGCACGGCGGCGGGACCCAGCGTGGATGGCTGCATGGCTGTCTCCGTCAGGAATTCGTCTGGGATGGCTTCAGTATGGGCAGCGCCGCGCACGTTTTGTAGCCACAAGATTGACGAAAGCCCGGCATAATCGGTCGCATCGACATCGTAATTTGACGAAACGTCATCGACGACCATGGCTGACCTCGACCCGACCGACCGGCACCTGCTGGCGCTGCTGCAGGCCAACGCGCGAGAGAGCGCGGCCAACCTGGCGCGCGTGCTGGGCATTGCGCGCACCACCGTGGTGGCACGCATCGCGCGGCTGGAGCGGACCGGCGTGGTGGCCGGCTACGGGGTGCGGCTGGGCAGCCAGATGGAGGACCACGCGATCCTGGCGTTCTGCGGGCTGTCGGTGCAGCCCAAGGCCGCGCCGGCCGTGGTCAAGGCGCTGCAGCGGCTGCCCGAGGTGGAGGAACTGAATTCGGTAAGCGGCCCGGTGGACTACATGGCCGTGATCCGCTGCGACACGCACGCGCGGCTGGACAAGCTGCTCGACGAAATCGGCATGCTCGATGGGGTCAACCACACGACGACGTCGATCGTGCTGGCACGCAAGATCGACCGCCGCCGCGCGGCTGGCTGAGGCGGAGGGGGCGGCGGCTTACCAGCTACCGGGATTGACGGGCTTGGGCGGCGCCTTCTTGTCGGCGGCCTTCTCGGCTTTTTCCGGCTTGGCGCCCTTGGCCGCCGCGCCGGACGCGGGCGGCGCCAGCGACTTCGCCACCTCGGCGTCGCGATTGGCCATCAGCGCGCGCGCCTGCGGCAGCAGGAGTTCGATGGTGCCTTCGGACGGGTCCTCGGGAATCGCGTACAGCTCGACGGTCAGCGGCTTGCGCAGCCAGCCCGCGTGGATCGTGCGGACGGCCTTGCCGGCCTTGTCCTTCATGTCGGCCATTTCCTGGCGGAACGGCTTGCCGTAGCGCGCGTTCAGCGCCTGGGCGGCGGCGTCCTGCGAGCGGAAGCCGTCGGTCGGCACGATCAGGCCCACCAGCGCGTTGCCGTCGACCAGCGCCACGAGGCGCGGGCCGTCCATGAACGCGGGACGCACGTCGCGCGGCACGCCCACCTGGCGCATCACGCCGTCGCCGCGTAGTTCCACGCAGTAGGCGGTCACGTCCTTGCCGTCGGGCGTCCGGTGGTCGGCGCAGTCGGGCAGCGCTGGCAGCGGGCTGCCGATCTCCAGCGTGTCGAGCATCGTCGAGAACCGGTCCTTGCCTTCTAGGTTCGGCGTGGCGGCGGGGGCCGGCGCCGGCTGGGCGGGTGCCGCGGCGGGCTTGGCCGGCGGCGCGGCATGGGCGACGGACGTCGCCAGCAGGGCGGCAGCAGCCAGCCCGGCGAGAGCAAATCTCAAAACACACTCCTGGAAAACGGCTCCGCGTTGGAGCCCGCTCCGGACCGGGGGTTCCTGCCGGGCGGCTCGGTCATCACCGGAGTGATGCCGGGCCGACAGGGCCGGTCAGAGCAGATGCTTCACGGCCTGGAAGCATACCAGTGCCGCGCCGATCAGCACCGCCCAGAGGATCAGCCGGGGTACCGGGCTGGGCGGCAACTGCCGCGACGGGGTGCGCCGCGCCACCGGCGCGCGCAGGCGCGATTCGGTCTGCAGGCCGCGCGTATGCCAGATCGCGGTGTCGGCGCTGAGGCTGCCATCCCAAGGCGCCGCAGGCCGTTCGGCGCGATGCGGCGCCGGGCGCGACGGATGGTTCTGGGACGTACGTTGAGACGAATGTGGGCGCGAGCCGCCCGGTCGTTGCGTGGCCATGTCCTGCTCCCCCGAAAAGCACTGCCAGTTCGCCCGGCGCGTCGCTGTGCCGCCGGTACACAGGCACGCCGATCGATCTGCCGCCATCGGTCCGTGCGCGGCACATGGTAGAGCATCGCGCAAGTGCCCGCCACGGGACTTTTGCTGCCAAACCCACACTTCGGCCCGTGGCGCGGGCAGGACTTTGTAACCGGCTGTAACGCCAGCCGGCCGCGGTCGTTACGCCGCCGCCTTGCGGCCGATCGCCATCGCCTCGCGCCGGAACGCGTGGCCCATGTGATGGTAGAACGGGTGCGGGTTGAACTGGCGCGACAGGAACGACGCCAGCAGTGACGCCGCCAGCAGGTAGATGGTCAGGTCCTGGGTGCGGGTCATCTCCATGACGATGACGCTGGCGGTGATCGGCGCCTGCGTGGCGGCGGCCAGGAACGCCGCCATCGACACCAGCGCCAGCACGCGCGGCTCGGCCATGCCGATGTGCAGCACGTGCGTGACGACGTCTGCCACGTTGGCGCCGATGCCCGCCCCGATGGCCAGCGACGGCGTGAAGATCCCGCCCGGGATACCCGCGAAGTACGACACCACCGTGGCCACGAACTTGGCCAGCCCGAACCACAGCGTGCCGTGCGGCTCGCCGTTGATGAGCCCCGACGCCTGCTCGTAGCCGGTGCCGAACGTGGCGCCGGCCGTCGCCCAGCCCAGCACGGCCACCACCAGCCCGCAGCAGAACGCCACCCAGACCGGATGCGCCGACGTCCAGCCGCGCCACGCCGATGGCACCAGCCCCGGCACGCCGCGGATCAGCAGCTTGGCGAACAGGCCGCCCAGCACGCCATTGACCACGGCGCAGAGCATGACCGGGCCCCAGGCGTCGTGCAGCACCAGCATCGGCACCTTGACGCTGAAGTATGGGTTGTTGCCAAGCACCGCCAGCGACAGGAAGCCGGCCGTCAGCACGCCCGACAGCACCAGCCTGTCCCACCGCACGGCCGTGCCCCGGCCCAGTTCCTCGATGGCGAAGACCACGCCGGCCAGCGGCGTGTTGAACGCCGCCGCCAGCCCGCCGGCAGCCCCGGCAGCGATCAGCGCGTTGGGATGAAAGCCGATGCGGAAGCGCAGCTTCTGCTGGCACCACTGGCCCCAGGCCAGCATCGCGGCGGCCCCCACCTGCACCGACGGCCCCTCGCGGCCCACCGACGCACCGGCCAGCAGCGCGCCCGTGGTCAGCAGCACCTTCCACATCGACTGCCGGAACGACACCAGCACGGTCTGCGCGGTGCCGGCCGGCGGCAGCGTCACCGCCGCGATCACCTGCGGGATGCCGCTGCCGCGCGCCTGCGGCGCGAGCCGGATCGTCATCCAGCGCAGCCCGGCCAGCCCGAACGGCAGCATCACGAACGCCAGCCACGGCGTGGCGCTGGTGAGCTGCGTGTTCCAGCGCAGCGCCACCTCGGCGATATAGGCGAACACGATCGAGAACAGCGCCACGCAGCCGGCGCCGCACATGAACGCGGCGTAGCGCATGGACGTGCGCGAGATGCGGCCGACCTGCCGGCTCTTGCGATGCGCGGTGCGGCGCGCGCGCAGTTGCAGCGCGCGCAATCTGTCACGGCGTGATGCAACGTCGGCGGCTGACGGGGCTGTGGCGGAAGCCTCGGGGTTGCCGTCCGGCGGCCGGGCATCGGCGGCCGAAGGCGGGCGGGAGGACTGGCTGGATTCGGGCGGCTCGACAGGATCGGTCATGGCGTCGATGCGGTAGGCATGCGGGGGCGTGCGGGGCGTGAAACAAAACGCCCTCCACTATACGCCCGGCCCACGCTGCATTGTGCGGCCCGGGGCCCGGCCATCGGCCCCGGAGGCGGCGTCAGACGCGGCGCTGCCGGCCGGCCCAGTGGCGGTCCCGCAGCCGGCGCTTGGCCAGCTTGCCGGTCTCGTCGCGCGGCAACTGGTCGACGATCTCGATGGTGCGCGGCACCTTGAAGCCGGACAGCCGCGCGCGCAGCCAGTCGACCAGCGCCGCCGGCTCCACGGCCGCGCCGGCCACGGGCTGCACCACGCCGTGCAGGCGCTCGCCGTACTCGTCGTCGGGCACGCCGAACACCACGCAGTCGGCCACGCCGGGGTGGCCAGCCAGCACGTGCTCGATCTCGGCCGGGTAGATATTGACCCCGCCGGAAATCACCATATCCGACGCCCGGTCGCAGATGAACAGGTAGCCGTCGGCATCCAGGTAGCCCATGTCGCCAAGCGTGACGCGGCCGTCGACGTCGATGGCGCGCCGCGCGGCGTCATTGTTCAGGTACGTGAAATCGGGGTACGCGGGCTGGCGCACGTAGATCAGCCCCACCTCGCCGGGCGCGCAGGGGCGGCCGGTCTCGTCGAGGATCCGCACGCTGCCGGCGTCCACGGGCCTGCCCGCCGTGCCGGGCCGCGCCATGGCGTCGGCGGGCGTGGCCACGGTCACGAGCCCCGCTTCGCTCGACGCGTAGGTTTCGTGAATCACCGGGCCGAACCAGTCGAGCATCGCCCGCTTGACCTCGGGCGCGCACGGCGATCCGGTGGACGCCACGAAGCGGATCGACGACAGGTCATGACGCGCGCGCACCTCGGGCGGCAGCTTCAGCAGCCGCACATACATGATCGGCACCAGGTACAGCACGTCGATGCGATGCTGCGCGACGAGCGCCAGAACCTGCTCGGCATCGAAGCGCGACGTCAGCACCAGCCGCTCGGCCATCTGCAGCGCGTTCTGCACGTAGACGCTGGGCGCGCTGTGATAGAGCGGCGCCGACATCAGCGCGCGGCAGCCCGGCACGATGCCGTACGCCTGCCGGATCAGCGAGCGCAGCCGCGCCTGCTGGTCATCGACCTCGGCCAGCGGCACCGGCGCGCGCAGCACACCCTTGGGCCGCCCCGTGGTGCCGGACGTGTACGCCAGATGCCCGCGCGGCGCCACGCGCGGGCCATCGTACGGGGCCTGCGCGGCCAGCCACGGCTCGTAGTCGGTGGCGCCGGCGTGCGGGCCGCCCACCGTCAGCACCGTCACCCCGGCCGGCACGGCCGCCTGCACGCCGGCCAGCAGGTCGGCATGGACGATCAGCACGCGCGCGCCGCTGTCCTGCAGCAGGTAGCGCACCTCGTCGGCCATGAAATGCCAGTTGATCGGGCAGTAGTAGACGCCGGCCGTGCGGCACGCGAACACCACGTCGGCGAAGACGGGGTCGTTGCGCAGCAGCACGGCCACCACGCCGCCCGCCTCCACCCCCAGCCGCCGCAGGCCACCGGCCAGCCGCGTGCCACGGTCAAGCACTTCGGCGCCGGGGCGATGCAACGATTCGAACCAGAGGTCTGCGGGCATGGAAAGTCTCCTTGGTCTGGCCGGCGCGTGGGCACGGCGTCTTCGATGGCTGTGCACTGTAGCGTCGTTCCCGCCGCGCGCGGCGCCGGCCCGCCGGTATTCGCACAGGTCCGGCGCGAAACCCCTTTCAACTTTCAAATTGCAAGCTATGATCGAATCCATGTGACTTGCATATCAAAAGTAAAGAGGGGAGACGATGGCACCTACCGACTTTGCCAACATGCCGTGCCCGGTGGCCCGTTCGATGGCCATGCTGGGCGAGCGCTGGGCGATCCTGCTGATGCGGGAGGTCTACTACGGCAGCAGCCGCTTCGACGAATTCGAGAAGCACCTGGGCATCGCGCCCAACATCCTCAGCGCCCGGCTCAAGACGCTGGTGGGCCATGGGCTGCTGGAAAAGGTGCCGGCACCCGGCGGCGGCGCGCGGCACGTGTACCGGCTGACCGACATGGGGCGCGACTTCTTTCCCGTCTACGTGGCGCTCAAGGCGTGGGCCGACCGCTGGCTGGCCGACGACAAGGGCCCGCTGACCGTGCTGGAAGACCGGCGCGACGGCGCCGAGATCGTGGCCGGGTGCCTGACCCGCGCCGACGGCAGCACGATCACGGTGGACGACCTGCGCGTGCGTCCCGGCCCCGGCGCGGGACGCTACCTGCGCGAGCGCTTTGGCGATCCGGCTGCCGCTGCCGGCCTGGACCCCGCGGAGGCCGCCCATGAGCAAGCCTGACGCGATGACGCTGGGCGGCGCGGCCGCCCCGGCCGAGCCGGTATCGTCGGGCGAGATCGCGCGGCGCATTGCCGTGCTGGCCGCGCCGACCAGCCTCGTGGCGTTCCTGCAGGCCGCGTCGCAACTGATCGAAACCTGGCTGGCGGCGCGCCAGGGCACGGCGGCGCTGGCCGGCTGGGCCGTGGTGCTGCCGTTCGCGCTGCTGTTGCAGCAGATGTCGGCGGGTGCGATGGGCGGCGGCGTGGTGTCGGCCATCGCCCGCGCGCTCGGTGCCGGGCGGCGCGACGAGGCATCGACGCTGGTGATGCACGCGGTCATCATCGCCATCACGGCCGGGCTGGCGTTCGCGGTGGCGCTGGCCGGTTTTCCGCACGCGGTATTCGGCGCGGTGGCGGGCGCCACGGCCGCCGAGGCCGCCGCCACCTATGCGATCTGGCTGTTTGGCGCCGGCGCCATCCCGGCGTGGCTGGCGAACACGCTGGCGTCGGTGCTGCGTGGCGGCGGCCGCCACGCGCTGGCCGCGCGCGTGCTGGCCGGCATGTGGATCGCGTTTCCGGTGCTGGCGTGGTGGTTCGCGGAGCGGCTGGGGATGGGGCTGGCCGGCATCGGCGCGGGGCTTGCGGCGGCGTCTTGGGCGGCGGCGCTGATGATGGCCTGGGTGGTGCTGCGCGGCGGCGCGGGCTTCGTGCCGACGCTGCGCGTGAAGCTGTCGCGCGCGCTGTTCCATCGCATCCTGGCCGTGGGACTGGTGGCCTGCGCGCTGGCGTCGGTGGCCAACCTGACCACGATCCTGGTGACCGCGCAGTTGCGCCACTACGGCACGACGGCCGTGGCGGCCTACGGCATCTCGGCACGGCTGGAATTCCTGATGATCCCGCTGGCATTCGGCGTGGGATCGGCCCTCACCGCGCTGGTCGGCCGCGCCGTTGGCGCCGGCGACTGGCACACCGCGCGCCGCACCGCGTGGGTCGGCGCGCTACTGGCGCTGCTGCTGGCCGGGTCGGTGGGCGCCGCCGTGGGGCTGGCACCCGCACGCTTTGCCGCCCTGTTCACGCAGGACGCCGAAGTGGCCGCCATCGCCGCGCGCGCGCTGTCATGGGTCGGCCCGGCGTTCGGCGGCTTCGGGCTGGGGATGGCGCTCTACTTCGCCTCGCTGGGCGCGGCCCGCATGCGCTGGCCCGTGCTGGCCGGCCTGAGCCGCATCGCCCTGGCCGCCGGCGGCGGCTGGCTGCTGGCCAACGTCGCCGGCATGGGCCTGGACGGCCATTTCCTCGGCGTAGCGCTGGGCATTACGGCTTATGGACTGGTGACGGCAATTGGCGTGCGGCAGGCGGTTTGGTCGGCGCGGTGACTTTGTCGCTGGTTTTTGCTCCCCTCTCCCGCCTGCGGGAGAGGGGTTGGGGGAGAGGGCGTTGAGCATCTGCTTGCCGACTGATCGCAATTTGCACCGCTGGCCCTCTCCCCCGGCCCCTCTCCCGCCATGGCGGGAGAGGGGAGACAACAGGCGGTGGC
>NZ_JAUANU010000021.1:0-56145 GCF_032190535.1 Cupriavidus sp. SZY C1
GGTCAGCACCGCCATCACGGCGGCAAAGCTGCGGGCGTCGCCCACGGCGGTCTGTTCGGTCACCTCTATCACCACGCTCGATACCCCGATACCCCGATACCCCGCACACCTCCCCCAGCCTCCCAAACGCCCGTTTTAGGAGTAGGCTGCCCCGATTGTCAGGTGCGCCAGCCTGCCCCCGCATAAACCCTGATCCCTGAATCCGGTTCATCGCCGCGTTGACGGATTTTTGGGTCGGCGGGCGGGGGTGCGTCCTTACAATCCCCTTTCTGCGCCGTTCGGGCGGCGTTTGCGCCGCGTGGGCGGTGCGCAGCCGGTCGACAGCTTGCCCGTCAGAGGCAGGGGCCGTATCAACCAGAGGAGGATGTGATCGTGTGGAGTCAAGTCTATGACCCGCTAGGCAGCATGGCGCTTTCGACCATTGCCGCGGGTGTCCCGGTGGCCGTGCTGCTTGCGGCGCTGGCGTTCTTTCACATGCAGGCGCACCTGGCGGCCGGGCTGGCGCTGGTGGTTGGCGTCGTGGTGGCGTCGTTCGTGTTCGGCATGCCGGCCGCGATGGCGGGCAAGGCGGCCGGGCTGGGCATTGTCTCGGGCCTGTTCCCGATTGGCTGGATCGTCCTCAACATCATCTTCCTGCACCGGCTGACCACGTTGAACGGGTCATTCAAGGTGTTGCAGAACTCGATCTCGGGCGTGACCGAGGATCGCCGCCTGCAACTGCTGCTGGTGGCGTTCAGCTTTGGCGCGTTCTTCGAGGGCGCGGCCGGCTTTGGCACGCCGGTGGCCGTGACGGGCGCCATCCTGATCGGGCTGGGCTTCTCGCCGCTGGCCGCGTCGGGCCTGGCGCTGATCGCCAATACGGCGCCGGTGGCGTTCGGCGCGCTGGGTGCGCCGATCATCGGGCTGTCGTCGGTAACCGGCATCGACCAGGTGCAGCTCTCGGCGATGATCGGCCGCCAGTTGCCGTTCTTCTCGGTGCTGGTGCCGTTCTGGCTGATCTGGGCGTTCGCGGGTTTCCGCGGCATGCTGGCGATCTGGCCGGCCATCCTGGTGGCGGGCGTCAGCTTTGCGGTGCCGCAGTTCCTGGTGTCGAACTTCCACGGCCCGTGGCTGGTGGACGTGATCTCGGCGCTGATCTCGATGGGCTGCCTGACGCTGTTCCTGAAGGTCTGGCATCCGAAGGAGATCTGGACGTCCACGCGCATCCTGGGCCGCCACGACGACTCCAAGGTCGACCATCCCGAGGCCCTGGAGGCCGACGCCCGCGCCACGGCCGCCTCGGCCGGCATCTCGGTTGTGAAGGCGTGGATGCCGTGGGTGATCCTGACCATCTTCGTGTTCGTCTGGGGCATTCCCGAGTTCAAGAAGCTGATGGACGGCGTGTGGGCCTGGAAATACCCGATCCCGGGCCTGGACAAGGCGATTATCAAGGGCCCGCCCGTGGTGCCGAAGGAAATTGCCGAAGGCGCGGTGTTCAACTTCAACGTGCTGTCGATGGCGGGCACCGGCATCCTGGTGTCGGCCGTCGTGGGCGGCCTGCTGATGGGCTACTCGGTGCCGCGCCTGCTCAAGGAGTACTGGGAAACCATCAAGCTCGTGCGCTATTCGCTGCTGACGATCTGCGCGATGTTCGGCATCGGCTACCTGACCCGCTACTCGGGCCTGGATGCCACGCTGGGCCTGGCGTTTGCCCAGACCGGCGTGCTGTACCCGCTGTTCGGCACGATGCTGGGCTGGCTGGGCGTGGCGCTGACGGGCTCGGACACGGCGTCGAACGTGCTGTTCGGCGGCCTGCAGAAGACCACGGCCGAGCAGCTTGGCCTGTCGCCGACGCTGATGGCGGCGGCCAACAGCTCGGGCGGCGTGATGGGCAAGATGATCGACGCGCAGTCGATCGTGGTGGCGTCCACGGCGACCAAGTGGTACGGCCACGAGGGCGAGATCCTGCGCTACGTGTTCTTCCACTCGGTCGTGCTGGCCGTGCTGGTGGGCCTGTTCGTGACGCTGCAGGCGTACGTGCACCCGTTCACGCTGATGGTGATCCACTGACGGGCCGCCGCCAGACTGGCAGCCGTCCCCGACAGCCCCGCCCCTGGCGGGGCTTTTTCATGGGCGCCGGCCGCGCCCGAATCGCCGTCCGGTTTGCCGATTCCCAGGTCTGCCTTTTGCTACAATCGCCGCCATGAGTTATCAAGTTCTAGCGCGCAAATGGCGCCCACGGGATTTCACCACGCTGGTCGGCCAGGAGCACGTGGTGCGCGCGCTCACGCATGCGCTGGAACAGCAGCGGCTGCATCACGCCTACCTGTTCACCGGCACGCGGGGCGTTGGCAAGACCACGCTGTCCCGGATCCTGGCCAAGGCCCTGAATTGCACCGGCCCCGACGGCAACGGCGGCATCACCGCCCAGCCGTGCGGCCAGTGCAAGGCGTGCCAGGAAATCGACAGCGGGCGGTTTGTCGACTACATCGAGATGGACGCGGCGTCCAACCGCGGCGTCGACGAGATGGCGCAACTGCTGGACAAGGCCGTCTACGCCCCCGGCACCGGCCGCTTCAAGGTCTACATGATCGATGAAGTGCACATGCTGACCAACCACGCCTTCAACGCCATGCTGAAGACGCTGGAGGAGCCGCCCGGGCACGTCAAGTTCATCCTGGCCACGACCGATCCGCAGAAAATCCCCGTGACCGTGCTGTCGCGCTGCCTGCAGTTCAACCTGAAGCAGATGCCGCCGGGCCATATCGTCTCGCACCTGGACCATATCCTGGCCCAGGAAGGCATCGGCCACGACGGCAGCGCGCTGCGGCTGCTGGCGCAGGCGGCCCATGGGTCGATGCGCGACGCGCTGTCGCTGACCGACCAGGCCATCGCCTACAGCGCGGGCCAGGTGTCCGAGGAAGCGGTGCGCGGCATGCTGGGCGCGATCGACCAGAGCTACTTGGTGCAACTGCTGGACGCGCTGGCTGCCGAGGACGGCGCCGCGATGCTCGGGATTGCCGATGCGATGGCCGACCGCAGCCTGTCGTTCGCCGGCGCGCTGCAGGACCTGGGGTCGCTGCTGCACAAGGTGGCGCTGGCGCAGGCCGTGACGGCGTCGGTGCAGGACGAGTGGCCCGAGGCCGAGGACGTCCGCCGCCTGGCCGGGCTGTTCGACGCGCAGGAGATCCAGCTTTTCTACCAGATTGCCAACCTGGGCCGCAGCGAACTGGCGCTGGCGCCGGACGAGTACGCCGGCTTCACGATGACGCTGCTGCGCATGCTGGCGTTCCGTCCATCGTCCACGCCGTCGGCCCCGGCCGGCGGGCAGGGCGGCGGACAGCCGGTGGCGCGCCCGCGCCCGGCCAGTCCCGCAGCCCCGGCCACGCCGCGCGCGATGGCGCCGGCAGCGGTGGCGGCGCCGGCGAAAGCCGAGCCCCGCGTCGAACCCGCCCAGCGCGTGGCGCTGCCGATGGCCGAGCCGCCGGCCGCCCCCGTGGCTGCCGTCGCGCCGGTCGCCCCGGCCGAACCTTCCGAACCGGCCGCCCGCGTCGCCGCTGCCGCCCCTGCCGCTCCCATCGTACCTGCTACCCCCGCCGTGACCCCGGCCCCGACCGCTCCGGCCCCCGCGCCGGCCGCCGGCCGTACGGCGATGTCGCCCGCGCGGGCCGCGCTGGAGGCCGCCCGCCAGGCTTCGGCCGGCAAGGGCGCCAGCCGTCCGGCAGGGGCCAGTGCGCCGCCGATGGCTGGTGCCGCCGCCGCGGCAGCCAGCAGCCAGCGTCCGCCGGCCCAGCCGCTGCGCCCGCCCGCGGCCGCACGTCCGGCAACGGCCGCCGCGCCCGCCCCGGCAGCCCCGGTGCCAGCCGCTGCCGCCGAGACTGCTCCTGATACGCCCGCGCCCGCCGAGCCGGTCCGCCGGCAGCCCGCGCCCGCAGCCAAGGCCGCACCGGCTGCCAAGCCTGCCGCGCCGGCCGAGGTGCCGCCCTGGGAGGCCGCCGGCGGCAGCGACGTGCCGCCGTGGGAGGCCATGCCGCCCGACATGCCCGTGATCGGCCCGTACGACAGCGATCCCGGCTTCGATGCCAGCTTTGGCGGTTTCGACAGCGCTCCCGACAACGGTTTCGAATCCGAAATCCCCGCCCGCCCGTCCCGTGGCGCCGGCCGCGCGGCCCCGGCACCGGTGCAGGCCCGCAAGCCCGAGCCCCCGCCCGAACCGGCGGTGCCGCTGGCACCGGCCGTACCGCCGATGGCGCCCAGCGCCGCCGACGATGGCACGCCGCCCGTGTTCACTGGCGACTGGCCGGCGCTGGCCGCCACGCTGCCGCTCAAGGGGCTGGCGCAGCAACTGGCGCACCAGAGCGAGCTGCACCGCGTGGTCGGCCGCACGTTGCACCTGCGCGTGCCGGTGGCGGCCATCGCCGAAGCCAACGTGGCCGAGCGCCTGCAGGCGGCGCTATGCGAACAGTTCCAGGTCGACGTGCGCGTGCAGTGCGAGATCGGCGCGGTCACGCATACGGCGGCCGCCGTGGATGCCGCGGCGCGCGCCGAGCGCCAGCGCGAGGCCGAGGCCGAGATCGACCGGGACCCCTTCGTGCAGGGGCTGCTGCGCGAGTTTGGCGGGCAGATCGTGCCCGGGTCCGTGCAGCCGCGCGCGGCCTGAACCTGAATTCGAGAGGCGGCCATTGGCGTGCCAGCCACGCAGCGCCGCCCGTTTCCATACACACATCCAAGGAGTAACGCCATGATGAAAGGTCAACTGGCCGGGCTGATGAAGCAGGCCCAGCAGATGCAGGAAAACATGAAGAAGATGCAGGACCAGCTTGCCCAGATCGAGGTCGAGGGCCAGTCCGGCGCCGGCCTGGTGAAGGTGGTCATGACCTGCAAGAACGACGTGAAGCGCGTGACCATCGATCCGAGCCTGCTGGCCGACGACAAGGACCTGCTGGAAGACCTGGTGGCCGCCGCGTTCAACGACGCCGTGCGCAAGGCCGAGGCCACCACGCAGGAGAAGATGGGCTCGATGACGTCGGGCCTGCCGCTGCCGCCGGGCTTCAAGCTGCCGTTCTGAGCGCCACCCTTATCGCCATTCCCATGCGCGTATCGTTCCAGGCGGTGCCATGAAAGCGGCACCGCCCACCTCGCTGCAGGCGCTGATCGACGCGCTGAAGGTCCTGCCCGGCGTGGGGCCGAAATCGGCCCAGCGCATGGCCTACCACCTGCTGCAGCATGACCGCGACGGCGCGCGCAAGCTCGGCGACGCGCTGCGCGGCGCCGCCGACGGCATCCGCCATTGCCAGCGCTGCAACACCTTCACCGAGCAGGACATCTGCGAGACCTGCCGCGACCCCGACCGGGACCCGGCGCTGCTCTGCGTGGTGGAAACGCCCGCGGACCAGGTCATGATCGAGCAGACGCTGACCTATCGCGGCCAGTACTTCGTGCTGATGGGGCGGCTGTCGCCGCTCGACGGCATCGGCCCGAAGGAGATTCACCTGGAGCGCCTGCTGGCGCGTGCCACGGACCCCGAGTACGGCGGCCCGGCCACCGAGGTGATCGTGGCCACCAATTTCACGAGCGAGGGCGAGGCCACCGCGCACTACATCGGCGAGATGCTGAAGGCGCGCGGGCTGAAGGTGTCGCGGCTGGCGCGCGGCGTGCCGGTGGGCGGGGAACTCGAATACGTCGACGCGGGCACCATCGCCCGTGCCGTGATGGACCGCCGCACGCTCTGACCATGAACCTCGCGCGCTTCGACCTCGTCACGCTCGGCCTGTTCGTCGCCGTGGCCCGGCAGGGCAGCATCTCGGCCGGGGCGCGGCAGTCGCACCTGGCCGTGGCGGCCGCCAGCAAGCGGATTTCCGACCTGGAGGCGTCCGTGGGCGCGCCGCTGTTCTTCCGCCACGCGGCCGGCGTACAGCTCACCGAGGCGGGGCAGGCGTGCTTCCACCATGCGCTGACCATCCTGCAGGACGTGGAGCGGATGGCGGGCGTGATGTCCGACTACGCGTCGGGCGTGCGCGGGCAGGTGCGCGTCTGCGCGAACACGTCGGCCATCACCCAGTTCCTGCCCGACGACCTGGCGCAGTTCATGCGCCAGCATCCGACCATCCGCATCGAGCTGGAAGAACACAACAGCAGCGACATCGTGGCCGCGCTGATGGAAAACCGCGCCGACGTCGGCATCTTTGCCGACCGCACGCCGTGCACCGGGCTGGTCACGGTGGAGTACCGGCAGGACGAGCTGGTCATCATCACGCCGCCGGGCCATCCGCTGGCGCAGGACGGGCCGGTTCACTACGCTGATGCGCTCGAATACGACTTTGTCAGCCTGCCGCAGGTGACGTCGCTGGCCGCGCGGCTGCTGGAGGAAAGCAGCCGGCTGGAACGCCAGTTCCGGCTGCGCATCCAGGTACGCAGCTTCGACGCGATGTGCCGCATGGTGATGGCCGGCCTGGGCGTCGGCGTGCTGCCGCGCATCGCCGCCGAGCCGCACGTCAAGTCGATGGGCCTGGCACTGGTCGGCCTGCGCGACCCCTGGGCTCGCCGCTCGCTGCTGATCGGCATGCGCGACCCGGCCGGGCTCACGGTATCGGCGCGGCTGCTGATCACGCATCTGTGCGGGGATCGGGCGCCGTTCTAGGGCTTGCCTGGCGCGTCGCCAGTTAAACGGCTGGCCCTCTCCCCCGGCCCCTCTCCCGCCGTGCGGGAGAGGGGAGAAAACAAGCGGGAACGCCTGAGCTACCGCACGGTTCTGGCTCCCCGCTCCCGCAACGTGGGAGAGGGGCTGGGGGTGAGGGCGTTGAGGCTCTGCTTGCCGACAGGTCGCGGTTTGCACCGCCGGCCCTCACCCCCGGCCCCTCTCCCGCCGTGCGGGAGAGGGGAGAAAACAAGCGGGGACGCCTGAGCTACCGCACGGTTCTGGCTCCCCTCTCCCACAACGTGGGAGAGGGGCTGGGGGTGAGGGCGTTGTGGCTCTGCTTGCCGACAGGTCGCGGTTTGCACCGCTGGCCCTCACCCCCGACCCCTCTCCCGCCGTGCGGGAGAGGGGAGCAAAACCGGCGCGCCTCGATCGCCATTCCCCATACCCCTACCGCGCCACCACCGCCTCGTCTGCGAATTCCACGCGGTCGCGGCCCTTGTGCTTGCTGCGGTAGAGCGCCTGGTCGGCGCGCGAGATCATGCCGTGGATGGTGTCGCCGGGCTGGACGCTGGCCACGCCCAGGCTGGCCGTCATCGGGCCGGTCAGCGGGAAATGGCGTTCGGACACGGTGCGGCGCAGCCCTTCGGCCAGGGCCACGGCGGCCGGTGCGTCGGTGTCGGGGCAGATGATCAGGAATTCCTCGCCGCCCCAGCGGCCCACGGTGTCCACGTCGCGCATCGCGTCCAGGATGCGGCCGGCCAGTTCCACCAGCACGCGGTCGCCCACCTGGTGGCCGTGGTTGTCGTTGATGGCCTTGAAGCGGTCGACGTCGATCAGGATGATCGAGAACGGGTGGCCGTCGCGGCGGTGGCGCTCCAGTTCGCTGATCAGCACCGCGTCCAGGTGGCGGCGGTTGAAGACGCCGGTCAGCTGGTCGGTCTTCGACAGCGCCTCCAGCTGCAGGTTTTTCTCGACCAGCTCGGTCTGGGTGGCCTGGATCTGCGCGAACGCCTCATGGCTGCGCTGGATGGCGGCGCGCACGGTCAGCTCCGCCTCGGTGCGCTCGGCGATGATCCGCTTGAGCTTGCGCAGCACCTGGTTGAAGCCGTCGATCACGCTGTCGAACTCGGTGCGGCCGATGCGCGACAGCTCGTCCAGCTCGTCGCCATGGCCCGATGCCAGCTGGAACAGCGCCCGCTGCAGGCGTTCCAGCGGGCGAAAGACCATGCGCAGCCCGAACGTCAGCAGCAGCACCAGCACCACGTCGATGGCCGCCACCTCGGTCACGCCGTGCATCATCGCGTTGCGCAGCGCCCGCTCCATCGGCTCGTGCGAAAAGCGGATGACGGCGGTGCCGATCGGCTGCTCGCGCCGGGCGGGGTCGATGCTGGCCGGCGGGTAGATCTGCACCTCGCTCAGCGCGTCGTGCGGGCCGGTGGCGGAGCAGGGCGGGCGGCCCGGCGCGGCCGGATGGCCGGCCGTGGCATAGGTTTCGCGACCGTCGGGCGAGAACACGCACGCCTCGTAGACTTCCGGATGCACCAGCATGGCTTCCAGCCGGCTGCGCAGGATGCCGACGTTGAGCGCCCAGGCCGGCTCGGCCAGGCTCTGCCCCAGGCTATCGACGATCTCCGCGCGCGCCCGCTCGAAGCGCTGCGTCAGTTCCTGGCGCAACTGCCACTGCCGGTGCGCGGCGAATGCCCCCAGCGTTGTCGTGGTGACAACGATGAACAGCACGATCATCCTGTTCCGGATCGAATGGACCGGGGGAAGCTGTGGCATGAAGGGCTCGACCTGAAGGCATCAGGGACGGATTCTATTGATCCACCGCCTTGTTGAATAGCTGGCGGAAACGCGCCAGTTCCGGGTGCGATGCCTCGTATTTGCGGCTGAAGCCCACATGGACCGATTCGGCGCGGATATTCAGGACGCGCCGGGACTTGTAGCGCATCCGTTCGGGCAGTCCGCGCGCCTCCAGCGCGACCAGCGCCTCGTTGATGACGGCGCTGGGGTTGACCACGCAATCGATCTCGCCAACCAGCATCTTCTTGACCAGGTCGTGGAACTCGTGGCCCTCGACGATCTCGATCCGGCCCTCGCGCGCCATCTCGAAAAAGCGCGGCCCCGGCGCCAGGTACGCGCGCTGGTTGCCGAACCGCAGGCCGGCAAAGTCGTCCGGATAGGTGTGGAAGGTGCGGCCGGCAATGGCGTCGCGGTTGCAGTGGACGGCCACCTCCTCGATATAGAACGGTCGGGAGTGGTTCAGGAACGGCCGTTCCTTCGGCCGGTAGTAGACGCCCAGGATGCCGGCGCTGTTGCCGTTGCGGGCTTCCTCGACCACGCGGGCCCACGAGGCGAAGCGGATCTCGACCTTGAACTCGGGCGGCATCCGCTTGAGCACGCGCTGCAGGTGGTCGATGTAGGCGCCCTTGGGCACGCCGTTTTCCTCGTATGACTGCGGCCGCTGGCCGGCCTCGGAGTACAGCACGATGGGGGTGGTCTGCGCCAGCGCGAGCGTCGATGTCCAGCAGGCGCAGGCGGCGCAGAGGATGCGGCAAAGGCGGGTCAGTCGCATGGCATCGGGGCCGCTGAGGTAGGTGCGGGGCAGGGTGTGCCCGGGCGTGTGCCCCGGATAACGGCAGGTCGCGGGGCGAAGTTGAACCAACCCGCCGTCAGGGTTAGCCCCAATCCTTCGCATTCCGAGAAAACCCGCTTTCCGGAATGCCGATTCCGCGTCACCCCGCGCTGTAGCACACTCCGTCGAAACAAAGCCAATCCCCCCATACGGGTCAGTTTCACGGAGACATTTCCAACATGGCGCAACAGATTCTCAACGGCATCAAGGTCCTGGAACTGGGCCAGTTGATCGCCGGCCCCTTTGCCGCCAAGACCCTGGCCGATTTCGGCGCCGATGTGGTCAAGGTGGAGCCGCCCGGCCAGGGCGACCCGCTGCGCAAATGGCGCATGCTGCACGACGACACGTCGGTCTGGTGGGAGGCACAGTCCCGCAACAAGCAGTCGATCGCCATCGACCTGCGCCAGCCGGACGGCCAGGCGCTGGTGCGCAAGCTGGCCGCCGAAGCCGACGTGCTGATCGAAAACTTCCGCCCCGGCACCATGGAAAAGTGGGGCATGGGCTGGGACGTGCTGCACCAGGCCAACCCGAAGCTGATCATGCTGCGCGTGTCGGGCTACGGCCAGACCGGCCCCAAGCGCGATGAACCGGGCTTTGCGGCCGTGGCCGAGGCCATGAGCGGTTTGCGTCACCTGACGGGCGAGCCGGGCCGGCCGCCGGTGCGCGCGGGGCTGTCGCTGGGCGACACCATCGCCGGCCTGCACGGCGCGTTGGGCGTGCTGCTGGCGCTGTACGAGCGCGACGCGCGCGGCGGCGTGGGGCAGGTCATCGACGTGGCGCTCTACGAATCGCTGTTCAACCTCAGCGAAAGCCTGCTGCCCGAGTACTCGGCGTTTGGCGCGGTGCGCCAGCCGGCCGGCGGCGCGCTGCCGGGCATCGCCCCGTCCAACGCCTACCCGTGCGGCTGCGGCGACTACGTGCTGATCGCCGCCAACGGCGACGCCATCTTCAAGCGGCTGATGACGGCCATGGGCCGGGAAGACCTGGGCGAGGACCCGGGCCTGGCCCGCAACGACGGCCGCGTGAAGCGCGTGGACGAGATCGACGCCGCGATTGCCGCCTGGACCCGCACCCAGACCGTGGCGTCCGCGCTGGAGGTGCTGCGCGCCGCCGACGTGCCGTCCGGGCGCATCTACACGGTCAAGGACATCGCCGAGGACCCGCACTACCGGGCCCGCGAGGTCATCGAGACCGTGACGTCCGCCAAGGGGCTGGCCGTCGAGGTGCCGGGGATCATCCCGAAGCTGTCCGGCAACCCGGGCGCCATCCATGACCGCGCGCCCACGCTGGGCGAGCATACCGACAACGTGCTGGCGCAGGCCGGCTTTGACGCGGCGGCCATTGCCGACCTGCGTGCCAAGGGGGTGATTGCATGAGTGCCCAGACCTATCCGCTGGCCGGGCCGGCCAGGATCGAGATCAACGAGGTGGCGCCGCGCGACGGCCTGCAGATCGAACCGTTCGTGGTGCCCACCGAGGGCAAGGTCGCCTTTGTCAACGCGCTGGCTCACTGCGGGTTTGCGCGCATCGAGGCCACGTCGTTCACGTCGGCCCGGGCCATTCCCGCGCTGGCCGATGCCGAGGCCGTGATGCACCAGGTCGAGCGCGTGCCGGGCGTGCGCTACACGGTGCTGGTGCCCAACCTGCGCGGGCTGGAGCGCGCGCTGTCGTGCCGTCCGGACGAGGTCAACCTGGTGATGTCGGCCAGCGAGACGCACAACCGCGCCAACCTGCGCATGACGCGCGAGCAGTCGAAGGCCCAGTTGCTGGCGATGATTGAGGCGGCCAACGCGGCCGGCGTGCCGGTCAATATCTCGCTGTCGACCGTGTTCGGCTGCCCGTTCGAGGGCGATGTGGCCGAAGCCGACGTGATGGCGCTGGCCCGGACGTTCGCGGACGCCGGCGCGGCAGGCATCACGCTGTGCGATACCACGGGCATGGCCTATCCGAGCCAGGTGGCCGCGCTGTGCCAGACGTTCCAGCGCACGCTGCCGGGCGTCGGCCTGACGATCCACCTGCACAACACGCGCGGCATGGGCCTGGCCAATGCCATCGCGGCCTGGCAGACCGGCGTGACGCGCTTTGACGCGGCCGCCGGCGGGCTGGGCGGCTGCCCGTACGCGCCCGGCGCCAGCGGCAACGTCAGCACCGAGGAACTGGTGCACATGTTCGCGTCGATGGGCGTGGATACCGGCGTGGACCTGGCGGCGCTGCTGGCGGTGGTCGGCGGCGTGTCCGAGCTGGTCCAGCGCGACGTGCCCAGCCAGTTGCTGCGCGCCGGCCCGCGCCTGCGCACGCACCAGCCGCCGGCCTGGATGGCGGAGTTCTTCTCCGGGCAGGCTCGGCAGGCTTGAGACGGGTTGAATACCCACGGATTTCCAAAGTCCCCCATAAAACATACGGAGACAATCATGCAACGCAATTCCTACGGCGCCGCGGCGCTGCTGGCCGCCGGCCTGATGGCGTCGGGCGCCCAGGCCCAGGACGGTGCCTACCCGAACCGCCCGGTCATGCTCGTGGTGTCGGCCGCCGCCGGCGGCACGACCGACCTCGCGGCGCGCCTGATCGCCGAGCCGCTGGCCAAGGCGCTGGGCCAGTCGGTGGTGGTCGACAACAAGCCGGGCGGCAACGGCACCATCGCCGCGCAGAACGTGCAGCGCGCCAAGCCGGACGGCTACACGCTGCTGGTGCAGTACTCGGGCTACCACGTGATCACGCCGCTGCTGACCAAGACGTCGTGGGACCCGGTCAAGGACTTCATGCCGGTGGCCAACCTGCTGTCGGCGCCGCAGGTGCTGGTGGTGCGGCCCAGCCTGCCGGTCAAGTCGCTCAAGGAACTGGTGGCGTACGCCAAGGCCAATCCGAACAAGCTCAACTATGCGTCGTCGGGCAATGGGTCGCTGCAGCACGTGTCGACCGAGCTGCTCAACCAGATGGCCGGCATCAAGATCACCCACGTGCCGTACAAGGGCACCGGCCCGGCCATGACCGACCTGCTGGGCGGCAACGTCGACATGACGATGACCACGCCGCCGCCGCTGATGGGCCATATCGCCGCCGGCAAGCTGCGCCCGCTGGTGGTGACCAGCAAGGCCCGGCTGGACAGCCTGAAGGACGTGCCGTCGGCGCCCGAGGCCGGCTACCCCGACCTGGACGTGTCGTCGTGGTTCGCCATGTACGCGCCGGCCGGCACGCCCAAGGCCGTGGTGGACAAGCTGACCACCGAGATCGAGAAGATCATGAAGACCGACGCCTTCCGCAAGAAGGCCGAGGAACTGGGCGCCGAGGCGAAGTACATGAACCCGCAGCAGCTTGACCAGTACCAGAAGGCCGAGCTCCAGCGCTGGGGCAAGGTGATCAAGTCCGCCAACATCCAGGCCGAATGAGGCCGGGACCAGCCGATTGAAAGGGCTGCGGCGTAGTATGAGCGCCGCCGCGTTTCCTGCCCGGCCTCCGGTCAACTCCCGATGCGGGAGCCACCGGGGTCGGGTAGCATCGCCGGGAGCCGCTGTGCGGCGGCCCGGCTTTTGCGCGTCGCGCCCCCATTCAAAACAGAAGCAGAAAAGGCAGGAGATCGATATGTACAACAAACGGTTCTGGAAGCAGTTGCTGATTGCGCTGGCGCTGTTCCTGGCAGGCTGGTTCACGTTCGGCAGCGCGTTTGCGCAGGGCAAGCCCGAGAAGCAGAAGGTGACGATCGCCGTGGGTGGCAAGAACCTGTTCTACTACCTGCCGCTGACGATTGCCGAGCGCCTGGGCTACTTCAAGGAAGAGGGCCTGGACGTGGAGATCGTGGACTTTGCCGGCGGCGCCAAGGCGCTGCAGGCCGTGGTGGGCGGCAGCGCCGACGTGGTGTCGGGCGCCTACGAGCACACGATCAACCTGCAGGCCAAGGGCCAGCGCTACCAGGAATTCGTGCTGCAGGGCCGCGCGCCGCAGATCGTGCTGGTGGTGTCGAACAAGACCATGCCGGACTTCAAGTCGATCGCCGACCTGAAGGGCAAGAAGATCGGCGTGACCGCGCCGGGGTCGTCGACCAACATGATGGCCAACTTTGTGCTGGCCAAGGCCGGGCTGAAGCCGTCCGACGTGTCGTTCATCGGCGTGGGTGCCAGCGCCGGCGCCGTGGCCGCCATGCGCTCGGGCCAGATCGACGCGATGGCCAACCTGGACCCGGTGATCTCGATGCTGACGCAGAAGAACGAGGTCAAGATTGCCTCGGACACGCGCACGCTCAAGGAAACGCAGTCGGTGTTCGGCGGCAACATGCCGTCGGGCTGCCTGTACGCGTCGACCAAGTTCATCGAGCAGAACCCGAACACCACGCAGGCGCTGACCAACGCGATGGTGCGGGCGCTGAAGTGGCTGCAGAAGGCCGGCCCGTCCGACATCGTCAAGACCGTGCCGGAAAGCTACCTGCTGGGCGACCGTGCGCTGTACCTGGCCGCCTGGGACAAGGTCAAGGAGGCGATCTCGCCGGACGGCGTGATGCCGGCCGACGGCCCCAAGACCGCGCTGACCACGCTGCAGCAGTTCGACCCGGACCTCAAGGGCAAGTCGATCCAGCTGGACAACACGTTCACGAACACGTTCGTGCAGAAGGCCAACGCCAAGTACAAGTAAGCCTCCCGTCCCCCCGGGACGCCCCGTCGCCCGCCGCGCGCCAGCCGCCCGGCGGGCGAAACGTTTCTCAGAGTCATGCCGTCATGAGCACGCCTGCACTTTCCCTTGAAAACGTGACCTGCACGTTTGTCTCGCGCGAGGACCGCGCGCAGCGCTACACCGCCGTGCGCGATGTCACGATGTCCATCCAGCCCGGCGAATTCCTGTCCGTGGTGGGTCCCACCGGCTGCGGCAAGAGCACGCTGCTCAACGTATCGGCCGGCCTGCTGGAGCCGTCGTCGGGCGAGGTGCGCATCTTCGGCGAGCCGCTGCGCGGCATCAACCGGCGCGCCGGCTACATGTTCCAGACCGAGGCGCTGATGCCCTGGCGCAGCGCGCTGGACAACGTCATCGCCGGCCTGGAGTTCCGCGGCGTGCCGCGCGCCGACGCCGTGGCGCAGGGCGAGGAATGGCTGCGCCGCGTGGGCCTGGGTGGCTTTGGCGACCGGTATCCGCACCAGCTGTCGGGCGGCATGCGCAAGCGCGTGAGCCTGGCGCAGACGCTGGTGATGGACCCGGACATCATCCTGATGGACGAGCCGTTCTCGGCGCTGGACATCCAGACCCGTCAGCTCATGGAAAACGAGGTGCTGGAGCTCTGGGCCGCCAAGCGCAAGGCCGTGCTGTTCATCACGCACGACCTGGACGAGGCCATCGCCATGAGCGACCGCGTGGTGGTGCTGTCGGCCGGCCCGGGCACGCATCCGATCGGCGAGTTCACGATCGACCTGCCGCGCCCGCGCGACGTGGCCGAGATCCGCAACCATCCGCGCTTCGTGGAGCTGCACGCCGCCATCTGGGACGTGCTGCGCGAGGAAGTGCTCAAGGGCTACGCGCAGCAGCGCAAGGTGGCCTGAATCTCCCGACCGGACAACAACAAGATCATGGCTTTTCGTGCTGATTCCCAAGGCATGCTGCGCGTCTGGCAGCTGCTGCTTCTCGTCGTCATCCTGGTCGTGTGGCACCTGGCCACGCGCTCCGAGCAGGTGGCGTTCTTCTTCGGCGAGCCGCTGATGGTGGCGCAGCGCATCTGGAACTGGTTCATCGTCGAGCGCGACATCTACATCCACCTGGGCGTGACGCTGCTGGAAACGGTGCTGGCGTTCGGCATCGGCACCGTGGCCGGGCTGGGCGTGGGGCTGTGGCTGGCGCTGAGCCCGTTCACGTCGGCCGTGCTCGACCCCTACGTCAAGGCGGCCAACTCGATGCCGCGCGTGATCCTGGCGCCGATCTTCGCGGTCTGGTTCGGCCTGGGCATCTGGTCGAAGGTGGCGCTGGCCGTGACGCTGGTGTTCTTCATCGTCTTCTTCAACGTCTACCAGGGCGTGAAGGAAGTGAGCCCCGTGGTGCTGGCCAACGCGCGCATGCTGGGCGCCAACCGGCAGCAGTTGCTGCGCCACGTGTACCTGCCCAGTGCCACGAGCTGGGTGTTCTCGTCGCTGCACACCTCGGTGGGCCTGGCGTTCGTGGGCGCGGTGGTCGGGGAATACCTGGGCTCGGCACGCGGCGTGGGCTACCTGATCCTGCAGGCGGAAGGCACGTTCGACATCAACACCGTGTTCGCGGGCATCGTGGTGCTGACCGCGTTTGCGCTGGTGCTGGACTGGATGGTGACGGCCGGGGAAAAGCGGCTGATGAAGTGGCAGCCGAAGAGCGGGGAGACGGAGAAGCTTTGAGCGGTGGGCGCTGAGCCTGAGCGCTGAGCGTTGGGCGTTGGGCGGGACCTGCGGTCCCCTCGCCCGCCGGGCGGGGAGGGGACCGGACCGCCGCAATGGCTACGGCTGGATGACGATCTTGCCCGTCACCTTGCGTGCCTCCATGTCCTTGAGCGCCTGGGGCGCCTGGTCCAGCGGATACCGGGCCGAGATATGCGGCCGGATCTTGCCTTCCTGCATCCAGCCCAGCATCTGCGCCATGTTGGCCTGGTTGGCCTTGGGCTCGCGGCGCGCAAAGTCGCCCCAGAACACGCCCACCAGCGACGCGCCCTTGAGCAGCGCCAGGTTCAGCGGGATCTTCGGAATCTCGCCGTTGGCAAAGCCCACCACGAGGTAGCGGCCGCGCCAGGCGATGGACCGGAACGCCGGCTCGGCGTAGATGCCGCCCACCGGATCGTAGATCACGTCGGGGCCCTTGCCGTCGGTCAGCGCCTTGATGCGCTCGCGCAGGTCCTCGGTGCTGTAGTTGATCACCGCGTCGGCGCCGTGCGCCTTGCAGACCGCCAGCTTCTCGTCGGTGGACGCCGCCGCGATCACGCGCGCGCCAATCGCCTTGCCGATCTCGATAGCCGCCAGCCCCACGCCGCCGGCGGCGCCCAGCACCAGCATGGTCTCGCCGGCCTTCAGTTCGCCACGGTCCACCACCGCGTGGTGCGACGTGCCGTAGGTCAGCGTGAACGCGGCGGCCACGTCGAAGTCGATGCCGGGCGGCATCGGCACCACGGCCTTGGCCGGCGCCTTGGCCTGCGTGGCGAACGCGCCGTTGCCCAGGTAGGCGATGACCTTGTCACCCGGTTTCACATGTGTAACACCGGCGCCGACGGCGTTGACCACGCCCGCCAGCTCCGAACCCGGCGAGAACGGCAGTTCCGGCTTGGCCTGGTATTTGTTCTGGATGATGAGCACGTCGGGGAAGTTCACGCCGGCGGCCTTGACGTCGATGACGACTTCGCCATCGCCCGGCACGAGGTCCGGCAGCGTTTCCAGCGACAGGGAATCGGGCGGACCCCAGGCTTTGCACAGTACGGCTTTCATCTTGTCTCCCATGTGTGATGTCGTGCGGATCTGGCCGGCCGGGCCGGCGTCCGCGCGGGGCGGGCGAGGGCGGCCCCGGACGGTGTCGGGCAAGTGTAGCGCAAGAAAAGCACGATCGTTCTGCACGAGCAAATCGTTGCATGGCGCCCATTCGGGCGACGCATGGCCGGGGCCGGATTGTCCCGTTTCCGGTGCATCCGCGGTGGCGCCGACGGCCCCTTGCTCAGGTACAATCGCGGCCATGCATATCCTTCTTGCCAACGATGACGGTTACCTCGCGCCGGGCCTTGCCGTCCTGCACGCAGCGCTCGCGCCCCTGGCGCGCGTGACCGTGATCGCCCCGGAACAAAACCACAGCGGCGCCTCGAATTCGCTGACGCTGCAGCGCCCGTTGTCGGTCTACGAAGCGCGCGAGGGCGTGCAGAAGGGCTTCCGCTACATCAATGGCACGCCGACCGATTGCGTGCACGTGGCGCTCACCGGCCTGCTGCAGGACCGGCCCGACCTGGTGGTGTCCGGCATCAACCAGGGCCAGAACATGGGCGAGGACGTGCTGTACTCGGGCACCGTGGCCGCCGCCATCGAGGGCTACCTGTTCGGCATCCCGTCGATTGCGTTCTCGCAGGTGCACCATGGCTGGGAGCACGTGGACGCCGCCGCGCGCGTGGCGCGCGAGATCGTCGAGCGGGTGATTGCCCGGCCGCCGAGCGAGCCGTTCCTGCTGAACGTGAACATCCCGAACCTGCCGTACGAACACATCCGCGGCCAGCGCGCCACGCGGCTGGGCAAGCGGCACCCGTCGCAGCCCGTGATCCAGCAGGCCAATCCGCGCGGCGATCCCATCTACTGGATCGGCCCCGCCGGCGACGCGCGCGATGCGAGCGAAGGCACGGATTTCCATGCCACCGCCAACGGCTACGTCTCGCTCACGCCGTTGCAGCTCGACCTGACGCACCGCGGCCAGCTCGAACAGATCGGGCAGTGGCTGGGGTGAGCGTGTCAGCGCCGCGCGCCGCCCGGCCGTTTCCTGGCGATGGCCGTGCCCGTGGCGCGGCCGCCGCCATCGTCGTCATCCCATCCTTGCCTGCCTTGCCCCTGAAATGAGTTCCACGCCGCGCCGATCCCGCTTTCCGCTGCCGCTCGATGCGGTGGTCGAGCGCAAGCCCGCGCCCGCGCGCACCGCCGGGTTGCCCGCGGTGGGCAAGCGCACGGTTGCCGCGCCGGCGCCCGCCACGGTGAAGCCGCGCAAGCCGGCCGCCCCGCCGGCGCCGCCGCCCGCGCCGGGCAGCGCGGTGGAGGCGCGCGCGTCGGCCGCCACGGCCGGCGGCGGGGGCATGGCGTCGGATCGCGCCCGCGCGGCGCTGGCGGCACGGCTGCGGGCCGGCGGCATCCGCGACGAGCGCGTGCTTGGCGCCATCGCCACGGTGCCGCGCCACCTGTTCATGGAGCCGGGGCTGGCGTCGCAGGCGTACGAGGACGCCGCGCTGCCCATCGGCCATCAGCAGACCATCTCCAAGCCGTCGGTGGTGTCGCGGATGATCGAGTTGCTGCGCGAAGGGCTGACGCCCGACCAGCCGCTGGCGCGCGTGCTGGAGATCGGCACCGGCTGCGGCTATCAGGCGGCCGTGCTGAGCCTGTGCGCGCAGGAAGTGTTCTCCATCGAGCGGATCCGTCCGCTACACGAACAAGCCAAGGCGAACCTGCGCCCGCTGCGGGTGCCGAACATCCGCCTGCACTACGGCGACGGCATGCTGGGCCTGCCGCAGGCCGCGCCGTTCTCGTCGATCATCCTCGCCGCGGCCGGCATGGAAGTGCCGCAGGCCCTGCTGGAGCAGCTCGCCATCGGCGGCCGGCTGATCGCGCCCGTCGTGACCCCCGGCACCGGCGCCGCGGGCCAGACGGTGACCCAGCAACTGCTACTGATCGAGCGCCTCAATCGGCATCGTTTTCACCGGACCGCGCTTGAAGCTGTCTTCTTTGTGCCTTTAAAATCGGGCACCATCTGAGTCGAACTATGCACAACATCGTGAATCAGAAGAATTTCACACGAGTCGGACAACACCTGGGCGTCCTGGCCGCGGCAGCCGTGCTGGCCGCCTGCGCCAATTCCCCGATGCCCGCGCCGGTGGTGGACCGCACCTCGG
Source organism: Cupriavidus sp. SZY C1 (assembly GCF_032190535.1). NCBI lineage: Bacteria > Pseudomonadati > Pseudomonadota > Betaproteobacteria > Burkholderiales > Burkholderiaceae > Cupriavidus > Cupriavidus sp. SZY C1. The sequence goes on from NZ_JAUANU010000021.1 coordinate 18,810, forward strand.
GCGTGGCCACCCAGCCGGCGGCGGTGTCCAACGAGCCGGCGCCGCCCGGATACTATCGGGTCAAGCGCGGCGATACGCTTTACCGTATCGCGCTGGAGAACGGCCAGTCCTACCGCGACGTGGCGGCCTGGAACAACATGGCCAACGCCAACCAGATCGAAGTGGGGCAACTGCTGCGCGTGGTGCCGCCGAGCGCCGACGTGAATGCCGCGCCGGGCGTGGCCACCGTGCCCGTGGCACCGGGCACCGTGCAGGCGCAGCCGATCGACGCGACTCGCCCGGTCGGCACGCCGATGAGCGCGTCGTCCGCACCCGCGGCATCTGCCGTGCCGGCCGCCCCGGCGCCGGCCGCCGTGGCCGCCGCATCCGGTGCCGCATCGGCCCCGGCGGGCGACATCCGGCTGGTCTGGCCGGCCAGCGGCCAACTGGTTGGTAAATTTGACGACAAGGGCAACAAGGGCATCGATATCGCAGGTAAGAAAGGCGATGCGGTGCTGGCCGCCGACGAGGGTAGGGTGATTCACGTAGGCCCCTTGCGCGGCTACGGGAATCTTGTCATCATCAAACACAACGACACGTATCTCACCGCCTACGGTTACAACGACAAGGTGCTGGTGGCAGAGCAGTCAACGGTCCGCAAGGGCCAGAAGATTGCCGAAATGGGTAACAGTGATACTGACAGGGTCAAGCTGCATTTCGAGGTTCGCAAGAACGGAAAACCGGTCGATCCGATGCGGTATCTACCGCCACAGTGAGGTTTCATGCCACGCCAGAAAACTGTCTCATCCGGAGTTGTCAGCAGGACCCGTCGTCCCAAGCAGCCGGAAGGCAAGGCTGGCGTGGCAACGCAATCCGATGACGAGGTCGTCGGAGTGTACGAGGCGGAAGCCGACCCGGCATCGGACATGGTGCCGGTGGCTGACGAACCCATCGCTCCCGTGTCGCGCGCCAGCCGGCGCAATGCCGAAATAAGCGCCGAAGAATCGGACCAGGACGAGGAAGAGGAGTCCGAGGACGAGGAGGAGGAAAGCACGACCGAGGCTGCCGCCGAGCCCGACGACTTCCGCACCGTCCTGCATACCGAACTGGCCGCCGATACGGTCCAGCACTATCTCAATCGCATCAGCATCAAGCCGCTGCTGTCGGCCCCGGAGGAACTGCATTTCTCCACGCTGGCCAAGGGCGGCGACTTCTCGGCCCGGCAGGTCATGATCGAGCGCAACCTGCGCCTCGTGGTCAGCATCGCCAAGGGCTACCTGAACCGCGGCGTGCCGCTGCTCGACCTGATCGAGGAAGGCAACCTGGGCCTGATGCACGCGATCGAGAAGTTCGACCCGACGCGCGGCTTCCGTTTCTCGACCTACGCCACGTGGTGGATCCGCCAGAGCATCGAGCGGGCCATCATGAACCAGGCGCGCACCGTGCGGTTGCCGGTGCACGTCATCCGCGAACTGAACCAGGTCCTGCGCGCCAAGCGTCATCTGGAGAAGGGCGGCACCGACGGCCGCGACGCCAGCCTGGAAGACATCGCTCATCTCCTAGGCAAGACGCCGGACGAGGTGCAGGACGTCCTGGCGCTCAACGAACACACCACCTCGCTCGATACGCCGTTCGATCTCGACCCGGGATCGAGCCTGCTTGATTTCCTGTCCGACGAGCACAATGCCGCCCCCGACCAGGAGGTGGCCCACCGCGAACTCGAAAACCTGATGAAGCTCTGGCTGGCGCGCCTGTCAGAGAAGCATCGCTATGTGGTGGAGCGCCGCTTCGGCCTGAACCACATCGAGCCGGCCACGCTGGAAGAGCTGGCCGAGGAAATGGGCCTGACGCGCGAACGCGTGCGCCAGATCCAGCAGGAAGCGCTGGTCAAGCTCAAGCGGCATTTCGCGTCGCAAGGTGTAAGGAAGGACGCCGTTTTATGACCCCTGTGCTGGTATTCGACATCGAGACGATTCCCGATGTCGACGGCCTGCGCCGTTTGCACGACCATCCCGCAGCAATGAGCGACGCCGAAGTGGCCGAGCATGCGTTTGCTGCGCGCCGCGATAAAACCGGTTCCGATTTCCTGCCCCATTACCTGCAGCGCGTGGCCGCCATTTCGTGCGTGCTGCGCCGTACGCAGCGCGACGGCTCCGCGGTGTTCCACGTCGGATCGCTGGGGACGCCCGAGGACGGGGAAGCCACGCTGATCCAGAAGTTCTACGAGCTGATTGCCCGCTACAGCCCGCAACTGGTGTCGTGGAACGGCGGCGGCTTCGACCTGCCCGTGCTGCACTACCGTGGTCTCGTGCACGGCGTGGCCGCGCCGCGCTACTGGGAAATGGGCGAGGGCCGCGACGACGACAGCCGCGACTTCAAGTGGAACAACTACATCAGCCGCTACCACATGCGGCACCTGGACCTGATGGACCTGCTGGCGATGTACCAGCCGCGGGCCAGCGCGCCGCTCGATGACCTGGCAAAGCTGTGCGGCTTTCCCGGCAAGATGGGCATGGACGGCAGCATGGTCTGGCAGGCGTTCCAGCAGGGCCGGCTTGCCGAGATCCGCGACTACTGCGAGACCGATGTCGTCAACACGTACCTGATGTACTGCCGCTTCCAGTTGATGCGCGGCGGGCTGTCGCCGCGCGAGTTCGACATGGAAGTGTCGCTGGTGCAGGAGACGCTGGCCGAGCTGCCGGGCGAGCAGTGGATGCAGTACCTGCGCGCGTTCCGGCTCCAGCCGATGGCCCCCGAGGCCGAGGACGAGGACTGAGGCGCCCAGCCTCGCAATTCCGGCCTTCCCGGCCTTTAGCGCGCCAGGCTCAGGTGGATCGGCTGATGGTCCGATGCATCGGTACCGGCATCGACCTCGCAGCGCCTGACATCGCCCAGCAGGTCTTCGGTCACGAAGACGAAATCACATGCGAACGCCGGCTCGGGCCACTGTTCCTTGTCGTACAGCCCGCAGGTTGGCGCATGGTCCTGGCCCGGGTGCATCTGGCACCAGGCATCCTTCCAGTTCACCGTGCCGTCGCTGTACGGCTCCAGCACGCGCCGGTAGGCCACGTCATCGGGCTTGCTGTTGAAGTCGCCGCACAGCACCGCAGCGGTGGGGCGCGGCTCGGGCGTGAACGGGCCCGGCTTCTTCTCGGACTTGCCCGGCCGGCGCGCGTGGTCGCACGCCTCGGTGTGCCACTGGCGTAGCGCGTCGGCCTGGGCCTCGCGCTGGGGCTTCGAGTAGTACTCCAGATGCGTGCAGATGACGCGCAGCGGGCTGGTGCCTGCCAGCACGGTGACTTCCAGCGCCACGCGCGGCATCGACGCGACATCGGGATCGGCCGGCCAGGGCAGGGCATGGCGAAAGATCTCGCGCACGGGCAGCCGCGTGGCGATGACGTTGCCGAACTGGCGCGGCGTGCCGTCGCCGTGCGTCCGGTCAACGCCGGGCGCAAAGATCACGCGATAGCCCGGCAGCAGCGCGGTCAGCTCCGCCACCTGGTCACGCTGCGGATTCCCGTCGATGTCGGAAAAGCCGCGCGTCACTTCCTGCAGGCAGATGACATCGGCGTCCGCCATGCCGCGGATCGTGCGAACGGTGCGCGCAAGGTCGGCCTTGCCGTCCGCGCCGCGTCCCCACTGGATATTCCAGGAAACGAGTTCCATCGCCGTCTCTCCTGTGACGTGCTGCTTCGTGACGGCGCGATGACTGGACTACAATCGCGCTTTCGCAAAACAATACGTCAGGTCCCTCTGGTGTCTCAAGCCGTCGTTACTCCCCAGCCCGAGCAAGCGGGCCAGCCGGGTGCCGCACCCGCCGCATCCGCCACGCCCGTGCCCGCCGATCCCGTGGTCTCGATCCACAGCCTCGACATGGAGGCGCGTGGCGTCGGCCGCCTGGAAAACGAGGACGGCACGCCCGGCAAGGTGATCTTCGTCGAAGGCGCGCTGCCCGGCGAGACCGTGGCGTACCGGAGCTACCGGCGCAAGCCGAGCTACGAGCAGGCCCATCTGGTCGAGATCAGGCAGTCGTCGGTGATGCGCGTGACGCCCGGTTGCCAGCACTTTGGCGTCTGTGGCGGCTGCTCGATGCAGCATCTGGACGCGCGCGCGCAGCTAGCCATCAAGCAGCGCGTGCTGGAAGACGACCTCTGGCACCTGTCCAAGGTCAAGCCCGATGTGGTGTTTCGTCCCATCGCCGGCCCGGACTGGGGCTATCGCTACCGGGCGCGGCTGACGGTCCGCTACGTGGCCAAGAAGGGCGGGGTGCTGGTGGGATTCCACGAGCGCAAGAGCAGCTACGTGGCCGACATGACGCGCTGCGAGATCCTGCCGCCGCACGTGTCGGCGATGCTGGTGCCGCTGCGGGAACTGGTGACGGGTTTGTCGATCCGCGACCGCATGCCGCAGATCGAACTGGCCGTCGGCAACGAGGTGACCGCGCTGGTCCTTCGGATTCTGGAACCGCTGACCGATGCCGACAAGGACCTGCTGCGCGCCTTCGCCGACCAGCACGGCGTGCAGTTCTGGCTCCAGCCCAAGGGCCCCGACACGGTCTACCCGTTCTACCCGGCCGAGCAGGAACTGGCCTACACGCTGCCCGAGTTCGGCATCCGCATGCCGTTCAAGCCGACCGATTTCACCCAGGTCAACCATCAGATCAACCGCGTGCTGATCGGCCGGGCGCTGCGCCTGCTGGACGCCCAGCCGTCTGACCGCCTGCTGGACCTGTTCTGCGGCATCGGCAACTTCACGCTGCCGCTGGCCACGCAGGGCGCGTCGGTGATGGGCATCGAGGGCAGCGAGGCGCTGACCACGCGCGCGCTGGCCAATGCCGAGTACAACGGGCTGGCCGACAAGACGTCGTTCGCGTGCCGGAATCTGTTCGAGGTGACCGCCGAGGACATCGCGGCGCTGGGCCGGTTCGACCGCTGGCTGGTCGATCCGCCGCGCGAGGGCGCACTGGCCGTCTGCAAGGCGCTTGGCGAATTGAACCAGGCCGGCAGCGACCTGCTGCCGAAGCGGATCGTCTACGTGTCGTGCAGCCCGGCCACGCTGGCGCGCGACGCCGGCCTGCTGGTGCACGAGGCCGGATACCGGCTCAGCGGTGCGGGCGTGGTCAACATGTTCCCGCACACGTCCCACGTCGAATCGATCGCCGTGTTCGACCGCGACTGAGCCCTGGCGCGACGGGACCGGACAAAAAAACAGCCGCCCGAGGGCGGCTGTTTCATTGGGTGCGGCGCCGCTCAGTCGCGGTTGCCGCCGAAGATGCCCAGCAGGGCCAGCAGGTTCACGAAGACGTTGTAGACGTCCAGGTAGATCGCCAGCGTGGCGGTGATGTAGTTGGTCTCGCCGCCGTTCACCACGCGTTGCACGTCGATCAGGATGAAGATCGAGAAGATCGCGATGGCGATGACCGACAGCGTGATCATCAGCGCCGGCAGTTGCAGCCAGATGTTGGCGATGCTGGCCAGGATCAGGAGGATCACGCCGACGAACAGGAACTTGGCCAGGCCCGAGAAATCGCGCTTGCTGACCGTGGCGATCGTCGCCATCACGCCGAACACGGCCGCGGTGCCGCCGAACGCGTACATGATCAGCGCCGGGCCGTTCGAGTACGACAGCGTCAGGCTCAGGATCCGCGCCAGCATCAGGCCCATGAAGAACGTGAAGGCCAGCAGCAGGACCACGCCCATGCTGCTGTTCTTGGTCTTCTCGATGGCGAACATGAAGCCGAACGCGACGGCCAGGAACAGGATGGCGGACAGCCCCGGGCTGCCGGCGACCAGGCCCGCAAAGCCGGCGGCCACGCCGATCCACGCGCCGAGCACGGTCGGGATCATCGAGATGGCCAGCAGCCAGTAGGTATTGCGAAGGACCCGGTTGCGGACGGCCACATCGGTCACGCCCGCGCTGTTGCCGAATCCATAGGTATTCAGCTTGTTGTTCATCATGACTCCTGTCATCTGAGATACGTGAGGCGCCGGGGTAACCCGGCCGCACAGCGCCAATGTGGCATCGCGCCCGCGGATTTGCAAGGGCCCTTGTCTTGACAATTATCCTTGTCAGTAGTTGTTTTCCGAAAACGCAGACATTTTGACGCAAGTGCCGGGTATCTGTTCCCGCATTTCAACAATGTAATGTGCTTTCCGACGCATAATCTGCGGCACGGTGCCGGTGCGTCCGGGCGTCTTTCAAGTCATGCCGGCACGCGCTCGAATCCGCCATGCGGTCGTGCTAGAATTGCACGTTTAATCCATTTGTAACCCCTTCATTTTTCGGAGTTTTTCATGGCGATCGAACGCACCCTGTCGATTATCAAGCCGGATGCCGTGGCCAAGAACGTTATCGGCCAGATCTACGCCCGTTTCGAGGCCGCCGGCCTGAAAGTCGTTGCTGCCAAGATGGTGCACCTGTCGCGCGGCGAAGCCGAGCAGTTCTACGCAGTGCACAAGGAGCGTCCGTTCTTCAAGGACCTGGTGGACTTCATGGTCTCCGGCCCGGTCATGATCCAGGCGCTGGAAGGCGAGAACGCCATTGCCAAGAACCGTGAGCTGATGGGCGCCACCGACCCGAAGAAGGCCGAGAAGGGCACCATCCGCGCCGACTTCGCCGACAGCATCGACGCGAACGCCGTGCACGGCTCGGACGCCGCCGAGACGGCTGCCGTGGAAGTGTCGTTCTTCTTCCCGGGCATGAACGTTTACAGCCGCTGATTGTCTCTGACATCACGACTGAACCTGTAGCAACGCTGGAAACTGCCGTCATGAACTCTCTCGTCAACCTGCTCGATCTCGACGCGGACGCGCTCACCGCCTATTGCGGCGAGCTCGGCGAGAAGCCGTTCCGTGCACGGCAGCTGCAACGCTGGATCCACCAGTTCGGCGCCAGCCGCTTCGACGCCATGTCGGATCTCGCCAAGTCGCTGCGCGAAAAGCTCGCGACGCGGGCCGAGATCCGGGCGCCTGCCATCATCACGGACAACCTGTCCGCCGACGGCACGCGCAAGTGGCTGCTCGACGTGGGCGCCGGCAACGCGGTGGAGACGGTGTACATCCCCGAGGACACGCGCGGCACGCTGTGCGTGTCGTCCCAGGCCGGATGCGCCGTCAACTGCCGGTTCTGTTCCACCGGCAAGCAGGGCTTCTCGCGCAACCTCAGCACGGGCGAGATCATCGGCCAGCTCTGGATGGCCGAGTTCGCCATGCGCGAGCAACTGGGCCGCGGCCCCAAGGACGACCGTGTCATCTCCAACGTGGTGATGATGGGCATGGGCGAGCCGCTGCTGAACTACGATGCCGTCGTGCCGGCCATGCGGCTGATGCTCGACGACAACGCCTACGGGCTGTCGCGCCGCCGCGTGACGCTGTCCACGTCCGGCGTGGTGCCGATGATGGACCGCCTGGCAAAGGACCTGCCCGTGGCGCTGGCCGTGTCGCTGCACGCCTCGAACGATGCGCTGCGCGACGTGCTGGTGCCGCTGAACCGCAAGTATCCGCTGGCCGAACTGATGGCGGCATGCCGCCGCTACCTTGAGTTCGCGCCGCGCGATTTCATCACCTTCGAATACTGCATGCTCGACAACGTCAACGACACGGTCGAGCACGCCCGGGAACTGCTGAAGCTCGTGGCCGACGTGCCATGCAAGTTCAACCTGATCCCGTTCAATCCGTTCCCCGAGTCGGGGCTGAAGCGCTCGAACAACGAGCAGATCCGCCGCTTCGCCCAGGTGCTGATGGACGCGGGGATCGTCACGACGATCCGCAAGACCCGTGGCGACGACATCGACGCCGCGTGCGGCCAGCTGGCCGGCGAGGTCATGGATCGCACCCGCCTGGCCGAGCGCGGTAAGTTCGGCAAGATCACGCCACTGGTGCCGGTGGTTGCCGGCAGCGCTCGGGAGGCCCGTCCTGCATGATCCGTCTGCTTGTCGCTGCCCTGTCAGGGCTGTTGATGCTGTCCGCCTGCACGCTGCCCGCCGGGCCCACGCAGGACATCAAGACTGCTTCCGACCAGACCGCCGCGAACAAGCGCGCCGCGCTCCGGCTGCGCCTGGCGACGCAGTACCTGGAGGCGCGCCAGTACCCGGTGGCGCTTGACGAGGTCAAGCAGGCCATCGCGATCGATCCGGCCAACGTCGACGCCTATCACGTACGCGCCCTGATCTACATGGGCATGAACGAGAACGCGCTGGCCGAGGACAGCTTCCGTACCGCGTTGGGCATGCGCGCGGGCGACCCGGACATCCTGAACAACTACGGCTGGTTCCAGTGCCAGACCAACCGCTACGCCGAGGGCAAGGCGACGCTGGAACGCGCCGTGCAGGCCCCGTCGGCCAATGGGCCGATCAAGCCGCTGACCAACCTGGGCGTCTGCGAATTGCGCCACGGCAACTTTGCCGGGGCAGAAAAATATCTGCAGACGGCCTACGGATATGACCGGAATGATCCGTCAGTGCTCATGAATCTCGCGCAACTGTATTTCCAGCGCGGGGACATGGGACAAGCCCGGCAATTCGCTGGCCGCATCAATGGCAGCCGTTTTGCCACCGCGCAATCCCTCTGGCTGGGTGCGCGCATTGCCCATCGGCAGGGCGATACCCAGACGCAGGGCGCGATGATCGCGGAACTGCGTAACCGTTTCCCCGATTCGCGCGAGCTGACCGCATACGAGAGAGGAGCTTGGGATGAATGAAGAAGAGCGCGCCGGCAGCCAGGCCGCAACGCAAGTTGCAGGCGGCGCGACAGACTCCGACCGCGAGGCAGTGGCCCGCGAGATCGGGGCGCAACTGAAAGAGGGTCGCGAGGCGCAACGCCTGTCGCTGGAGGATGTCGGCGCACGGCTGAAGGTGGCGCCGAGCAAGCTGGTGGCGATCGAGGCGGGCAATGTGTCGAGCCTGGCGGACGTGACGTTCGCCAAGGGCGTGATGCGGGCCTATGCGCGCACGCTGCAGATCAATATCGATGGCCTGCTGGGCCAATACCATGCCCAGGCGCAGGCCATGCCGGTAACCGGCATCACCCGTCGCCACGAAGGCGCGCTGAACCAGGCGTTCGACGACCGCAAGCGCTTTGGCGGCAAGGCCAAGGGCACGGGCGGCGCCGGTGGCCGCTGGCTGTGGCTGGTCTGCGTGCTGGCGCTGGCTGGCGCCGGCGTGTACTTCGGCTACGACCATGCCAAGGCATGGCTGGAATCGCACAACCAGGCCGCCGCCGATGCGCCGGCCGGCGACCGCGCGGCCGACAAGCCGGCGGAAGAGGGCGGGACGCAAAGCAATGGTGACGGCACGGTATCGGCCGCGCTGCCGCCGGTGATGGCCGGCAACGATTCGCCCGCGCCGTCCGAGGCGTCGCCGGCATCGGCTACGACAACGACAACGACGACGACCACGCCGACCACCGCCACCGGCATGCCGCTGGCCACTGGCGGCGCGGTGGGCCTGCCGCAGGACAAGCCTGTGGCCCAGCCGGTGCAGGTGCCCGCGACGGCCACGGCCGCCACGCCTGGTGCGCCTGCCGCACCGGCCGCCACCGGCGACGGCGCGGTCCAGATCCGCTTTGCCGCCGATACCTGGTACGAAGTGCGCGACCGCACCGGCAAGGTCATCATGGGCGGCACCGGCAAGGCCGGCGACGCCGTGGCCGGCAGCGGCGCGGGTGGTCCCTACAAGGTCGTGCTCGGCAACGTGAAGGGCGTGGAGTCGATGGCGCACAATGGCGCGCCGGTCAACTTCAAGGCCGCCGACCGGAACAACGTGGCGCGCCTGACCCTGCAGTAATGCGGCCGGGCCGCGCAATCAGCCATGCCATTTGAAGGTGGTAACGCAATGCACCAGAAAGCTTCCCAACCGGTGATCCCGGGTCCGCTGCCACGCCGCGTGTCGCGCCAGGCCAGCGTCGCGTGGGGCGACAACATCGTGACGATCGGCGGCGGCGCACCGGTGCGCGTGCAGTCGATGACGAACACGGACACGGTCGACGCCATCGGCACGGCCATCCAGATCAAGGAACTGGCGCGCGCCGGGTCGGAGATCGTCCGGATCACCGTGAACACGCCCGAGGCCGCCGCCGCCGTGCCGGCCATCCGCGAACAGCTGGACCGGATGGGCGTGAACGTGCCGCTGGTGGGCGACTTCCACTACAACGGCCACACGCTGCTGCACGACTATCCCGAGTGCGCGCAGGCGCTGTCGAAGTACCGTATCAATCCCGGCAACGTGGGCAAGGGCGCCAAGCGCGACAAGCAGTTCGCCGAGATGATCGAGATGGCGTGCCGCTACAACAAGCCGGTGCGCATCGGCGTGAACTGGGGCAGCCTGGATCAGGACCTGCTCGCGCGCATCATGGACGAGAACGCCCAGCGCGCCGAGCCGTGGCCCGCGCAGAGCGTGATGGTCGAGGCGCTGATCACGTCGGCGATCGAATCGGCGCAGAAGGCCGAGGAAATCGGCCTGCCGGGCAACCAGATCATCCTGTCGTGCAAGGTGTCGCAGGTGCAGGAACTGGTGGCGGTCTACCGCGAGCTGTCGCGCCGCTGCGAATACGCGCTGCACCTGGGGCTGACCGAGGCCGGCATGGGCAGCAAGGGCATCGTGGCCTCGACGGCCGCGCTGTCTGTGCTGCTGCAGGAAGGCATCGGCGACACGATCCGCATCTCGCTGACGCCGGAACCGGGCGCGCCGCGCGAGAAGGAGGTCTACGTCGGCCAGGAAATCCTGCAGACCATGGGCCTGCGCAATTTCACGCCGATGGTGATTGCCTGCCCGGGCTGCGGCCGCACCACGAGCACGACGTTCCAGGAGCTGGCCGCCAGCATCCAGTCGTACCTGCGCGAGCAGATGCCGGTCTGGAAGGACCAGTACCCCGGCGTGGAGGAAATGGATGTGGCCGTGATGGGCTGCATCGTCAACGGCCCGGGCGAAAGCAAGCACGCCAACATCGGCATCTCGCTGCCGGGGTCGGGCGAATCGCCGGCCGCGCCGGTGTTCGTCGACGGCGTCAAGGTCAAGACGCTGCGGGGTGACAACATTGCCCAGGACTTCCAGGCGATCGTGGACGAATACGTCCGCTCGCACTACGGTCCCGGCGCGAAGCAGGCCAAGCAACAGGAAGCGGTGGCCTGAGCGCAGGGGCGCCAGGACACCACCGGTATCACGAAGAGAACATGAGCGAAGACAAGACGAAGGCCGACAAGGCACTGCAGGGCGTGAAGGGCATGAACGACATGCTGCCCGCCGATGCCCCGCTGTGGGAACTGTTCGACAACGCCGCGCGCAGCATGCTGCGCGCCTATGGCTACCAGCAGATCCGCACGCCGATCGTCGAGCATACGCAGCTCTTCGTGCGGGGCATTGGCGAAGTGACCGACATCGTCGAGAAGGAGATGTATTCCTTCACCGACGCGCTCAATGGCGAGAACCTGACGCTGCGCCCGGAAGGCACCGCCGCGGCCGTGCGCGCGACCATCGAGCACAACCTGCTGTACGACGGCCCCAAGCGCCTCTGGTACACGGGCCCGATGTTCCGCCACGAAAGGCCGCAGCGCGGCCGTTATCGCCAGTTCCACCAGCTTGGCGCCGAGGCGCTGGGCTTTGCCGGCCCGGACGTGGATGCCGAGATCATCCTGATGTGCCAGCGCCTGTGGGACGACCTGGGCCTGACCGGCGTGCGGCTGGAGCTGAATTCGCTGGGCCAGGCGCACGAGCGCGCCGCGCACCGCGAGGAACTGGTCAAGTACCTGGAAGGCTTCAAGGACATCCTCGACGAGGATGGCAAGCGCCGCCTGTACACCAATCCGCTGCGCGTGCTGGACACCAAGAATCCGGCGCTGCAGGAGATGGCCGCCAACGCGCCCAAGCTGATCGACTTCCTGGGTGCCGAGTCGCTGGCGCACTTCGAGGGCGTCCAGCGCATCCTGAAGGCCAACAATATCCCGTTCAAGATCAACCCGCGCCTGGTGCGCGGCCTGGACTACTACAACCTGACGGTGTTCGAGTGGATCACCGACAAGCTGGGCGCCCAGGGCACGATCGCGGGCGGTGGCCGGTACGATCCGCTGATCCAGCAGATGGGCGGCAAGCCCGCGCCGGCGTGCGGCTGGGCGATGGGCATCGAGCGCATCATCGAACTGCTGCGCGAGGAAAAGCTGGCCCCTGAGGCCCAGGGCTGCGACGTGTACATGGTCCACCAGGGCCAGGCCGCCAGCGAGCAGGCGATGATCGCGGCCGAACGGCTGCGTGACGCCGGCCTGGACGTGCTCTTCCACGCCACGCCCGACGGCAAGAGCGGCAGCTTCAAGTCGCAGATGAAGCGCGCCGACGCGAGCGGCGCCTCCTTTGCCGTTATCATTGGCGACGACGAAATCGCCGGCGGCACGGTGGCGGTCAAGCAACTGCGCAGCGGCAACGCCGCCGAGGGCGGTCCGCAGACCAGCATCCCGGCCGAGACCGTGGTGGAGTTCATCATCGAACGGATGGTGGACGCGCTGGAAGCGGACGACGACGAGGACGACGAGCAATAGGACGACGGGCAACAGGCGCGTCGTCAGACAAGTGCCGCACGGCCGCTGTCCTGGAAGGAAGCGGCCGTGTCAATTTCAACCAACGCAGGTAACTGCCTCGACATGGCTTACGATCTAGAAGAACAGGAACAGCTTGAGAGCCTCAAGGCCTGGTGGGCACAGTACGGCAACGCCGTCACGTGGGCGGTCATTGTGCTCTTGCTGGCCTTTGCGGGCTGGTCCGGCTGGAAGTACTGGCAGCGCTCGCAGGCCGGTGATGCCGCGCAGCTCTACGAGCAGGTGACGAAGGCCGCCGAAGCGCGCGACGCCGACCGCGTCAAGCGCGCCGCCACGGACCTCGAAGACAAGTTCGGCCGCACCGCCTACGGCCCGATGAGCGCGCTGACCGCCGCCAAGGTGCTGTACGAGGCTGGCGACCTGGCAGGCGCCAAGACCCAGCTTCAGTGGGCCATCGACCACGGCGGCGAAGACTACGCCCCGGTGGCGCGCGTGCGCCTGGCCGGCATCCTGCTCGACGAGAAGGCGTACGACCAGGGCCTGGCGCTGCTCAAGGACGCGCCGGCGCAGTACGAAGCGCTGTTCGCGGACCGCCGCGGCGACCTGCTGGCCGCCCAGGACAAGCGTGACGAGGCCCGCACCGCCTACCGCCGTGCGCTGGAAAAGCTGGGCACCGGCGAAGCCGGCATGCGCCAGATCATCCAGTTCAAGCTCGACGCGCTGGGCACCGCGTGAGCGGACCGCGGACCCTCTCAAAAAATATCGGAACGCATCCTATGACGTCATTGCTTCGCACAGCCGCAACCCGCACGCTCGTGGCCGGCACCTGCCTGGGCCTGCTGGCGGGCTGCTCGCTGTTCAGCAAGGAAAACAAGCATCCGCCTACCGAGCTGAAGCCGGTGTCGGCCACGCTGTCGGTCAAGCAGGCCTGGAAGGCCGACGTGGGCAAGAGTGGCCCGTATGTGATGGCGCCCGTGGCGGCTGGCGATGCGGTGTACGTGTCCGGCAAGAGCGGGACGGTGATGGCAATCAGCGCGGCCAGCGGCCAGACGCTGTGGAAGGCCAAGACCGACCGCGACCTGACGTCGGGCCCCGGTTCGGACGGCGAGACCACCGCCGTCGCGGGCGAGAAGGGCGCGATCTACGCGTTCGACAAGTCCGGCAAGCAGATCTGGAAGAAGCAGGTCAATGGCGAAGTCCTGTCGGCGCCGCTGGTCGGCAACGGCCTGGTGGTGGTGCGTACGACCGATACGCGCGTCATCGGCCTGGACGCCGGCACCGGCGACCGCCGCTGGATCTACCAGCGCTCCCAGGCCGCGCTGAACCTGCGCGCCGCGATGGGAATGGTCTATGCCGGCGACGGCATCGTGACCGGCTTCCCGGGCGGCAAGCTGGGCGTGCTGGCCCCGGGCAACGGCGTGCTGCGCTGGGAAAGCACCGTGTCCTATCCGAAGGGCGTGTCGGAAATCGAGCGCCTGAACGACGTGACCGGCGTGCCGGCCGTGCTGGGTCGCCAGGTCTGCGCCACGACGTTCCAGGGCCGGATTGCCTGCCTGGAACTGGCCAACGGCCAGCCGCAGTGGGGCAAGGATTTCTCGTCGCCGATGGGCTTGGCCCAGGACGAGAATTCGCTGTTCTCCAGCGACGAGACGTCGGCGGTGTTCGCATTCGATCGTCAGAACGGCAACGAACGCTGGAAGAATACGGACCTGCGCTATCGCCAGCTTGGTGCGCCGGCCACGATCGGCCGCTCGGTGGTGGTGGGCGACTATGAAGGTTTCGTGCACTTCCTGTCGCGGGAAGACGGCACCATCGTCGCGCGCATGAAGACCGACGGCAGCGCCATCAGCGCGGCGCCGGTCATCGCCGGGCAGACCCTGGTGGTCCAGACCCGCGACGGCGACGTGTACGGCTTCGTGCCGAACTGATTGCCAGCGGCGGCCCGTGCCGGGGCCGCCATCGTACCGCGTGCTGGCGCACGCGGCCCGGCCGTGCCCCTGTCGCACGGCCGGCGCCAATCCGGTAGCATGATCCCTGGTCGTGCAACACGGCGGGACGGAGCGTCTGGCTCCGACTTGCCCCCCGACAGGACGCCCGACAGACGTGGCCAGCCGTGATGCCCACGGCGGTTGTCGGCTCAACATGACTCCGGAGTTGCTGGGGGACGGCGCAGGCCGCCCCCTGTTCCCATTTATTGCATGAAACCAGTTATCGCACTCGTCGGCCGCCCTAATGTGGGCAAGTCGACGCTATTCAACCGGATGACCCGCTCGCGCGACGCACTCGTCGCCGACCTGCCGGGCCTGACGCGGGACCGCCACTATGGCGAGGGCCGCATCGGCGATCGTCCGTTCATCGTGATCGACACGGGCGGCTTCGAGCCCGTGGCCAAGGACGGCATCGTCGCCGAAATGGCCAAGCAGACGCGCCAGGCCGTGGTGGAGGCCGACGTCGTCATCTTCCTGGTGGACGGCCGCCTGGGCCTGGCGCCGCAGGACCGCGTGATCGCGGACTACCTGCGCAAGACCGGCCGGCGCATCATGCTGGCGGTCAACAAGGCCGAAGGCATGAAGTACACCTCGGTGGCCGCGGACTTCTACGAGCTGGGCATGGGCGATCCGTACGCGATCTCCTCCACGCACGGCGACGGCGTGCGCGAGCTGGTGGACGAGGCGCTGGAACTGGCCGTGCAGGAGCGGCCCGAGCTGGCCGAGGAAGCCGAGGCCAACCAGCGTGGCACCAAGATCGCCATCGTCGGGCGGCCCAACGTGGGCAAGTCCACGCTGGTCAACACGCTGATCGGCGAGGAGCGCGTGATCGCGTTCGACATGCCGGGCACCACGCGCGACGCCATCTACGTGGAGTTCGAGCGCGGCGGCAAGCCGTACACGCTGATCGACACGGCCGGCCTGCGCAAGCGCGGCAAGGTGTTCGAGGCCATCGAGAAGTTCTCGGTGGTCAAGACGCTGCAGTCGATTGCCGATGCCAACGTGGTGGTGCTGCTGCTGGACGCCCAGCAGGACATCTCCGAGCAGGACGCCCATATCGCCGGCTTCATCGTCGAATCGGGCCGCGCGCTCGTCGTGGGCGTGAACAAGTGGGACGGCCTGGACGGCCACCAGCGCGACCGCGTGAAGCACGACCTGGAGCGCAAGCTGCAGTTCCTGGGCTTTGCGAACTTCCACTTCGTCTCGGCGAAGGAGCGCACCGGCATCGGCGCGCTGCTGCGTTCGGTAGACGACGCCTACGCCGCCGCGATGGTGAAGCTGCCCACGCCGCAGCTCACGCGCGTGCTGCACGAGGCAGTGGAATTCCAGCAGCCCAAGCGCGCCGGCGTGTCGCGGCCCAAGCTGCGCTACGCGCACCAGGGTGGTTCCAACCCGCCCATCGTGGTCATCCACGGCAACGGCCTGCAGAACGTGACCGATGCCTACAAGCGCTACCTGGAGAACCGCTTCCGCGAGGCGTTCAAGCTCAAGGGCACGCCATTGCGCATCGAATTCCGTACGAACAAAAACCCGTACGCGGACTCGAAGGATTGAGCCAGAAAGGTGCCCATCCTCGTCCGAAGTTTCGTTTGCGTTCGTTTGGAACTGCGGCTAAATTCACGGTAGCAGGGGGAGCCCTGCGCGTTGATGCCAGCTTGGTACCGTTTTGATCTTTTTTCTGGCGCGTTTTTGCGCCAACTGACTTGAACCGGGGACTTTCGTCCCCATGATCCATCACTAAATCTATAATTTTGGAGTGTGCCATGAGCAACAAAGGGCAATTGCTACAAGACCCGTTCCTTAACGCGCTGCGCAAAGAGCACGTGCCGGTTTCCATCTACCTCGTCAATGGCATCAAGCTGCAAGGCAATATCGAGTCGTTCGACCAGTATGTCGTCCTGCTGCGCAACACCGTGACCCAAATGGTGTACAAGCATGCGATTTCCACCGTCGTGCCGGCGCGCGCGGTCAATTTCCGTGTGGATGATTCCTCCGAGGGCTGATTTTCCCTCATTCGTGGGTGGCCGCATTGCCATGCGGCCGTCCACGCTGCACGTTCCTGTCCCGCCGTCCTCCGGCGCGAGCCGCCAGCGTTGCCCCGAACGGGCCGCCTCTTCAAATTCCGGTTTCCGATCGACTCCGCACCTGTCCCGCTGCCTGACGGCCGCCCGATGCGGCAGGTTGCCGCGCCGCGGCCCGTGGTCGCGACCATTGTCTTGACAATCGGATTTCCCACCGTTTCCAACATTTATCCGGCGCCCCGCGTCCACCCGCTTGCAACCCAGAGCTACTTCCCAGACCGATCCCTCGCGCGCAATCCTCGTCGGCGTGGATTTCGGCAAGCATGATTTCCAGGAAAGCCTTTCCGAACTGGCGCTGCTGACCACCACGGCCGGCTCGGTGCCGGTGCACACGCTGACCGGCAAGCGTTCGCGCCCCGACCCGGCGCTGTTCATCGGCTCCGGCAAGGCCGAGGAGCTCAAGGAGGCGGCGGACGCGCTGGATGCCGACGTGGTGGTGTTCAACCACGCGCTGAGCCCGGCCCAGCAGCGGAACCTCGAACGGTTCCTGCGCCGCCACGTGATCGACCGGACCGGCCTGATCCTCGATATCTTCGGCCAGCGCGCGCAGAGCCACGTCGGCAAGGTGCAGGTGGAACTGGCGCAGGTGCAATACCAGGCGTCGCGACTGGTGCGGGCGTGGAGCCACCTGGAGCGGCAGAAGGGCGGGATCGGCATGCGCGGCGGCCCCGGCGAGCGGCAGCTCGAACTGGACCGCCGGATGCTGGACGACCGCGCCAAGCGGCTCAAGACCGATCTGGCGCGGCTGCAGCGCCAGCACCATACCCAGCGCCGCGCCCGTGCCCGCAACGATACGCTCAGCATTTCGCTGGTCGGCTATACCAACGCCGGCAAGTCGACGCTGTTCAACGCGCTGACGAAGGCCCGGGCCTACGCCGCGGACCAGCTCTTTGCGACGCTCGATACGACGTCCCGGCGCCTGTTCCTGGACGGGCTGGGCAACGTCGTGCTGTCGGATACGGTCGGCTTCATCCGCGACCTGCCGACCCAGCTTGTGGCAGCGTTCCGCGCCACGCTGGACGAAACCGTGCACGCCGACCTGCTGCTGCACGTGGTGGACGCGTCCAGCGCCGTGCGCCACGAGCAGATCGAGCAGGTGAACCGGGTGCTGGCGGAAATCGACGCGCTGGACATCCCGCAGATCGTGGTCATGAACAAGATCGACGCGGCGCCCGAACTGCTGGAACTTGGCCCGCGCGTGGAGCGGAACGAGGACGGCGTGCCGACGCGGGTATTCCTGTCGGCGCGCGACGGCCTGGGCCTGGACGCGCTGCGCGAGGCCATCGTCGAAGTGGCCCAGTGGCTGGCCACCCGGCCGGGCGAGCCGGCCCCGTACGATCCCCGGCTGGACGGTGGCGGGCTGGCGGGGGGAAGCGACGGCCAGGGCCTGCCCGAGCCCGATGACGAGGCGGAAAACGGACCCGGGAATCGCCCGGTTGCCGGCGACAACTACCCCAACTGAGCAAGCATTGCCGCCAATGGCGGCCCGATTGGGGGATTTTGAGCAAAAGTGATCAAGATGGCTGCTAGAATCCCCCTGTTCCAAACTTTCCCGGACCCGTGCCCTTCATGCCCCTGTTCCCTCGGAATCCTGACTCGCACTTCGTGCCAGGCAGCCGCGCCGCGCGGCTTGCTCGCTGGCCGCGCCTGCGCGCCATCTTCTCCTTGAACGACCCCCGCTGGGGCCGTAACGGTCAGGACGATGAAGACAAGGACAAGAGCCGCCAGCAGAACCAGCGGCCGCAGGATGGCCCGCCCGACCTGGACGAGCTCTGGCGCGACTTCAACCGCCGCCTGAACGGCCTGCTGGGCCGCAAGGACAACGGCGGCGGCGGGCAGGGCAACGGCTTCGGCTCGCGCCCGTCGGGCAGGGGCTCGAACATCGGCGCCGGCGTGATCGTGGCGGCCGTGATCGGCATCTGGCTGGCCAGCGGCTTCTTCATGGTGCAGGAAGGGCAGACCGCCGTGATCCTGCAGTTCGGCAAGTTCAAGTACACCACGGGCCCCGGTATCAACTGGCGCGCGCCGTGGCCGATCCAGTCGGCCGAGGTGGTCAACCTGTCGGCCGTGCGCTCGGTGGAAGTGGGCCGCGCGACGTCGATCAAGGACAGCAACCTCAAGGACTCGTCGATGCTGACGCAGGACGAGAACATCATCGACGTCCGCTTCACGGTGCAGTACGACATCCAGGACGCCAGCGAATTCCTGTTCTTCAACAAGACCGACCGCGGTGGCGACGAGGAACTGGTGACGCAGGCCGCCGAGACCTCGGTGCGCGAGATCGTCGGCCGCAACAAGATGGACGCGGTGCTGTACGAGAACCGCGAGCAGATTGCGCAGGGCCTGGCCAAGTCGATCCAGTCGATCCTGTCGGCATACAAGACCGGCATCCGCGTGATCTCGGTCAACGTCCAGAGCGTGCAGCCGCCCGAGCAGGTGCAGGCCGCGTTTGACGACGTGAACAAGGCCAGCCAGGATCGCGAGCGTGCGATCAGCGAAGGCCAGGCGTACGCCAACGACATCCTGCCGCGCGCACGCGGCACGGCGGCGCGCCTGAAGGAAGAATCCGAGGCCTACCGGGCCCGCGTGGTGGCGCAGGCCGAAGGTGACGCATCGCGCTTCCGCTCGGTGCAGACCGAGTACGCGAAGGCGCCGCAGGTCACCCGCGACCGCATCTACCTGGAGACCATGCAGCAGATCTACAGCAACTCGAACAAGATCCTCGTCGATGCCAAGGCCGGCAACAACCTGCTGTACCTGCCGCTCGACAAGCTGATGTCGCAGGTGCAGGGCGCCACGCCGCCGGCCGCCGCGCCGGGCACGACTGCGCCGCCGACGACGGAAGCACCGTCGCCGGACATCCGCTCGCGCGAATCGATGCGCAACCGCGATCGCGACGTACGCTAAGGAGACCGTCATGAATCGACTGATTTCCTTTGCCATTGGCCTGTTCATCCTGCTGGCCGTCGTGTCGTCGATGCTGTTCGTGGTCGACCAGCGCCAGTACGCCGTGGTGTTCGCCTTCGGCGAGATCAAGCAGGTCGTGCGCGAGCCGGGCCTGCATTTCAAGCTGCCGCCGCCGCTGCAGAACGTGGTCTTCATGGACCGCCGCCTGCAGACGATCGACGTGGCCGCCAACGAGCGCTTCCTGACCGCCGAGAAGAAGTCGATGGTCGTGGACTGGTTCGTCAAATGGCGCATCACCGATCCGCGCAAATTCTTCGTCGCCTTTGGCGGCAACGTGCGCGGCGCCCAGGACCGCATGACGCAGCGGATCGACGCCGTGGCGCGCGAGGAATTCGGCAAGCGCACGGTGACCGACGTGGTGGCCGGCGAGCGTGAAAAGGTCATGCAGAACATCCGCGTCGGCATGGCCGAATACGCGCAGTCCGTGGGCGTCGAGATCCTGGATGTGCGTCTCAAGCGTGTGGACCTGCTGCCCGCGATCAGCGAGTCGGTCTATCGCCGCATGGAGGCCGAGCGCAAGCGCGTGGCCAACGAACTGCGTTCGACCGGCGCCGCGGAAGGTGAGAAAATCCGTGCCGACGCCGATCGCCAGCGTGAAGTGGTGCTGGCCGAGGCGTACCGTGATGCCCAGATGGTCAAGGGCGAGGGCGATGCCAAGGCGTCGCAGATCTATGCCGATGCCTTCGGCCGGGATCCGAACTTCGCGCAGTTCTGGCGCAGCATGGAAGCCTATCGCAGCACGTTCCGCGACAAGGGCAACGTGATGGTGCTGGAGCCGAACTCCGACTTCTTCCGCTACATGCGGTCGTCGGGCGGCAACACGGCGCCGGCCGCGTCAGGCGGCAAGAAGTAGCGCGCACGGCGCGCACCGGGCATCGCGTCTGACGACAGGTGCCCCGAAACGCAACATTCGACAGAACCCCGGTCCGCCGGGGTTTTGTCCGGCTGGAGGGGTGCATCCCGCCGGCCAGGTTTTTGATAGAAGAGACCCCCATGTCCAACCGCTGGCTCCTGCCTGAAAACATTGCCGACGTCCTGCCGTCGGAAGCGCGCAAGATCGAAGAACTGCGCCGCCGCATGCTGGACCTGTTCCGCACCTATGGCTACGAGCTGGTCATGCCCCCGATGCTGGAGTACCTGGAGTCGCTGCTGACCGGTACCGGGCACGACCTGGACCTGCGCACGCTGAAGCTGGTGGACCAGCTTTCGGGCCGTACGATGGGCCTGCGTGCCGATATCACGCCGCAGGTGGCGCGGATCGACGCGCACTTGCTGAACCGTCCCGGCGTAACGCGCCTGTGCTATGCCGGCAACGTGTTGCACGCGCGCCCGGCCGGGTTCCACGCCACGCGCGAGCCGATCCAGATCGGTGCGGAAATCTATGGCCATGCCGGTCTGGAAGCAGACGTCGAGATCCAGGAGCTGATGCTGGCCGCGCTGCAGGTGGCGGGGCTGCGCGACGTACGTCTGGACCTGTGCCACGCTGGCATCCTGGAAGCGCTGCTGGCGGCGCTGCCGTCGGTGCGCCAGATCGAGGATGCGCTGTTTGCCGCGCTGGAAACCAAGGACGTGCCGGCGCTGCGCGAACTGACGCAGGGCATGCCGGAGACCGAGCGCAATGCGCTGCTGGCGCTGCCGACGTTGTACGGTGGTGTGGAAGTGATCGAAAAGGCCCGCCAGACGCTGCCCGCCAGCCCGGCGATTGGCCGAGCGCTCGATGAACTGGCCGCACTGACCGCCCAGGTGCGCGGCGCGAGCGTGAATATTGACCTGTCCGATTTGCGCGGTTACCACTATCACAGCGGTGTGATGTTCACGGCCTATGTGGCGGGCCTGCCGAACTACGTGGCCCGCGGCGGCCGCTACGACAAGGTGGGCGAGGCGTTCGGCCGTGCGCGGCCGGCCACCGGTTTTTCGCTCGACCTGCGCGAGGTGGCGGCGCTGTCGCCCGTGGAAGTGCGCGCCCAGGCGGTGTACGCGCCGTGGGACGCCGATCCGGCCCTGCGCACGACGATTGCCGCGCTGCGCACCGCCGGCGAGATCGTGATCCAGTCGCTGCCCGGCCATACGCATGAACTCGACGAGTTCAACTGCGACCGCCAGTTGCAGCGCCAGGGCGACACCTGGGTTGTCGTGCCGCGCTGACCTGTTTGTTTGCGAGCCGGCCATATCGTGCCGGCGTCTCCAGTTGCTCTCGCATGACGTTTGCTGCCCGTGGCGTCCCATGATCGCCCGGAATGGATCCCAAACGTCTGTGACACGGACGTGTGAAAAGCCGGAACCGTAGAACAACGAGAGTAGAATACGTTTTTAACCTTCTGACCAATTCAACATGTCCGCATCCGCAGTAGGCCAGGGACGCAATGTCGTCGTGATCGGAACCCAGTGGGGTGACGAAGGCAAGGGAAAAATCGTCGATTGGCTTACCGATCATGCAAAAGGCGTGGTGCGGTTCCAGGGCGGCCACAACGCTGGCCACACGCTCATCATCGGCGGCAAGAAGACCATCCTGCGACTGATCCCGTCGGGGATCATGCGCGAGAGCACCGTCTGCTACATCGGCAACGGCGTCGTGCTGTCGCCCGAGGCGCTGTTCCGTGAGATCGAGGAACTGGAGGGCGCCGGCCTGCAGGTGCAGAACCGCCTGCGCATTTCCGAAGCCACCACGCTGATCCTGCCGTACCACGTGGCCATCGACAAGGCGCGCGAAGCCCGCCGTGGCGCCGCCAAGATCGGTACCACGGGCCGCGGCATCGGCCCGGCCTACGAGGACAAGGTTGCCCGCCGCGCGCTGCGCGTGCAGGACCTGTTCGATCCGCAGCATTTTGCCGAGCGCCTGCGCGAGAACGTGGACTTCCACAACTTCATGCTGACCCAGTACCTGGGCGCCGAAGCGGTGGACTACCAGCAGATCCTGGACGAAATGCTGGCCTACGCGCCGCGCCTGAAGCCGATGGTGGCCGATGTGTCGGCCGAGCTGTACGCCGTGAACGCGGCCGGCGGCAACCTGATGTTCGAAGGCGCCCAGGGCACGCTGCTGGACGTGGACCATGGCACGTACCCGTTCGTCACGTCGAGCAACTGCGTGGCCGGTGCGGCCGCCGCGGGTGCGGGGGTCGGCCCGGGCCGCCTGAACTACATCCTAGGCATCACCAAGGCCTACTGCACGCGCGTTGGCGCCGGTCCGTTCCCGAGCGAGCTGTACGACAACGACAACCCGGCCCGCCAGGACGCCGTGGGCGTGCGCCTGGCCAACGTCGGCAAGGAATTCGGCTCGGTTACCGGCCGTCCGCGCCGCACGGGCTGGCTCGATGCCGCCGCGCTCAAGCGCTCGGTGCAGATCAACGGCGTGTCGGGCCTGTGCATGACCAAGCTGGACGTGCTGGACGGCCTGGAGGCGATCAACCTCTGCGTCGGCTATGAACTGGACGGCAAGCAGGTGGACATCCTGCCGCGCGGCTCGGACGCCGTGGCGAACTGCAAGCCGATCTACGAGGAATTCCCGGGCTGGAACGAGTCGACGTTCGGTGTGAAGACCTGGGACGCGCTGCCGGAAGCGGCCCGCGTGTACCTGAAGCGGATCGAGGAAGTGGTCGGCATTCCGATCGACATGATCTCGACCGGCCCGGACCGCGACGAGACGATCCTGCTGCGCCATCCGTACCAGGTCGCCTGACGCGACGGAAGTCTCCGTGAGCATGACCGTGGCGCCATGAGCGTCGCGGCCTCACAAAAGCCATTCGGCCCGCGACCAGCGGGCCGATGCTTTATCAAACGGGCCCGACGCGGCCCATAGCAGAAAAGACGCCATGAACCTGCCAACCAATGACGAAGAGAACCTGTGGGTCTCCTGGGATGAATACCACCGCCTGATCGCGCGTCTGGCGCTGAACGTGCACGAGTCGGGCTGGAAGTTTGACAAGATCCTGTGCCTGGCCCGTGGCGGCCTGCGCGTGGGCGACCAGATGTCGCGGATCTTCGACGTGCCGCTGGCCATCCTGGCCACCAGCTCGTACCGCGAGGCAGCCGGCACCCAGCAGGGCGACCTGGACATCGCGCAGTACATCACGATGACCCGTGGCGAACTGTCCGGCAAGATCCTGCTGGTCGATGACCTGGTCGATTCCGGCGTGACGCTGGAACGCGTGGGCCGTCACCTGAAGGAGCGCTATCCGGCCGTGACCGACGTGCGCTCGGCCGTGCTCTGGTACAAGGCGTGCTCGAAGGTCGAGCCGGACTACCACGTGACGTTCCTGCCGTCGAACCCCTGGATCCACCAGCCGTTCGAGGAATACGACACGCTGCGCCCGCACAACCTGGCTGCCTGGCTCAAGCGCGGCAAGCGCGCCAGCCTGCTGGAAGACGACAGCGCCGCTTGACGCGCGGCGCCGCGCCGGCCCACGCTCCCGCACGGGGAGGGTGGGCCCGGGGCATCAGTACCCCACCGTAAAACGCTCCCGCACATGCCTGGGCTGCTCGATTTCGTCGAGCATGGCGATGGCATAGTCTTCCATGGAGATCCAGCTCTTGCCGTCTGCGGCGGTGAGCAGATCGTCCTTCCCCAGGCGGAACCGGCCCGTCCGTTCGCCCGGCGTGAACAGGGCGGACGGCGACAGGAACGTCCAGTCCAGCGACGCCTCGCCCCGCAACGCATTCAGGAAATCGCGACCTGCCGACGCCTCGGCCTTGTAGGCATCGGGAAAGCTCGGCGTATCGACCAGTTGCACGCCCGGCGCCACGTACAGGCTGCCCGCGCCGCCCACCACGAGCAGGCGCCGCACGCCAGCCGCCTTGACCGCCGCGGTGATCTGGGCCGCGCTGGTTTGCAGGAACCGCACAGTGCTGATGACGACGTCGTGGCCGGCCAGGGCCTGCGTCAGGGCCGGGGCGTCGGCGATGTCGACGTCGCGGGTCGTGACGCCGTCGCGGGCGGGTAGGGCCGACGCCTTGCGGGCGAGGGCGGTCACTGCATGGCCGCGCCGCACAGCCTCCTCGGTCAGGCGGCTGCCGACGTTGCCGGTGGCACCGATGATGGCGATCTTCATGTTCGACTCCTTTCGGATCAGGGTTGATGTGAAACCATATCGGTTACACATTGGGGTAAAAAAATCAGCGCTTGCGGCGCCGGGCGGCATGTTCGACCTCGTCGAGCATGCTGGCAATCGTGATGGCCTGGAGCGAGGCATCCATGGCCGCCTGGGCACGATCGGCCACCGTCTGCAGCGCGCCCGTGATCTCGCGGCCGACCATGCACGCCGGATTGGGCGCGCTCTGGTGCAGCGTGATCAGCGCGGTGGTCTCGGTGGCGCGGAACACGTCGAGCAGCGTGATGGCCGACGCCGGCCGCGCCAGCATCGCGCCGCCGGTGCTGCCCATCGTCGTCGTCACGAACCCCGCCTCGGTCAGCGCGCCGATCATGCGCCGGATCAGCGCCGGGTTGGTACCGACGCTGCCGGCGATCATCGACGACGGCATCGGGCCTTCGGCCTGTGCCAGCAGGGTAAGGATATGGACGGCAACGGCGAACCGGCTACTGGTGCTCATGCGGAAATCTCAATGTGAAACCATGATAGTTACAGATACTCTGGCCGTCAACCGGTGATTTGGCGGCACAGGCCGATGTATTTTTGGCGATGGAATGGGGGAAGATGGCGAGATAATGCCGGAATCGACACTGAAACTGATACACTCATCCACGGCTCGCTGTAAGAAACGAGCGATGGACAAGGCAACGAGAGGAGAGGGTTTGAACGATTCGGCGACGCAAAAACAAAAAACCCGCAACGTGCGTTGCGGGTTTCTCGCTGAATCTCTGGTGCCCAGGAGAGGACTCGGTCACCCGGGCGCGACCCCGGGGTTGCGCTGGCAGGCGCAACCCATTCGAGTCCCCGCGCGACGTCCTCAAGGACGTCCCTTCCTGGGCGTACAAATGAAAAGACCCTGCTCGTGGAGCAGGGTCTCGAAGATGGTGCCCAGGAGAGGACTCGAACCTCCACAGTGTTGCCACCGCTAGGACCTGAACCTAGTGCGTCTACCAATTCCGCCACCTGGGCAGGTGTCGAAACAACCGAAGCGGCCATTATAGCGACCGTCAAACGTTTGTCAAATAGTTTCGAGAAAAATTGAATCAGAACAACTATCCGATCCCCAGCCGGGAAGAAATCCTCGGCGTACTGAGAACTTCGGGGTCGCCCCTGTCGGCCGGCGATATCGCCAAGGCCCTGGCCGTCACGCGCAAGGAGCATGACGGCTTTCAGAAACGGCTCGCCGCCATGGAGCGCGACGGCCAGATCGAACTGAATCGCAAGGGCCGCTACGAGCTGGCCCATCAACCGAACTTCGTGGTCGGGCGCGTGCAGGGCCATCGCGATGGCTTTGGCTTCCTGATCCGCGACGACGGTGAGGACGACATCTTCCTGCCCGAGCGCGAACTGCAGAAGGCCATGCACAACGACCGCGCGCAGGTGCGCGTGGTGGGGTACGACCGTCGCGGCCGGCCCGAGGGGCAGATCGTCGAGATCGTCGAGCGCGCCAACCGCTTCGTGATCGGCCGCCTGCTGTCCGAGAACGGCGTGCTGGTGGTGGCGCCCGAGGACAAGCGCATCGGGCAGGACATCCTGATCCCGCCCAAGGCGCAGGGCAAGGCCCGCGTCGGCCAGGTGGTCAGCGTCGAACTGGTCGAATGGCCGGACCGCTACGTGCAGCCCGTGGGCCGCGTGGTGGAGGTGCTGGGCGAGATCGACGACCCCGGCATGGAGATCGAGATCGCGGTGCGCAAGTACGGCGTGCCGCACGAGTTCTCGGCCGCCGCCGCCAAGGAAGCCCAGGCACTGCCCGACGAGGTGCGCGACGCCGATCTGGATCACCGGATCGACCTGCGCGACGTGCCGCTGGTGACGATCGACGGCGAGGATGCGCGCGATTTCGACGATGCGGTCTACTGCGAGCCGGTCAAGATCGGCCGAACCAAGGGCTGGCGCCTGATCGTGGCGATTGCCGACGTGTCGCACTACGTGCGGCCCGGCACGCCGCTGGACGCCGACGCGCTGGACCGCGCCACGTCGGTGTACTTCCCGCGGCGCGTGATCCCGATGCTGCCCGAGAAGCTGTCGAACGGCCTCTGCTCGCTGAACCCGAACGTCGATCGCCTCTGCATGGTCTGCGACGCCGTGATCACGGCCAAGGGCGAGCTGAAGGGGTACCAGTTCTACCCGGCCGTCATGCACTCGGCCGCGCGGCTGACCTACAACGAGGTCTGGGCCGTCCTGTCGAACACCAAGGGCCCGGAGGCGCACAAGCGCGCCGAGCTGGTGCCGCACCTGCAGAACCTGTACGAGCTGTTCCAGGTCCTGCTCAAGGCCCGGCGCGAGCGCGGCGCGATCGACTTCGACACCACCGAGACCTACATCGTCTGCAACGCGCAGGGCAAGATCGAGCAGATCCTGCCGCGCACCCGCAACGACGCCCACCGGCTGATCGAGGAATGCATGCTGACGGCCAACGTCTGCGCGGCCGACTTCCTTGAGCGCTTCAAGCATCCGGCGCTGTTCCGCATCCACGCGGGGCCGAGCGAGGAAAAGCTCAAGAACCTGCGCGAATTCCTGCGCACGGCCGGGCTGTCGCTGGGCGGTGGCGACAAGCCGCAGGCATCGGATTACGCCGAGGTGATGGACAAGATCAAGTCCCGCCCCGACGCGCCGATGCTGCAGACGATGCTGCTGCGCTCGATGCAGCAGGCCGTCTACAGCCCGGACAACATCGGCCACTTTGGCCTGGCGTACGAGGCCTACGCCCACTTCACCAGCCCGATCCGCCGCTATCCGGACTTGCTGGTGCACCGCTCGATCAAGGCGATCCTGGCGCATACGAAGTACCGCCCGGCCTTTGTGACGGGCACCGAGCTGAACACGCAGATTTCGCCGAAGGCGCGCCGCATGCAGGCGGCCGACGCCGAGAAGCGCGCCGAGAATGCCGCCGCCCGCGCCCGCCGCGACGAGGGCATCTGGGACGAACTGGGGCTGCACTGCTCGGCCAACGAACGCCGCGCGGACGAAGCCTCGCGCGACGTCGAAGCCTGGCTGAAGTGCTACTTCATGCGCGACAAGCTCGGCAGCGACTTCGCCGGCACGATCAGCGCGGTTACCTCGTTCGGCATCTTCGTGCAGCTCGACGAGCTGTACGTGGAGGGCCTGGTGCACGTGACCGAACTGGGCAGCGACTACTTCCAGTACGACGAGGCACGCAACGAACTGCGCGGCGAGCGCACCGGCATCCGCTACCGGCTGACCGATCGGGTGCGCGTGCAGGTGTCCCGCGTGGACCTGGACGCGCGCAAGATTGACTTCCGCCTGGTGCAGGAGCCGTCGGCCAAGACGCTGCGCGCCCGCGCCGGCGTGCCCGAACAGCCGCGCGTACCGGCCGCCCACGCGGTGCCGGCGCGCAAGAAGGGGCGCCAGCTGGCGGCGCTGCTGGGCGGAACGTCCAAGCCGGAGGAATCGTTCGACGAAACGCTCGACCGCGTGATCGAAGAGCAACCCGTGTTCGAAGCGGTGATTACGCCGGTCAAGCCGCGCGAAGCCAATGTCGGACACCCGGCACATTCGGGCCGCAAGGCGCCGGCCGGCAAGCCGGAAAAGCGTGCGGCCAAGCCGAAGCCCGCGCACCTGAAGACGCCGCGCAAGGCGGCGGCCAAGCGGCCGGCCAAGCCGGCTGGCAAGACGGGACGCCCGGCCCGCAAGCGGTAAGCAAATCGGCGTTGTGGAAGGCCATGGCGGGTACAATGCGCGCCATGGCCAAACACAAACTTCTGATCGGCTTTCACGCCGTCAACGCCCGCCTGCGCCAGAACGCGCAGAGCGTCTCCGACATCTACATCGAAGCGAACCGCAAGGACCGCCGCATGCAGGACTTCATCCGCCTGGCGGAGAGTCTTGGCGTGACGCTGCATCCCGTCGACGCCGACCGCCTGCGCGGCATGGCCGGCACCGACCGCCACCAGGGCGTGGTGGCACGCGCGGACGATATCTCGCTGGCGCTGAACCTGGACGAATTGCTGGACGGCATCGAAGGCACGCCGCTGTTGCTGGTGCTCGATGGCGTCACCGATCCGCATAACCTCGGCGCGTGCCTGCGCGTGGCCGACGGCGCCGGCGCCCATGCCGTGATCGCGCCGAAAGACCGCAGCGTCGGCCTGAACGCCACCGTGGCGAAGGTTGCCAGCGGCGCGGCCGAAACCGTTCCCTATATCACCGTGACCAACCTGGCCCGCACGCTGCGCGAGCTGCAGGAACGCGGCGTCTGGGTCATCGGCACGGCCGACGGCACCGAGAAGGCGCTCTACGACGTGGACCTGAAGGGCCCGACGGCAATCGTCATGGGTGCGGAAGGCGAGGGCATGCGCCGCCTGACGCGCGAGACGTGCGACGACCTGGTCGCCATCCCGATGGCGGGCGGCGTGGAAAGCCTGAACGTGTCGGTGGCCAGCGGCGTGTGCCTGTACGAGGCGGTCCGCCAGCGCCGGGGCTGACGCATGGCCGGGGATGCCGCCAAGCTGGAGCAGGCCCGCACGTGGATCGCCGCGGCGCAGAACATCTTCGTGCTGACCGGCGCGGGGATTTCCGCCGAGTCGGGCGTACCGACGTTCCGCGACGCGCTGACCGGCCTCTGGGCCCGCTTCGATCCCGAGGAACTGGCCACGGAGGTCGCCTACCGGCGCCAGCCGGCGCTGGTGTGGCAGTGGTACCAGCACCGGCGCGAGCTGGTGGCGGCGGCCCGGCCGAATCCCGCGCACTACGCGCTGGCGGCGCTGGCCCGGCAGAAATCGGTAACGCTGATTACGCAGAATATCGACGGGCTGCACCAGCAGGCCGGCAGCGAGCACGTGGTGGAGCTGCACGGCAACCTGTTCGCCAACAAGTGGCTCGATAGCTGCGGCCGGTGCGACACCGTGCCGCCCGTGCCCGGCGATCCGCCGCACTGTGCGCTATGCGGCGCGATGATGCGCCCCGGTGTGGTGTGGTTTGGCGAGGACCTGCCGCGCGTGGCCCGCTTCCGGGCCGATCACGCGGCGCAGACGTGCGATCTCTGCCTGGTGGTGGGGACTTCGGGACTGGTCTATCCGGCCGCGGCACTGCCGGGCCTGGCGAAGGAGCACGGCGCCCGGGTCATCGTCGTGAACCCGCAGCCGTCGGCGCTGGACCAGACGGCCGACCTGGTGGTGTCGGCCGCGGCCGGTGACGCGCTGCCAAAGCTCTGGCCGCCAACCACCTGACCCTCGGCCCTTCGGCCTCCCGCCCCCTCAGGCCCCTCAGCCCCCTCAGCCCGCCAGTTCGGCGACGAGCTTTTCCAGCTTGACCGCGTCCGCCGCAAACAGGCGGATGCCTTCCGACAGCTTCTCGGTCGCCATCGCATCCTCGTTCAGTTGCCAGCGGAAAGCCGCCTCGTCGGCGGCGATGCGCGCGATGTTGGCCGCCTGCGCCTGCTCGACCGACAGCTTGCGGTCGACCTTGGCGTCGCTGGCCGCCAGTTGCTCCAGCAGGTCGGGGCTGATCGTCAGCAGGTCCGATCCGGCCAGCGACAGGATCTGACCCGTGCTGCGGAAGCTGGCGCCCATGACCTCGGTCGCGTAGCCGAACTTCTTGTAGTAGTCGTAGATCTGGCGCACCGAGCGCACGCCGGGGTCGTTGTCGCCGGCATTGGCGTCGGCGTCCCACTTGTCGCCGGCCTGTTTCTTGTACCAGTCCAGAATCCGGCCGACGAACGGCGAGATCAGTTGCGCGCCGGCTTCCGCGCACGCCACGGCCTGGGCCAGCGAGAACAGCAGTGTCATGTTGCAGCGGATGCCGTCGCGCTGCAGGATCTCGGCGGCCTTGATGCCTTCCCAGGTCGACGCAATCTTGATCAGCACGCGCTCGCGCGCCACGCCGCGCTGCTCGTACAGGCCGATCAGGTGGCGCGCCTTGGCGACGGTGGCCTGCGTGTCGAAGGACAGCCGCGCATCCACCTCGGTCGACACGCGGCCGGGCACGATCGCCAGGATCTCGCAGCCGAAGGCGATCAGAAGCTGATCCATCACCGCTTCCACGCCGGCGGCACCGTGATGGTCGCGCGTGGCCTGTTCCAGCAGGGGCCGGTACTCGGGCTTCTGGACGGCCTTGAGGATCAGCGACGGATTGGTGGTCGCGTCCTGCGGGGTGTACTGCTTCATGAGCTGGAAGTCGCCGGTGTCGGCGACCACCGTGGTGAACTGCTTCAGTTGTTCGAGCGCGTTCATGGTCTGGGTTCCGTCTGGAAGAAGTCGGCTGGAAGGGCGCCGGGAATGGGCCATTGTAACGGCGTCGCGCCAGGCGGCAACCGGTTCGGCAACGCCGGCGCGGTATTCCCGGCCGGGGCGGGGCCGCCGGCCGCGATCCGCTACACTACGCGCTTTCCCAACGCTTTTCTGGCTGTTGTCATGACTCAGGATGAACTCAAGGCGCTGGTCGCGCAAGCTGCCGCGGACTATGTGAAGCAGGAAGTGCCCGAAGGGGCCGTGCTCGGCGTGGGCACGGGCTCGACCGCCAATCTCTTCATCGACGCCGTGGCGGCGTTCAAGGAGCGCTTCAGCGGCGCCGTGTCCAGCTCCGAGGCGTCCACCCGCCGCCTGCAGCAGCACGGCTTCAAGGTGCTGGACCTCAACGAGGTGGACAGCATCCCCGTCTACGTCGATGGCGCCGACGAGATCGACGCCTCGGGCGCCATGATCAAGGGCGGCGGCGGCGCGCTGACGCGCGAGAAGATCGTCGCGGCCGTGGCCGACCGCTTTGTCTGCATCGCCGATGGCAGCAAGCTGGTGCCGGTCATGGGCACGTTCCCGCTGCCGGTGGAGGTGATCCCGATGGCACGCGCGGCCGTGGCGCGCCAGCTGGCCGCGCTGGGCGGCCAGCCGCGCCTGCGCATGACCAAGGAAGGCGGCATCTACAAGACCGACAACGGCAATGTGATCCTCGATGTCGCCGGGCTGAAGATCGACGATCCGAAGGGTCTCGAATCGCGCATCAACCAGCTGCCCGGCGTGGTGACGGTGGGCCTGTTCGCGCTGCGTGGCGCCAACGTGCTGCTGCTGGGCACCGAGCACGGCGTGCAGCGCACCGACTACTGAGCGGATGCCCCCGCGCGGTCAGCCGGCCAGCCCGTGCTCGACCGCGTAGACCGCCACCTGCACGCGGCTGGCGAGGTTGAGCTTCTTCAGGATGTTCTGCACGTGGATCTTCACCGTGCTCTCGGCCACGCCCAGTTCCCGTGCAATCTCCTTGTTGCTTTCGCCCCGCACCAGCCCGTTGACGATGTCGCGCTCGCGTGCGGTCAGCGGCGCGCTGTCCTGGCCGCGCCCGGGCGGGACCGGCACCGGCGGCGCCCGGAACTGCTGCACCAGCTTGGCGGTCATGGCCTCGGAAATCACCGGTTCTCCTGCCGCCGCACGGCGGATGGCGCTGGTCAGCGCCTCGGTCTCGATGTTTTTGAGCAGGTAGCCGCGCGCGCCGCTGCGTAGCGCCGTGGCCAGTTCCTCGGCTTCCTCCGATACGGTCAGCACAATCACGGCGCTGTCCGGCAGGTCCTCCACGAGCAGTTGCAGCGCTTCCAGCCCCGACAGCCCCGGCATGTTCAGGTCCAGCAGGATCACGTCGGGCCGGTGCTGCTTGGCGCGCTTGATGCCCTCCACGCCGTCGGCCGCCTCGTCGACGATCTCGAAGTCCGTCTGCCGCTGAAGCAGCGCCCGGATGCCCGACCGGAACAGCGTGTGGTCGTCGATCAGCAGGATGCGGATGGTCATGATGCGGGTTCCTCTTGTGGCGCCTGGCGCCGTTGCCCGGCGGGCGGGGCGCCGCGCGACGGGGGCATGTCGTCGCGCGGCAGGGTCAGTTCGATGCGGACGCCCAGCCCCGGCCGGGCGTCGATGGCCAGCCGGGCGCCCAGCCGTGCCGCGCGTTCGCGCATGATGTGCAGGCCGATATGGCTGGCGTCGCGCTGCGCCAGCCGGCTCGCGTCGAAGCCGTCGCCATCGTCCTGCACCACGAGCTGGAACACACGGCCGTGGCGGATCGTGATCGTCACGTGCTCGGCCATGGCGTGCTTGCGAACGTTCGACAACGCCTCCTGCAGGATGAACAGCACCTGCAACTGGTGCTCCGGCTGCAGCGGCAGCCCCTTGTCATCCATCGTGAGCGTGGCCTCGGTGCGGCACTGGCGCCGGAAGCGCGCCACCGTTTCCTCCACGGCTGGCCGCAGGTCGCCCGTGGTCAGCCGCGAGCGGAAGTTGTGCAGCAGCTCGCGCACATCCTGGTAGCTTTCCTCCACGCCATGCCGCAGCAGCGGGATGATGTCGTGCACCTCGGCAGCGGCGCCACGCTCCACGGCGTCTTCCAGCAACTGCACTTGCAGATTC
The DNA here is from genome assembly GCF_032190535.1 of Cupriavidus sp. SZY C1. Taxonomy (NCBI): domain Bacteria; kingdom Pseudomonadati; phylum Pseudomonadota; class Betaproteobacteria; order Burkholderiales; family Burkholderiaceae; genus Cupriavidus; species Cupriavidus sp. SZY C1. Next base: position 51,767 of record NZ_JAUANU010000021.1, read on the forward strand.
AGAAAATTCAGTCCCTGCGCGATGCTGTCGTGCAGCCCCTGCGCCACGAGATTGCGCTCTTCCACGACGGCCAGTTGCCGCGCGCTGGCCGACAGTCGGACGTGTTCTAGCGCGGTTGCCAGGTGCTGGGCCATCGTTTCCAGCAACTGGCGGTCCGACGGCGGCAGTTCGCGCGCCACGCGGAAGTGCAGCGTCAGCGTGCCGGCCGGGCCGTGCAGCGTGTCCAGCCGGAAGGCGGCCATCGACAGGAACCCTTCGCTGCGGCAGGGCGAGAGCGCGCCGTTCGACGGGGCAGGGACGGGCATCGCTTCGGCAAACATATCGGGCAGCACGGCCCGCCGCAGATCCGCCACGGTGACGATGCCGGTGTGCGTGGCGCGGCCGCAGTGGCAGGCGTCGATGTCCGCGCAGTGGTCGTTGTCGGCCAGCGTGGCCGACAGCCCGACGGCCGCCAGCCGATGGAGCCGCCCCTGCCGCGCGTCGTAGACCCGGACCGTGCCGCCATCGGCGCCGAACTGCTGCAGCACGCGTTCCAGAAAGCCGCGCGCCAGCGTTTCGGCGTCGCCGGCCTGGTTCAGGAACGCGGCCATGTCGTACAGCGATTCGAGGTCGCGGTTCTGGCGCGCCAGTTCGGCGGTCTTGCTGGTCACGCGCGCGGCGAGGTCGTGGTAGAGGTCCTGCAGCTCGGCGGCCATCCGGTTGAAGCCGGCGTTCAGCGTGCCGAACTCGTCGCGCGTTTCCACCGGCAGCCGCAGCGAGAACTCGCGGCTGGCCATGCGGCGCAGGCCGTCCTGCAGCCGCAGCACGGGCAGGATGATCCAGAGATAGAGCAGGTAGATCACGGCCACCGTGCCCACGCACGCCATCGCCGCCAGGCCCACCTGGGATAGCCGCAGCATGTCGGTCTTGCGCGCGCTGTTCTGTTCGATCTGGCCGACCAGCCGATCCGCCTGGTCGACGAAGCCGGGCAGCGCCTGCACGTAGGCGGCGGCCTGCCCGGCCAGCGCCATCGGCTTGAGCCGCTCGGACCAGTCGGCCAGCACGGCTTCCAGTTGCGCATGGATCGCCGGGTCGTCTGGCACGAACAGCGGCCGCGCCGGATTGCCCTTGCGCAGTTGCGCCAGGGTGCGGTCCAGCGCGGCAATCTGGCTGGTCAGGGTATGGGGTTTGCCGGCCGCCGACAGCGACAGTTCGATGGCGACGCGATTGGCGCGCATCCGCAGGCTGCCGGCATCGTTGATGGCGGCGCCGGCACCTTCGAGCTTCCACGACAGGTAGAGCGTGCCGGCGATCATCGCCAGCACGGCAAGCAGCGACACGAGCGACAGCAGGATGATCCGCGTCGACAACCGGTAGCGCAGCGGCGTGAGCTGCACGGTTTCGGACACGTGACCCGTGTCCGGGAAGGCTGCCGAGGGAGGATCGGATGGGCCGTCGGGTGTCTGGGATGCCTGGGGCGGGGATTCGGTCGAGGGGTGGGAGGCGAAAGCTGACATGGATGCAGGCTGGCGCAAGGGGGCGGGCACAACCTCGCGCTGATTTTCGGCCCGTCGGGGCCTGCCGTTTCTGCGCCAGATCAATAAGTCGGCGATCGACGGCCGACTGTGGCGTAGATGACCCGCCGCTATTGAAGCGGCCCGCCACGGCGGCGGACAATCGGCGTTTTTCGACGCCGACTGGCGCGGGTGATCCCCATGAAGGCCGTCAATCTCGATTACGCGCGCACCCCGCGGCCCGCCGTGGTGTTCGGTTGTCTGATGCCCGCCCCGTGGCTGGGCGCGGCCGCCGGGCTGTTGCTGGCGCTCGGGCCCGCCGACGGCTTGCCGCACCGCTTTGCGCCGCTGGCGCTGGCGTCAGTCCATATGGTGGCGTTGGCGATGCTGCTGCCGGTGATGCTTGGCGCACTATTCCAGATGATGCCGGTGATTGCCCATGTGCCGGTGCCGCGCGTGCGATGGATCGCACCGTTCGTCGCCCTGGCCGGAGTTGGCATGGCGACCGCCTTGTCCGCCGGCTTCCTCGGCGCTGGCGGCGCGGCGTTCCGCTGGGCCGCCGCGATGGCGCTGTTTCCACTCGCGGTGGCGATGGTCCTGCTGACGGCGGGGCGGCGCGTGATGCGCGTCGATGCCACGACGCGCACGCTGGCATGGATCGGCGCGCCGTTGCTGGCGACAGTCGCCGCAGGCATCGCGTTGGCGTGCACGCTCGGCGGGTGGTGGCAGTTGCCGGTATCGACAGTGCTGCCCCTGCACGTGGCGTGGGGGCTCGGCGGCTGGCTGGGCGCCCTGGTGACCGGCGTGGCCACGACCGTGCTGCCAATGTTCTGGCAGGCGCGACGCCTGCCGGCCCCGCTGCAGCGCTGCCTGCCGATGGCGCATTGGCTGTTGCTGCTGGCTTTCAGCCTCGCCGTCGTGACGGCAGGCGAGGGCACCATCGCCCGCTACGCGCTCCTGCCGTACCTCGCTTTCATCGTCATCCTCGGCATGGCGATGCTGACCACACTGCTGCGCGCCCGCCGCCGGCACGACCCGCATTGGCTGCTCTGGCTCATCGCATCGGCCAGCATGTCCACCGCCGCGATGCTGGCCGCCGTCGCCCAGTTCCATCCCGCGCCGGCATTGCCATGGCTAATCGGCGTCCTGACCCTGATCGGCTGCGGCGCGCTGCCGGTCACGGCCATGCTCGGCAAGATCGTCCCGTTCCTGGTGTGGCTCCATCTGCGCCGCATGCTACCGCCGCGCGCAAAAGTGCCCGTCATGCAGGCCATCATCCAGCCCCACCGCCAACGCCAGCAAGCGATGGTGTTGCTGGCAGCTTTCGCAGCACTGCTCGTGCTGCCCATGGCACCGGAAGCGCTGGCGAGGTTGGGGGGATGCTTGTTCGCGGCTGCTAACGCGATGCTGGGTGTTCAGTTGCTAGGCGCGCTGCGGCGCATGTGGGTTGTGCGTCGGCAGGGTGGGGTGTGGGGGGGGGGGTAGTCTCGGTTTGGGCGTTGTTAGGTCTTATCCAGTGCTTGCACCGGCTGCAGTTTGTCAGAGCCGAGCTTCGTGCAGACCTTACGCTTGAATGCAGATCGCTTCAGAAAGCTCTCGCACGGTTCTCTGCTGAACATTCCTGTAGTTTCACATCCAGTTCTTCACTCAAACTAAACCACGCAACGTCCTTATTGCGAATATCGATGAGTCCGTGGCCCAGCCTGGTGTTGACATAGACGGATTTATTGTCTTCCGTGAATCCGATCTCGAGGATTCTACTTCCGAAAACTTCGCTGAGTAACCTGCGCATTCGTGGCCCTTTTCTGTCGAGCGAGTACAGCGTCAGGTAAGTTGTCTGAGGGTGTGCTGGATTCGCTTGATTTGGCAGGCCGTACACTACCAAGAGGGAATTTTCGAGATTGAAAAGCCCTCCAGTTAGCTGGTGTCTGATCCTCAGGGCGCCTATCTCTCGGGAGTTCTGCCGCAGAACTAGGAAGTTGCTCGAATTTCTCTCCACGGACAAATTGCCGGAGCAAGAGTGTACTGGACGAACCGCCAACGCAGTGCTCGAGAAAAGCAGGAAAAAGCCAGTGACAATGAGCGATTTCATGAATCATCTCCTAATATCTGGTAAGCCAGCCTCGTCTCTTCCCAACGTGGAGATACGCTTCGCCGGTCGTTAGGGTTCACGCGCTTCGTCACGGCTGCGGAAGCTTCCCGCGCGATCCCTCCGTCAGCGGGCTTACCAACTCGGTACCTTGCGCAGTAGAAGCCTGCCGTGTCGACGCACGAGTAGGCATCATTGGCGACCACTTCAGGATTTGGAATGATCGGTCCAGGCCTCCGCGTCTTGAACCATACGGGATCATAGTCACTCTGCTGTAGCCATCCTCGGTATTTCCAATACTCACTGTAGTTATACTTTCCAGTAAGCTGCTTGAATCCCCGTCCGCGAAACTTGGTGCCGTCTCCAGGATCGGTATTTGCGAGTGCAGGGTTATTTTGATAATCGTCAAAGGCTTCAGAGAATTCTTTTGGCGAATCCAAGTATCCGTTGACTTCAGGAGTGACAGAATAATGATTGCGTTTCACCGCGACGGGCGCGGCAATTGTGCTCTCTCGCACGGCCATCATGTAGTGGGACTCCACAGCACACTGCCCGAAGAAATGAGCAGCCCTTGTGCTATTATCAAAGGCATACTTGCGAAGCACCCGGTTTATATGGATCCGGTACATCTCCTTATATTATGCCCCTGTTTTGGATGCGGACTTGTAGTGCTTCTCCAAATATATTTGTGCGAGTTCCGCCTCACTCAACCATCCACATCTGCGGAAAACCTCGATAAACTGCAGTGGATGAAAGAACCAGAGCTTGTTTCCGGCAGGGAGGCCGGTTGCCTCCCA
>NZ_JAUANU010000022.1:0-45971 GCF_032190535.1 Cupriavidus sp. SZY C1
GGGGGGGGGGGGGGGGGGGGGGGGGGGGGGGGGGGGGGGGGGGGGGGGGGGTGCCGCCCCCCCCCCGGGGGGGGGGGGGGGGGGGGGGGGGGGGGGCCCCCCCCCGCGACGCAAGACGCGACCATCGCAGTTTGAACCGCTGGCCCTCACCCCCAGCCCCTCTCCCGCGATGCGGGAGAGGGGAGCAGGCACTGAGGATTTGGCAGGCCGTCAGGTTTGCGCCCTCACAACGCCAACACAATCCTCCCACCCGTCTTCGCCCGCGAGCAGCACGACATCATGCGGTCGTTGGCCTCGCGTTCGGTGCGCGTGAGCACCACGTCGCGATGGTCGATGTCGCCGGCCAGCACGCGGACTTCGCACGATCCGCACAGCCCTTCCTCGCAGTCGCTCTGCACGTCGATGTTGGCGCAGCGCAGGGCCGTCAGCAGTGTCTGGTCGGCCGGCACTTCCAGCGTCAGGCCCGAGTCCTTCAGCTCCACCGTGAACGGCTGTTCCTTTGACGGGTCCAGCGTGCCGAGCTGCGAGCTGAAATGTTCCACGCGCAGCGTGTCGGGGGGCCAGGCGGCGCAGGCGGCTTCCAGCCCCTCGATCATGCGGGCCGGGCCGCAGGCGTAGACCTGCGTGATGCCGTCGGGCGCGCCGACGATCGCGGCAAGGTCGGCGCGGCTGCCCGCGTCGCGGGCGTGTACGTGCAGGCGGCTGCCATGCAGCGCGGCCAGTTCGTCGAGCATGGCCATGGCCGCGCGCGAGCGGCCGCAGTAGTGGATCGCGTAGTCGATGCCCAGCTCGCGCGCGCGGCGCGCCATCGCGCTGACCGGCGTGATGCCGATGCCGCCGGCGATGAAGAGCGCCCGGCGGCAGCCTTCGTCGAGCCGGAAGTGGTTGCGCGGGCCCCGCACCTTGAGCCGGTCGCCAGCGCGCAGGCTGGCGTGGATCCAGGCCGAGCCGCCGCGGCTTTCCGCTTCGCGCAGCACGGCAATCTCGAACGCGCCGGCATCGGCCGGATCGCCGCACAGCGAATACTGGCGCGAGATGCCGGTGCTGCCGCATTCCACGTCGATGTGCGAGCCGGGCGACCAGCGCGGCAGCGGGCGGCCGTCGGGCGCCACCAGGCGGATGCGCAGCACGTCCTGCGCGGCCGGCGTCACCGATGCCACCACCAGCGTGCGGCCGATGTTGCCGGTGGGCTCGCCGATGCGCACCGCGTCGCGCGGCGCCAGCACGGCCGGGTTGGCGCGTTCCGGATTGCGCGCCGGGTCCCATTCGACCCACAGGTGCTCCGGCCCGCGGAACGACGTGTTCGGCACGTAGGTGAAGGTCTGCTCGGCCAGCCGCAGGTGAGGCAGGCGGCTGGTCAGTTCCTCCAGGAAGACCTGCATCTCCATGCGCGCCAGGTTCTTGCCCATGCACTGGTGCGCGCCGTAGCCAAACGTCAGCTGGTCGCTGGCGTTATCACGGTGGATGTCGAACAGGTCGGCATCGGCAAAGTGCCGCTCGTCATGGTTGGCCGACGCGGTCACGATCAGCAGCTTGCTGCCGGCCGCGAGCGGGATGCCGCCAACCTCGGTGTCCTGCGTCACCACGCGGCGCCACGCGGCCACCGAGCCGTTGTGGCGCAGGCATTCCTCTACCGCGTTCGGGATCAGCGCGGGGTCGTCGCAGATCTCGCGCCAGACGTCGGGATGCTGCAGCAGCAGCTTGATCGCATTGGCCGACGCATTGGCCGTGGTCTCGTGCGCGGCCACGATGCCGGCCATCATCATCGAGTGCAGGTAGGAATCGGTGACCACGTCGGGCAGTTCCTGCTGCTTGCGGATGCCGTACTGCATCCAGCCGGGGCCCGACGGGTCCGCGCGCATCTTGTCGAGGATGCGGCCCGCGAGCTGCCAGAAGTTGCCCACGGCATGGGCCACGGCCACCTGTTCCTCGGGCCTGGGCCGGCCCCAGGTGTTGACCGTGTGGGCGATGGAGTACTGGCGCAGCAGGTCCATGTCTTCCTCGGGCACGCCCAGGAAGTGCAGGGCCACGGTCAGCGGTACCTCCCAGAGCATCTGGTCGACCAGGTCGGCGCGGCCGTCGTCGATGAAGCGGTCGACGTACTCGCGCGCCAGCCGCCGCACCAGAGGCTCGTGGTGCATCAGCTCGGCCGGCGTGAACGGCTCCATCAGCGCGCGGCGGCGCGGCATGTGCGCGGGCTCGTCCTCGTTGACCAGCGTGCGGTTCATCGCATAGCCGTACGACGCCAGCACCGCGTTGGCGGCGTCGCCGGTGGGCGTGATTTTCTCCAGCGCGATGGCGGGGCTGAACGTGAGGTTGTCGCGGAAGATGGCCTTGATGTCGTCGTAGCGCGTGACCACCCAGTAGCCCAGCCGCGGGCTGTAGAACACGGGCTCCTGCTCGCGCGACCAGCGCACGTAGTCGGGCGGGTCCTGCTGGTAGCCGTCCTCGAACGGGTCGAACGCGGCGGCGTTGTGGCTGACCGGGCAGCCGTTGGGCGCGCGCAGCGCGGTGTGGTCGATCGGGCAGCCGGCGCGCGGCGCCGGCGGGGTGGGCTGGGTCATGCGGTACTCCAACGGCAATGCGGGGCGTCAGTCGAGCGAGATCTTCAGGTCGTGGATCAGGCGGGTCCAGCGCGCGGTCTCGCTGCGCAGCAGGTCGGCAAACTGGGCCGGCGTGTTGCCCACCGGCTCCACGCCAAAGTCCACCAGCTTCTTGTTGATGGCCGGGTCCCTGACCGCCGCCACCACCTGCCGGTTCAGCGTGCCGATCACGTCCGGCGGCGTGGCGGCCGGCACCACCATGCCGACCAGCGCCGCCGCTTCCACGTTCTTGTAGCCCAGTTCGGCAAAGGTCGGCACGTCGGGCAACTGCGGCAGGCGTGTGGCATTGGCCACGGCCAGCGGGCGCACCTTGGCGCCCTTGATGAAGCCGGCACCGGCCGCGTAGTCGACCATCATCGCGGGAATCTGGCCGGCGGCCACGTCGGACAGCGCCGGCGCGGCGCCGCGATAGGGCGCGTGCGTCATCGTCAGGTGCGCCTCGGTCTTCAGCAGTTCCATGGCCAGGTGGTGCGGGCTGCCGGCGCCGGCCGAGCCGTAGTTCACGCCGCCCGGCGTCGCCTTGACCTGCGTGATGAACTCCTGCGCGGTCCTGGCCTGCGTACCGGGGCCGACCACGAGGATCATCGGAAAGCGGCCCAGCAGCGTCACGGGCGCCAGATCGCGCGTGGGGTTGTAGGACAGGCTCTTGTACAGCGCGGGATTGAAGACCAGCGTGCCGTTGTCGGCCGACAGCACGGTGTAGCCATCGGCGGCGGCGCGCGCGGTTTCCGAGGCGCCGATGGCGGTGTTGCCGCCCGGCTTGTTGTCCACCACCACGGGCTGGCCCACGCGGGCGGACAGCCCCTGGCCGATCGTGCGCGCCAGGAAGTCGGAGCCGCCGCCGGCCGGATACGGCACGATCCAGCGGATGGGCTTGGCGGGATAGGCATCGGCGGCCACGGCTGGCGCGGCGCCCAGCGCCGTGGCAAGGGTTACGGCCAGCAGCGCGGCGGGCTGGTAGCGGGGCATCGGGTTGTCTCCTTGGTATTTGGCCGGATGGTGGTCGGCCCGTTTTGCGTAAATCATATACGCATTGCGTAATCCAGGAATGAGGGTTAACCTCCAGCCCCATGTCTACGTCCGCCGCCTCCACCCCCCGTCCCCGCGAGCGCCGCCAGCGCGTGCAGGCCGCCGAAACCGGCATGGCCGTGCTCAAGGCGCTGTCCCGCCTGGGCGGGCGCGCCAGCCTGACGGCCATCGCGGCCGAGATCGACGAAAGCCCGGCCAAGGTCCACCGCTACCTGGTGAGCCTGGTCGAGCAGGGCTTTGTGGCGCAGGAGGCCAATACGCAGCAGTACCACCTGGGTATCGAAGCGCTGCAGATCGGGCTGGCCGCGATGCGCCAGGCCGACCCGATCCGGCTGGCCGAGGCGCCGCTGGTACGCCTGCGCGAGCGGCTGGAAGTGACGTGCTTCATCACGGTGATGGGCAACAAGGGGCCGACCATCGTGCGAATCGAGGAACCGGGCCTGCCGGTGACGGTGAATGTGCGGGTGGGATCGGTAATGCCGCTGCTGTGGTCGGCCACGGGCCGCGTCTTCCTGGGCCTGCTCGACGACTCGAACGTGCAGGCGCTGGCACGGGCCGAACTGGATGCGCTGCCGCCAGCGCAGCGCGCCGACCTGGACGCCGACGACCCGCTCGGCGTGCTGCGCGAGCCCGTGCGCGCGCAGGGCTGCGCGGCGGTGCGCGATACCAACCTGAAGGGGATCAGCGCCGTGGCGGCGCCGGTGCGCGACTACACGGGCCGCGTCTGCGCGGTGCTGACCGCGCTGGGCGCCACGGGCGGCTTCGATGCGTCGCTGGACGGGCCCATCGGCCGCGCCGTGCGCGAAGAGGCGGCGGCCATCAGCACGTTGCTGGGCTACGCCGCCTAGGCGTCATTCCGGACGCTTGGGGATGTTGACCGCGCGCTGCACGGCCGGGCGCGCCTCGAAGGCCGCCAGCACGCGCGACACCTCGGGGAAGTCCTGGATGCCGACGAGTTCGCCTGCCTCGTAGAACCCCAGCAGGTTGCGCACCCACGGGAACGTGGCGATATCGGCAATCGTGTAGTCGTCGCCCATGATCCACTGGCGGCCCTTGAGGCGGTCATTCAGCACGTTCAGCAGCCGCTTCGACTCCGCCACGTAGCGGTCACGCGGACGCTTGTCCTCGTAGTCCTTGCCGGCGAACTTGTGGAAGAAGCCGACCTGGCCAAACATCGGCCCGATGCCGCCCATCTGCCACATGACCCACTGGATCGTCTCGTAGCGCAGCGCCGGATCGGCGGCCATGAACTTGCCGGTCTTCTCGGCCAGGTACACCAGGATCGCACCCGATTCCCACAGCGCCAGCGGCTGGCCGCCCGGGCCATTGGGATCGATGATCGCCGGGATCTTGTTGTTCGGGTTCAGCGACAGGAATTCCGGCGAGGTCTGGTCGTTCTTGTCGAACCGCACAAGCTGCGGCTCATACGGCAGCCCCGTTTCCTCCAGCATTAGCGAGACCTTGATGCCGTTGGGCGTGTTCAGCGAATAGAGCTGCAGGCGGTCGGGGTGTTGCGCCGGCCATTTGCCGGTGATCGGGAAATCGGACAGGGCAGTCATGTGGCGGTGTCGTTTGGGCGAAAGGGGCCATGGTAATGCAGGGTGGCGTTGTTTGCTGGGTTGGGGGGCCAAGCCACGGCGTGGCACTGCATCCGGGGTTGCTCCCCTCTCCCGCGGGCGGGAGAGGGGAGCAAAAACACCCCATTTCCTGCTGCGCCGTATTACCTTGTGCCGCCCAGTTCGGCCGCCACGAAATCCACGAAGACCCTGGCGCGCGTGGGCAGGCGGCGGCCGAAGCCGTGCAGCACTTGCAGCGGCACCGCGCGCAGCGGGGCGTCGGGCAGTACCTGGCGCAGGCGGCCGGCGGCGAGGTCGTCCTGCACGATGGTGCGCAGCAGTTGCGCGATGCCAAGCCCGTTGACGGCGGCCACGCGCATGGCTTCGCCGCTGTCGGTGTCGAATGTGCCGTCCACGGGTAGCCGCAGCCCGTCGGCGAACGTGATCGGCAGCGGCTGGCCGGCCAGCCGGTAGCGCACGTGGCGGTGGCGGGACAGGTCGGCCACCGTGCGCGGCTCGCCGTGGCTGGCCAGGTAGGCCGGAGACGCCACCAGCACCAGCGGCAGGTCTGCCAGCGGGCGCGCGTACAGGCCGCTGTCGCCGGGGTGCCCGGCGCGCAGGGCCAGGTCGAAGCCTTCGCGGATCAGGTCGACGTGCTGGTCGGTCACGCTGACATCGAGCGACAGGCGCGGATGGCGCGGCAGCAGCGTCGCCGTGATGGGCCCCAGCAGCGTCCGCCCCAGGTCGCTTGGCATGCTCACGCGCAGCCGGCCCACGGCCGCCGTCGGGCGGGCCAGCACCTCGGTGGCTTCTTCCAGCCCGCGCACCAGCGGCGCCACGCGGCCGTAGTAGGCGTTGCCTTCGTCGGTCAGCACGAACGCGCGCGTGGAGCGGTGGAACAGCCTGGCGCCCAGCCGCGCCTCCAGCCGCGAGATGCTCTTCGACACGGCCGAAGGCGTGGTACCGAGCAGCCGGGCGGCAGCGGTGAACGATCCGGCTTCCACGGCGCGGACAAAGGCAGACAGGCCGTGCAGGCGTTCCATCGACATGGATGACAAATTGGCACAAGTGATCGGTGCATTGTAGGGCTGCCCGGGCCCGGCGCGCTGCCGTAGAGTCGGCACCGTACCCAACACGGAGCAGCATCATGAGCAAGCTGGCAGGAAAGGTCGCCGTCGTCACGGGCGGCAACAGTGGCATCGGACTGGCGATGGCGCGGCGTTTTGTCGACGAGGGCGCACAGGTGGTCATCGTCGGGCGCCGCGCCGACGCGGTGGCAGCGGCGGTGGACGGGCTGGGCCCGCAGGCCGTTGGCCTGACCGGCGACATCGCCGACCTGGCCACGCACGACCGCGTGGCGGCGCTGGTGGCGGAGAAGTTCGGCGGCGCCGACATCTACGTGGCCAACGCCGGCATGAACCAGATCACGGCATCGAACCAGGTGAGCGTGGACGAGTACGACGCGCATTTCGCCACCAACACGCGGGCGGCGTTCTTCGGCGTGCAGAAGATTGCGCCGGTGCTGCGCGATGGCGGGGCGATCCTGCTGGTCAGTTCGATCGCCACCGCCAAGGTGCTGGACGGCCACGCGGTCTACGCCGGCAGCAAGGCCGCGATCGAGGCGTTTGCGCAGAGCTGGGCGCTGGAGTTCAAGGCGCGCGGCATCCGCGTCAACGTCATCAGCCCCGGCCCGGTCGATACGCCGATCCTTGGCAAGCTGGGCGTGTCGGCGGCCGACCGCCCCGCCTTCGAGGCCGCCGTGGCGGGCGCCATTCCGCTCGGCCGCCTGGGACGCGCCGAGGAGATCGCGGCGGCGGCGCTGCTGCTGGCCGGCAGCGAGGGCAGCTTCATCACCGGCGTGAACCTGCGCGTCGACGGCGGTATCGCGCTGACCTGACGCGGGGTGACGTGCGGTGACGTGGCATGACGTGCGGCGCTGGCACGATTCAACCCGCGTGACCACCCTCCATTTGGCTGTTCAATCATCTGGAGGGTAGGCGCGGCACGCCGGCGCCTTCTATCCTCAAGCTTCTTCGAACGGAGGGCAGCATGAGGATCACCACGGGGCTCTTCGGGCTCCTCGCCGGCTGCACGCTCGTGGCCGGCTGCAGCACGTCGGCACCCAAAGCGCCGACCGTGCCCGCCTTTCAGGCCGACGCGCGCAGCGGCAAGCCCAAGCGCGCCATGCAGGGCTGGATTGCCGCCAACCGGGCGTGGGGGTCGGACAAGGAGCTTGCCGCGATCCTGGCGCAGCCGGAGCAGCGCGGCGCGCGCGACGTGCTGGCCTCTGCGCAATGCTCGGAGCCCGCGCCCCGCACGGCTGCGGCGCGCGCGGCGGCGGCCAATGCATCGTCCCCGGCATTCCTGGTGAGCGGCACGCGGCTGGTCACCGATCTCTATACCAATCCCGACGACAGCCGGCCCGAACAGCGCAAGCGCGACGCGATCGACGCCAGCGGGGTGGACGTGGGCTTCTCCGCGGCGGGCTTCCGGGGCGTGCGATGCGTGGTGCTGGCACGTTACGCCGAGGGCGACGCACCAGCGCAGCCGGGCCTGCTGGCCGTGCTGGCGATCGAACAGAAACTGCAGGACGGCAAGTTCACCGACTACTTCCGCTTCCGCCCGCTGCATGTGCGCGCGGCCAACGCCACGGCCAAGACGGCGGCTGGCGGCGGCGGGCAACCGGCGCAGGTAACGCTGGCGTTCGCGCTGGTGGCGCGGCAACTGGTCGTCGACAACCAGGGCGCGGCGCGGTTTGCCGAACTTGGCTCGGCGGCAACGACCGTCGCGCGTGTGCGGCTGGACGGCGAAGCCACGACATGCGCGCCGGGCCAGTGCAGCGGCATGTCGCCGCCGGTGCCCGTGCCGGTGGCCAAGGGCACGGTGGTCGTCGCGCTGGGCGTGAGCGAGGCGGGCAATGTCGGCGACGTGGGTGCCGATATCGACCAGGCCCGGCTGGAGCAGGAAGCCATCCAGGCGGCACGCGGCACGCCGGCGGCCGCGCCGGCGACGCCGCCACCCCTCAAAACGGCAGGCTCAGGTAGTAACGCCCCAGCTCGGTGAGTTCGCCGTCGGCGCCCAGCAGGCTCGTGAAATGCGGGTCGGGGCGCCAGCGGCCCGTGAACCACGCATAGCGGAACACGTCGGGCCGCTGCTCGCAGGTGGCCACCATCTCGCGCATCTGCGCCTTCTGCTTGTCCAGCGTGTCGATCTGCGCGCCGTCGGCATTGGCGTGCCAGTTGGCAAACTCGGTCACCCAGAACGGCTTGCCGTACTTCGCCAGCCGGTCGAGCTGGCCGCCCAGCCCGTAGTCGTACCAGTGGAAGGCCAGGTAGTCGATGCGTGGGTCGCGGTTGCCGTTGGCGGCGCGGTAGGCCGTGTAGAACGCATCGAGCCAGACCACGGGATCGCTGTAGCCGGGCATCGTGCCCCAGGTGATGGCCGGGCCCACGAGCTTGACGCCGGTGCGCGCGGCGATGGCCTCGAACTGCGGCCACGCGGCGGCGGCCACGGCTGGCGTCAGGTTGGCCTGGTCGGTCAGGTTCGGCTCGTTCACCAGCAGCAGGTACTTGACCTCCGGATGCGCCAGCAGCCACGCCTGCACCGCGGTGGCGTCGAACGCGTAGTCGTTCCACAGCATCGGGATGAAGTCCATGCCGTAGGCTGCGCGCGTGTCCGTGGGCGCGGCCGGGTTCGGCCGGGGCGACCAGTTGTACCACCACGATACGCCTGGGGCCAGCGCGGCAAAGTCGGCCTGGCTGCCAAGGTCATAGGCAATGCCGCGCTTGGCGCTCTTGGTCACGCCGGGCGTGGCCGAGGGCGGCGGGGCGGGGCTGGCCGGCGGCGTGGTGGGCACCAGCGTGCCGCCATTGTTGCTGTTGCCGCCGCCGGAGTTGCCGGCCGACGTGCCGCCATCGCCGCCGCCACCGCAGGCGGCCAGCGCAAAGGCAAGGAGCAGCGGCGCGAAGAAGCGGCTGCGGAAGGGGTGGAGGTGCATGGTGGATGCGGTTGATTGACGGGTTGCGTGGCGCCCCTCGCCCGCACACGGGAGAGGGGCGCGCACAGCGCGGTGGCGATCAGAGCGACTGCAGGAACGCGCTGATGGCGTCGCGGTCGGCCTTGGGCAGGGCCTCGTAGCGGGTGCGGCTGTCGGTGGCCTCGCCGCCGTGCCAGAGCACGGCCTCGGTGATGGTGCGCGCGCGGCCGTCGTGCAGCAGGCGGACGTTGGCGTCGGCGCCCTGGACGAAGCGCAGCGAGCCCAGCCCCCACAGCGGGGCCGTGCGCCACTGGCTGGGGTAGGCGCGGCCTTCGGCCAGCGTGTCGGCCAGGCCCGGACCCATGTCGTGCAGCAGCAGGTCGCTGTACGGATGGATGGTCTGCTCGCGCAGCTCGGCAAACGGGTGCGTGTTGCCGGTCTTCATGGTCGGCGTGTGGCAGGCCACGCAACGCACCTGGGCAAACAGGTCGCTGCCGCGCGCAATCTGGGCCGGGTTCACGTCATGCTCGGGCGATACGCGCACGCCGTCCGGAAAGCCGCTGCGCAGCTTGCGCTGGGCCGGCACCGCGATCAGCGACAGGTAATGCGTCATCCGCTCCAGCTCGAACTCGCTGACCGACGTCGGCGTGGTCACGCTGTGGCAGTTGGCGGCGCCGCGCTGGCAGCCCGCGTCCGGGAACATCGGCGACGTCACGCCCAGGTCCTTGATCAGCGCGTCGGCCACCTGCTGGCGGATGCTGCCCTTCGACGCCTTCCAGCCAAAGCGGCCCACGTGCGTCTTGCCGGTCTGCGGATCGACCACGAGGTTGGCCACGCCCTTGATGCCGTCGCCGTTCGCGTCGTTCGGATCGGCCTGCGCCAGGATCGTGGTCTCGGGCACCGCCTCCAGCAGGCCCATGCCGATCACCTGCGCCGCCTGCCGCGCCGAGTAGCGCGCCGGCGCGGGGCCCTTGAACGCGAACACGGGCTTGACCAGCTCGACCTTCTCGCCATCGGGCAGCGTGCGCACCGTGGTGTCGAACGACGCCACGCTGACGTCGAAGGCCGGCGCCTTGGCGTCCTGCGCGTGCTGCTGGATGTTGTGGCCGTAGGTGGGGTCGGCGCCGGTGCCGTCGGCGTTGGCCGTCAGGAACGACATCGTGTCCAGCTTCGCGCCCAGCGCCAGCGGCTTGCTGCGGCCGTTGTTGGTGTGGCACTCGATGCAGCGCGGCTGGTTGTAGCGCGCGCCGAGCTGGCCGATGTGGGCGGTGAACACGGGGTTGTCGCGGTCGTGTTCGGAGTGCGTGCCGTCGGCAAACGACGTGTGGAACAGCCGCCGGCCCTCCACGAAGCGCTGGGTGTTGGCGATGCCGATGTTGTTGGCCATCTGCTGGAAGACGCGCATCGGCTCTTCCGAGTAGTTGTACGAGAGGCTGGCCTGGCCGCCCAGCAGCGCGTCGTCGGGCAGCGGCTCCGAGTCCAGGTTCGGCGCGATGCCGTACCAGGGCCGCATGCCCACGCCCACGACGTAGAGCTGCTCGAACGAGTAGTAGCGGCTGCCGCCGCCGTCCACCACCGGGTCGCGCTTGAGGCGCGGCGCGGGCGCCAGTTCCACCTTGTCGCCGATCTTGAGCGGGCTGTGCGGGTCGGTGCGCCAGTTCGAGTCGAACGTCATCATGCAGTCTTCGCGCGGCTGGTTCTCGCGGCAGATCGGCAGGCCGCCTTCCTTCGGGTTGTTGAACCCGTAGTTCAGGGACCAGCCGTAGTCGCGCACCGTGGGGTCCAGCACGTTGCGGAACAGGCTGAACGTGGTGCCGTCGAAGATGCCCTGGTTCACGCGCAGGTAGACCTCGATCAGCTGCTTGCCGGCCGGCACGTGGTCGCGGATCTCCAGCCCGAACGTGCGGTTCTGGAAGTAGAACGTCGGGAAGGTCAGGTAGCGGCCCGGGCCGGCGTCTGGGGCGTCCCACGCCTCGCCGCGCTCGCGCGCGTGGCGCTCGGTCGGGCGCGAGCCCATCAGCGTGACCAGCGTGCCGTCGGCCTCGCGGTACTGGATCTGCTCCATGACCGGCGTGTCGGCGCCGTAGAGCGGTTCGTAGAGCGACGGCGTGACGGTCGGGGGCGGCGGCGCGCTGGCGCTGTCGCCACCGCCGCCGCCACACGCGGCAACCGCCAGGACTGCGGCCAGCAGCAACGCCGGGCCGCGATAGTGCGCGACTTGTTTCATCGTTATTGACCCTTCTTTTTATGGGAACCTCGGGGCTCCGCTCTTGCGATGTCTTTGCCTCCCGGCCGGCTGCCCGCACGCTGGCGGTGCCGGAAAAAAGGCGCATTCCCTGAAAGCCGCGGCGATTATCGGGAGGGGGTCAAATAGATGTCAATTGTCATTATGTGGCGCCCCGGGTGACAAAATTTGCGCCCTGCGGTGACGAGGATCGTCACTGCCTTGTGCCATGCGGGCTGCAGCGCCGTCCGTGTCAGGTACATGACAGCCGGCGGTCGAAATCGGCCGGGGCGGGGCAGCGGTGACGCGCGAATTTTTTTGTACAGGGCCGTGGCGATGGCCGCGACCGTTGCGCGGATGCCGCAGGCACGCATGCACCAAAACGGGCCCACGTCACGCATGGTGGCCGGAATCGCGGGATTTGCGTCCGCCGGCGCGCGGGACAAACCAAAGGATGAGACGCCGCTACGAATCGACTAGCGGCAGGCCCCCGAGGCACGAATGCGCCGCGCGGGCGCGCGGCCTACGATGCAAAGCACGGGCCGGCAATGCGGCCCCGGCGGCCGGCCACGATGGTCCGGCCCTCCAGGCAAGTCCAACAGGAGCAGATCATGATCCGCAGACACATGGTTCCCGTCATCGTGGCAGCCGCGCTGGGCGTCGCCGGTGCGTTCGGCGCCGGCACCGCGAGCGCGGCCAGCGCGAACGACGGCGGCCGGCATCCGGCCAAGCCGTCGCATCCGTCGTACAACATCGACCAGCCGCGCGACCCGTTTACGCAGGGCGCGCGCTTCGAGGTAACGCCCGCCACGCAGGGCCGGATGATCCTGACCGGCCGCGACCTGACCGGTGTATCCGCGCCTCCGGGCGGCGCGCCGGCATGATCGCGGCATCGTTCGACGGCATCCAGGCCACGCTGGCGTGGCTTGGCGTCTGCGCCACCAGCGTCGGCATGGCGCTGGTCACGGCGCTGTGGGGCTGCGTGTGAGCGCGCGGTTCAGGCGGCTTGCACGCCGGCCTGTTCGGCCTGCGCCGCATGCTGCGGCAGGCGGACGATCATCCGGGCCCCGCCTTCCGGCGGCGACTCCGCGGCAATGCTGCCACCATGCGATTCCACGATATTCCGGCAGATCGACAGCCCCATGCCCATGCCGTCCGGCTTGGTGGTGTAGAACGCGTTGAACAGGCGGTCCATGTCCTTCGGCGCGATGCCCGGGCCGGTATCGCTGACCACCACGACCACCGATTGGTCGGGCAGGACGCGGCTGGCCAGCGTCAGCCGGCGCCGGCCGGACATCTGCGCCATGGCCTGCGCGGCGTTGACCATCAGGTTGACCAGTACCTGCTGCAGCTGCGTCCAGTCGCCGTGAATCTGCGTGGTGCCGGCGTCCAGGTCCAGCACGGCCGACACCTGGTGGTCCTGCAGCTCGCGGCGCACCAGTTCCAGCGAATCGGTCACGAGCTTGTCGACCGCAATCTCCACGTACTTGGGTTCCGATTTCTGCGCCATGGCGCGGATCTGGCGGATGATGTCGTTCGCGCGGCTGGCGTCGCGGATCACCTGCTCGATGGATTCCGTGGCCTCGCCGATGTCGGGCGTCTCGCGCCGCAGCCAGCGCAGCGCCGAGCTGCCGCAGGTGACGATGGCCGCCATCGGCTGCGTCACCTCGTGCGCGATGGACGCCGCGAGCTGGCCCAGCGTGGTCACGCGCGACACGTGCGCCAGTTCGGTCAGCGTGCGGTGCAGCGTCTGCTGCATCTCGGTGGCCTCGGTGGTGTCCATCAGCGCGCCCACGTACTCGTGCTGGTCGCCGGCCGATGCGCTGCGGCGCGCCACCACGTGCACGTGGCGGATGGCGCCGTCCGGCATCTGCAGCCGGTAGCGCAGGTCGACGCTGTCGGTGCCGCCCAGCATGGCGGCGTGCATGCGCTGCACCTCGGCCAGGTCGTCGGGGTGCACGCGCGTCAGCATCATGCCGAAGTGGGGCGGCTCGCCGCGCGGATAGCCCAGGATGCGGAACGCCTCGTCGGACCACGTCATGGCGTTGCCCGGCAGGCGCAGCGCGATACTGCCGGTGCGGCTCAGGCGCTGCGCCTCGGCCAGAAAGGCTTCGCTGCGGGCCAGCGCGGCCTCGGTGCGGCGGCGGCGCTCCATGTCGGCCAGGTTGCGCAGCGCCAGCAGCGTGGTGGTGCCGATGGCCAGCAGCGCGAAGATGAAGCGGGCCACCTGCCCATGATCGGGCTCGGCCGGGTTGGGCGACGCCACGTAGGCCACCACGGTCAACACCATGGCGGAGGCGGCCGTCACGCGGGTGGCGCCGATCGAGCCGGTCAGCGCCACCAGCAGGATCACCAGCACGTAGACCACGGCAATGGCGAAGTCCAGCGGCGTGAAGGCGTCGATCACGAACACGCACAAGGCCAGGACGCCCGCGGCGCCCATCAACAGCCGGTTCGATGCTGGGTTGTACATGCCCTTCCGCCTCTCTTTGTTGTTCTGGTTGCCATGCGCCCGGCCGGCGGCATGGATCGACGATGATACTAGCCCTGCATGACTGGTCGAGGAATCATATGAAGGTATAGGAGAACGTATGGATCATGGGGCCGCCGGGCCGGCGCGGGCGTATCTGAAACCGGTCGGCCCGCCGCGGAAACCGCCGCGCGCGGCCCGGGGCATAGTCGGCGTGTCGCCCTATCGTTCCCAAGGAGCCGTGATGACCCCATCCCCCATCGACGACGCCGGCCTGGCCGTCACCGAGATTGCCGACCACCTGAACCGCCTGCTGGCCGACGTCTTTGCGCTGTACCTGAAGACCAAGAACTTCCACTGGCACATGTCCGGCCCGCACTTCCGCGACTACCACCTGATGCTTGACGAGCAGGCGGCGCAGATCTTCGCCATCACCGACGACGTGGCCGAGCGCGTGCGCAAGCTGGGTGGCACCACGCTGCGCTCGATTGGCGCCATCGCCCGCCTGCAGCGCGTGCGCGACAACGACGCCGAGGACGTGTCGCCCAAGGCCATGCTGCGCGAGCTGCACGCCGACAACCTGCAACTCGTGGAAGCCATGCTGGACGCCCACGCGATCTGCGACGACCACGCCGACGTGGCCACCGCCAGCCTGCTGGAAAACTGGATCGACGAGGCCCAGCGCCGCGCCTGGTTCCTGGCGGAATCGATCCGGTAACGCAGCACCGGGACGGGCACCCGCCCGTCCGATGTCGGGGCGCCCGCGCGGGTCTTCAAGGGCCGCGCGCACCCCGTCTTTCTCCCTCTTGAAAACCGGCGCGGCGCCAATAGTTTGGAGTCGATCCGGCAAGGCCGGAGGCTGGCATGTGAACGGATTTGCACATGCCCTCCAATGCTGACTGGGAGAACAGACATGAACGACTTCCTCTTCGGGAACGCCCTTTTTTCCGAGATCGACCGCGTCCAGCGGCAGATGGCCGGCCTGATGGGCGGCTTCCCCTCCAGCCTCAGGGCCTCGCGCCAGGGGGCCTTTCCGCAGCTCAACATGGGCGCCACCGACGACTCGGTGGAAATCGTCGCCTTTGCGCCGGGCATGCAGGCGTCCGACTTCAACGTGTCCATCGACAAGGGCCTGCTGACGGTCAGCGGCGAGCGCAAGCCGGTGCAGGACGCCGCCGCCGAGGGCACGCGCACCTACGCGCAGGAGCGTTTTGCCGGCAGCTTCCGGCGGGTGATCGAGCTGCCGCAGAACGCCGACCCCGAGAAGGTCACGGCGCGATACACCAACGGCTGCCTGGTCGTGTCGGTGGCCAAGCGCGAGGCGTCGAAGCCGCGCGCGATCCAGGTCCAGTAACCATGTGGCGCAGTCAACGTCAGGAGAACATCATGAGCAACGCGAACCAGCTGACCCAGGCCAATCCGCAACAGCCGGCGCCGTCGCAGGAGACCGCCGCGCGGCGCGCCACGGTGACGCCGCCCGTCGACATCTACGAGGACGCGCTGGGCGTGACCGTCTGGGCCGACCTGCCCGGCGTGGCGCTGGAGAACCTGGAAGTCAAGGTGCATGACGGCACGCTGTCGATCGAGGGCGAGGCATCGGTGCCGGTGCCGCCGAACCTGCGCGTCCAGTACCTGGAGCTGCAGCAGCCGCGCTTTTCCCGCGCGTTCGCTGTGAGCCCGGACTTCGACACGTCGCGGATCTCGGCCAACCTGCACGACGGCGTGCTGAAGGTGTTCGTGCCGCGCCGCGAGGAAGCCCGTCCGCGCCGCATCGAGGTCAGCGCGGGCTGATTCTCCGCGCACGGGCCGGCTCAGCGCGCGTTCGAGCGGTAGTGGAACGCGTGGCGCGGGGCCGGCTCGGCGGCCGGCAGCTCGGGCGCCGAGGCGTCGTCCATGGCCGAGGCCAGGATCATCGCGTCGGCATTGAGCGCGGGCGGCCGGCTGCGCTGCGGCCGGAACACAAGGTCGTTGCGATCGATCGGGGCGCCGCTCAGCGCGCACTGGCCGGGGTCGCGCGCGGTGCCGATGGTCCACACCTGGGCGCCGTAGCGGCAGTGCGTGGCATCGCGCCAGCTCACCACGGCCATGGCCGTGCTGAGGCGCTCGATGATCGTCACGATCGGGGCGTGCGCGCGCGGCGCGTAGGGCTGCGGCTGCCCGCTGGGGGTGGGGTGCTGCGGGCCGAGCAGCGCGATGGTGCGCAGCCAGGTGTCGCAGGCGCTGTCGCGGACGTCTTCGGCCCGCGCGGATTGCAGCAGTTCAGCCATGGGAGCTCCCGGGAATCGAGGTGACCTTGACGCGCCAGCAGTGCGGTGTGTCGCCGACAAAGCGCTTGAAGACGGTGGTGAAGTGGGCCTGCGAGCGAAAGCCGCAGCGCATGGCCACTTCCAGCACGCTGCCGTCGCCGCTGCGCAGCAGGTCCTGCGCGTGCTCGATGCGGCGCCGGACCAGGTATTCGTGCGGGCGCATGCCCGTCGTGCGGCGGAACTGCGCCGCAAAGTACATGCGCGTCAGGCCCGTGCTGCGCGCGATGTCGGCCAGCCCGATCGGCGCGGCCAGGTTGTCGTCGATGAACGCGATGGCCCGGCGCAGGCGCCATTGCGGCAGCATGGTGACGGCCCGCGTGTTCGATTCGATCCGCTGGAAGTGGTTGGCAACCACGCGCGCCACGATGGCCAGCGCGACGCTGTCGGCAAAGATCCGGCCCAGGCCGGGGTCCTGCGAATGCGCCACGGCCAGCGCCTGGCCCAGCCGTTCGAGCGCCGGATCGGCGTGGAAGAACGGGTCGTCGAGCCGCAGGTCGCCTTCGTACGGGTGGCCGAACTGGTCGGCGTAGCAGGCGGCCAGCACCGGCTGCGGCACGAACAGGTGCAGCACGTCGGCGGCCGACGCGTAGACCGCGGCCGTGGGCGTGCCGGGCGCCGCCACGTGCACCGCCCCGGCACCGAGCCGGCCGTCGAACACCGGCATCCCGCCGCACAGGAAGCGTACCGAGCTGGAGCGCAGGTTGATCGAGATGCAGTGGCGGGTGTCATCGCCCGGGTGCGACACCATGTCGGGCGGCTCGCCCTCGCACGTCCAGCGCGATACGACGATGGTGTCCGGCCGCTGGCCGGCGGCCTCGGCATCCGGGGCCTCGCGCCAGCGCGTCTCGCGGCGCACGAACGCGGGCGCCTGCGCGGCGGCCACGCGGCACTGCAGCCGCTGCGCGGGGCGCGTGGCGTCGGCGCGGGCGGGCGCCTCCAGAACGTTGGTCGATACCTCTTTCATGGCGATGCTCCCGGATACGGAAATCGGTGGGCGGGCGTTCATCCGGCGTACTGGATGAAGGCGGTGGCGATCAGAATCAGGTTCAGCACGGCGAGGACGATCCAGCCGTACATCAGCAGCAGGCTTTCCTGGTCGTTCATGGCGGGCCTCATGCAGGAGAATGGGTGCGCCCGGCCGGCGCCGTGGCGTGGACCGGGGCGATGGCCTGCGCCCACATGCGATACACCGTCGCGCCGGCCACGCCTACCGTGGCGAAGGCAAGGACGACGGCTAGGGCCGGTATCCAGCGTTGATGGCGGTTCATGTCGGTGGCTCCCAGGGAAGCAGTCGGTGCGTTGAACGAATCCTAGGAGCCGGGCACGGATGCCCACAATCGCCGCGTAGGAGGTACGCAATCAAACGAAGGTATAGGTCTGGCCACCCGGGTGCACCGGGATGGGGCGGGGGAGAGGGCCGGCGGTTGCGATTCGGACAGGTCGGGTCTTGAGACGCCTTGCCCTCACCCCCGACCCCTCTCCCGCAGGCGGGAGAGGGGAGAAAACCACGGGCATGGAGAATCAGCCGGGGGCATGGAACTCGCCACCGGGCCTGGAACGATCGCGATGGTTTTTCTCCCCTCTCCCGCGACGCGGGAGAGGGGAGAAAAACTTCGGGATATCGAACGCGAAGCCTGATTCTGCCGATTGTGGTCTCCCCTCTCCCGCGACGCGGGAGAGGGGCTGGGGGTGAGGGCCGGCGGTTGTGATCCGGACAGGTCGGGTCTTGAGACGCCTTGCCCTCTCCCCCGACCGCTTTCCCGCAGTGCCGGAGCGCGACGAAAAACAAGCCGAGCCACCGCTCGGCGGCGCCCCGAAAACCGCCGCCGCGGCCCCGCCGCAACGCCGCCCGTCCGCCTATACGAAGGCATAGTGTTGGCGGCAGGGGTAGCTCGTTACCATGGCGCCATGAGATTGTTGTGAGGTACCGGCCTTGGCCAAGAAACAGGTAGTCGCCATCATTGACGACGATGAATCGATCCGCGCGGCGACTTCCCGGCTGGTGCGCTCGCTGGGATGGGACGCGCACACTTACGATTCGGCGCAGGCCTTTCTGGACACCGGCGGCGCGTCGCTGGTGCAGTGCATCCTTTCCGATGTGCAGATGCCCCGCACCAGCGGGCTGGAGCTGCTGCGTATCCTGAATGCCCAGGGCAGCCGGGTTCCGGTAGTATTCATCACCGCGTTTTGCACGGAAGCGATCCGCCGGGAGGCCCTGCGTGCCGGCGCGCAGGCATGCCTGAGCAAGCCTGTCGACGAGGCGGCCGTCCAGCGGTTCCTGGACGACGTGGCGTCCGGGCGGCTTCCCGCCGTTCCCCCGGCTGCCACGGAATAAAGTGAATCCATGAACAAACCGATTGCGTCGGGCGACGCGCCATCGATGGTCTACGTGGTCGACGACGACGAGTCGATGCGCCGCGCGGTGTCGATGCTGCTGCGCTCGGTCGGCTACCAGGTGAAGACCTTCGCGTCGGCCACGGACTTCCTGGCCGCGCCGCGCCCGGATGTGCCGAGCTGCCTGATCCTGGACGTGCGGCTCAAGGGCCAGAGCGGGCTGGCCGTGCAGGAGCAGTTCGCGGCCAGCAAGATGCCGATCCCGATCATCTTCATGACCGCTCACGGCGACATCGCCATGTCGGTCAAGGCCATGAAGGCCGGGGCGATGGACTTCCTGGCCAAGCCGTTCCGCGACCAGGACATGCTCGACGCCGTGGAAAGCGCGCTGGCGCGCGACGCGGCGCGGCGGCAGTCAGACGCCACCGAGGCCGGCCTGCGCCAGTGCTACGACGAGTTGACGCCGCGCGAGAAGGAAGTCATGGCCTACGTGGTGCGCGGCCTGCTGAACAAGCAGATTGCCGCCGAACTGGCGCTCAGCGAGATCACGGTGAAGATCCACCGCGCCCAGGCCATGAAGAAGATGGGCGCCAAGTCGCTGGCCGACTTTGTGCTGAAGGCCGAGGCGCTGGGCATCATCGATGCCGCGCGCAGCGGCGCCGGCGCCTAGCCGCCATCCACCGTCCGGGCCGTCAGTGCCCGGCGAACCGCGTGTGGTCCAGCATCCGGGCGCTGATGGGCAGCAGGTGCGCGCGCAGCGCCGCGTGCAGGTAGCGCACCGCCGGCGAGAACTGCTTGCGGTGCGGGCAGACCAGGTTCAGCGGCACCGGCTCGCCGGGCTGGTCGGGCAGCAGCAGTTCCAGCCGGCCCTGCGCCACGTCGTCGCTGACGTCGATCCATGACTTGTAGGCGATGCCCCGCCCGTCCAGCGCCCAGCGCCGGGCAATCTCCGCGTCGTCGCACAGCAGCGTGCCCTTGACCGTGATCTGGCGCCGCATGCCGGCGGTGGGAAAGATCCAGCGGTCGTAGACGCGCCCGCCCAGCACGTACGGCAGGCAGCGGTGCATCAGCAGGTCGTCGAGCATGGCCGGGCGGCCGTGCCGCGCCAGGTAGTCGGGCGAGGCCACGAGCACGCGGCGGTTGTTCTCGGCCAGCGGCAGCGCCACGTAGCTGGCGCCCTCGTTCACGCCGTAGCGGATGGCGATGTCCACCGGATCGCGGAACACATCGGTCACCTGGTCTGACAACGACAGCCGCAGCACCAGCTTCGGATGCGACGCCTGGAAGTCGGTCAGCACCGGCAGCAGCACGTTGCGGCCCAGGTCGGACGGCGCCGCGATCTTCAGCGTGCCCTGCAGCGCCGTGGGCTCGCCATGCATCCGCTCCCGCCCCTCCTTGAGCATCGACAGCACCTCGTCCGCATAGGGCAGGTACTGCTCGCCCTCGGCGGTCAGCCGCAGGCTGCGCGTGGACCGCGCGAACAGGCGGATATCGAGCTCCCGTTCCAGCCGCTGGATGGCCGCGCTGACCTGGCCGGGCAGCAGGTCGGCCTCGCGGGCGGCGTTCGAGAAACTGCCCAGCGCGGCCGTGCGGACGAAAAGGTGGAGGTCGTCGAGTCTGATCATTTTCACTCTGGCAGTGAAAGTCCTGCCGGATTCTCCCAGTTTTTCGGACGCGGCGCAGTGGCGATCATGCAACCCGTACCCCGCCGCCGTGCATCGGCCTGGGCGGGCGGAAAACACTATCGGAGTTGCGGAAATGAAAGCCGTTGTCTATAGCCAGCACGGATTGCCGATTGCAGACCCCGCGTCGCTCTACGACGCCGACGTCGCCCGGCCCACGCCGGGCCCGCGCGACCTGCTCGTGAAGATCGAGGCGATCGCGGTCAATCCCGTCGACACCAAGGTGCGCGCCGGCTCTCCGGCCGACCAGCCGCGCATCCTGGGCTGGGACGCGGTGGGCACGGTCGAGGCCGTGGGCGCCGGCGTGACGCTGTTCCGCCCGGGCGACGCGGTCTACTACGCCGGCTCGATTGCCCGGCCGGGCGCCTATGCCGAATACGGGCTCGTCGACGAGCGCATCGCGGGCCGCAAGCCGGCGTCGCTGTCGGCCGCCGATGCCGCCGCGCTGCCGCTGACGTCGCTGACCGCCTGGGAGCTGCTGTTCGATCGGCTGGGCGTGGCCGAAGGCGGCGGTGCGGGCCAGTCGCTGCTGATCATCGGCGCGGCGGGTGGCGTGGGATCGATCCTGACGCAACTGGCGCGGCAGCTGACCGGCCTGCGCGTGATCGGCACCGCCTCGCGCCCGGAGACCGACGCGTGGATCCGCGACCAGGGCGCGCACGACGTCATCGACCATGCCCGCCCGCTGCTGGAAGGGCTGCGCGGCATCGGCGCCCCGCAGGTGGACTACGTGGCCAGCCTGACCCATACCGACGAGCACTACGCGCAGATCGTGGAGGCGCTGGCGCCGCAGGGCCGCCTTGGCGTCATCGACGACCCCGACACGCTGGACGTGGTGCCGCTCAAGCGCAAGGCCGCGTCGCTGCACTGGGAGCTGATGTTCACGCGCTCGCTGTTCGAGACGCCGGACATGGTGCGCCAGCACGAGATCCTGAACCGCGTGGGCGAACTGGTGGATGCCGGCGTGCTGCGCACCACCAGGGGCGAGCATTTCGGTACCATCCGCGCCGACAACCTGCGGCGCGCCCACGCGCTGATCGAGAGCGGCCGGTCGCGCGGCAAGATCGTGCTGGAAGGATTCTGAGCGCGCGGCGCGCCCCGGCCGGGCCCGCCGCCGTGCCACCCATTTTCACTGTCATTCGAGGAGAGAAGCATGCAAGTCAAGGACGCCATCCTGTCCCGCCATACCGTCAAGGCGTACGAAGCCGGCCAGACGCTGCCGCAAGAGCAGGTCGACACGCTGCTGACGTGGCTGCACAACAGCCCGTCGTCGGTCAATTCGCAGCCGTGGCACTTTGTCGTGGCGTCGACGCCGGAAGGCCGCGACACCATCGCCCAGGCCGCCACGGGCACGTTTGCCTACAACCATCCGAAGATCGTCGATGCGTCGCACGTGATCGCGCTGTGCATGCGGACCGATCTGGACGAGGCGCACCTGCGCGCCGTGCTGGCGCAGGAAGAGGCCGACGGCCGCTTTCGCGCCGAGGGTGCGCGCGAAGGCCAGGACAAGTCGCGCCGGTCGTACGTCGACCTGCACCGCTACGTGCAGCGCGACATGCCGCAATGGATGGAAAAGCAGGTCTACCTGGCGCTGGGCGGGCTGCTGCTGGGCGCCGCCATGCTCGGCATCGACGCCACGCCGATGGAAGGCTTTGACGGCGCGGCGCTGGACCGGGCGCTGAAGCTGCGCGAGCGGGGCCTGACCGGCGTGGTGCTGGTGGCGCTGGGCCGCCGCAGCCAGAAGGACTTCAACGCCGGCCTGCCGAAGTCCCGCCTGCCGCGCGAAACGGTGTTCACGCACATCTGACCGCGCCGTCTGGCCAGTGCGTCAGGCGGCCGGGCCGGCGGGCTGCCACTGGCCGGTTGCCGGGCAGACATCGACCGGCCGGCCATCGCGGCGCAGTCCTGGCGCGTCGCCGGCCGGCCCGGTGGGTGCCGGATCGAACGTGACGCCCAGCGCCTGCGCGACGCGGGCATTCTCGATCGGCAATTCCCAGGTCAGGAACATCTGCGTGGTGTCCTGGCCGTCCGGAAAGTCGGCGGCGTCGAAGCCGGCGCCGCCGCGCCGGATCACGCCGTGCGGCTGGCAGGGATCGAACAGCAGCACGGTGCCGCGCCGCAGCGCGATGCGCTGGTCCAGCGCGACGAAATGCACGTCCTGGCCCTTGTCGTCGGCAAGGAACAGGTTGCAGAAGGCGGCGCCGCCATACTGGCCGCCGTCGTGGTGATACCGCGCGCCGCGGCACACCATCAGGGCCACCTCGCAGTCGTCCAGCACATCGGGCAGGCCCAGCGCGCGGGTCCAGTCCGCCACGGCCTGCACGCACTGCCGATAGTCGGGCCAGCGCAGCCGCGCGCGGGCCAGCGGCAGCACCTCCACGTCGCCGGGCTCCAGCACCATGTTCGTGGCGATCTCGCGCGCCCAGTCGGCCAGCAAGCGGGGCGGCGGCGCGGGAACGTCGACCACGCCAGCGATCACGCGCCCGCCGACACGCCGGCTGCGCAGCGCATCGTCTTGCCAGTACCACGAAACGAGGGAAGGGGAGTTGGCCTGCATGCCCGGCAGTGTAGCGCGGGCGGTGGCGCAGGCCGGGCCGGTAATCGTTACACGGCCCTGCAATCCTGAGCCGGCCGCGCGGGCTACCAGAACGTGGCCGCGTAGCCGACCACGATCAGCGCGATGGCGATCAGAAAGATGGGATGGGTCCACGTATAGCGGCGGTTGCCGCGCAGTCGCTGCATCTTCTGGTCTCGGTCCTGCACGTCGTTCTGCTGCATGAGTCCTCCTGGAAGAGTGGGCCCCGAGGGGCCGTTGCGGCAAGGACGTGCAGGATGTGTGCCAAGCGGCGCCTGGCCGCCGCTGGCCGGCTCAGAACCACATGCGGACACCCGCGACGAAGCGCGTCTCGCTGCTGCGGCCGCCGGCGGCGCGCAGCATGTCGGCCGTGTTGCCGAATGCCTGGTAGCGCTCCACGCCGACATACGGCGCGAACTGGCGGCTGAACTCGTAGCGCAGGCGCAGGCCGACCGTGCCGTTGGACAGCCCGCTGCCGGTGCCGGTGGCCGGATCGTTCTTGCCGTAGAGGTTGGCTTCCACGCGCGGCTGCAGGATCAGCCGCTGGGTGATGAGCAGCTCGTACTCGCCCGCCAGCCGCAGCGCGGTGCGGCCCTCGGTGCCGACGTAGCCGGTGGCTTCCACCTCGAACCAGTAGGGCGCCAGGCCCTGCACGCCGAAGGCCAGCCAGTTGCGCGCCGGGCGGCCGTAGCCGGCGTCGTTGCGCAGGCCGAGCTGGGTATCCCAGTAGCTGGCCACCGCATGGCCCCAGAGCAGTTCGGTGCGCGCCTCGGCAAAGCGGCCGTGCTCGACGTGGCCCTCGGCCTTGACCACGAACTTGTCGAAGCTGTTGCCGATCCACGCCTGCGCCTCGTAGGCGGCGGCGTTGCTGCCGTTGCCGTGCGTCCATTCGAGCCGGTCCACCAGCACCGACGCGAACAGATGCTCGTCCGCCATGTGCAGCGAGCGGTGCGGCCCCAGCGCGTACTGGCCGACGCCCAGGCGGTAGCCGCCCGAATAGGCGTCCGGGTCGCGCGCGTCGGGCGGGGCGCTGCCGCCCTGCATGCGCATGGCGCCATGGTCCATGGCCGGGGCTGGTGATGGCGCGGGCGATGGCGCGGGCGGTGGCGTATCGGGGCGGGGCGCGCTGGCCGGTGCCGTGTCGGCCATGCCTTCCATCTGGCTGTGGTCCATGCCGGGCATCGCCGCCGGGGCCGGCTGGGGTGTGGCGGGCGCTGCCGGCGTGGCGGCCGGCGCGTGCTGCGCATGGCCGCCGTGGCTACCGTGGCTGCTGTGGCCGCCGTGCGCGCCATGGTCGTGCTGGGCCCACGCGGCGGACGTCGCAGCGCAGGCAGCCAGCGCGGCGGCGATCCGAACGGGGCAAAGGGTGCGGAGGGTTCGGAGGGTGCGGAGGTCGACGCTCATGCCACCACCACCTCGCGGAACATGCCCGCATCCATGTGGAGCATCAGGTGGCAATGCCAGGCCCAGCGGCCCAGCGCGTCGGCGGTCACCAGGAAGCTGATGCGCTGGGCCGGCTGCACGCCAATCGTATGGCGGCGCGCCATGAAGCGGCCGTCGGGGGCTTCCAGCTCGCTCCACATGCCGTGCAGGTGCATCGGGTGGGTCATCATCGTGTCGTTGTGCAGGATCACGCGCAGCCGCTCGCCGTGGCGGAAATGGATCGGCGTGGACTTGCCGAACTCCACGCCGTCGAACGACCAGGAATACCGCTCCATGTTGCCGGTCAGGTGCAGCTCGACTTCGCGGCCCGGGCCGCGCGGGTCCAGCGGGCCGCCAATCGTGTGCTGGTCCGCCAGCGTCAGCGCGCGCCGGCCGGTGTGGCGCAGGCCGACGCCGGGATCGTCGAGGTTGGTCCGCGCCATGTCGACGCGCATGTCGGTGCTGGCGCCGTATTCGGTGCGCGCGTGGCGGGCAATCGTGCTGGGTACCTTCAGCGACGCGGGGGCGGCATGGGCGGCGTGGGCGGCGTGGGCGCCGTGATCGGCATGCGCGCTGTGGCCCGCATGGTCCATCCCGTGCATCGCCATGCCGCCCGCGCCAGCCGCACCGCCCATGCTGCCCATCATGTCGGTCATGCCGAGCCATTCGACGGGGTCCAGGGCCGGCACTGGCGCGGCCAGCCCCGGCCGCACGGCCAGCGTGCCGCGCGCAAAGCCGCTGCGGTCCATCGACTGCGAGAAGATCGTGTAGGCGTCGTCGCGCGGTTCCACCAGCACGTCGCAGGTCTCGCCGGGGCCGAAGCGGAATTCGTCCACGGTGACGGGGTCGATGTTCTGCCCGTCCACCTGGAACACCCTGAGCTTCAGGCCGGGGATGCGCACGTCGTAGAACGTGTTGCCGGCGCCGTTGATGAAGCGCAGCCGCACCTTGTCGCCCGGCGTGAACAGGCCGGTCCAGTTGCCGGCCGGCGTCGTGCCGTTGGTCAGGTAGGTCAGCGTGGCGCCGGACAGGTCTGCCAGGTCGGTCGGGCTCATCCGCATCTGGTTCCACATCTGGCGCCTGGCCAGCGCGCTGCGCAGGCCGTCGGCGGAGACGTCGCGGAAGAAGTCCACCACCGTCGGCTGGTTGTAGTTGTAGTAGTCGCTCTGGGTCTTGAGCTTCGAGAGGATCCGCATCGGGTCCTCGTCGGTCCAGTCGGACAGCAGCACCGTGTAGTCGCGGTCGGCCGCCGGGCCGTCGGTGCCCGTGGCGGGATCGATGACCAGCCCGCCGTACACGCCCGTCATCTCCTGGAAGCCCGAGTGCGAGTGATACCAGTAGCTGCCGGCCTGCTGCACCTTGAAGCGGTAGGTGAAGGTCTGGCCGGGCGGGATGCCGGCAAAGCTGATGCCGGGCACGCCGTCCATCTCGAACGGCAGGACGATGCCGTGCCAGTGGATCGACGTCGGCTCGCGCAGCCGGTTGGTCACGCGCACGGTGACCGTGTCGCCCTGGCGCCAGCGCAGCGTGGGGCCCGGCAGCATGCCGTTGACCGTGGTGGCCAGGCGCGGCGTGCCGGTGTAGTTGACCAGCGTCTCGCCGATCTCCAGGTCGAACTCGGTGTCGCGCAGCACCGGCGCGCTGCCCAGCGCGGCGGTCGCGGGCTGGCCCGGCGCCCCGGCCCGGGCGGGCAGCCCCAGCCCCGCCATGCCGGCCAGGACTCCGCCCGCGGCCAGGCCCTGGACAAAGCGGCGGCGCGGCAGGTTGGGCAGGACCAGGCGCGGCGATCCATCACGTCGCATCAGGATGTTCCTCGTGTTTGGCTCGAAAACGTGCCGCCTCGGTGGCGGGCAGGGGCAAGCGTAATGGCGGCGGACTCACCGGCAACTGACTCGAACATTACATTCCGGTAAGGTTGCTGTCATGTTGGGCGGCGTCTCGGTAGACTGCCGCCGATAGCCAATCACAGGAAGGTCGACGATGAAGTTGCTGGTCGTGGAAGACGAGCCGAAGACCGGCGAATACCTGCGCCAGGGGCTGACGGAGGCCGGTTTCGTGGTCGACCTTGTCGGCAACGGCGTGGATGGCCGGCATCTGGCGCTCAGCGAGGCGTACGACCTTGTGATCCTGGACGTGATGCTGCCGGACCTGGACGGCTGGCGCGTGATGCAGGCGATCCGCGCGGCCGAGAAGTCGGTGCCCGTGCTGTTCCTGACCGCCCGCGACGCCGTGGCGGACCGGGTCAAGGGGCTGGAACTGGGCGCCGACGACTATCTGGTCAAGCCGTTTGCGTTTTCGGAGCTGCTGGCGCGCGTGCGCACGCTGCTGCGCCGGGGCAACGCGCAACTGGCAATGGAACGCATCCAGATTGGCGATCTCGTGCTGGACCTGCCCCGGCGCCGTGCCACGCGGGCGGGCCGCCGCATCGTGCTGACCAGCAAGGAGTTCGCGCTGCTGGAACTGTTCGCGCGCCGGCGCGGCGAGGTGCTGCCGCGGTCGCTGATCGCGTCGCAGGTCTGGGACATGAATTTCGACAGCGACAGCAACGTGATCGACGTGGCCATCCGCCGGCTGCGCGCCAAGATCGACGACGACTTCGACGTGAAGCTGCTGCAGACCGTGCGCGGCATGGGCTACGTGCTGGAGGCGCCAGAAGCGGGGCCGGCATGACGCGGCGCCTGTCGCTGACGGTGCGGCTGACCGTCCTGTTCTCGCTGTCGTCGGCCGTCGTGCTGCTGGGGCTGGGCGTGCTGATCTGGCTGGCGATGGATCGGCATTTCGCCACCGAGGACTACGTGAACCTGCGCGGCAACCTGCGGCTGATCGAGAAGGTGGCACGCGAGACGCCTGCGGGCCAGTTGCCCGCCCGGCTGGGCGAGATGGTCGGCCATCATCCCGGCTTCGTGGCCCAGGTGCGGGCGGCGGACGGGACCGTGCTGTACGACAGCGGCGGTTTCGATTTCGCCCGCGCGGCGGCTGCGGCGGGCGCGGCGGCGCCAGACGCGGCCGGCGAGCAGCGGTTTGCCTGGCGCGACGGCGAGCGGGCCTATCGGGGCCTGCGGACGCGGCTCGCGCTGCCCGCATCGGCAGCCGGCCCGCTGACGGTGGTGGCCGCGCTGGACACCGAGATCCACGGCCACTTCATGCATGCCTTCGGGCGCTCGCTGGGGCTCTACATCGCCCTGGCCGTGTTTGCGAGCGGGCTGCTGGGCTGGTGGGCCGCGCGGCGCGGGCTGCAGCCGCTGCGCATGATGGCATCGCGGGCCCGGGGCGTGACCGCCAACCGGCTGGACGCACGGATGCCCGTGGAGGCCGTGCCCGTCGAAATGGGCGACCTGGCCGCCACGCTGAACGCGATGCTGGACCGCCTGCAGGCGGCGTTCCAGCGGCTGTCGGAGTTCTCGTCGGACCTCGCCCACGAACTGCGCACGCCGATCACGAACCTGCTGACCCAGACCCAGGTCGTGCTGTCCCGGCCGCGCGACGACCACAAGTACCGCGAGGTGCTGGCATCGAACGCCGAGGAACTGCAGCGGCTGGGCCGGATGGTCTCCGAGATGCTGGACCTGGCCAAGATGGAGCACGGCATCACGCTGCCGAGCGAGGAGATGATCCAGGTCGACGACGAGGTGCGCGCGCTGTTCGATTTCTACGACGCACTGGCCGAGGACCAGGGCGTGACGCTGCGGGTGGCCGGCACCGGCGCCATCGTCGGCGACCGCCTGTTGCTGCGCCGGGCGCTCAGCAACGTGCTGTCGAACGCCATCCGGCACACGCCGGCAGGCGGCCAGGTGCGCGTGGAGATCGGCGAGCCCGCCGGCCGCACCGAAATCGCGGTGGAGAACGACGGCGACCCGATCGACCCCGCCGCGCTGCCGCTGCTGTTCGACCGCTTCTACCGCGAAGACAAGTCCCGCACCCGCGCCGGGTCGGAACGCACCGGCCTGGGCCTGGCCATCACCAAGGCCATCATGGACGCGCACGGCGGCACCATCGCCGCCACCTCGGCCGCCGGCCGGACACGCTTCACACTGGTGTTTCCGGGGCGCTAAAGGGCTGGAGGTAGGACGTGGGCGGGGTTTGTTGCGGCGGAACGTCGGCCAGTTCGTAGCTCGTGCTGCGCCCGCCCGCCGGCGCCTTGCGCAGGGCGCCGCGCGCCAGAAGATCGTTGATGTCGCGTAGCGCCGTATCGGCGGAGCACTTGGCGATGGCGGCCCACTTGCTGCTTGTGAGCTTGCCTTCGAAGCCGTCCAGCAGGCGATTCAGCACCTTGACCTGCCGGGCATTGAGCGACGCCATGCCCCAGTGGTGCCAGAAACGCGCCTTGGCCAGTACCTTGTCCAGCGTCCCGTGCGCCTGGTCCACCGCCTCGTGCAGCGTGAAAAGGAACCATTGCAGCCACCGGGTGACATTCATCGAGTCTTTCTGCGTGCGTTCCAGGATGTCGTAGTAGGCGTACCGTTCCCGCTGGATCTGGGCCGAGAAGCTGTAGAAGCGCTGCGAACTGCCATCGGCGCGCGCCAGCATCAGATCCCCGACCGCGCGGGCGATCCGGCCGTTGCCATCGTCGAACGGATGCAGGGTCACCAGCCAAAGATGCGCCAGCGCGGCGCGGATCAGCGGCGGCTCCGCGGCCGGGCCGTTGATCCACGTGAGGAAGCGCGCCGTTTCGGCTTCCAGGCGCTCGGCGGGCGGCGCCTCGAAATGCACGCGCTGCCGGCCGATGGGGCCGGAAACCACCTGCATGGGGCCGGCCGAATCGTCCCGCCAAGCGGCAACGCGGATCCGCGACAAGCCCGAATAGCCCGTGGGAAACAGCGCGGCATGCCAGTTCAGCAAGCGCGTCTTGGTGACGGGGGCGTCGCTGTTGGCCGTGGCGTCCAGCACCATTTCGACCACGCCTTCGACATGGCGGTCAACAGGCGCCAGGGCGCCAATATCGACCCCGAGCCGGCGCGCGATCGACGAACGCACGGACTGCGCGTTCAGGCTCTCGCCCTCGATTTCGCTCGTCTTGACCACGTCGTCGGTCAGCGCGATGAGGCACGCCTGATCGCGCAAGCCCATGCCCAGGTCGGCCAGTCGACCGGCCAGCAGGCCCTGGGCACGACTGACGGCGGCCATGGGCTCCGCCAGGGCCGCGAGGTCATACCGCCAGACCGGCCAGTCAGGGTCTTCCCAGATGTACTTGTATTCGACGCGATTCATGCGGTGATTATCGGCGCTATTCGCCGCAGCCACAAGTTATTCGACGCAGGATTTGCGGTGATTGGCGGGTCTATTCCCCGCAAATGGTCTTTGCATCACACAAAATCGTGGCTGCCGGCCAAAAAAATAGCCACCCGAAGGTGGCTACCTGTCTGCCGAAGGCCGCGGCCGTCAGCCCTTTAGCACCTCGCCGATCGCGTTGGCGACCACGCCGACGTTGCGCTCGTTCAGCCCGGCCACGCACATCCGGCCCGAGCGCAGCACGTAGACGCCGTGCTCGTTCTTGAGGCGGTCCACCTGCTCGGCCGACAGGCCGGTGTAGGTGAACATGCCGCGCTGCTTGATGTAGCGCGACAGCTTCTCGCCGCTCACGTGTTCGCGGAGCTGGTCGTGGATCGCCTGGCGCATGCGCGCGATGCGCTGGCACATGGCAGCCAGTTCGTCTTCCCAGCTCTTGCGCAGCGCCGGCGTGGTCAGTACGCGGGCGACGACGCGGGCGCCGTGGGTGGGCGGGTTGCTGTAGTTGGCGCGCACGGCGCCGGTAAGCTGGCCCAGTACGCGGCTGGCTTCGTCGGGGCTCTGGCAGATCACGCTCAGGCCGCCGCAGCGTTCGCCGTACAGCGAGAAATTCTTCGAGAACGAGTTGGCGACCAGCGCCGGCACGTTCTGGCGGGCCAGTTCACGCACCGCGAAGGCGTCGTCGTCCAGGCCGGCGCCAAAGCCCTGGTAGGCCATGTCGACGAACGGCAGCAGCTTGCGGGCCTTGAGCACGCCGATCACCTGGCGCCACTGGTCCTCGTTCAGGTCCACGCCGGTCGGGTTGTGGCAGCAGGCGTGCAGCAGCACCACGTCGCCCTGCGGGATGGCCTCGATGGCGGCCAGCATCGCGTCGAACTTCAGGCCGCCGGTCTCGGCGTCGTAGTACGGGTAGGCGTTGACCTGGAAGCCGGCACGCTCGAAGACCACGCGGTGGTTTTCCCAGCTCGGATCGCTGATCCACATCTGGGCCTTCGGGAAGTAGCGGCGCAGGAAGTCGGCGCCCACGCGCAGCGCGCCCGAGCCGCCCAGCGTCTGCACGGTGGCGATGCGGCCTTCGGCGCGCGCGGCGCTGTCGTCGCCAAACACCAGCGCCTGCACGGCCTGGCGGTAGCCGGGGATGCCGGCCATCGGCAGGTACGGGCGCGGGCCCATGTCCGCCAGCAGCGCGGCCTCGGCCTCCGCCACGGCCTGCATGACCGGCAGGCGGCCTTCGTCGTCAAAGTAGATGCCGATGCTCAGGTTGACCTTGCTGGTACGCGGGTCCTGCTGGAAATCCTCGTTGAGCGAGAGGATCGGGTCACCGGGAAAGGCTTCGATGTGTTCGAACATGGGATGCGTCTGGCTACGGGTTCAGGGGGCGGCGGCCCGCGATGCCGGCGGGCCGCGCAACCGTCTTTACTGGATCTGGGCGCGCGCGGCGGGCAGGGCCGACCCGGCGTTCTTCTGCCGGAGGCGATAGCTTACGCCAAGAACCAGCAGCCAGACCGGAATCAGGTAGACCGACAGCCGCAGGCCCGGCGTCAGGAACATCACCACGAGGATGCCCGCCAGGAACGCCAGCGTCAGGTAGTTGGTCAGCGGATAGCCCAGGCTCTGGAAGGCCGTGGTCTTGCCCTCGGCGCGCTTGGCGCGGCGGAACATCAGGTGGATGACGCTGATCATCGCCCAGTTGATGATGAGCGCCGAGACCACCAGGCCCATCAGCATCTCGAACGCCTGGCCGGGCATGAAGTAATTGACCAGCACGCAGATGCCGGTGGCCACGGCCGATACGGCCAGCGCCGTCAGCGGAATGCCGCGGCGGTTCACGTTCAGCAGCGCGCGCGGGGCATTGCCCTGTTGCGCCAGGCCCAGCAGCATCCGGCTGTTGCAGTAGACGCCGCTGTTGTAGACCGACAGCGCGGCCGTCAGCACGACGATGTTGAGCACGGTGGCGACGATGTCGCTGTTCATCGCGTGGAAGATCAGCACGAACGGGCTGCCGCCGGTGACCACCTTCTGCCACGGGTACAGCGACAGCAGCACGGCCAGCGCGCCGACGTAGAAGATCAGGATGCGGTAGATCACCTGGTTGGTGGCCTTGGGAATGCTCTTGCCCGGGTTGTCGGCTTCCGCGGCGGTGATGCCCACCAGCTCCAGCCCGCCGAACGAGAACATGATCACGGCCATCGCCATCACCAGGCCGCCAAGGCCGTTGGGGAAGAAGCCGCCGTGCTGCCACAGGTTGGCCACGCTGGCCTCGGGGCCGGCGCCGCCGGACACCAGCAGGTAGCCGCCGAAGCCGATCATGCCGATGATGGCCGCCACCTTGATGATCGAGAACCAGAATTCCATCTCGCCAAACGACTTCACGCTGGCAAGGTTGATTGCGTTGATGATCAGGAAGAAGGCCAGCGCCGACACCCACGTGGGGATGGCCGGCCACCAGTACTGGACGTAGATGCCCACGGCCGACAGCTCGGCCATGCTCACGAGGATGTAGAGCACCCAGTAGTTCCAGCCCGACATGAAGCCGGCAAAGTGGCCGCAATACTTGTTGGCGAAGTAGCTGAACGAGCCCGCTACCGGTTCGTCCACGACCATCTCGCCCAACTGGCGCATGATGAAGAAGGCGACGATGCCGGCCAGCGCGTAGCCCAGCAGCACGGACGGGCCGGCTAGCTTGATGGTCTGGGCGATGCCCAGGAACAGGCCGGTGCCGATGGCGCCGCCCAGGGCGATCAGCTGGATGTGACGGTTCTTCAGGCCGCGCTGGAGCGCGCCCTGGTTGTCGGGTGCATGCATTGGAGTTGTCTGTCCTCTACCCATTCTTGTGGAATGGCTGGCGCCTCTGTGGGATGGGCGCTTGGAAAAAGCGCCGGCGCGGGTAACGCCGGACGCAGGGGTGCGCGCCGGCGAAAACCCGAGAGTTTACCGGCACACGCTTGGAAAAACAGGAAAAACGGGCCAACCGGGACGGCCCGGCGCGGATGCGGGGCCGTCCGGGTTACCTGAAGGTCACACCTTCAGCGTGCCGCGCTCGATCTGGTCGCGTTCGAGCGATTCGAACAGCGCCTTGAAGTTGCCTTCGCCGAAACCGTCGTCACCCGAGCGCTGGATGTACTCGAAGAACACTGGGCCCAGCACGGTCTTCGAGAAGATCTGCAGCAGCAGGCGGGGCTTGCCGCCTTCGGTCGTGCCGTCCAGCAGTATGCCGCGGGCCTTGAGCTGGTCCACGGGCTGGCCGTGGCCGGGCAGGCGGGTCTCCAGCGCCTGATAGTAGTAGTCGTTCGGGGCCGTCATCAGCTCCACGCCTGCCAGTTGCAGGTTGTCGATGACCTCGATCAGGTTGTCGACCGAGAAAGCGATGTGCTGGATGCCCTCGCCGTTGAAGGCCATCAGGAATTCCTCGATCTGGCCGGCACCCTTCGACGATTCCTCGTTCAGCGGAATGCGGATCTTGCCGTCCGGCGCGGTCATCGCCTTCGACGCCAGGCCCGTGTACTCGCCCTGGATGTCGAAATAGCGGATTTCGCGGAAGTTGAACAGCCGTTCGTAGAAGTTGGCCCAGTAGGCCATGCGGCCACGGTAGACGTTGTGCGTCAGGTGGTCGATCAGCTTCAGGCCGTGACCCTTCGGATGGCGGTCCACGCCCTCGATGAATTCGAAGTCGATGTCATAGATCGACTTGCCGTCCTCGAACCGGTCGATCAGGTACAGCGGCGCGCCGCCGATGCCCTTGATGGCCGGCAGGCGTAGTTCCATCGGCCCCGTGGCGATCTCGATCGGCTGGGCGCCCAGCATCAGCGCGCGGTTGTACGCCTTGTGCGAATCCTTGACGCGGAACGCCATGCCGCAAGCGCTGGGACCGTGCTCGGCCGCGAAATAGGCGGCTTCGCTGTGCGGCTCGTTGTTCACGATGAAGTTGATGTCGCCCTGGCGGAACAGCACCACGTCCTTCGAACGGTGGCGCGCCACCAGCGTGAAGCCCATCTTCTCGAACAGCGGCTCCAGCACGTTGGGCGTGGGCGAGGCGAATTCAACGAACTCGAAGCCCATCAGTTGCATCGGATTTTCAAACAGGTCGGCCATGGTCTCAGCGCTCGGGGGCGGGCTAGGGGGATGGAAATAATATTTCGGTCAGGCTGCGGCGCGAGTGGCTTGTGAGACGCTTGGCGCGCCGCGCAACGTGAGGAAATTGTAGAACTCGCCCCGGTAAATAGGATTTCGTTAGGGACGCAGGGAAACCCTGAGATATGAGATAAGATTTCGTCAAATTGCCATTTGAGGAAATCGAAATGCAGCGAACCGAGCTGGATCGCATCGATCGCCGCTTGCTGGCCGAACTCCAGGAACACGGCCGCGCGTCGAACCTGGAACTGGCCGAGGCGATCAACCTGTCGCCCGCCCAGACCCTGCGCCGCCACCGC
This sequence comes from Cupriavidus sp. SZY C1, assembly GCF_032190535.1. Taxonomy (NCBI): domain Bacteria; kingdom Pseudomonadati; phylum Pseudomonadota; class Betaproteobacteria; order Burkholderiales; family Burkholderiaceae; genus Cupriavidus; species Cupriavidus sp. SZY C1. The sequence continues at coordinate 33,834 of NZ_JAUANU010000022.1, forward strand.
CGCCTGGAGGAGGGCGGCATCATCAAGCGCTACGAAGCCCGGCTGGACAGCACCGCCCTGGGCTTCGGCGTGACCGCGTTCATCCACGTGACGATGGAGCGCGGCCACATCCGCGACCTCTCCAGGTTCAAGAGCCTGGTGGCCGAACTGGCGCAGATCCAGGAGTGTTTCTCCGTGACCGGCGACATCGACTACGTGCTGAAGGTGGTGGCCAAGGACCTGAAGTCGCTGTCGGACTTCCTGCTCGACACGCTGATGCGCATCCCGGGCGTGAGCGGCGTGAAGTCCAGCGTCTGCCTGGACGAGATCAAGTGTACGAGTGCGATGCCGCTGGATCCGTAATCCGGTGTGTCATCGGAGAACGCCCGCCTTAGGCGGGCTTTTTTGTGGGTAAGGGTCATAAATCGTAAAACTGCGATGTAGCTGAGAAACGCCCCGTGCTAGAGCTGGCCGTTCCACGAGCAACGGAGCGATCTGAATGAAGCGTACGCCCACCTGCCCGGCTTGTCGTCCACACGGACTGGCCTTCAACGGCTGTTCGCCGAGTTTCGCCTTCTCCCTGCTCGCCTTGTTCGCCACCTTCGGCAACCCCGTGGCCGCCCACGCCACGCCGCCGCAAGCCGTGGTCGAAAGCTGCTTGATGGGCGCCCCCGCTGCCGACGGTATATCGATCTCTGTCAATGCGCCTGGACACCAATCCATGGAGCAGCGGGGCCAATACCTGCTGGTCTGGCCGGAGGAAGCGTTTGGCACGCGCATTGGTTATGCCACCGATGAGAAAGGCGGGAACGATTACATCTTTGCCGGTCCTTATCGTGGCTACATTCGCCGTGCCGTGGCGCTGACAAAGTGGCGTCCCGAGCGGCTGGAAGTGCCGCTGCTGGCTACTTATGGCGTGGTCCGGCAGGGCAAGCACCGCTATGTCTGTGTGACCGAGGCCAATGGCCAAGGCACGGCCGCGTTTGTCGTGGCCGGTTATATCGGGCGGATGCCGCCGGCCAAAGGCAAAACGATGCGGCTCTACTACACCGTCGCGGACATCAAGACGTTCAAGGCGTTTCCGCCCAAGTGAAGGTGGGATTTACTGATCGATCTTCCGCATCGCCGCCGTAATCTCGGCCGTGGCGTCCGGGCGGACCAGGCGGGCGATTTCCTGGCCGTCGCGCAGGAAGATCAGCGTGGGCCAGAGCTTGACGCGGAACGAGCGGCCCAGGGGGCGGCCGCTGCCGTCTTCCACCTTGATGTGGCCGATGCCGGGATGGTCGCGGAACGCGGCTTCGATCAGTGGCTGGGCGCGCTGGCAGAAGCCGCACCAGCCGGTGCCGAATTCCAGGATGGTGGCGCCGGGCAGGGCGTCGATTTCGGCGCGGGTCGGTTCAGGCGTGGTGAAGCTGTGGGTCATGCTCATCGGTCGGGGCTCCGTTCGGCGGGCGATGGACACTGCGCTGACATGCGATTTCCGCGCCAGCGGCGCAACCGTCATTCTGCCAGCGACGGCGCGGGCATGCTGCGCGGCGCGGCGGTAAGAATTTCCCACCATGCCGGCAAAAGCGCCTGTATCTCGGCGCGCGCGTAGCGGTCGTCGATCAGCCAGACCACGCCGCGGTCCTGCTGGGTGCGGATCACGCGGCCGGCCGCCTGCACCACCTTGCGCAGGCCGGGGTACAGGTAGGCGTAGTCGTAGCCCTGGCCGAACACGGCGTCCATGCGCTCGCGCAGTTGCTCGTTGACCGGGTTGATCTGCGGCAGGCCCAGCGTGGCCACGAAGGCGCCGATCAGGCGGTCGCCGGGCAGGTCGACGCCTTCCGAGAACACGCCCCCGAGCACGGCGAAGCCGATGCCCTGGCCGCCGGGCGCGAAGGCGTCCAGAAAGGCGGCCTGTCCGGCCTCCGACATGCCGCGCGCCTGCGCCCAGGTCGGGATGTCAGGATGGGACGCCGCCAACAGCGCGGCGGCCTGCTGCAGGTAGTCGTGGCTGCTGAAAAACGCCAGGTAGTTGCCGGGGCGCGCAGCGAACTGCTCGGCCATCAGCTTTACGATGGCCGGCAGCGACCGCTGCCGCTGGGCATACCGCGTGGAGATATGGCGCGCCACGTGCACGTCGAGCTGGTCGGCGCGGAATGGCGATGGCACCTCGACCCACACGGCACTGGCGGGCAGCCCGAGCAGGTTGCGATAGTAGTCGGCCGGCTGCAGCGTGGCCGAGAACAGCGTGGTCGAATGCGCGCCCGCAAAGCGCGGCGCCAGGTACGGCGCGGGCAGCAGGTTGCGCACGCAGAGGTCGGCGTCCACGCCGGCCCGCTGGCGCGGCGTGCGCGTGATGTCGAACAGCGAATGCTGGCCGCCGTACTCGGTCAGTTGCTCGGCCAGCCGCAGGAAGTGCATCGCGTCGAAATAAAAGCGTTCCAGCGTGGCGTCATGGCGCTGCGGATGCTCGCTCATGTCGTCGATCACGGCCGTGCAAAGCTGCACCAGCGCCTCGACGAACGCGGCCGGCTCCTTGTCGCGGGTCTCGTAGGCGGCGTCGCCTGACTTGGCCAGCGCGTTCCACTGCCGATAGACGCGGTCCATCGGCCGTTTCAGCGCGGCCGGCGCGGATTGCCGCACGCCGCGGAACGCCGCATGGTCCAGCGTGGCCGTGTACATGCCCCGGCCGCGCTCGACCAGGTTGTGCGCCTCGTCCACCAGCACGCTCACGCGCCACTCGTTCATGGCTGTCAGCATGTACAGCAGCCCGCTGCGGTCGAAATAGTAGTTGTAGTCGGCCACGACGAGGTCGCTCCAGCGGATCATCTCCTGGCCCAGGTAATACGGGCAGACCTGATGCTGGCGCGCGATCTCGCGCAGCGCGGGCCGGTCCAGCAGCGGCGCGTGGCTCGCGGCGTCGCGGGCGGCGGGCAGGCGGTCGTAGAAGCCTTGCGCCAACGGGCAGGATTCGCCATGGCAGGCCAGGTCCGGGTGCTCGCACGACTTGTCGCGCGCGGTCAGCTCCAGCACGCGCAGCGGGGTGTCGTCGGCATGCTGGCGTAGCTGGCGCGTGGCGTGGAGCGCGACGGCCCGGCCCGTGGAACGGGCGGACAGGAAGAACACCTTGTCCAGGCGCTGGGTCGGCATGGCCTTGAGCGCCGGAAAGACCGTGCCGATCGACTTGCCGATGCCGGTGGGCGCCTGCGCCAGCAGCGTCCGCGCCGACGCGTTGGCCTTGTAGACCGATTCGGCCAGCAGCCGCTGGCCCTCGCGGAACGTGCCGTGCGGAAAGGCCAGCGACTGCAGCCCCGCGTCGCGGCCCTCGCGATGGGCGGCCTCGCGTTCGGCCCAGTGCATGAAGCGCCGGCAACTGTCCTCGAAGAACGCGCGCAGCGCTGGCGCCTCGTAGCGCTCTTTCAGCACGCGCTCGCGCTGGCTGACGATGTCGAAGTAGACCAGCGCCACGTCGATATGGTCGAGCTGGCGCGACTGGCAGAGCAACCAGCCATAGATCCTGGCCTGCGCCCAGTGCAGGGCCTGGTGATTCTGCGGAATCTCGACCTTCTCGCCGCGCACGGTCTTGATTTCCTCGACGCGGTTGGCCACCGGGTTATAGCCATCGGCCCGGCCGCGCACGCGCAGTCCCTCGAAATCGGCGGCGAGCGATACCTCGGCCTCGTAGCCGGGGCCGCGCCGGGCCGTCACCACGCCATGGCCAGCCACGCCTTCCTGCCCGGTGGGCGACGGCGTGAAGCGCAGGTCGAGGTCCCCGGCCTTGGCCGTGAACTCGCACAGCGTGCGCACGGCGACGGTATAGCGGGGTGGCGGGGCAGAAGTGACGGACAAGGCGCTGAAAGGATGAAAATCGCGGGACTGTATGAATATACAGTGATCGGACACCGACAGGAAATCCGCGCCGACGAATCTAAGATGAAGCACCGACCCGGCCAGGAGGACCCGCCCGATGCATTCGCTCAAGATTGCCACCTTCAACATCAATGGCGTGCGCACGCGCCTGCAGTCGCTGCTGACGTGGCTCGAACGCGAGGCGCCCGACGTGGCCTGCCTGCAGGAGCTGAAGGCCGTGGACGAAGGCTTTCCGATCGACGAGATCCGCGCGGCCGGCTACGGGGCGATCTGGCACGGCCAGAAGTCGTGGAACGGCGTGGCGATCCTGGCCCGGGGCTCGGACCCGGTGGAAGTGCGGCGCGGCCTGCCCGGCGCGGAAGACGACACGCAGAGCCGCTACCTGGAGGCCGCCGTGGAGGGCGTGCTGATCGCCTGCCTGTACCTGCCGAATGGCAACCCGCAGCCGGGGCCGAAGTTCGACTACAAGCTGGCGTGGTTTGAACGGCTGATCCGCCACGCCCAGGCGCTGCGCGACAGCGGCCACCCTGTGGTCATCGCCGGCGACTTCAACGTGGTGCCGACCGACGACGACATCTACAACACGCGCTCGTGGCTCAAGGACGCGCTGCTGCAGCCGGAAAGCCGCGAGTGCTACCGGCGGCTGCTGGCGCAGGGCTGGACCGACGCGCTGCGCGCCCGGTATCCCGACGAGAAGGTCTACACGTTCTGGGATTACTTCCGCCAGCACTGGCAGACCAACTCGGGGCTGCGGATCGACCACCTGCTGCTGAGCCCGGAGCTGCACATGCGCGATGCGGGCGTGGACAAGTGGGTGCGGGGCGAGGAAAAGGCGAGCGACCACGCGCCGGCGTGGGTCGTGATCGACGTGCAGGGCGGGGCGGGGGAGGAGGCGGTCGGGAGGAAGCCGGCGGCGAAAAGGACGGCGGCAGCGAAGAAGGGGGCAGCAGCGAAGACGGCGGCAGCGAAGAAGGTCCCGGCAAGGAAGGTCCCGGCAAGGAAGGCGGCGGCGAAGAAGGTCCCGGCGAAGAAGGCGGCGGCGAAGAAGCCCGCGGCCAAGCCGGCGTCCGAGGCAAAAAAAACCGCCGGGAGGACGACCCCGGCGTCGGAGAAAGAGGTGACGCCCGTCGCGAGAGCAAGACGGCGGGCGTCGGGCGCCTGAACCGGGGCGCCCTGAAATCGTTCAGGCGGGCACCGGCTCGCGGTGGGCCACCACGCAGAGCGATCCGCGCACCGCGCCCAGCAGCATGTCGGCCGCGGCATCGAGCCGGTCCGTCGAGCCCGACATCCGCGCGGTGATGATGCCGTTCTGGATCGCGCCATACAGCACCTTGGCCAGCGCCGGCGGCGGCACCGGATACGGCTGGCCGCTTTCGATCTCGGTCCGGCGCAGCAGGTTGGCAATCCAGGTCTCGTTGGCCTGGAAATGCTCCTGCAGGTACTTGCGGATCGAATCGGGCAGCGCCAGGACCTCGGCGGACAGCATGCCGGCCAGGCAGATCTGGTTCAGCCCGATGTCATTGCGCAGCGGGCCAACGTAGCGCTCGGCCTGCTCGATCAGCGGCGCCGACGTGTCGATCGCGGCCAGCCGGGCCTGCGAGCGTTCGCGGTACAGGCGCACCACCTCCAGCACCAGGTCGTCCTTGGCCGGGAAGTAGTAGTGGATGCTCGACGTCTTCACGCCCACCAGCTCCGCCAGGTCGCGGTAGCTGAAACCGTTGTAGCCCCGTTGCCGGATCAGCACGGAGGCGTGCTCGAGCAGTTGATCACGTACGGAATGCGTCTTCATTTCGGTTGCCCGCGCCAGCGTGGCGCCGGACCCTCCTGTTATCGGTGCGTCGGCATCCTGCCCGGGGGGCAGGCGTCAGACGGTCATCGTCTGCGCAACCAGCGATAGGACTGCGCCGCTGGCGAGGCAAAGCACCACCCAGCCGCCCAGGATCAGGGCTGTGTCACGCAAGGTCATGATGTCACTCCAGAATTCGATGCCGGCGGCGTCCCGGGTTTGCCCGGGCGCCACCGGCGCGGGGATCAGGCCAGCGCGCCGTCGGTGTAGACGTCGGTCGAACGGGCGCCGTCGAAGTACGGGTTGCGCGGACCGTTGCCACGGGCGCCGTCCAGATACGGATCGACCTTGCGGGCCGGGCTGGCGGACACACCCTTCGTGTCCAGGCCGGCCACGGTGCGGGCACCGTCGGTGTACGGGTCGAACTTGCCGATCTTGGCGCCGTCGGTGAACGGGTCGGCCTTGCCGATGCGGGCACCGTCGGTGAACACGTCGCGGCTGCCCACGGCGGCCACCAGGCCATCGCGGTTGGTCACGCGGGCACCTTCGGTGAAGACGTCGCGCTGGCCGATGCCGGCCACCAGGCCGTCACGGTTCGTCACACGTGCGCCGTCGGTGTAGGCATCGCGGGTGCCGATGCGGGCGCCTTCGCTGAACGAGTCGAACTTGCCTTGGCGGGCGCCGTCGGTGAAGGCGCTGCGCGGGTCGTTGACGCGGTAGCTGTAGCCGTAGACTTCGCCGGCCTTCTGCACGGCGGGGGCGGCCTGGGCGGCGCCAGCAACGAAAGCGGCGGCGAGGGCGGCGGCGGTAACGATGGTCTTGACGTTCATGATGCTCTCCTTTGCTCGGGCCGGCGATCCTGGTTCAGGGGCGGGTCGGGGGCCGATGTCTGTTTGGCGATATCGCGATCTTTCTTTGTTGCTATCTACTGATAGGTAGATGGCGGGGGCTAAAAAAAAGACCGCTTCCGGTACTGACTATCCAACCTGTGATGCTTGGCTTCGGCGCTGTTCGCTTTGTCTTGCTGCGGCAGTGCGTCGTCCATGGCTCGAATATTATCTACTACTAGATAGATAAGCAAGGGAAATTTGGAGAAATTGCGATTTACTTCTGGAGGCCTGCCTCTAGACCCTTCACTGGCCCATCGTAAAACTTTGAATTCAAAAAAGAAAAAACGTCGGCACCGCTGACGCGATGCCGACGCTCCGGCTTCCGGGGTCGCCCGGGCTCTAGCGCTGGCCGATCGAAAAAGCGATCTCGCCGACACCTTCCACGCCGCCAGTCACCTTGTCGCCGGGGTTCAGCGCGCCCACGCCGGCCGGCGTGCCGGTGAAGATCAGGTCGCCGGGCTGCAGCGTCATCGCTTCGGAGATATAGGCGATGACGTCCGCCACCGCCCAGATCAGCTCGTTCAGGTCGCCCTGCTGGCGGGGCTCACCGTTGACCTTGAGCCAGATCGCGCCCTGGGCCGGATGCCCGATGGCGGACACCGGCTGCAGCGGGCCGCACGGGCCCGACGCGTCGAACGACTTCGACCAGTCCCACGGGCGGCTCATCTTCTTGGCCACGTCTTGCAGGTCGCGGCGCGTCAGGTCCACGCCCACGCCGTAGCCCCAGACCAGGTCCAGCGCCTGCGCCGGCGTGACGTTGGCGCCCGGCTTGCCGATGGCCACCACCAGTTCGATCTCGTGGTGCAGGTTCTCCGTCAGCGGCGGGTAGGGCACCGTGCCCTCGGCAGCCACCACGGCGTCGGCCGGCTTGGTGAAGAAGAACGGCGGCTCGCGGTCCGGGTCCTTGCCCATCTCGCGGGCGTGCGCGGCATAGTTGCGGCCCACGCAGAACACGCGGCGGATCGGAAAACGGGTCTGGCTGCCGGCCACTGCAACGCTCGGCTGCGGCGCCGGCTGGATGACGAAATCGGTCATGGTCTCGCTCGGTGGAAGAAATGGTGGGCTGACGGCCGGTTACTTGGCAAACACCTGGCTCATGTCGCCGAATGCCTTGAATTCCAGGGCGTTGCCCGACGGATCCAGGAAGAACATCGTCGCCTGCTCGCCCACCTGGCCTTTGAAGCGCACGTGCGGCTCGATCACGAAACGGGTGCCGGCGGCGCGCAGCTTGTCGGCCAGCCGCTCCCATTCGTCCATCGGCAGGATCGCGCCGAAGTGGCGGACCGGCACGTCGTCGCCGTCGACGGCGCTGGTGGCGCGATGGCCGCACTCGTCGGGCGACAGGTGCGCCACCACCTGATGGCCGTAGAAGTTGAAGTCGACCCAGGCATCGGAACTACGGCCTTCCGGGCAGCCGAGCAGGTCGCCGTAGAACTGGCGGGCCGTCGCAAGGTCGTGGACCGGAAAGGCCAGGTGGAACAGGGGAATGGCGGCAGTCATGGCTTTCTTTGGGGGTGTGGAAAGAACTGTCGTTGATTGTAATCAGCAGAACTCGTAATATGAAACGAATGATTTTCTGACTGAGCATCGAAATTTTCGATGCCTGGCGCGCCGCCCCCTCCGCCATCCACACCGCCGCCCCCGCCCCGTGCTCCGTTATTTCAAAACCTTCCTCGTCGTCGCCGAAACCGGCTCGTTCTCGGCCGCCGGCGCGCGGCTTGGCCTGACCCAGTCAGCGGTCAGCACCCAGATCCGCCGGCTGGAGGAAGACCTCGGCTGCACGCTGTTCGACCGCTCCGGCAAGTCCGTGACGCTGAGCGACGAGGGCCAGCAGGCGCTGGCCGATGCCGCGCGGATCGTGGCGCTCTATGAATCGATGAAAGGCGCGCGGGCGCAGCGCGATACGGCCCCGCTGGACCTGGGCGCCGTGTCGACGGTGCAGTCGAGCCTGCTGCCGCGCGCGATGCAGCGCTTTCGCCAGGCGCATCCCGACACGCACGTGAACATCGTGCCGGGCATGTCGACGCAGTTGCTGACACAGGTCGATGCCCGCGAGCTCGACATCGCCGTGCTGGTCAAGCCCCGGCTGGGCATCCCGCCCGAACTGAAATGGGTGCCGCTGATCCACGAGCGATTCGTGGCCGTGGCGCCGCCGGGGTCGCCGGACACGCTCAAGGCGCTGCTGGAAACCGTGCCGTTCATCCGCTACAACCGCCATTCAACCGGCGGCCAGCTGGTGGACCGCTACCTGCGGCGCCACCGGTTCTGGGTGCGCGAGGGCATGGAGCTGGACGAGCCGGCCGTGATCCTGCAGATGGTCAGCGAGGGGCTGGGCTGCGCGATCATCCCGTCGGCACTGGTGCCGCTGCGGCAGACGCCGAACATCGTCGAGGTGCCGATGCCGGGCCAGCCGCTGTATCGCGAGATCGGCGTGCTGGTGCGGCAGTCGGCGCTCAAGCGCGCGCCGGCCGCCGCGCTGATCGACGCCTTTGCCGCGGTCAGCCGCGATCTCTAGCGCTTACGCCTGCGCGGCGCGCACGGCCGGCTCGGGCGACTTGCGGCGCACCATCAGCGCCAGCAGCGCGGCCAGCAAGCAGGCCGATCCCGCCACATAGAGCGCCGGGGAATAGGTCAGCCACAGCGTGCGCGACAGCCCTGCGCCAAATGCCGCCGTCGCCGCGCCGATCTGGTGCGCGGCAAAGATCCAGCCGAACACCATCGGCGCGCGCTCGCGGCCGAACGTGCTGCCGGCCAGCTTGATCGTCGGGGGAACCGTGGCAATCCAGTCCAGGCCGTAGAACATCGCAAAGATCGACAGGCCGTAGAGCGTGAATTCCGAATGCGGCAGCCAGAACAGCGACAGGCCGCGCAGCGCGTAGTACCAGAACAGCAGCTTGCGGCTGTCGTAGCGGTCCGACAGCCAGCCCGACAGGATGGTGCCGACGAAGTCGAACGCGCCCATCATCGCCAGCGCCGATGCCGCCGGCACCGCCGACATGCCGAAGTCCGCGCACAGCGCGATGAAGTGCGTCTGGATCAGCCCGTTGGTCGACAGCCCGCAGATGAAGAACGTGCCGGCCAGGATCCAGAACGTCTGCGTGCGGGCGGCCTCGCCCAGCACGACGAACGGGCCCTTCCAGGACATCGGCACGGCCGCCGGCCCCGGGGCGGGCGCGGCCGGGGTGGCCGGTACCTCGCCGAATGGCGCCAGGCCCACGTCGGACGGCCGGTTGCGCATCAGCCCCAGCACGACCAGCGCCAGCGTGCCGCACGCCGCCAGCACCGGCAGCACGGCCACGCGCCAGCCCATGTGCTCGATCAGCCAGGCCGCCACGGGCAGGAAGGCCAGCTGGCCGGTGGCCGAACTGGCCGTCAGCAGGCCGATCACGAGCCCGCGCCGCGCCGTGAACCAGCGGTTGGCGACCAGCGCGGCCAGCACCAGCGCCGTCAGGCCGGAGCCAACGCCGAGCATCAGCCCCCAGGCCAGGAACAGTTGCCAGAGCTGGGTTGATACCGTGGCCAGCGCCATGCCGCCGGCAATCAGCGCCAGCGCCGCGCAGACCACGTTGCGAATGCCGAAGCGCTCCATCAGGATCGCGGAAAACGGCGCCATCAGGCCGAACAGCGCAAAGCGGAAGGCCAGGATCGACGAGACCTGGTCGGTGCTCCAGCCCATCTCGGCGGTCAACGGTTTCAGGAAGGCGCCGGGCAGGCCGAGCGCGGCGGAAGTGGTCAGCATCACGCAGAACGTGAGGCTGGCGACGATCCAGGCGTAATGGACGCCGCGCCGGTCCAGCCGGCGGGAAAGGGCTTGCGCGAACATGGGGCTCCGGGAGGGGTGAGGGCTCAGGAAAGAGAAGTCAGGCGGCGGCGGGCACCGGGTTGGCCAGCAGGGCGGCGCGGGCGGCGTCGAGAATTTCGTCGGACAGCGCGTCGCCGGCCGTGGCGCGCGCCAGCGTGATGGCGCCGACCATCGTGGCCAGTTCCAGCAGGGCGGTGCGATGGGCGGCGTCGGCCGTGTCCGGCTGGGCCGGGGCGGTCGATTTCCAGGCGGCCAGCAGTTGCCGGATGCCGTCGACATACGCCTGCCGCACGGGTTTGCCGGCCGGTTCGCGCGCCACGTCGCCAACCAGGGCCGACGCGGGGCAGCCATGCCCCGGCGCGTCGCGGTGCCGCTCGTGCAGGTACGACGTGACCAGTGCCTCGCGGGCGGCGCGCGGGCTGCCGGCGTCGGCGATCCGCTGTTCCCACACCGCGGCGGAATCGCTGAACGCCCGCGCGCAGGCGACGGCAGCCAGGTCGTCCTTCGACGCGAAGTGACCGTAGAAGCCGCCGTGCGTCAGGCCCGCATCGGCCATCACCTGTGCGACCGATACGCCATGCAGGCCATGCTGGCGGAACAGGCGGGCTGACGAAGCCTCGATGGCCGACCTATGCTGATCGGCAACTGCCCGCGATGCGCGTGCCATATCCGTTCCTCCCCCCGATGCAATCGTGCAGATAGAAAAAATTGCGCTTGCCAGGATTTTAGATGACATCCATACTTTATTCAATAGATGTTGGTCGTCATCCAAATGACTCGATGGCCGGCCAGCGTCGACACCCCCGTTGAAACCTCTGTCTCATCCAAAGGAGAACCTGCCATGTTCAAACTGTTCGATATGTCCGGCCGCGTCGCGGTGGTTACCGGATCCACCAAGGGAATGGGCCTGGAGATGGCCAGCGCGCTGGGCCAGGCCGGTGCGCGCGTGGTTGTGTCGGGCCGGGCGGCCGATGTGTCCGAGCAGGTGGCGGCCGGGCTGCGCGAGCAGGGCATCGACGCCACGGGCATCGCCTGCGACATCGTCGATCTGGCCAGCGTGCGCGCGTTTGCCGACCAGGTGCTGGCCAAGTTTGGCCGCGTGGACGCGCTGGTGCTGAACGCGGCCGGCAGCACGGCCGTCGGGTCGATGCTGGGGCAGGGGCCCGAGCAGTTCGACGAGGTGATGGCCGGCAACGTGCGCGGCAACCTCGTGCTGGTCAACGCGCTGGCGCCGCAGATGATGGAGCGCAAGGACGGCTCGATCACGTTCATGTCGAGCATCGCCGCGCGCCGCGGATCGGCCATGCTGGCGCTCTACAGCATCTCCAAGGGCGCCACGGACCTGGCCATGCGCAACCTCGCGCAGACGCTGGGACCGTACAACATCAACGTCAACAGCATCAACCCCGGCCCGGTACGCACCGATTTCTCGCGCGACGCGCTCTGGGGCGACCCCGAACGCGAAAAGGCCCTGTCTGCCGGCATCCCCCTGCGCCGCATCGCCGAAGCAGTCGACGTGGCCGGCCTTGCCCTGCTGCTGGCCTCGCCGGCAGGCCGCTATATCTCCGGACAGACGATCGGGGTGGATGGCGGGGCTACGGCTTGAGGTAAGGGGTTTCAAGCGGCTACGGTTTCTCCCCTCTCCCGCGCGCGGGAGAGGGGTTGGGGGAGAGGGCGTCGAGGCTCTGCTTGCCGACCCGTCGCATATAGCGCCGCGGGGGGGGGGGGGGCCCCCCCCCCCCCCCCCCCCCCCCCCCGCCCCCCCCCCACCCCCCGCCCCCCCCCCCCCCCGGCGGCCCCCCCGGGGCGCCGCGCCGCGCCCCCCG
>NZ_JAUANU010000023.1:0-35691 GCF_032190535.1 Cupriavidus sp. SZY C1
CGCCATCCTGGACGTGGCCGCGTCCGCGCCGGCGCTGGCCGTGCTCGACGTCGCCAGGCAGAAGAACAAGGTGGTGGCCGGATCGGTGGCATACCCGGCCCGCTGCAGGCCGTGGGCCGCTTCCTCGGCGTTGGCGGCGCTCACCACGCCGGCGTAGCGCGGGTTGTTGCTGATCAGCCTGGCGTAGTCGTGGCACGCTTCCTCGTACGACCCGTAGGCGCGGAATTTCGCGCGCACCTTCTGCGGCTGGCCGTCGACGTATTCGGTCGTCAGGATCTCGGTGGTCGGGCCCTTCCAGTTGGCGCCGGCCTTGATGCCGAACACGTTGAAGCTGCTGGTGCCATCGGCATTGCGGATCTCGCGGCGGCCCCAGCCCGATTCCAGCGCGGCCTGGCCGACGATCAGCTTGGCCGGCACGCCGGAGGCGCGCGAGGCCGCCATGGCCGGCTCGGCCAGGCGGTTGACGAAGTTGCTGATGTGTTCGGGCGAATCGTCCGGCAACTGGCCCAGTTGCGTCTGGCCGTTGCCCTGCCAGTCGGCCTGGCTCTGGTACTGGCGCAGGCCGGCGGTGGGATTCCATGCCGCGCCGGGCAGCGTGGTGCCCACGGGCGGCGGGCCGTCGGCGTCGGTGGCGCCGCGGCTGTCCAGCAGCTGGGCCAGCTGGGCGTCGCGCGCGCTGGCGCCGGTGATGCCGCCCGCGCCGCCCATCGTCGGCGGCAGTTGCGTGCCGGTGGCACGCGCAAGCTGGCGGATCATCACGTCGGCAAGCCCGATGCCGCGCGACGACAACTGCTGCGACAACTGCTGGTCCATCATCGACATGTAGAGCTTGGTCTGCTCGTTGTCGAACAGGCCATCGGACGGCGTGGCGTCGCGCATGCTCTTGAGCACCATCTGCGTGAACACCGCCTCGAACTGCTTGGCGGCGGCCTGCAGCGTGTTCGAATTGTTGCCAGCGCGGGCCTGGCTCTTGAGCGCCTCGAACCCCTGCGTATCCAGGGCGAAGCGCTGCGAGACGTCGGCCTGCGCGCCCAGCGTGTTGCCCGCCGCCATCAGATGATCTCCAGTTCGGCGCGCAGCGCGCCAGCGGCCCGCATGGCTTCCAGGATGGTCTGCAGGTCGGCCGGCGTGGCGCCCAGCGCGTTCAGGCCCTTGACCACGGCCGCCAGCGACGCGCCCGCCTTGACGATCTGCAGCGAGCCACCGTCGCGCTTCAGGTCGATCTGCGACACCGGCGCCACCACGGTCTGGCCCTGGCTGAACGGCGCCGGCTGGCTGATCACCGGCTGGGTGTTGATGACCACCGACAGGTTGCCGTGCGCGATGGCGCAGTCTTCCACCGTCACCGCCTGGTTCATCACGATGGAACCGGTGCGGGCGTTCAGGATGACCTTGGCCGCGGCGCGCGCCGGCGTGACGTCAAGATTCTCGATGCGGGCCATGAAGCCCACGCGCGCGGCCGGGGTCTGCGGCGTGCGCACCTGCACCACGCGGCCGTCCATGGCGGCGGCGGTGCCGGGGCCAAGGTTGCGGTTGATCGCGTCGACCACGCGTTCGGCGGTGCCGAAGTCGGTGTCCTTGAGTTCGAGGTTCATGAAGCCGCCGTCCGGCTGGAACGACGGCACGGCACGTTCGACGATCGCGCCATTGGCGATGCGCCCGACGGCCAGCTGGTTGATCTGGACCTTGCTGCCGTTGGCCGACGCCCCGGCGCCGCCCACCAGCATGTTGCCCTGCGCGATGGCGTACACGTTGCCGTCGGCGCCCTTGAGCGGCGTCATCAGCAGCGTGCCGCCGCGCAGGCTCTTGGCGTTACCCATCGACGACACCACCACGTCGAGCTGGCTGCCCGGCTGGGCGTAGGCCGGCAGCGTGGCGGTGACCATCACGGCCGCCACGTTCTTGAGCTGCATGTTCTTGCCGGCCGGCAGCGTGATGCCAAGCTGCGACAGCATGTTGCTCAAGCTCTGCGTGGTGAACGGCGTCTGCATCGTCTGGTCGCCGGTGTTGTCCAGCCCCACGACCAGGCCGTAGCCAACCAGCGGGTTGTCGCGCACGCCCTGGAACGTGGCCAGGTTCTTCAGGCGCTCCGCGTGCGCGGCGCCCGCGCCCAGCAGCAGCAGCAGGACCAGGCAGAGCACACGCAGCACGCTGGCAGAAGAGACCGCGCGGCCTGAGCGGGAATGTCGGCCGGGCGGGGTGCCAAAAAACGAGCCTGGCTTGTGGAGAGGCATCGGAGGCAGAAACATGGCGGGATCAGAACGGTAAGACATTGAGGAAGAAGCGCTGCAGCCAGCCCATGTTCTGCGCCTCGTCGATGTACCCCTTGGCGGTGTACTCGATGCGCGCATCCGCCACCTGCGTGGACGGCACGGCGTTGTCGCCGGTAATCGTGCGGGGATTGACCACCCCGGAGAAGCGGATGAATTCCGCGCCCTGGTTGATGGCCATCTGCTTCTCTCCGGACACCACGAGGTTGCCGTTGGGCAGCACTTCGAGCACCGTGACCGTGATCGTGCCGTTGAAGGTGTTGGCGGCGCTGGCGCCCCCGCCGGCCTTCAGCGAATTGGATCCGTTGGCGTCGGCGTTCTGGCTCGTGCCGAACAGGCCGCCCAGGGCACGCGGCACCGCGTTGAACGCCAGCGTGGTGCTGCCGGTGCGGTTGGCGTTGGTGGCGGAATTCTTGCTGGCGTTGACGTTCTCGCTGATCACGATCGTGAGGATGTCGCCAACGTTACGCGGCCGCCGATCCTCGAACAGCGGGTTGCCCGCGTACGAGGATGCGTAGATGGAACCCGTGGCAGGGCCCATCGCGCGCGGCTCGGCGCGTGCGGTGGTGGGCATCTGCACCAGCGGCTCCTTGGGCATCATCGCGCAGCCGCCACTGGCCAGCGCGGCCAGGCCGACGATGGCGTACGTGACGATTGCACCGATGCGATACTGCGTGGCGGCCATGATCATTCCCGTTCTTAACCCATTTGGCTCAGGCGCTGGAGCATCTGGTCCGACGTCTGCACCGCCTTGCTGTTGATCTCGTACGCGCGCTGCGTCTGGATCATGCTGACCAGTTCCTCCACCACGTTGACGTTGGACGCCTCGACGTAGTTGTTCTGCAGCGTGCCCGCGCCGTTCAGGCCCGGCACCGTGGTGTTCGGCGCGCCCGAGGCGTCGGTCTGCACGTACAGGTTCTCGCCCAGGCTTTCCAGGCCGGCCGGGTTCGGGAACGTGGCAAGCTGGATCTGGCCCACGGTGGCCGCGTTGGTCGAGCCCGGCTGCATCACCGTCACCGTGCCGTCACGGGCAACGTTCACCGACGTGTAGTTGGCCGGCAGCGTGATGGCCGGGTTCAGCACGAAGCCGCTGGACGTCACCAGCTGGCCGTTCGGGTCCACCTGGAACGAGCCGTCGCGCGTGTACGACGTGGTGCCGTCGGGCATCGTCACCTGGAAGAAGCCCTGGCCGATGATGGCCACGTCGCGCGAGTTGCCGGTCTGCGTGGGGTTGCCCTGCGTGTGGATCCGTTCCGTGGCCACGGGGCGCACGCCGGTACCAAGCTGCATGCCCGACGGCAGCACGGTCTGGTCCGACGACAGCGCGCCGGGCTGGCGGATCGTCTGGTACATCAGTTCCTCGAACACCGCGCGGCTGCGCTTGAAGCCCGTGGTCGACACGTTGGCCAGGTTGTTCGAAATCACGTCCATCTGCGTCTGCTGCGCATCGAGGCCGGTCTTGGCGATCCAGAGGGAGCGAATCATGGAGTTGTCCTGGTTCGGAAGTTCGTTGTGCGTGCGATCGGTACCGCGCGCGTCATCAGTTGTTCGACAGCAGCGCGTTGGCCCGCTGGTCGTTGGAGTCCGCGCCCGAGATCATCTTCATCTGCATCTCGAAGCGGCGGGCGTTGGCGATCATGTCCACCATGGCCTCGACCGGGTTGACGTTGCTGCCCTCGATCGCGCCGGAAATCACGCGCACGTTAGGGTCCTGCTGGAGCGCGTCCACGCCGGGGCGCAGCCGGAAGTAGCCGTCGTCGCCACGGGCCAGCCCTTCGGGCGGCGGCGTGACCACGCGCAGCTTGCCCACCTGGGCCAGGCCGTTGGCGGCCTCGCCCGGGCCGCGCGCCACCACGCTGCCGTCCGTGCCGATCGACACGGTGGAGCCCGGCGGCACCGCGATGGGGCCGCCGTCGCCCAGCACCGGACGCCCGGACGACGTCTGGAGCTGGCCGTCGGCCGACACCTGCAGCGCGCCGGCGCGGGTGTAGGCCTCGGAGCCGTCGGGCATCTGCACCGCCAGCCAGCCGTTGCCCTGCAGCGCCACGTCGAGGTCGCGGCCGGTGTAGGTCAGCGGTCCGGCCTTCATGTCGGCGCCGGGCGTGGACGCGAGCGTGAACGCGCGCGTCTGCGTCTCCTGGCCCTGCACCGGCACGGCGCGGTACAGGTTCACCTGCGCCTTGAACGCCGGCGTGGAGGCGTTGGCCAGGTTGTTCGATACCGCGGCCTGCTGGTCGAGTATCTGCTTGGCGCCCGACAGGGCGGTGTAGATCATGCGGTCCATGGCGGAGGTTTCCGGCTAGTCGCGGCGGTCAGATGTTCACCAGGGTCTGCAGGACGGTGTCCTGCGCCTTGATGGTCTGCGCGTTGGCCTGGTAGTTGCGCTGCGCGACGATCAGGTTCACAAGCTGGCCGGACAGGTCGACGTTCGACTCTTCCACGGCGTTGGACTTCAGCGTACCCATCGCGCCGCCGGCCACGCCCAGCAGTTCCTGGCCCGACGCACCGGTGGCGGACCACACGTTGTCGCCTTCGGGCTTCAGGCCCTCGACGTTGCCGAACGACGCCATCGCAATCTGGCCCAGCGACATGGTCTGCTCGTTCGAGTACGAACCCAGGATCGTGCCGTCTTCCTGCACCGAGAAGCCCACCAGCGCGCCCGACGTGTAGCCGTTCTGCACGATCTTCTTCGGGTCGTTGTCGGCGCCGAACTGCGTGGTGCCGGTCAGGTTGAGCTGGGCGGTCAGCGCGGCGGCACCGTTCGATGCCGGCAGCGTGATGTTGGGCATGGCGCCGGCAGCCGGGGCACGCAGCTTGCCGTCGGCGTCGAACGACATCGTCACGGTCTGCAGCACGTTGCCTGCGGAATCGGTCACGTTCATCGACCAGTCATTGCCGCCGAACGCGTTGGTCGGGGCCGGGGCAACCGGCGGGCCGGCCACGACCGAGCGGCCGAAGTAAGCGGTCAGCTGCTGCTTGTTGCCCAGCGAGTCGTACACGGTCATGGCCGTGCTGTAGCTGAACATCGTCGAATCGGGCTTGGCGGCCGGCGTGCTGGCGAACGCGCTGGTCGGCACGGCGCTGCGCGAATCGAGCTGGAACTGGGCGTCGATGTTGGTGGTGGCCTTCGGCGGCATCTGCGCGTTGCTGATGGTGATCGGCTGCGGTGCCACGCCACCGGCGGTGGCGCCAGCGGGGTAGCCCGTCACCTGCAGGCCGGTGGCGTTCACCAGGCGGCCGTCGTCCAGGCGGTTGAGCTGGCCGTTGCGCGAGTAGAAGACCTGGCCGTCGGGGTTGGTCAGCCGGAAGAAGCCGTTGCCGTTGCTGATGGCCACGTCCAGGTAGCGGCCCGACGTCGAGATGTTGCCGTTCGTGAACGACTGCACCACGGCGTTCACGCGCGTGCCCAGGCCGATCTTGGAACCGGCGTACACGTCCGCGAACTGCGCGGTGGATTGCTTGAAGCCAACCGTGTTGGCGTTGGCGATGTTGTTACCGATCACGTCCAGGTTGGACGCCGCGGCGTTGAGGCCGCTTACCCCTTGACCAAAACCCATGATGTTTCCCCTAAGTAGGCTGTCGTTCGTGAAATGCCCGCGCGTATGCCCGGACCGGGTGATGCGTTAGTGTTGGATGTATTCGCTGCTGCGGTGGGCGGATCAGGAGATGCGGCGCACGTCGTCGACGTTGGCCTTCTTGCCGTCGCCCAGTTCCACCAGCACGCCGCTGCTGTCGCCGCTGATGGACTGCACCTTGCCGTAGACCAGCGAGATCGGCTTGATGTCCTTGCCGTCGGCCGTGGCGGCCACCTTGAAGCTGTATTCGCCGTCGGGCACCGCGCCGCCCTGGTCGTTCTTGCCGTCCCAGGCGATGTCGTGCACGCCGGCGGTCTGGCCCTTCATGTCGATCGTGCGTACCACGTTGCCGCTCTTGTCCAGCACCTGCACGGTCACGCTGTCGGCCGTCGACGGCACGTCCACGCCGATCTTGCCGGCCACGCCGCCATCCACGGTCACGGCCGATCCCGGCACCATGACGGTCTTGCCGATCAGTGCGGCGGAATCCATCGCGCGGCTGGCAGCGGTCTGCGTCAGCAACTGCGTCATGGTCTCGTTCATGGTCTGCAGGCCGCTCACGGTGCTGATCTGCGCGAGCTGCGAGGTGAGCTGCGCGTTGTCCATCGGGTTGAGCGGATCCTGGTTGTTCATCTGCGTGACCAGCATCGTCAGGAAGTTGCTCTGCAGGTCGGCCGCGTTGGCGCTGCCGCTTTGCAGGGCCTGGTTCACGGCGGCGTTGGAGGTGCTGCTGCCTACGTTCGAAGTTGCCATGGTGGTTCGGTGAATCCGGTAAGAGGTTGCGTTGGGGAGGCTGCCGTCACTGACCGATGGTCAGCGTCTTCAGCATCATGTTCTTGGCGGTGTTGAGCACCTCCACGTTGGCCTGGTACGAACGCGACGCGGAGATCATGTTGACCATCTCTTCCACCGGGTTCACGTTTGGCATCGTCACGTAGCCGTTGGCGTCGGCCAGCGGATGCGTGGGGTTGTGGATCATGCGCGGCGGCGCGGAGTCTTCCATCACGCCGGCCACCTGCACGCCGCCCACGTCGGTCTGGCCGGGCGTGGGCGCCATCTCGAAGATCACCTGCTTGGCGCGGTACGGCTGGCCGTTCGGCGCCACGGCGCTGTCGGCGTTGGCCAGGTTCGACGCCGTGACGTTCATGCGCTGCGACTGCGCGGCCATGGCCGATCCGGCCACGTCGAAAATGTTCATGCTGCCCATGTGTGCCTGCCCCCCGATCAGTTCTGGATCGCGGACAGCATCGTCCGGATCTTGCTGCTCATCACCGTCAGCCCGGCCTCGTAGTGCACCGTGTTGTCGGCAAACGCCACGCGCTCGGTGTCCATCTCGACCGTGTTGCCGTCGACGCTGGACTGCAGCGGAATGCGGTACTGCAGGTCGCGGTCGCTGTTGCTCATGGCGGGCGCCTGGGCCGGCAGGTGGCGGGCGGACGTGGTGGACAGCGACACGCCGTCGCGCTGCTGGTTGCCGCGCTCCACCGACTGGGCCAGCGTGCTGGCGAAATCGAAGTCGCGCGCCTTGTAGCCCGGCGTGTCCGCGTGGGCGATGTTCGAGGCAATCACCGATTGCCGCTGGGTCCGCAGGCTCAGTGCTTCCTGCTGGAAGCGGAACGCCGCATCGAGTCTGTCCATGATGTCTGCCTTTCCTGCAATGGCTTCATTTCGGGGAGAGAGCTGCCGTAGACCTTGGGTATACCTGTCGCACACCGCCGGCCGGGCTTCTTCAGGGTTGCCATCTTAGGGGCCGGGTTGTCACGCCAATCGTGCGAATAGGCAGGAGAAATCCGCGCATTTCCGGTTCGGTCTTCCGCGCGAGGCTGCCTACAATGGGCTCCACTGATTGACCGTCCTTGCTGGGATGCCCTCTATGACTCTCCACCGCCAGGCCGCCGCCTGGCTGGCGCTGGCCGGCATTGCGCTGACCGCGCCCGCCATGGCCGCGCCCGCCCAGGTCTCGCCGGTCGCGCCTCCGGGCGCGGCGCCGGTACAGGCCGCACAGAATCCGTTTGCCAACGACGATCCCGCGCGCGTGGCCGTCGAGCAGTTCCTGCTGCGCCAGTCCATGGGACTGCCCGGCAAGGTCAGCGTGCAGGTGGTGCCGCCGTCCGGCGGCCGCGCGCCCGAATGCGTGAATCCCGAGCCGTTCCTGCCCGCCGGCGCCGCGCCCTATGGCCGCGTCAACGTGGGCGTGCGGTGCGGCGGCGAGCGGCCCTGGACGCGCTACATGCAGGCCCGCGTGGCCGTGCTGACGAACTACTACGTGGCCGCCCGCGCCATGGCGCCGGGCGAGTCCATCACCGCGGCCGACCTGGAGCTGCGCCAGGGCGACCTGGGCCAGTTGCCGCGCGCCGTGGTGACGGATCCGTCGCAGGTGGACGGCTCGGTCGTCGCCAACCGCGTCGCGGCCGGATCGCCGATGCGCACGGACCTGATCAAGCGGCCCATCGCGGTCAAGTCCGGCCAGACCGTCAACGTGACCGTCGAGGGCGATTCGTTCCAGCTGAGCAGCGAAGGCAAGGTGCTGACCGACGCCGCCACCGGCAACCCGGTGCAGGTACGGCTGCGCAACGGCCAGGTCGTCAGCGGGCTGGTGCGCAGCGGCGACACCGTGGTGCTGCAGTAAATCGCTTCAAAAAGATGTGCGGACGGCACTTTCTGCGTCCGTATGGAAGTCGTGGAAGTTAGTCGTCACACGGGCTGGAATCCCTGCGGGGCAACAGTCGGGGTGGCCGTCACCGCTGCGCGGCAGGCCGTGCGAGAATGCCGGCTGCCCGTTTCGGGAAGTCGACCCGGATCCGCGCGATACGGCCTAAAGTTTCTGGCGCGCCGGTCGATAAACCAGACGAACCCAGCAAGGATTTCACCGTGAAGATCAACAACTCCACTCCGTCCCGGCCCGCCGACGCCACGGCCACCGAAGGCAACGCCCGCCAGGCAGCCAACGGCGCCTCGTTGACGGATCCTTCCGCCCTGACCGGCGTGCGTGTCAGCCCGCTGGCTGCCCAGGTTCGCGATATCGGTGCGCGCCTGCTGCAGGACAGCGACGGCGACATCGACGCCGCCAAGGTGGCGGAAGTCCGTCAGGCCATTGCGGAAGGCCGGATCAAGATCGATCCCAGCAAGATCGCCGATGGCCTGCTCGCGTCTCTGCACGAGCTGAGCCAGGGCGGCACCCAATCCTGAACCTGACATGAGCCAAGCAGCCCTGATCCAGTCCCTTTCGGTAGAAGCCAACGCCATTGCCGCTTTCGGCCGCGCCCTTGCGGAAGAACGCGACGCCATCCGGCGGCAGGATTTCCAGGCGCTGAGCGACCTGCTCAACACGAAGATGGAACTGGCCCAGGCGCTGACACGCGCCAGCGCCACGCGCGAGGCGCAGATGATTGCGCTGGGCCTGCGCGCCGGCGCCGGCGGCCTGCTGGTGGGCCGCCCGGTGGATCCGGCCGTGGCCGAGGCCTGGCGCAAGGTCGTGTTCTTCGCCCACAAGGCCAGGGACGCCAACACGCTCAACGGCGCCATCGTCAACGCCCATCTGGACTTCACCCAGGAAGCCATCCAGGTGCTGCGCCAGGGCGGCATGGTGCCCAACGAAATGTACGGCCGCGACGGCAAGGCCCAGGCCGCCGGCGGCGGCGTGAGCCTGGCGGCCGGCTGAGCGCCCCCCGCCCTGCCGGCTGGCGCGCGTGGCGCGTCAGAACCTGCCTACGACAGGCTCGGCGCGCGTCTGATCGCGCGCGGCAAACATCCTCCCTACATTGACATGTAGCCACCCGCCGTTGCCGGCAAGCACGGCGGAGTGACGTCCGGTAGTCAAAAACAATGTCCGGAGGTAACGCCATGTCATTCCTGCTCTATGTGATCGGACTCCTGGTGCTCGTGGGCGGTATCGCCTGGGGTCTTTCCGTCGCCGGCATCTCCCAGGTCTATATCGGCATCGCCTGCGTGATCGTGCTGGGCATCGGCATCATGTCGGCCGTGTCGCGCACGCGCACCAAAGATCCTTCCTGACGGCCGCGGCGTGCAGCAGCCGTGAGCCTCGAACCGACGCCGCCGGGCCTGGCCCGGCCACCGCTTCCGCCAAATGTAAACATTGCGGAACATGGGCCCCGCTCTATACACTCGAAGCGTTCAGATCTCCGCACGGTGATCGCCGCCATGATCGAGGCCCTGCGAAAAACAACCAGCGCGCTGTTCGACCCCGACCGACGATTCCGGCAGGCCCGCATCTTCCACGCCACGCGCGTGGCGCTGGCCCTGCTGGTGTCGATTGCGCTGACCACCGGCATCGACGTCCCGCACGGCGAATGGGCCACCATCACCGTGCTGGTCGTGATCGGCGGGCTGCAGCACCACGGCAACATCCGCCGGCGGGCGGCGGAGCGCGGCGCCGGCACCGTGATCGGCGCGCTGATCGGCCTGTTCCTGATCATCCAGGAAACCTACTTCGGCATTCCGATGCTGACGTGGGGGCTGATGGCCGTGATCTGCGGCTACTGCGCGTATCACGCGGTCGGCAAGGGCGGCTATATCGCGCTGCTGGCGGCCGTGACCGTGGTCATCACGGCCGGGCACGGCGAGCAGAATGTCTACGACGCGCTGTGGCGGACCGTGGACGTGCTGATCGGCACCGCCATCGCGCTGGTGTTCTCGTTCGCGTTCCCGGCGTATGCGTCGTATTCGTGGCGCTTCAAGCTGGCCGCGCTGCTGCGCGGCTGCGCGGCGGTGCACGCCAAGATCGAGCGCGGCGAGCGCGACGAGAAGGCGCGGCAGCAGGACATGATGAAGCTGTCCAACCTGCTGGTGCAGATGCGCAGCCTGATTCCCTCGGTCGCCAAGGAGACCAGCGTGCCCGCCGCCGACCTGGAGGAAGTGCAGCACAGCGCCCGCGTCAGCATCAGCGCGCTGGAAATGCTGGCCGCCATCGATCCCGACGCCAGCGAGGCGGACGGCAACGAGCGCTACATCCGCGACCTGCTGCTGGAGATGGCGGCGGCGCTGGAGGCCGCCGACATCGCGCTGGTACGCCAGCACGCCGCGCTGCCGACACCGCACCCCGACGACCCGACCATCGGCCAAAGCTCCCATGCATTCCTGACCCTGCAACTGTCCGCCGAACTGGCCCACCTGCACGATCACCTGTCGCGGATGGCCGCGCAAACCCGGTTCCCGTACAGCGCGCGGTGACGGGGCGCCGGGCCCGGGCCGCAAGCTTTCGAACATGCAACTTCTCGACGCCCGCCTGCGGCAGGTGCTCCAGCACCCGGCCCGCTTCCTGCTCGATGCGCTGGTCCACTTCCGCGCCAACCAGGGCCTGCTGCTGGCCGGCGCGGTGGCGTACTACGCGCTGCTGTCGATCGTGCCGCTGCTGATCCTGATGCTGATCGGGCTGTCCCATATCGCAGACCCCGTGGAGCTGCTGGAAACGCTGGAGCGCTACCTGGAATGGCTGCTGCCCGGGCAGTCCCACGCGCTGGTCACCGAACTGGCGCGCTTTCTGAACAATCGCGGCGTGATTGGCTGGGTGCTGGCCATCACGATGATCTTCTTCAGCTCGCTGGCGTTCACGGTGCTGGAAAACGCGATGTCGGTGATCTTCGTCCATCGCGTGGCCATCCGGCGGCGGCACTTCCTGGTGTCGGCCATCCTGCCCTACTGCTACATCCTTGTGCTCAGTGTCGGCCTGCTGATTGTGACCGTGGTGGCCGGCGGCCTGCAGACCATCGGCGAGCGGCACCTGGAGGTGCTGGGCCACGACTGGTCGCTCGACCGCCTGTCCGGCACGCTGCTCTACCTGCTGGGATTCATCGGCGAGATCCTGCTGCTGACGTCGATCTACTTGGTCATGCCGGTGGGCCGGCTGTCGGTGCGCCATGCGCTGGTCGGCGCGATCTTTGCGGCCGTGCTCTGGGAAATCTCGCGCCATGTGCTGGTCTGGTATTTCTCTACGCTGTCCCAGGTGGGGCGGGTCTATGGCTCGCTGACCACGGCCATCGTGGTGTTGCTGAGCCTGGAGATCGCCGCCACGCTGCTGCTGTTCGGCGCGCAGATCATTGCGGACTTCGAGCGCAGCGCCACGCCCGCCCCGGGCGCGCGCGACGCCGGCGCCTTCCACACCTGACGCCAACGCCTCAAAGTGCGTTTTTGCGCACTTCACATGCCGGGATACCCGAGCAACGCAGTCGAACTCTTCTATAAGACATAAGAATCGTCAATTTTGCATGCGCCAGAATCTATCCTAGATTGATGATTTTGAGCGCCGAAGACAGACATTGACACAACGTTGCGCAAACGGGCGTTGGATGCCGGTGTATGCAGCACACAAATTTCACATGAAGGATGGCCCCTCCGCCATGCAAAATCAGGCAAAATTCGAGTCTTGCCTCGGACCGCGACCCGGGCGGGGCATTTTCCAACCCCGAATTTGATGCGAGATCAGCGATGAGCAACCAGCAGCCCACCATCATCTACACCCTAACCGACGAAGCTCCGCTGCTGGCCACCAGTGCCTTCCTGCCCATCATCCGCACGTTCACCAAGCCCGCCGGCGTGAACGTGGTAACCAGCGACATCTCGGTGGCCGGCCGTATCCTGGGCGAATTCCCCGAATTCCTGACCGAAGAGCAGCGCGTGCCGGACAACCTGGCCGAACTGGGCAAGCTCACGCAGGATCCCGACACCAACATCATCAAGCTGCCGAACATCAGCGCGTCGGTGTTCCAGCTCGTCAGCGCGATCAAGGAACTGCAGTCGAAAGGCTATCGCATCCCCGACTACCCCGAAGATCCCAAGACCGACGAGGAAAAGGCCATCCAGAAGCGCTACTCCAAGTGCCTGGGCAGCGCCGTGAACCCGGTGCTGCGCGAAGGCAACTCGGACCGCCGCGCCCCGGCCGCAGTCAAGAACTACGCCCGCAAGCACCCGCACAGCATGGGCGAGTGGAGCATGGCGTCGCGCACGCACGTGGCCCACATGAAGCACGGCGACTTCTACCACGGCGAAAAGTCGATCACGCTCGAAAAGGGCCGTGAAGTCCGCATGGAGCTGGTGACCAAGAGCGGCAAGACCATCGTGCTCAAGCCGAAGGTGGCCCTGCAGGACGGCGAGATCATCGACAGCATGTTCATGAGCAAGAAGGCCCTGCTGGCCTTCTACGAGGAACAGATGGAAGACGCGCGCAAGACCGGCGTCATGCTGAGCCTGCACGTCAAGGCGACGATGATGAAGGTGTCGCACCCCATCGTGTTCGGCCACGCCGTCAAGGTCTTCTACAAGGACGCCTTCGCCAAGCACCAGAAGCTGTTCGACGAGCTGGGCGTGAACGTCAACAACGGCCTGGTGGACCTGTACACCAAGATCGAGGCGCTGCCCGAGTCGAAGAAGGAAGAAGTCATCCGCGACATGCACGCCTGCCACGAGCATCGCCCGGAACTGGCGATGGTGGACTCGGCCAAGGGCATCTCGAACCTGCATGCGCCGAACGACGTGATCGTCGACGCATCGATGCCGGCCATGATCCGTATCGGCGGCAAGATGTGGGGCGCCGACGGCCGCACCAAGGACACCAAGTGTCTGATCCCGGAATCGACGTTCGCCCGGATCTACCAGGAAATCATCAACTTCTGCAAGACCAACGGCGCGTTCGACCCGGTGACGATGGGCACGGTGCCGAACGTCGGCCTGATGGCGCAGAAGGCCGAGGAATACGGCTCGCACGACAAGACCTTCGAGATTCCCGAGGACGGCGAGGCCCGCATCGTCGACAACGCCACCGGCGAAGTGCTGACGGCGCTGACGCAGCAAGTCGAGCAGGGCGACATCTGGCGCATGTGCCAGGTCAAGGACGCACCGATCCGTGACTGGGTGAAGCTGGCCGTGACGCGCGCCCGCAACTCGGGCATGCCGGCCGTCTTCTGGCTTGATCCGTACCGTCCGCACGAGGCCGAGCTGATCAAGAAGGTGGAAACGTACCTGAAGGATCACGACACCAACGGCCTGGACATCCAGATCATGTCGCAGGTGCGCGCCATGCGCTACACGCTGGAGCGCGTGATCCGCGGCCTGGACACCATCTCGGTCACCGGCAACATCCTGCGCGACTACCTGACCGACCTGTTCCCGATCATGGAACTGGGCACCAGCGCCAAGATGCTGTCGATCGTCCCGCTGATGGCCGGCGGCGGCATGTACGAGACCGGCGCCGGCGGTTCGGCCCCGAAGCACGTGCAGCAACTGGTGGAAGAAAACCACCTGCGCTGGGACTCGCTGGGTGAATTCCTGGCCCTGGCCGTGTCGCTGGAAGAGCTGGGCATCAAGTCGGGCAATGCCCGCGCCAAGATCCTGGCCAAGACGCTGGACGCCGCCACCGGCAAGCTGCTGGACAACGCCAAGAGCCCGTCGCCGAAGACCGGCCAGCTCGACAACCGTGGCAGCCAGTTCTACCTGGCGATGTACTGGGCCCAGGAACTGGCCGCGCAGACCGACGACGCCGAACTGGCCAAGGCGTTTGCTCCGCTGGCCAAGACGCTGACCGAGAACGAGAAGACCATCATCGGCGAACTGGGCGACGTCCAGGGCAAGCCGGCCGACATCGGCGGCTACTACAAACCGGACGAGGCCAAGCTGTCGGCCGTGATGCGTCCGAGCAAGACGCTGAACGCCGCGCTGGAATCGGTAAAGGCGTAAGCCCGCACCGGCCACGCGCCGCAAGCGAAACGCCCCGGGGCAGCGATGCCCCGGGGCGTTTTTTCTTGGCCGAAAGCTGGCGTGCGCGAATGCACCTGCATGGCGTGCGGGACAGGTTGGCGGCTATGATGGCACGAACCATCACGACCCAAGGAGAACGCCGTGCTTGAGCTGCGCCCCACCTGCGAACACTGCAACGTCGCCCTGCCACCCGCATCCACGCAGGCGCGCATCTGCAGCTTCGAATGCACGTTCTGCGCGGACTGTGTCGATGGCGTGCTCGGCAACGTCTGCCCCAACTGCGGCGGCGGCTTTGCCCCGCGCCCGGTGCGTCCGGCCCGCGACTGGAAGAACGGCAATACCGTGGCCAAGTATCCACCGTCGGCCACCGTCAAGCACCGCCCGGTCGACGCGGCCGCGCATGCCGCATTCGCGGCGCGGGTAGCCGACGTCCCGCCGGCGGAGCGCTGAGCGCCGGCCTTAGAACGCCACCATCGCAAAGTCTTCCTTGCCGACGTCGCATTCGGGGCAACGCCAGTCGTCCGGAATATCTTCCCAGCGCGTGCCGGGCGCGATGCCGTCCTCGGGCAGGCCGGCCGCCTCGTCGTAGATCCAGCCGCAGATGATGCAGACCCACTGCCTGAAATCGTCGGCCGGGGGTGCGACAGGCGCCTGCGCCGCAGCGTCCTTCTTTGCGTGGATGACCGGCGGGCCTTCCAGGCTGAACACCAGCGGCGCGGCCGTGGGGTCACCCGGCTGGGCCAGATGCTGTTGCAGGCGCGCGAGCAGCGCCTGCGCCTCGTCGGTCGTCAGGTCCACCCAGTACGGATCGCCGGCGGCGTCGTTCAGGCGTTGCGGGGGAAACTGGATCTCGACGGAAGTGCCTTTCTTGTACATGCGGAGGGCGGGGCGAAGTGAAAACAAGCAGACCGCAGATGGGGCATGCGTGCGCAAATTCAAGGCGGGTGGCCGCCGCCACGTTGTCCACGACCCGCGCGCATCGTCGACGCCCCGCTGGCCGGCTGACCGCTCAGGGAAACCGCTAGCTGGCGGCGCGGCCGATTAGTTATACAGTAGAACAATCACAGAACACGGCGGTGCCAGGAGACTCATGAAGATCGCAATCGCCGGCGGTGGCATCGGCGGGCTGACGCTCGCGCTGCTCTGCCATCGCCACGGGCTCGACGTGGAGGTGTGGGAAGCGAGCGAATCGCTGCGCCCGCTCGGCGTCGGCATCAACCTGCTGCCCCATGCCGTGCGCGAACTCTGCGCGCTGGGGCTAGAGGCCGACCTGGCCCGCATCGGCATCCAGACATCGTCACTGTCCTACTACAACAAGTTCGGCCAGCGCATCTGGCACGAGCCCCGCGGCCGCGCGGCCGGCTACGACTGGCCGCAGTTCTCGGTCCATCGCGGCGAATTCCACATGCTGCTGTACGAGACCGCGCGGCAACGGCTTGGCGCCGACCGGCTGCACACGGGCCATGCGCTGGAGT
Source organism: Cupriavidus sp. SZY C1 (assembly GCF_032190535.1). Lineage (NCBI taxonomy): Bacteria > Pseudomonadati > Pseudomonadota > Betaproteobacteria > Burkholderiales > Burkholderiaceae > Cupriavidus > Cupriavidus sp. SZY C1. The sequence goes on from NZ_JAUANU010000023.1 coordinate 16,030, forward strand.
CGATCGAACACACCGGCGGCCAGGGCGAGCCGGCGCGCTTCACGCTGCGCCGGCGCCATGACCAGGCGCTGGTCGCGGCCCAGGCCGACGTGCTGGTGGGCGCTGACGGCATTCACTCGGCCGTGCGCCGGCATTTCTATCCGACCGGCGACGCCCCGCGCTTCTCGCGCCGCCTGCTGTGGCGCGCCACCACCGACGCGGCGCCCTACCTCGACGGCCGCTCGATGTTCATGGCCGGCTTCCAGGACCAGAAGTTCGTGGCCTATCCGATCTCCGAGCCGCTGCGCGCGCAGGGCCGCTCGCGCATCAACTGGATCGCCGAGCTGAAGGTGCCCGACGACTACCCCGACACGCCGCCGCGCAGCGACTGGAACCGCCAGGTCGACAAGTCAGTCTTCCGCGATGCCTTTGCCGGCTGGCGCTGGGACTGGATCGACATCCCGGCGCTGATCGACGGCGCCGAAGCCATCTACGAGTTCCCGATGGTCGACAAGGACCCGCTGCCGCGCTGGACGTTCGGCCGCGTGACGCTGCTGGGCGACGCCGCACATCCGATGTACCCCATCGGCTCCAACGGCAGCGCGCAGGCCATCGTGGACGCGCGCTACCTGACCGACTGCCTGCTGGCCGAGCGCGACCCCGACTACGCGCTGCGCGAGTACGAGGCGGAACGCCTGCCGCGCACGGCCGGTATCGTGCTGCGCAACCGCATGAACGGCCCCGAGCAGGTGATGCAGCTGGCCGAGGAACGCGCGCCGCAGGGCTTCAGCGATATCGACACCGTGATTCCGCTGCGCGAACGCGAGGCGATTGCCCAGCGCTACAAGACACTGGCCGGCTTTGGGCAGCAGCAGTTGCAGGCCAGCCAGCCGCAGGCATCCAGATAACAAGGAAGACCAAAACATGCCCCAAATCCTGATCCCACGCGCCGCCATGGCGGCCGCCGCGCTGATGCTGCTGAGCGCCACGGCGCGGGCCGACGTGACCGTCGGCGTCAGCATCGCCTCCACCGGGCCGTCCGCGTCGCTGGGCATCCCGCAGAAGAACACCATGCCGTTCCTGCCGGAGACCATTGCGGGCGAGAAGATCCACTACATCGTCATGGACGATGGCTCGGACCCCACGCAGGGCACCAAGATCGCGCGGCGCTTTGTCACCGAGGACAAGGTCGACATCATCCTGGGCTCGTCGGCCGTGGCGCCGTCGATCGCCATCTCCGAAGTGGCCGACGAAAGCCAGACCGTGCAGCTGGCGTTCTCGCCGATCGAACTCAAGCCCGGCCGCGGCGCGTGGACGTACCGGCTGGCGCAGCCCGTGAAGCTGATGGCCGAGGCCGTGGCCGGCGCCGCCAAGGCCAACGGCGTGAAGACCGTGGCGTTCATCGGCTTTGCCGATGCCTACGGCGAAACCTGGCTCAAGGAATTCACCACCGCCGCGCAGGCCAACGGCATCAAGATCGTGGCCGCCGAGCGCTATGCGCGCTCCGACACCAGCGTCACGGCCCAGACGCTGAAGCTGATTGCCGCGCGCGCGGATGCCGTGCTGATTGCCGGCGCGGGCACGGGCGCGGCGCTGCCGCATACCACGCTGCGCGAGCGCGGCTATACGGGCCCGGTCTACCAGACCCACGGCGCCGCCACGCGCGACCTGATCCGCATCGGCGGCAAGGCCGTCAACGGCGCCATCCTGCCCGCCGGCCCGGTGATCGTGGCCGAGCAGCTTCCCGCCACCAGCGCCGCCAAGAAGCCGGGCATGGACTACGTGACCCGCTACGAGAAACAGTACGGCCCCGAGAGCCGCACGCAGTTCGGCGCGCATCCGTATGACGCGGGGCTGGTGCTGCAGCGGATCGTGCCGGTGGCGCTGAAGAAGGCCAAGCCGGGCACGCCGGAATTCCGCAAGGCGCTCAAGGACGCGCTGGAGTCCGAGCGCGACATCGTCGTGTCGCACGGCGTGCTGAACTACACGGCGCAGGACCACTTCGGCTTTGACCAGCGCGGGCGGGTGCTGCTGACCATCGACAACGGCAACTGGAAGCTCCTGAAATGAGCGCCGGCATCGCCCAGCCCACGCTGGAACACGTGGCCGACTTCGACCTGCAGGTGGCGCCGCCCACCGAGGTGGGCGTCACGCCGCTGGGCCAGCGCCGCGTGATCCCGATCCTGTCGGGCACGGTGCGCGGCCCGCGCCTGAACGGCCACATCCTGCCGGGCGGCGCGGACTTCCAGTTGATCCGGCACCCGGGCGGCGACGACGTGACCACGGCCGACATCGAGGCCCGGTATGTGCTGGAAACCGACGACGGCGCGCGCATCTACATCGTCAACGCCGGCGTGCGCAGCGGCAGCGCGGCGGTCATCGCCCGGCTCAACCGCGGCGAACAGGTGGACCCGGCCGAGATCTACTTCCGCACCGCGCCCCGCTTCGAGACCGCCGCGCCGCGCTATCGCTGGCTGATGCAGCACCTGTTCGTGGCCTCGGGCGCGCGCTACCCGGACCGGGTGGTGCTGCGCTACTTCATGGTCAGGTGAGCATGGCGCCGTCCCGCAAGCCACGCGAGGCGCTGGCGCCCGACCCCAACGGCGGGCACTTCGACCCCCATCTGCCCAATGTCGACTACGGGGTGCTCGATTCGCTGATCGGATACGCGATCCGCCGCGCGCAGATCCGCGTCTACGAGGACTTCGTGGCCGCGCTGGCCCCGTGGAACATCACGCCGCCCCGCTTCTCCGCGCTGCAGATCATCGCGCGCAACGCCAACCTGAAACTGACCGACCTGGCCACGATCCTGGGCATCGCCCGCTCCGGCGCGGTGCTGCTCGTCGACGCGCTGGAGGCAATGGGCCTGGTCGAGCGCGTGCCCTCCCCGACCGACCGGCGCGCGTTCGGCCTGGTGCTGACGGATGCGGGGCAAAAGACGCTGCGGGAGGTCACCGATGCGGTCTGCGCGCACGACGCCCGGATCGCGGGCGGCCTGTCGGCGGAGGAACAGCGGGTGTTGAAGGGATTGCTGGAGCGGCTGGGGCGGTAGGGGGTGTTCGACTGCGCTACTTCATTGCCGCCGGTTGTCTCCCCTCTCCCGCTTGCGGGAGAGGGGTCGGGGGTGAGGGCGTTGAGGTGCAAGCTGCGACCTGTCTCAATTTGAACCGCCTGCCCTCACCCCCAGCCCCTCTCCCGCGCGCGGGAGAGGGGAGAAGACCCCCGCGCCAAATCCCCCCTACCCCACCACCGGCATCGACGCCAGCATCTTGTCCAGCGTGACCGGATAATTCCTCACCCTGACCCCGGTAGCGTGGTACACCGCGTTGGCCACGGCGGCGGCTACGCCGCAGATGCCCAGTTCGCCCACGCCCTTGGCCTTCATCGGCGACGAGATCGGGTCGGTCTCGTCCAGGAAGATGACTTCCTGGTGCGGGATGTCGGCGTGCACGGGCACTTCGTAGCTGGCCAGGTCGTGGTTAGCGAAGAAGCCCACGCGCTTGTCGACGTGCAGCGCCTCCATCAGCGCCGCGCCCACGCCCATCGTCATCGCGCCGATCACCTGGCTGCGGGCCGACTTGGGGTTCAGGATGCGGCCCGCCGCGCAGACGGCCAGCATGCGCTGCACGCGCACCTCGGCGGTGGCCAGGTCCACGGCCACCTCCACGAAGTGGCCGCCGAACGTTGACTGCTGGTACTTCTTGTCCAGGTCCCCGTACTCGATGATGTCCTCGGCCGACGCGCCCGCGAACTGCGCCAGGGGCACGCTGCGTCCGCCCGCCCGGATCTGGCCGCCCTCGAACACCGCGTGCGCGGCGTCCAGCCCGGCGCGTTCGGCCAGCGTCTGGCGCAGCTTCATGCAGGCCGCGTAGACGCCCGCCGTGGCGTTGTTGCCGCCCCACTGCCCGCCCGAGCCGCACGACTCCGGAAAGTTCGAATCGCCGAGCCGCACCACCACGCGGTCCAGCTGCACGCCCATCATCTCGGCGGCGGTCTGCGCGATGATCGTGTAGCTGCCCGTGCCGATGTCGGTCATGTCAGTTTCCACGACCACGGCGCCGCCCGCGTCGATGGCCACGCGCGCGCCGGACTTCGTCAGCAGGTTGTTGCGGAACGCCGACGCCACGCCCATGCCGATCAGCCACTGGCCCTCGCGCATCGACCCCGGCTTCGGGTTGCGCCGGTTCCAGCCGAAATGCTCGGCCCCCAGCCGCAGGCATTCCACGAAACGGCGCTGCGAGAACGGCCGCTCGGGCTTCTCCGGGTCCACCTGGGTGTCATTGAGGATGCGGAACTGCACCGGGTCCATGCCCAGCTTCTCGGCCATCTCGTCGATGGCGATTTCCAGCGCCATCAGCCCCGGCGCCTCGCCCGGCGCGCGCATGGCGTTGCCCTCGGGCAGGTCCAGCGTCGCCAGCCGCATCGTGGTCATGCGGTTGGCGCCCGCATAGAGCAGGCGCGTCTGCATCACGGCCGTCTCCGGCTGGCCGCCCTGCAGGTCGCCCGACCAGCTTTCGTGGCCGATGGCCGTGATCTTGCCATCGCGCGTGGCGCCGATGCGGATGCGCTGGATCGTGGCCGGCCGGTGCGTGGTGTTGTTGGCCATCAGCGGCCGCGTCAGCGCCACCTTCACGGGCCGCCGGGCCTCGCGCGCGCCCAGCACGGCCAGCAGCACCTCGGCGCGCAGGAACAGCTTGCCGCCGAAGCCGCCGCCGATGAACGGCGAGACGATGCGGATCTTTTCCTTCGGGATGCCAAGCGTGGTCGCCATGTCCTCGTGCGCCCAGGCCACCATCTGGTTGGCGGTCCAGATCGTCACCTTGTCGCCCGACCACGCGGCCATCGACGCATGCGGTTCCATCATGCAGTGCGACTGGTCCGGCGTCGTGTAGCGCGCGTCGAGCTGCACCGGCGCGGCCGCGAAGGCGCCTTCGAAGTCGCCGACCTCGGTATCGGGCTTCGAATCCTTCTTCGGCTTGGCGGAAAAGCAGCACGCGTCCTCCAGGTCGAACTGGCCTTTCTCGGCCGCGTAGTCGACGCGGATCAGCGCGGCGGCGGCACGGGCCTGCTCGAACGTCTCGGCCACCACCAGCGCGATGGCCTGGTGGTAGTGCTGGATCTCGGGCCCGGCCAGCAGCCTGGCCGTGTTGCGCTTGGCCTTGCCGAGCTTGCCGGCGTTCTGGGCCGTGACGATGGCCAGCACGCCGGGCGCGCGGCGGGCGGCGTCCAGCTGCATCTTGCGGATGCGCCCCTTGGCGATGCCGGCGCCAACCACGTAGCCGTAGGCCGGGTTCGGCGCCACGTCGTGCCATTCATAGGCGTAGGTGGCCGTGCCCGTGGTCTTGCGGGCGCCGTCGATACGGTCCACTGCCTGGCCGACCACGCGGCCGGCGTCGATGGGATTGGTTGTCGCGGGTGTGTCGAATTTCATGGCTTCACCCCTTGGCCTGCGTCAGGACCGCGGCCACCGTGCGCCGCACCAGTTGGATCTTGTAGGCGTTTTCCGCCGTCGGCGTGGCGCCGTCCAGCAGCCGCTGCGTGACGGCCGTGGGCCCGTGCGGCATCTCGGCATCGGCCGCGGCCACGCGCCACGGCTTGTGGGCCACGCCGCCCAGCGCCACGCGGCCGGTGCCGTCGCGCTGCACGATGGCCGCCACGGACACCAGCGCAAACGCGTACGAGGCGCGGTCGCGGACCTTGCGGTAGAGGTGCACGCCGCCCACCGGCGGCGGCAGCGTCACGGCCGTGATCAGCTCGCCACGCTCCAGCACGGTTTCGATATGCGGCGTGTTGCCGGGCAGCCGATGGAAATCGGCAATCGGGATGACGCGCCGCTGGCCGTCCGGGCGCACCGTCTCGACGCTGGCGTCCAGCACGCGCATGGCCACGGCCATGTCGCTCGGATGCGTGGCGATGCAGGCCTCGCTGCCGCCGATCACGGCCAGTTGCCGGCTGAAGCCGCCGATGGCGCCGCAGCCGCTGCCCGGCTGGCGCTTGTTGCACGGCTGGGCCGTGTCGTAGAAATAGGGGCAGCGCGTGCGCTGCAGCAGGTTGCCGGCCGTGGTGGCGCGGTTGCGCAACTGGCCCGACGCACCGGCCAGTAGCGCGCGCGACAGCACGCCGTAGTCGCGCCGCACGCGCGGGTCCGCCGCAAGGTCGGTGTTGCGCACCAGCGCGCCCACGCGCAGGCCGCCCTGCTGCGTCGGCTCGATCTTGTCCAGCGCCAGCCCGTTGACGTCCACCAGATGCGTGGGCGCCTCGATGCCGAGCTTCATCAGGTCCAGCAGGTTGGTGCCGCCGGCGATGAAGCGCGCGCCGGGGTGCTTCATCGCCGCTGCGGCGGCGTCGGCCGGCGTGGCCGCGCGTTCGTAGGTAAACGGGTTCATGACTGGCCTCCCGCCACCTCGGTGATTGCGTCCAGGATGTTCGAATAGGCGCCGCAGCGGCAGATGTTGCCACTCATGCGCTCGCGGATCTCGCCCGGCGACGCCTGCGGCCGGGCGTTCAGGTCCGGCGTCACGTGGCTGGGGATGCCGGCGCGAATCTCGTCGAGCACGGCCACGGCCGAGCAGATCTGGCCCGGCGTGCAGTAGCCGCACTGGTAGCCGTCATGCTTGACGAATGCCACCTGCATCGGGTGCATCCGGTTCGGATGGCCCAGCCCTTCCACGGTCGTGATGGTGGCGCCTTCGTGCATCACGGCCAGCGTCAGACAGGAATTGATGCGCCGGCCGTCCACGATGACCGTGCAGGCGCCGCACTGGCCGTGGTCGCAGCCCTTCTTGGTGCCGGTCAGGTGCAGGTGCTCGCGCAGCGCATCGAGCAGCGTGGTACGGGTGTCCAGCGCCAGCGCGCGCGGCTGGCCGTTGACGACGAACGATACGTTGGCGGCCACGGGCTTGAGCGCGCCGGGCGCCACGCTGGCACCGGGCGCCGGGGGCGTGGCGGCGCCGGCCGGCACGGCGGCGGCCGTGACCGATGCCGCCCCGGCCACCACGAACTCGCGGCGGGAAAGCTTGATGTCGCGGAAATCTTCCATTGCGTTGGATCCTTTCTGGCTGACAGAGGATGGCAACGTGGCGAGACTTGCACGTAGGAATTACATGGCGGCAGCGATACGCGGGCATGGCCACGCCGCAGCCGGGATGCATAGGGGACGAATGTCGCGCTTTCCGCACGTTGCTGGGCGGGGAAAGCGCAGGAAGCGTGCCACCGGGCGCCGGATGTGGCGTCCGATGACCGTCTGCTGGGCCGGCGGGGGGCCCGGCGGCGGGTCAGCGGTAGTTGACGGTGACCTCGTTGCTGCGGCCCTGGAGCATCGGGGCGAGCCCGCCCTGGCCAGGGATGCGATAGGCAAACACGAAGCCCTTGGAGGCATCGTCGCCCACGAAGGCGTCGGTGCGGCCCTCGGCGCCCGGCAGCATCACGCAGCGGTCGGCGTTGCACAGGTAGGCCTGCAGGTCCACCGGCGGCGTGCGGGTAAAGCTGTAGCGCCAGCGCACCGACGTGATGCGGCCCATGGCCTGCGGCATCGTCGCCAGCGGCATGATCGGCGCCGACAGCGCGCGCTGGCCCTTGCTGGCGATCTGCGGGCCCATCGACGACGCCGTCCACGCAAAGCGCGACCCGGCGATCTCGTAGTTGGCCCGGGTGAACACGGGCGCCGGCGTCTGCGCGTGGGACGCGGCCTGGCCCATTGCCCAGAGCGCGGCAAGGATCAGTACGCGCCGCATCACAGCATTCCGCGCAACTGGGTGCGCAGGCGCGCGATGGCCTGGCTGCGGATCTGGCACACGCGCGACTCGGTCACTTCCAGCACCGCGCCGATTTCGCGCAGGTTCAGTTCCTGGTCGTAGCACAGCGACAGCACCAGCTTCTCGCGCTCCGGCAGCTTGTCGATGGCGCGGATCAGCGCCTCGCGCATGCCCGATTCCATCAGCACCGTCAGCGGGTTGGCATCGTCGGTAACGCCAAGGTGGCGGTCCAGGAAGTCTTCCTCGCCCGAGCGCTCGAAATCCTCGTAGTGCAGCAGCTGGCAGCCGTAGACCTCGTTGAGCAGCTCCTGGTACTCCTCAAGCGGCATCTCCAGCTCCTTGGCCACCTCGGAGTCGATCGGCGTGCGGCCCAGCTTCTGCTCCAGCTGGCGCTGCGTGCGCTCGATCTTGCGCGTGAACTGCCGCAGGCTGCGCGATTGCCAGTCGTTGGCGCGCACCTCGTCGAGCATGGCACCCCGGATGCGCTGGCTGGCGTAGGTCTCGAACCGCGCGCCATGGTTGTCTTCGTAGCGCTTGGCGGCGTCGAGCAGGCCGATCATGCCGGCCTGTATCAGGTCGTCGATCTGTACGCTGGCGGGCAGCTTGGCCGCCAGTTGCAGCGCGATGCGCCGCACCAGTGGCGCGTGCGACTTGACCACGTCCGCCTGCTCGAGCTTTCCCTGAATCGTGTACATGGTGGAACTCTCGTTAAATGCTTTCTGTGTTTGCCAAAGCCGGCTGTTACTGGGAGTCGGCGTCTGGCAGGCTGAGTTTCCGGTCTTGTCGGGACTTCTTGTTCTTTGCGAGGTCATGCGGGCACGGCCGGAGCCGTGCCCAGGGGCGCTGCTTCCTGGCGCAGCGGCCATGCGCCGATACGGCTGGCGATGTGCCGCAACGCACCGGTGGCCGTGGCGGCGGGATACGCCTCCACCACGCACCGCCCCAGCTGGAGCGCACGCGCCACCAGCGGATCCATCGGCAGATACCCTGCCAGGCTGGCCTCCACGCCCAGGTACTGGCTCGCCGTGCGGGCCAGGTTGCGCGCGAGCGCCGTGACCGTCCCCTCCGCGGCCGCCAGGTTGACGACGAGCTGGAAGTGACGGCATGCGTATTCGTGATGCAGCCGCTTGATGCAGGCATAGGCGGCCGTGATCGACGTGGCCTCGGGCCGCATGACGATCACGAAGTTGTGCGACTGCCCGGCCAGCACCGACAGCGCGCCCGTGGCGTCGCGGCGGGCGTCCACCAGCAGCGAGCGCACGTCGGGCAGCCGCGCGGCCAGCACCGGCTCGGCCGGCAACATGCCAACCGGCGGATGGCCGGCCTGCAGCACGGCAATGCCGGTGGCAGGCCGCGTGCCCACCGCCGCCGCGAACGGCGCGCGGCCGTCGAGCACGTCGGCCAGCGTCGCGGCCGGGGCGGCACCTGCCAGCCGCATGGCGCGCGCGCCGTAGCGGTCCTCGTCCACCAGCAGCACACGCTCGCCCTGCATCGCTAGCGCGTTGGCCAGGCCCAGCGCCACGGTCGTGGCGCCCACGCCCGGCTCGGCACCCACCACGGCGATGCGGCGCGTCACGCGCGGCGCCAGCAAGCGGCGCAGGCTTTCGGCCTGATCGGAGCCCATCAGGTTCAAGGCTTACTCCCCGGCGGCCGCGAGTTGCGGCATGGCTTGCGTGGCTTCCATGGCGGCCATGGCCTGCATGGCGGACGTGGCCGATTCGGGCACGTCGTCGTGCAGCGCGGGCGCCGGCGCGGCGCCGCGGCCCGGATAGTTCTCCAGCACGTCCAGCAGCGCCAGCAGGCGGCCCATGCCTTCGTTGAGCACGGCGCCGGCCACCGGAGCGTTCACGCGGGCGGAAGCCCGGCCAGCCAGGCGCGACAGGAAGGCCGGCGCGGTCGGCGTGGGCGTATGCTGCAGGCGCAGCGCGGTCAGGCCCAGTTGCAGCGACACCATGCCTTCGCACGGCGCCGCATCCGCGTCACCGTCCTGCGCGAAATGCTCGATCGCGTGGCGCAGCGTGCGGAACTGTTCCTCGGCCGCCAGCGTCCATTGCGACCAGCGCGCCACCTGTGCGGCGTCGTCGGCCAGTGCCGGATCGCACAGCGTGTATTCGACCGACAGCGTGTCGCCGGTCTCGTGGTCGACCAGGCGGGACACCACCAGGCAGGCTTCGGTGCCGCTCTCGCCGGCATGGCCCTTGCCACGCGCGGCGGCACGCACCTGGCCGTCCGGAATGCGGACCAGCCCGTGGGCCAGCCAGTGCGCGGCGGCGCGGTCGCGGTACGTCACGTCGCCGATGGCGTGGAACGTCAGCGTGTCGGCCACCGTGTCGAGCTTGTTGGCGGCGCCGTCGGCGATTACGCGCATGGTCTTGCGCGCGCCGGCGATCCAGCGTTCGCCCGTCTGCTGCCAGCGTGCCAGCGTGGCGGGCGTGGGCAGCGAGCTGTTCAGGTTCACCACCGTGCGGGCGGCGGCCAGCGTGGCGCGCACCGTGGCGGCTTCGGCATCGGCCTCGGCTTCCGACAGCGAATGGCGGGCGCGCACGGCGGACACCACCGTGCTGGCCAGCGGCATGCCGTCGCGGTCGGCCAGCCACAGCGTGTGCTGCATCATCTGCGGGGCGCGGCGGCCCTGCACGGTCTGCGCGACGTTCTGCGTCACGTTCAGCACGTAGCGGTCGCACGCGCGGCTGGCGTCGCGGCACATGGCCAGGCGCACCTGCTGCACCATCGGACGCAGCGCCGACGCGCCGCCGGCACGCTGCTGCCAGAGCTGGCGAGCCAGGTCGAAGCCGTACTGCGGGCCGCTCAGTTCTTCCACGCAGACGCCCACGGCGTTGGCGCTGTCGGTCAGCGAGCGCAGCACGTCGTCGGCGCCGCCGTTGCGGTCGGCCTGGCGCGGCGTGGCGGCTTCGGCAGCCCCCGCCTGGCGGCGCGCCACGTCGGCGTCATTGAACAGCGAGCCGCGGCGCGGCGTCAGGAATGCCCGCTCCACGAGCGCACCGGCCTGGGCGAGTTCCAGATGCTCGGGCACGCGCTGGCCGGTGGAGGCGTAGAACACCGGCAGCCGGTGGCGGATCACCACGTCCAGCACGGACCCCAGGTGCGTGGCTTCGTCGAGCTTGCTGATGATGCAGCCGTCGATGCCGCCAGCGGCGCCGGCGGCGTCGTTGCGGTAGGCGTGCACCACCTCGTTGAGCGTGTCGCCGTGCGCGGCGCCGTTCAGCAGCAGCACGCGCTGCATCGGCATCTGCACGCCGGCCAGCATGGCGATCTGGTCCGACAGGCTGCGGTCGCGCTGGCTCATGCCCACCGTGTCGATGATCACGAGGTGCTTGTCCTTCATGGCCGACAGCGCAAAGCGCAGGTCCGCGGCATCCTTGACCGCGTGCACGGGCACGCCGAGGATGTCGCCGTAGATGCGAAGCTGCTCGTGCGCGCCGATCCGGAAGCGGTCGGTCGTCAGCAGGGCCAGGCTTTGCGGGCCGTGGCGCAGCACGAAGCGGGCCGCCAGCTTGGCGGTGGTGGTGGTCTTGCCCACGCCGGTCGGGCCGATCAGCGCCAGCACGCCGCCCTGCGCGAACAGCGCGTCCTCGTCGGCCAGTACCGGCACCTTGCTGGCCAGTTCCTGGCGGATCCAGGCCATCGCGGCCGGGCGGTCGGTGCCCACGGGCAGGCGCGACAGCAGCGTGCGCGAAAGCTGGCCCGAGAACCCGGCGTTCACCATCCATTCGAACAGCGACTCGCGCAGCGGATCGCCGGCGGCCACGCCATTGCCGCCCTGCGACAGGCCGGCGAACTGGCGCTCCAGCAGCGAGCGCATCGACGCCAGTTCACCGCGCAGGTCGCCGAGCATCGCGTCGCCCTGGCCGGCGTGGGCCGGCGGCATGGCTGCGAAGGCGTCGGGCGTCGGCGCCAGGATGGTGGCCGGCTGCGACGGGTAGGCATCGTGCAGCGCCTGCAGCATCGGCAGCGGCGCCGGCGACGCCAGCGCGGCCGGCTCGTAGAGCTGGGCGCTGGCGCTGACCGAACCCAGGTCGGTATCGCGCATTGCCACGATTTCCACGCCGCCCTCGATGGTGCGGTTGGAGAGCACCACGGCGTCGGGGCCCATGGCCTCGCGCACCTTGCGCATCGCTTCGCGGCCGTTGGCCGCCACAAACTTTGCCACGCTCATCGTTCAGTCCTCACGCTGCGCCGCCGATCATGGCGGTGATGCGAATGTTGCGGTTGTCCGGTACCTCGGCATGCGACAGCACTTTCAGCTGGGGCAGCGTGCGGCGCAGGAAGCGGGCCATCAGCGGGCGCATCGGCGGCGGCACCAGCAGCACCGGGTCCAGCCCCAGTTGTTCCTGGCGGGCCACGGCGCCCTGCGCCTGCTGCAGCAGTGCATCGGCCAGGCCCGGTTCGATGCCGCCGCCGTTGGCCAGCGCCTGCGTCAGCACGCGCTCCAGGCCGGCGTCCAGGCCGATCACCTGCATGTCGGCGTTGTTCGGGAAGAGCTGCTGCGTGATGGCGCGGCCCAGGGCCACGCGCACCAGCGTGGTCAGCTCGGCCGGGTCGTTGATCTTCGGCGCGTTCTCGGCCACCACGTCCAGCACCGTGCGCATGTCGCGGATCGCCACGCCTTCGTCCAGCAGGTTCTGCAGCACCTTCTGCAAGCCGGTCAGCGAGATCGTCTTGGGCACCAGGTCTTCGGTCAGCTTGGGCGCTTCCTTGCCGATGCGGTCCAGCAGCGCCTGCACTTCCTGGCGGCCCAGCAGTTCCGATGCGTGCATCTGGATCAGGTGGTTCAGGTGCGTGGCCACCACGGTGCTGGCGTCCACCACCGTGTAGCCGTATGCCTGGGCCTGCTCCTTGAGCGCGGCGTCGATCCACACGGCCGGCAGGCCGAACGCGGGGTCGCGCGTGGCGGCGCCCGGCAGCGTGCCGGTGACCTGCCCGGGGTTGATCGCCATCCACTGGCCGGGGTTGGCCTCGCCGCTGCCGATCTCCACGCCCTTGAGCGTGATGCGGTAGGCGTTGGGCTTCAGTTCCAGGTTGTCGCGGATGTGCACCACCGGCACCAGGAAGCCGATGTCCTGCGCGATCTTCTTGCGGATGCTCTTGATGCGGCCCAGCAGCTCGCCGTTCTGGCCGCGGTCCACCAGCGTGATCAGGCGGTAGCCCACTTCCATGCCCAGCGGGTCGACCATCGTGACGTCTTCCCACGTGGCTTCGGCCACCTCGGCCTGCACGGCCGGGCTGCGTTCCTCGCTGGCCTTGGACTCGGTCGCCTTGACCTCGCGGCGCATCATGTAGCGGCCAAACCAGATCAGCGCGCCGGCCAGCAGCAGGAAGGCAAAGTGCGGCATGCCCGGGATCAGGCCCATCGTGCCGATGATGCCGGCGGTGATGAACATCACGCGCGGGTCAGAGAACAACTGGCCGGTCAGCTGCTGGCCAACGTCCTGCTCGTTCGACACGCGCGACACGATCACACCGGCGGCCGTGGAGATCACCAGCGCGGGGATCTGGGCCACCAGGCCGTCGCCAATCGTCAGCAGCGTGTAGTTGTGGACGGCCGTGCCGAAGTCCAGGTCGTGCTGGACCATGCCCACGACCATGCCGGCGGCCACGTTGATGAACATGATCAGCAGGCCGGCGATGGCGTCGCCGCGCACGAACTTCGACGCACCGTCCATGGCGCCGTAGAAGTCCGATTCCTGCGCCACCTCGGACCGGCGCTTGCGGGCGCCTTCCTCGTTGATCAGGCCCGCGTTCAGGTCGGCGTCGATGGCCATCTGCTTGCCGGGCATGGCGTCGAGCATGAAGCGCGCGCCGACTTCGGCGATACGGCCCGCGCCCTTGGTAATCACCATGAAGTTGATGACGACCAGGATGGCGAACACCACGATACCGACCGCAAAGTTGCCGCCCACCAGGAAGTGGCCGAACGCCTCGATCACCTTGCCGGCCGCGTCGGGGCCGGTATGGCCTTCCAGCAGCACCACGCGGGTCGACGCCACGTTCAGCGACAGGCGCAGCAGCGTGGAGAACAGCAGCACGGCCGGGAACGCCGCGAAATCCAGCGGGCGCTGCGTGTACATGCCCACCAGCAGCACCATGATCGACAGCGCGATGTTGAACGTGAACAGCAGGTCCAGGATGAACGCCGGCAGCGGCAGGATCATCATGCCGAGGATCATGACGATCAGCAGCGGGCCAGCCAGCGCCTTCATCTGGGCGCCACCCCGCAGTGCGGGCATGTTGAATAGGTTGGTCAGGGCGTTCATGCGCGGCTTTCCGGTACGGCTAGTTCATCCGGCACCAGCAGGTCGGTCGGCGAATCGGGCTGCGGACCATAGCTGTAGTGCCAGTTCTTCAATTGATAAACCCAGGCGAGGATCTCGGCGACGGCCGTGTACAGGCCGGCCGGGATCTCGTGGCCGATTTCCACGTGGCGGTGCAGCGCGCGGGCCAGCGGCGGTGCCGACAGCACCGGCACGCGGTTTTCGCGGGCCAGTTCGCGGATGCGGGCCGCCACCTCGTCGGCGCCCTTGGCCACCACGCGCGGCGCGTTCCAGCGCGCGCCTTCGTCGTAGCGCAGCGCCACGGCGAAGTGCGTGGGGTTGGTCACCACGACGTCGGCCTTGGGCACCTCGGCCATCATCCGGCGCCGGGCCATGGCCCGCTGCTGCTGGCGGATGCGCGCCTTGATGTGCGGGTCGCCGTCGGTTTCCTTCATCTCCTGCTTGACCTCTTCCTTGGTCATGCGGAGCTTCTTGTAGAACGTCCAGAGCTGCCACGGCGTGTCGAGCGCCGCCACCAGGATCAGCGATCCGGCCACGATGCCGCACACGTACAGCACCATGTCCATCATGCGCAGCATGGCCTCGTTGACCGGGGCGTTCATCAGCGCGATAGCCTCTGGCAGCTCGCGCCACACCATCCACGCGCCCACGCCGCCCACCAGCACCGACTTGGCGATGGCCTTGACCAGTTCCGCCAGCGACTGCGACGAGAACATCCGGCCCAGCCCCTCCAGCGGCGACAGGCGCGAGAAATTGGGCGCGAACGACTTGGTCGAGAACAGCCAGCCGCCCAGCGCCAGCGGGGCCACCAGCGCGGCCACGCCAAACATCAGCAGCAGCGGCATGAAGGCCAGCAGGCTGTCCCAGATGGCGATGGCGAACTGCGACAGCATGCGGTTGGGGTCGAAGGCCGTGGCCGGCTCGAACGCCAGGCTGGCCTGCATCACCCCGTTCAGCTTGCGGCCCAGCGGGCCGCCCAGCGTCCAGAGCCCCAGCACGCCGGTCATCAGCATCACGAACGTGCCGAGTTCGCGCGAACGCACCACCTGCCCCTCCTCGCGCGCCTTTTCCAGGCGCCGGGGTGAGGCGGGTTCGGTTTTTTCGAGATCGCTTTCCTCGGACATGAATGCTCCAGTGCAAAGCGCGCGGGCGGCACTTCGTCACCGAGGATTATCAAAGCCCGGGGGTCACGGCATTGGGGGGAAAAGGCGGGGAAACAGGTGCCTGTTTCAGGAATGAGGGGGGCAGCGGGAATAACGGCCCCGATGTGGCGATCTTTAGGCCCGGATCGCCGGAATGTGCCGATCATGCCGGCATCGGACGGGATCGGGGCCGATGATGTCACGTTTCGGACGTGGCATCGGGCGCCGGCGGGTTGCCCGGTGGGCGGGACGCCCGGACCGGGGTCCTGGCCGGCCTGCCCGCCCTGCCGCCTGGCGGGCAGGCAGAGCGAACACTTACATGCCTGGCCGGCGAATCAGCCCAGCCGGCCCGGTTCGATCTCGATGCCGAGCTGGCCGGCCATTTCCACGACCAGCGCCTGCAGCCGGGCCACCTTTTCCTGCAGTTCGCGATGGCCGATGCGCAGCGCTTCCAGCTCGGACGGCGACGCGGGCGCCGCGTCGGCGCGCGAGGGCGCGGCCAGTTCGGCCACGTTGACGTCGCCGCACAGCAGGTGCATCCACCGGTGCTCGCGCTCGCCGGGCGCGCGCGGCAGCTTCACGACCAGCGCGGGCGCACGTTCGGCCAGTTCGTCCAGGAACGCCTCGACCGACGAGATATCGGCAAACGCGTGCAGCCGGGCCGTGTTCAGGCGCAGTTCGGCGGCCGTCTGGGGGCCACGCAGCAGCAGCGTGGACAGCAGCGCCGCCGACTGGCTCGGCACGCCCAGCACCTTGCCCAGGTTCTGTTCGAAGCGCGGCACGCGGCTGCTGCTGCCCTCGAAGACCAGGCTCAGCGACTTCAGGCCATCGATGGCGGCCAGGATCTCGTCCTCGGTCACGCTCATCACCGGCGCGCGCGCCGTCTTCTGGTTGCATCCCGCGGCCAGCGCGTTCAGCGACAGCGGATAGGTGTCCGGCACGGTGAACTGCTTTTCCAGCAGCACGGCCACCACGCGGCCCTCCAGCGGGGTCAGCGCGCGCAGCGCGGGGCGGGACGGGGTGTCGGGCGTGGATTCCATGATGGCATCGGGCAGGTTTTCGAGGGGCCCATTGAAGCGCAACCGGGCGGGCGATGCAACCGCGCCGGGCAGGCTGCATTGTCACGCAGTGTATCTGGCCCCGGCGGCGCCACAGGCCGATACGCGCGCGGGCGGTGCGCGACACATCGCCGATACGCCGCCGCCCGAAGCTTGCGCCATCGCCACTGCAAGCGGGGACCGCCCCGGAAGGAACATCATGAAGCTCTATGCCAACGAGGTGTCATCGGCCACGTCGCGCGTGAAGATCGCGCTGGCGCTCAAGGGCCTGGCGGTCGAGATCGAGCCGGTCACGATCTTTGGCGAGGCGGCCGAGTCACGCCAGGCCCGCTACCGCGCGATCAACCCGCAGGGGCTGGTGCCCGCGCTGCAGACCGACACCGGTGAGCTGATTACCCAGTCGCTGGCCATCATCGAATACCTGGACGAACGCTACCGCACGCCGCCGCTGCTGCCGGCCGACCCCGAGGACCGCGCGTTTGCGCGCGCCATTGCGCTGTCGATTGCCGCGGAGATCCACGCCCTGCTGCCGCCGCGCGTGGCCGCTCGCCTGTCGACCATTCCCGGCATGGACGCCGAGGGCGTGGCCGCGTGGGCGCGCCACTGGGTCGACGTGGGCTTCTGCGCGATCGAGGAACGGCTGGCGGCGCGCCGCACCGGGCGCTTCGTGGTGGGCGACGTGCCGACCGTGGCCGACATCTACCTGTTCCCGCAGGCCATTGGTGCCGGGCGCATGGGCTTTGACGTCGCGCAGCGCTGGCCGCACATCGCCGCCATCGTCGCGGCGCTGCACGACGTGCCGGCGTTCGCGCTGAACGCGCCTGCGCCGCGCACGTAGGCGTGCGGGCCGGGGCCGGGCATAACGACTTGCGAAAACATTCGTTGGGATTCGCGCGCGGCGGGCGTACGGTCGGGGCTCCAGTCACCCTTACTGCCGCCCCGCATGACGATCGATCGCCGCCAGTTCCTGCATGCCGCCAGCGCCGTTGCGCTGGCCGGCGCCCTGCCCACCGCGCACGCCCAGCCCCGCCCGGTGCTGAAGGCCGGCGACCAGAAAGGCGGCCTGCGCGCGCTGCTGGAATCGGCCGATGCGCTCAAGGGCCTGACCTACGACATCCAGTGGACCGAGTTCCCGGCCGCCGCGCCGCTGGCCGAGGCGCTTAACGCCGGCGCCGTCGACAGCGGGCCGATTGGCGACGCGCCCGCGATCTTCGCGCTGGCGGCGGGCACGCGCATCCGCCTGATCGGCGCCAACCGGTCAGACCCGTATGGCACCGCCGTGCTGGTGCGGCCCGATTCGCCGCTGCGCAGCGCGGCCGACCTGAAGGGCAAGCGCATCGGCACCAATCGCGGCTCGATCGGCCATTTCGTGACGCTCAAGGCACTGGCGTCGGCCGGCCTGAAGCCCGAGGACGCCGACATCCGCTTCCTGCCGCCAGCCGATGCCAAGCTGGCGCTGACCAACGGCTCGGTGGATGCCTGGGCCACGTGGGAGCCGTATACGGCCATGGCCGAGACCAGCGGCCATGCGCGCGTGCTGGTCAGCGGGCGCGGCCTGTGGTCCGGCCTGAGCTACCTGGCCGCCACCGACACGGCGCTGGCCACCAAGCGCGCCGTGCTGGCCGACTTCCTGCAGCGCGTGGTGCGCGCGCAGGTCTGGTCGTACCAGCACGTGCCCGAGTTCTCGGCCACGCTGGCGCGCATCATCGGCATTCCGCCCGAGGCTGCGCGGTTGCAGTTCGAGCGCCGCCGCACACGCTGGCAGGCCATCGACGCCGAGGTGGTCGCCATCCAGCAGCAGACCGCAGACTTCTACCTGCAGGCCGGGCTGCTGAAGCAGCGGCTGGACGTGGCGGCCACGTTCGACCGCAACTTTCCGCTGACCGCCTAGCCGGCCGTTGCGATCAGCGCGCGGCGGCCGTGCGGGCCGCGCGGCGCGCCAGCAGCGGATCGGCCACGCCGTCGACGCCCACCAGGCCGAGCACCGTGGTCAGGCCCCATTGCGCGCCTTCGTAGGCGTTGGTGGGGTCGAACCATTCGTCGCGCGAGTGCGAGCCGCCCGACTTGCCGCCGCTGCCGATGATGATGGCCGGGATGCCCAGCGACATCGGCACATTGGCGTCGGTGCTGCCGCCGCGCAGCGAGGGCGCTTCCTTGGCGCGGCTGCGGATCACGCGCACCGCCGACTGCACGATCACGGCGTCGGTGGGCGTCTGCCCGGCGGGCCGGTCGCCGATCATGCGCGTCTGGAACGTGATCTCCTGCCCGCGCGCGGGCTTCCAGCGCGCGTTCTCGTCGGCCACGCCGGCGGCGATCGCGTCCATGATCTGCTTTTCGGCCTCCAGCAGCGCAGGCGTGCCGTTGGAGCGGATGTCGATGGCCATGCGGGCATCGCCGGCAATCGCGTTGACCGACGTGCCACCGCCCACGGTGCCCACCGTGAACGTCGTCTTGGGATCGGTGGGCGTGCGGACATCGCCAATCTTGCTGACGGCGCGGCCCATCGCATGGATCGCGCTGGGCAGGCCGAACGCGCCGAAGCTGTGGCCGCCCGGCCCCTTGAACGTGACTTCGTAGCGGTGGCTGCCGGTGCCCTGCGTGAGCACGCGCTCGCCGGTGCCGGGTTCGATGCCGACCATGCCGTCGATGTCGGCATGGTCGCGGAACACGGCCTTCATGCCGCGCAGGTTGCCCAGTTCCTCCTCGCCGACGTTGCCGACGAAGACCAGGTCGCCCACGGTGCGTACGTTGTTATCGTTGAGCACCTTGAGCCACGAGAGCAGCACGGCCAGCCCGCGCGTGTCGTCGCCGATGCCGGGCGCGTAGAGCTTGCCGTCGCGCGCCTTCACGGTAACGTCAGTGCCTTCCGGGAAGACCGTGTCCAGGTGGGCCGATACCAGCAGCCTGGGCCCGTTGCCGGTGCCCTTGCGGATGCCGATGGCGTTGCCTTCGGCGTCGATATGGGCGTCCGACAGCCCCAGCGCCTTGAGCCGGGCCACGAAGTATTCGGCGCGCGCCTTTTCCTTGAACGGCGGCGCGGGGATCTCGGTCATCGTCTTCAGTTCGGCCAGCGCGCGGGCGTCGTCGGCGCGCACGTCGGCCATCAGCTTCTGGTAGACGGGGGCGGCCTCCAGCCTGGCGTAGGCGCTATCGACGGATGGGGAAACCTGCGGGACGGTCAGCGTCTGACCCTGGGCGATGCCGGCGGAAAACGCGGCGGCAACGGCGACGACAACAACGGTACGGCGAGCATGCATGGGGGCGATCCTCTGGCAGTGGGGAAACCGTGGTCGACCACGATTGTGCCAGCGAATGCGGGTGGGGGTGGGGGATGGTGGCGTGGGTGGCAGGTTGGGTCGCGGGGGGGGGGCCCCCCCCCCCCCCCCCCCCCCCCCCCGCGGGGGGGGGCGCCCCCCCCCCCCCCCCCCCCCCCCCC
>NZ_JAUANU010000024.1:0-35534 GCF_032190535.1 Cupriavidus sp. SZY C1
TTTGTCATGTCGTCCTTTCCTCGTCGATCGTGATTTTCCACCTATCGACCTGTCTGAGGAAATTGGACCACTACAGAATCAGAAACCAGTACGCAAGGCCTGACGGTTTGCTCCCCTCTCCCGCCCTGCGGGAGAGGGGCCGGGGGTGAGGGCATGGCGGTGCAAATTGCCACCATCGCAACTGGACACGCCGGCCCTCTCCCCTAACCCCTCTCCCGCAAGCGGGAGAGGGGAATCAAAAACCAGTACGCAAGGCCTGACGGTTTGCTCCCCTCTCCCGCAATCGGAAAAGGGAAACCAGAATGCCTACCCCCGCAAAGCCCCCGCCGCCTGCTTGATCGCCTTGCGGATTCGTGGATACGTGCCGCAGCGGCACACGATGTCCTTCATTGCCGCGTCGATTTCCTTGTCCGTTGGCGCGCGGCGGCGGGCCAGCAGCGCTGCGGCCGCGATCAGCTGGGCGCTCTGGCAGTAGCCGCACTGCACGACGTCGCAGTCGGTCCACGCCTGCCGCAGCGCGTCGGCCACGGGGCCGCGCAGGCCCTCAATGGTCGTCACGGACGCGCCCTGTAGCTGCCTGACCGGCTCGCGGCACGACGGCCTTGCCTCCTTGCCGACGAACACCGTGCACGCGCCGCAGACGCCGATGCCGCAGCCGAACTTCGTGCCGGTCAGGCCCAGTTCGCAGCGCAGCACCCACAGCAGCGGCGTTTCCGGGGCGGACCGCACGTCGACGGTCGTGCCGTTCACAGTGACTTGCACCACTTGCACCATCGGTCGCCCTCCCACAGTTCCTCGCCGGCCGGCAGCGCCGGTGGCGGCCGCAGCGGCAGCGTGTAGACGCGCTGGCCGGTCAGCGCCGCCACGGCGTTGGCCACGGCCGGCGCAATCGGCGGCGTGCCGGCCTCGCCCACGCCGTACGGCACCTTGGCCGGGCTGGCCATCACGTGCGTGACGATGTCCGGGCAGGTCTCCATGTCGATCAGCGGCACCTCGCTGAAGTAGTGCTGCTGCACCTGCCCGTCGCGGATCGTGACCGCCTGCTGCATGGCCGCCGACAGCCCGAACACGATGCCGCTTTCCATCTGCTGCACCACCAGGTCCGGATTGACGGCCACGCCACAGTCCACCACGCAGAACACGCGCGTCACGCGCCAGCCGTGTACCGGGTCGCTGCGCACCTCGGCCACCTGCCCCACGATGCTGCCGAACGATTCGTGCAGCGCCATGCCGCGCGCCAGGCGCTGGCCGCCCTGCTTCCACACCACGGGCCGCTTCCAGCCCGACAGCTCGGCCAGCCGCCGCAGCACCGCCACATGGCGATGGTGGGCCGGCGACTTGAGCAGGCCGATGCGAAACTGGATCGGGTCCTTGCCGGCGGCTGCCGCCATCTCGTCCAGGAACGATTCGACGAAGAACGCCTGGTGCGAATGGCCGACCGAGCGCCAGTAGCCCACCGGGATGGGCAGCGCCACGCGCCGGTGGCTGACCTCGACGTTGGCGCATTCGTAGGGCTGGTCGAATGCGCCCTCGGCCATCGTGGCGTCGGGCAGCACGCGGGCGATGGCGCGCGGCAGGCCGTACGCGCGCGCCAGCGCCTGCTCGGACACCGACTGGCTGGCCGACGCCGCGCGCCACGCCACCAGGTTGCCCTTGTCGTCCAGCACGCCGCTGAAGCGCGACACGCAGGCCGGGCGGTAGAAGTCGTGCGCCATGTCCTGCGGGCGCGACCAGATCGTCTGCACGGCCTTGCCCGGCGCGCGCGCCGCGATCACGGCGGCCTGCGCCACGTAGTCCACCTCCAGCCGCCGCCCGAATCCGCCGCCCAGGAACCGCTCGTGGATCACCACGTCGTCGGCGTCCAGGTCCAGCGCGCCGGCCACGGCGGCCCGCGCGGCCTGCGGCACCTGCGTGGATACCCAGACCGTGGCGCGCCCGTCGCGCACGAGTGCGGTGCAGTTGATCGGCTCCAGCGCGCCGTGCGCCAGGTAGGGCACCTCGTACTGCATGTGCAGCACCTTGCCGCCCTTTTCCGCGGTCTGGCGGATCACGGCGTCTGCGTCGCCGGCGCGGTAGTACTTGCGCGCGCTGCCTTCGTCCAGCGCCGCCACCAGCGTCTCGCGCACCCGGGCGCTGTTCCACTGCGCGGCCGGGCCATGGTCCCACTGGTCGGGCGCCACGCGCAGGTCGCACAGCGCGCGCATGGCGATGAACGGGTTGTCGGCAATCACGGCCACGCCGCCGGTGCCGCCGTTGTAGCCATCCACGGGAAAGCAGTCGTGCACGCCGGCCGGCCGCGCAAACTTCACCTCGCGGCCCTTGTACTTGCCGCCCAGCGTCGGGCACATCAGCACGCTCGCGTAGCGCAGGTCCAGCGGCCCGGTTGCGCCGACGTCGCGCGCCAGTTCGGCGGGCACCACGTCGATGCCGAAGCGCAGGCTGCCGTCGAGCTTTGGCGCGGTCTCGATGCGCCGGATGCGCTGGCCGATCAGCGTGAACGACGCGGCGTCCTTGAGCCGGGGATGTTCGGGATGGGCAAGGTCGCGGGCCGCCGTGACCAGCGCGCCAAACGTTGCCGAGCGCTCGGAGGCCACGTGCCGCACGGTGCCGGCCTGCGCCACGCACTCGCGGGCCGGCACGGACCACTGGCGCGCGGCGGCGGTGCAGAGCATCTCGCGCGCCGACGCACCGGCCTCGCGCATCGGCAGCCACAGGTCGCGGATACTGGTGGAACCGCCCGTGACCATCGACCCGAAATACCGCGACACCCGGCGCGACAGGTCGCGCGCCAGTTCCGCATGCAGCCGCTTGTCGTCGTGCCGGTACGGCAGACCGGCGCCCAGGTTCTCGCGGTTGACGTAGAGCGTGTCCAGCGGCGACTGCACCACGCGCACCTGGCGCCAGTCGGCGCCCAGTTCGTCGGCCAGCAGCATCGCGGCGGCGGTGTGGATGCCCTGCCCCATCTCGGCCTTGCACATGACGATGGTCACGGCGTTGTCGGTGCCGATGGCGACCCAGCCGTTCAGCGGCACGGCCGGCTCCGGCACGCGCGGCGGCCGGCGTGCATCAAGCCGGTCGTCGGGGCGCAGCACCAGCCAGCCCACGACGAGCGCGCCAGCGCCCACCGCGCCGGCGCCGCCCACAAGGAACGCTCTGCGACTCAGCATGATGATCTGCAAATCGATCTTGCGATCACCTATATTAGGTGATGCGATCGATAACTGCGAGGCGCCTGCCACCGGGGGAGGTCGACGATGCTTGCGAACGAGGAAGCGGGCCCCGCGGCGCCATCGGCCGCCCCCGCCACCGCCGCGCCGCCAGCCACCACGCGCCGCGTGGAGCTGTACACGCATGAGCCGATGGTCAACTGGCTCAGCCCCCTGCAACTGCTCAGGACGGCCGTGCGCGTCACCGTGGCGCGCACCATCGGCGCGTTTGCCGATGCCCGCGCGGTCCAGGCCGCGCTGAACCCGGTCGCCACCAACCCGCCGATTCCCGTCACCGCCAACGCGCCGGACGGCGCCGTGTGGGTCGACTACCTGGCCGATACCGGCGACGGCTGGCACTCCACCTATTCGATGGCGCTCTGCGCGAGCCACCCGGCGCGGCTGGCGGCCGATGGCGTCACGCTGCCGCGCGCGCAGGTGCTGCTGCTGGGCGGCGACCAGGTCTACCCCACGCCCGCGCACGGCGGCTATCGCACACGCTTTCTGGACCCATTCCGCGCCGCCTGCCCTGCCCCGCTGCCGCCCGAAGCCGCCGGCAACAGCGAGGCCGCGGTTGCCATCCCCGGCGCGCCGCTGATGGTTGCCACGCCCGGCAACCACGACTGGTACGACGGCCTGCGCGGCTTTGCGCAACTGTTCTGCACGGGCGCGCCGGTGGGCGGCTGGCAGACCCGCCAGCGCACCAGCTACTACGTCCTGCAGCTACCGCATGGCTGGTGGATCTGGGGGCTGGACCTGCAGCTCGAATCCGAGATCGACCGCCAGCAGTTCGACTACTTCAAGGCCATGCACGACCGGCTGGCACCGGGCGACCGCGTGGTGCTGTGCACGCCCGAGCCGAGCTGGATCGACGAGATGGAGCGGCTGTCGCGCACGCGGCGCCGCGCGTTTCCGTCGACCGAGACGCGCACGCCGCGCTTTCGCAGCCTGAGCCGCATCGAGCGGCTGCTGGGCGACCATCTGGTCGCGGTACTGGCTGGCGACAAGCACCACTACGCACGCTACACGCCGGAGGCCGGCACCACGGGGCCGGAGCGCGTCACGTGCGGGGGCGGGGGCGCGTTCCTGCACGGCACGCACCAGTTGCCGGCGTCGCCGGAGCCGGTGGCGATCGGCCGCACACGGCAGCGCTACGTGCTGGCCGGCGCCGCCTATCCGGACCGCGACACGTCGCGGACCCTGCGCAACCGCGCGTGGCAGCTACCCGCGCGCAACGTCGGCCTGTGCACGCTGTTCGCGGCCATCTGCTTCCTGTTCAACTGGATTGTCCAGAGCGCCAGCCGCGCCACCGCGCCGCCGGGCGAGAGCCTGATGCAGACGCTGGCGGCGCTGCCCATCGCCCCGGCCAGCCTGGGCGATGCGTGGCGCGCGCTGTGGATGACGCTGGCGAACAGCCCGGCGTCGGTGGCATTCGCCGTGGCCGTGATGGCGTTCTTCGCGGCGCTGTCGACGCGTGGCACGCGCAGCGCGGTGTCGCTGGCCGGGCTGGTGGGCGCGCTGCACGGCCTGCTGCACGTGGTGCTGGCGGCCGGGCTGTTCTGGGCGCTGGCCCGGCTCAACCTGCACGTGTGGGGCCTGCATGCCGACGACGGCTGGATGCTGCCGCTACTGCTGGCGCAGACGCTCGTCGCCGGTGGCGTGCTCGGCGGCCTGCTGTTCGGCGTCTGGATGGTCATCGCCAACCAGATCTGGGGCCTGCATGCCGAGGAAGTGTTCTCGTCGCAGTCGATTGCCGACTACAAGGGCTTCCTGCGCATGCGCTTCGACGCCGACACGCTGACCATCCATCCGCTCAAGCTGGAAAAGGCGTGCCGCCACTGGAAGCTCGGGCCGGGCCTGGAGCGGCTGAACCGCATGGGCCGCACGTGGCGCGTGGCCGCGACGCCAGCCGCCAGCGGGCCGCGCTTCGTGCCCGATGCGGGCGAGCCGTGGCCGCCCGACGCGCTGGCGCGCACCGAGCCGCCCATCGTGATCCGCCGCACCGGAGCCGCGCCATGAGCGGGCCGCATCCGTACGACACGGTGATCGTCGGCAGCGGCTTTGGCGGCGCCGTGGCGGCCTGCCGGCTGGCGCAGGCGGGCCAGCGCGTGCTGGTGCTGGAACGCGGGCGGCGCTGGACGCCCGAGACCTTTCCGCGCGGCGACGACGACCCGTGGCTGTGGAACCAGAAGCAGCCGCAGCGCTTCAGCGGCTGGGCCGACGTGCGCACGTTTTCCGATATCTGGGTGATTGCCGGCGCGGGCGTGGGCGGTGGCTCGCTGATCTATGCCAACGTGTCGGTCGAGGCGCCGCCGCGCACGTTTGCCTGGGGCTGGCCCGACGATATCGGCCACGCCACGCTGCAGCCCTGGTACGACATGGTCGGCGAGATGCTGGCCGTCGCGCCCGTGCCCGACTCGCAACTGAGCCCGCGCGCGCGGCTGGTGGAAGAAGCCGCGCACGCCTGCGGCTGGGGCGACCGCTTTCGCAAGCTGCCGCTGGCCGTGAGCTTCCGCGACGACTGGCACCCCGACCTGCCCGGCGCGCGGGAAGACCACCAGTCGCGCCCGTTCCAGAACGCGCACGGCCGCTGGCAAGGCACCTGCGTCCACTGCGGCAACTGCGACGTCGGCTGCCAGGTGCTGGCCAAGAACACGCTCGACCTCAACTACCTGGCCGTGGCCGAGGACCATGGCGCGGAAATCCGCCCGCTGCATCTGGTGCAGCGGCTGGAACCGCTGGCCGATGGGTGGCGCGTGCGCTTCGACCAGATCGACCCGGTGGCGCAATCCCGCACCCCCGGCGAGGTCACGGCCGCTCGCGTGATCGTGGCCGCCGGCTCCATCGGCAGCACCGAGCTGCTGCTGCGCTGCCGCGACACGCATCGCACGCTGCCCCGGCTGTCGGCGCGGCTCGGTTACGGCTGGGCCCACAACGGCGATTTCGTGACCCCGGCGTTCTATCCGGACCGCATGGTATCGCCGTCGCATGGCGTGACGATCTCGGCCGTGATCGACCTGCTCGACGGCAGCGCGCCGAACGGGCAGGCGCTCTTTGTTGAAGACGGCGGCATCCCGAACATCGCGCGCAACTACATTCGGCGCCAGATGCGCCGCACGCGGCGCGGCCGGCTGCGCGCGCTGTGGCGCGAGATTGGCGGGCTGGTGGACGACGGCGACCCGCTGGAGACGATGATGCCGTGGTTCGGCCAGGGCGTGGACCCCGGCGACGGCCAGCTACGGCTCTGCCGCAAGTGGTACGCGCCGTGGCGGCAGACGCTGGAGATGAGCTGGCGGCACGAACCGTCGGAGGCAGTGATCGAGTCGATGATCGCGGCGCACCGGCTGCTGTCGGCCGCCACGGGCGGCAATCCGTGGGTGCCGCCCACGTGGCGCCTGCTCCGCAACCTCGTCACGCCGCACCCGCTGGGCGGCTGCAACATGGGGCGCAGCGCCGAAGACGGCGTGGTCGATTCCCACGGGCGCGTCTTCGGCTACACCGGGCTCTACGTGATGGACGGCGCCATCGTGCCGCGCGCGCTGGGGCTCAACCCGTCGCGCACGATTGCCGCGCTGGCCGAGCGCAACGTGGCGCTGCTGCTGCGCGAGGCGTAGGGCGGCGCGTCAGTCCAGCGTGATGGCCTCGCGCTGGATCACGGCGGCCCACTCCGCCTCTTCCTTCTCGATGCGCCTGGCGTACTCGTCGGGCCCGATCATGACCACGTCGCCCTGCTGGCTCAGCGCCGAGCGGGCCTTGTCGTCGTCCAGCAGGCCGCGCATCACCGCGTTGACCTTCTGCACCACCGGCTGCGGCGTGCCGGCCGGGGCCAGCAGCCCGATCCAGAACGTGGCGTTGAACGGCTTCAGGCCCGCTTCCTCGACGGTCGGCACGTCCGGCAACTGGGTCATGCGCTTGGTGGCGCTCACCGCAATCGGCTTGAGCTTGCCGGCCTTGATCTGCGGCAGCGCGGTCCAGGTGTCGAACGTGGTGTCCAGCTCGCCGCTGATGACGGCAAGCTGGGCCGCCGCCGACGACTTGTACGGCACGTGCGTGGTGGACACCCTGGCGCGGTTGTTCAGCATCGCAAAGCTCAGGTGCGCGATATTGCCGGGCCCGGCCGAGCCGTAGCTGATCTTGCCCGGGTGCTGGCCGGCGTAGCGCACGAGGTCCGGCACCGACGCCACCGCGTGCTTCTGCGACCATTCCGGGTTGGTCACGAGGATGAACGGCGCCTCCAGGATCAGCGTCACCGGGGCAAAGTCCCGGGTCTTGTAGGTGCTCTTCTTGTACAGGTTCGGGTTGATCGTGATGCTGCTGGAATTGGTCACCATCAGCGTGTAGCCGTCCGGCGCGGCGCGCGCCACCTCGCCCACGCCGATCAGCCCGTTGGCGCCGGCCTTGTTCTCGACCACCACGGGCTGGCCCAGCGCCTTGGTCAGGCGGTCCGATACCACGCGGGCCGCCGTGTCCGTAAACGATCCCGCCGGGAACGGCACGATCAGCCGGATCGGCTTGGTCGGCCAGTTCGTACCCTGCGCGGCCACCGGGCCGGTCATTGCGCCGGTCATCGCGCCGGCCAGCAGCATCGCGGCGCCGGCTTGCAGTACTTGTCGCTTGTTCATGTTGTCTCCTGTCTGTTTGTCGTGGTGTCTGGCGGTGCGTCGCTACGCGGGAATCTTCGCGCCCTTGGGCCGGGCGTCCTGGCCGGTGATGCCGCGCCGCGCCAGGTCCGCCAGCCGTTCAGGCGGCAGCCCGAGCACGCGCGCCAGTACCGCGTCGGTGTGCTGGCCGAGCGTCGGCGAGACGCTGCGGGTGGGCACCGGCCCGGGCCCGGAGCGGAACCACGCCGTGCTGGCGATGTAGCGGCCCACGTGCGCGCGCTCCACCTGCTGCCAGAAGCCGCGCGCCCGCAGGTGCGGGTCGTCCAGCACCTGCCACATCGGCCGCACCACGCCCGCCGCGATGCCGGCCCGCTGGAGCTGCTGCATGGCCGCGTCGGCGTCGCGCGTGCGGGACCACCGGCCGATGGCGTCGTCAATGCGGTCGTGCGCGGCGCGGCGGCCGGCGCCGTCGGCCAGCGTCGGGTCCATCGCCAGGTCGTTGCGGCCGATGGCCTGGCACAGCGCCGGCCACTGGGCGTCGGTGGCGGTCAGCGCGATCCACGCGTCGTCGCCCGCGCAGCGGTAGATGCCGTGCGGCACGTTGAGCGGATGGCGGTTGCCCTGCCGGGGCGATACGGAGCCGGCCACCGACTGTTCGATCAGGTACGGCGCCGTCATCGGCAGCATCGCCTCCACCTGCGACAGGTTCACGTGCCGCCCCCGCCCCGTGGCCCGCTGCGCGTACAGCGCCAGCAGGATGGCCGCGCCGCCGTTGAGCCCGCCAACCGGGTCGCCATAGGCGTACGACGTCATGGCCGGGCCGCCGTCCGGGTGGCCCGTGTACAGCGGCAGCCCGCTGGCCTGTTCCAGCGTGCCGCCGTACGCGCGGGTGTTGCTCCAGGCGTTGCCAAGCCCGAACGCCGGCATCGACAGCATCACCAGCCGGGGATTGCGCGCGCGCAGCGCCGCGTAGTCGAGCCCGAGCTTGGGCAGCACCTCGGCCGAGTAGTTTTCGATCACGGCATCGGCTTGCGCCACCAGGTCCAGCAGCAGCGCCTTGCCGTCGGGCTGCGTCAGGTCCAGCGTGATGCCGAGCTTGTTGCGGTTCATCAGGTTGAAATTGGTGTTCTTCTCGTAGACGCGGTCGCGGTAGAACGCCTCGTTGAAGATGGCGCCGCGCCACCAGTCCGGGTAGCCCGTGCTTTCAACCTTGATGATTTCCGCGCCAAAGTCGGCCAGCGTGCGCGCGGCCAGCGGGCCGGCCCAGCCCATCGTCAGGTCGACGATGCGCAGGCCCCGCAGCGGCATCGCGTCGTCAGCGGCGGGCGGCGGCCGATGACGCGGCACGTGGTCCAGCCCGGCGCGGCGGTACAGTCCGTCGTGGGCGCCCAGCGCGGGCACCGGGCCACCGGGCAGCGGACCGGCGTCGCCCAGCGGAAACGGCACCACCGGGCCCTCGAAGGTGACGCCGTCCAGCGTCACCGGCACGAACGCGCCGCGCTCGCGGTGCACGGCTTGATCCAGCAGCGTGCGCATGTCGGGCACCACCACGGCCGGATGCTTGAGGTCGGCCAGCCGCTGGAACCACTGGGCCGCCGTGCGCGTGCGGAAGGCGGGCACCAGGATCGCGTCGATCGCATCGGCCCGCGCCATGCGCTCGGGCCCGCTGGCATAGGCCGGGTCGTCGGCCAGGTCCTCGCGGCCGATGGCCGTGCACAGCGCCTGCCATTGCGGCAGCGTGTGCGTGAAGATGCCGATCCACCCGTCGGCGGTCTCGTAGATGCCGCCCGGATGGGTGCCGCAGAACCGGTTCACGCCCAGCCGGCGCAGCGGATGGCGCTTGTCCTGCACCATCCCCGCTTCCATCTCCACCACGCTGAACACGCACTCGTGCACGCTCAGCACGTAGCGGCGCCCCGCCGTGCCGATCAGCCCGGCCACGGCCGCCGAAAACGCGCTCAGCCCCACGGCGATGGCCGTCTGCAGGTCGTGCGGCATATGCGGCGGGCCTTCCACCGGCCCGCTGCCGTGCACCGCGCCGGCCAGCGCGCGGCAGATGGCCTCGGACCCGGCAAAGCCGCTGTACGGGCCGTCCTCGCCGAACCACGTCAGCACCACCTGCACCGGCATGTGCCCGGCCGCTGGTTCGAGGATGGCGGGCACGTCCGGGCCGGCGTCCAGCGCACGGGCGTCGAGCACGACGTCGCAGGTGCGTGCCAGCGCGGCCAGCCACGCATCGTCGCCGGCGTGGCACGGGCGGGCCATCACGCTGCGCTTGTTCGTATTGAGCCAGGCGAACAGTGCGCTCTCTGGCTGCGAATGGCCGGGCACGTCCACCAGCGGCGGCATCTGGCGCCAGGCATCGCCAGCGGGTGGCTCGGCCTTGACCACCTCGGCACCAAAATCGGCGAACAGCTTGCCCGCGTAGGCCACGGCCGGGCCGCTGCCAATTTCCAGCACGCGCAGGCCGGCCAGCGCCAGTTGCGACGGATCGGGTTGGGGTCGGGTCATGATGGCCCCCTTACCAGGCGTCGACAAAGCCACGGCGGGCACGGCCGCCCCGCAGTTCGGCCGAGGCGATGCCCTGCGCGATCCAGCGCCGTGTCTCGGCCGGGTCGATCACGGCGTCGATCTCGACAGCCGCCGCGGTGTTGATCGCATGGCCGCGCTCGTACGATTGCGCCACCAGCCGGTCGAACAGCGCCTTGCGCTCGGGGCCGTCCGGCACCGCCTCCAGCTCCTTCTTGAAGCCCAGGCGCACGGCGCCTTCCAGCCCCATCGGCCCGAACTCGCCGGTGGGCCACGAGATCGTGAAGCTGGCCGAGCGGAAGCCGCCGCCAGCCATGGCCATCGCGCCCAGCCCGTAACCCTTGCGCAGCGTCACCGCCAGCAGCGCCACGCGCAGCTTGGCGGCCGTCAGGAACATGCGCGACACGTGCCGCACCTGCGCCCGCGCCTCCACCTCGGGGCCGACCATGAACCCCGGCGTGTCGATCAGCGAGACGATCGGCAGGCAGTGCGCGTCGCAAAGCTGCATGAAGCGCGACGCCTTGTCGGCCGCGTCGGCGTCGATGGCCCCGCCCAGGTGGTACGGGTTGTTGGCCATGATGCCCACGGGCCGCCCCTCCACGCGCGCCAGCGCCGTGTGGATGCCCGAGCCAAAGCCGCCGCGCAGCATCAGCACCGTGCCCACGTCGGCAATGCCTTCGATGGCCTTGCGCGTGTCATAGACGCGCATCCGGTTCTCGGGCACCACGTGGCGCAGGTCCAGCGGGTTCGGCGCGCTCCAGTCCGCCACACGGCCCTGGAACATCGACAGGTAGTGCCGCGCGGCGCGCGTGGCTTCGGCCTCGTTGTCGACCAGGATGTCGATCACGCCGTTGGCAAACTGCACCGGCGCCGGGCCCACGTCCTCGGGCCGGTACACGCCCAGCCCGCCGCCTTCGATCATCGCCGGGCCGGCCATGCCGATATTGGCGGACCTGTCGGCGATGATCACATCGCAGCAGCCCACGAACGCCGCGTTGCCCGCGAAGCAGCGGCCGGAGACCACGCCCACCACCGGCACCTGCCCGCTCAGTTCCGCGAACGCGGCAAACGACGGCTGGTAGAGGCCGGACACCGACGGGATATCGACATCGCCCGGCCGCCCGCCGCCGCCTTCGCCAAACAGCACCAGCGGCAGTTCGTCGCGCAGCGCCACCTCCACGATGCGGTCGGTCTTGACGTGGTTGCGCTTGCCCTGCGTGCCGGCCATGACCGTGGCGTCGTACGCCATCACGGCGCTGCGGGCGCGGTCCGCGCCGACCAGCGCGCCGTTGATGTTGCCGATGCCGGTAATCAGCCCGTCGGCCGGGGCGTTGGCGATCAGGTCGTCCTTGCTGCGGCGCGACGCCTGCGCGGCCAGCGCCAGCCCGCCGTACTCGACAAAGGTGTCCGCGTCGCACAGGTCGGCGATGTTCTCGCGCGCCGTGCGCTGGCCGCGCGACCGGCGCCGCGCCACCGCGTCGGGCCGCGCCGCGTCGTAGAGAAACGCGTGGCGGTCCAGCACGCGCTGCAGGTCGGGGCGGATCGCCTGCGGGTCGTGGGCCTGGGCGGCGTCATCGGCGCCGCCGGCTGCATCGCCCGGCTCCAGCACGATCAGCACCTGGTGCTCGGCGGCCAGCGCGTTCTTGTCCAGCCGCAGGTCCACCACGCGGCCGCCGCATTCGGCGACGATCGTGTGCTCCATCTTCATCGCGTCGAGCACGGCCACGGTCTGGCCGGGCCGTACCGTGTCGTTGAGCCGGACCGACAGCTCGACCACGCGGCCCGTCAGCGGCGCGCGCACGGCCACCAGCCCTTCGCCGATCTGTTCCTCGAGCTCGCTGGCGCGCGGCGTGGCCGGGCGGTGGGTGCCGCCCAGCAGCGCGTCCTGCGCCCGGCCGGCCTCGGCGATGGCGTCGGCGGCCTGCGTCAGTTCGGGCAGAATGGCCTCGAAATGGCGGGTGTGGATGTCCTGCCGCAGGAAGTCGTCGCGCTGGACCAGCGCGCGCAGCAGGTGCAGGTTGGTCGGCACGCCGACGATGCGGAATTCGGCCAGGCTGCGCTGCAGGCGCCGCACCACGGCCTCGAACGTGGGCGCCGCGCTGCTGACGATCAGCTTGGCCAGCAGCGTGTCGAAGTTTGGCGACGGCTCGTAGCCGGTGTAGGCGTGGGTATCGACGCGGACATCGGGCCCGGACGGCGCGTCAAAGCGCTCCAGCCGGCCATGCGCGGGGCGCGCCATGCCCTGCGCGTCGGTCATCTCGGCGTTGACGCGCACCTGCACCGCGTAGCCGCGCGGCTGGGGCGGCGCGGCGGGGTCCAGCCCCAGGTCGGCCAGCGTGCGGCCGGCGGCCACCCCAAGCTGCACGGCCACCAGATCCACGCCGGTCACCTGCTCGGTGATCGTGTGCTCCACCTGCAGGCGCGGATTGGCTTCGATGAACACGACATCGCGCTGCTCGCCCGCGTCGGTTTCCTCCACCAGGAACTCGAACGTCCCCAGGCTGCGGTAGTTCACGCGCCGCGCCAGCCGCAGCGCCGACTTGACGATCTGCTCGCGCAGCGCGGGCTTGAGCACCGGGCTCGGCGCGATTTCCACCAGCTTCTGGAAGCGGCGCTGCAGCGTGCAGTCGCGCTCGCCCAGCGCCACGACCGCGCTGCCGTCGCCGACGATCTGCACTTCGATATGGCGCGCCCGCGCCACCAGCCGCTCGGCGTACAGCGCGTCGATGCCGAACGCGGACGCCGCCTCGGAGCGGCAGCGCGCGTAGGCTTCGGCCAGGTCCTCGCGGCGGCGCACCACGCGCATGCCGCGCCCGCCCCCGCCGCCCACGGCCTTGATGACCACGCCGGCGCCGTCCTGCGCGTCGAAGAAGCGGCCGATGTCTTCCAGCGACGCGCCGCCGGGCGTCGACGGCATGACCGGCACGTCGCACTGCGCGGCCAGTTCCAGCGCGCGGCCCTTGTCGCCGAACAGCGCCAGATGGGCCACGTCGGGCCCGACAAAGCGGATGCCGGCGTCCTGGCACGCCTGCGCAAAGTCCGCCCGCTCGCTCAGGAAGCCGTAGCCGGGGTGTACGGCGTCGCAGCCCGTGGCGCGCGCCGCGGCAACGATGCCGGCGATGTCGATATAGGCGGCCGGACCGCTGCCGTCGAGCGCCACGGCCTCGTCGGCCAGCACGCGGTGCAGCGCGCTGGCGTCGTCCTGCGCGTACACGGCCACGGTGGCGATATCGAGGTCGCGCGCGGCGCGGAGCACGCGCAGCGCGATTTCGCCCCGGTTGGCGATCAGCAGCTTCTTCAAGGTGGTCTCCTGTGGTTCTTGTTGGTACGGCGCCCGGCTCAGGGCCGGATGCCAAAACGGCTGACGCCCGGCTCGCGCAGCGGCGCGGCCAGGTTGGCAAATTCGCAGAGCAGCGCGCGGGTGTCGCGCGGGTCGATGATGTCCTCGATGACGAACGCCTCGGCGCTGCGGAACGGCGAGGTCAGGCTGCGCACGCGCTGTTCGATCTCGGCACGCTTCTGCACGGGGTCGTCGGCGCCCTCGATCTCGGCCTTGTAGGCCACCTCCAGCCCGCCCTCGATCGGCAGCGCGCCCCAGTTGGCCGACGGCCACGCATAACGGAAGTTGAAGCGGCCCATATGCTGGTGGCCGGCCGCCGACACGCCATAGGCGCGCCGCAGGATCACCGAGCACCACGGCACCGTGGCCTGGTAGACCGCCGCCAGCGCGCGCACGCCGTGGCGCATGATGCCGGCCTGCTCGGCCTCGCGGCCAACCTGCAGCCCCATGGTGTCGACCAGATGCACGACCGGCAGGTGGAAGGTCTGCGCCAGGTCGACAAAGCGCGTGAATTTCTCGGCGGCGTCGCGGTCCCAGCTGCCGCCGTCGACGGCCGGGTCGCTCGCGATCACGGCCACGGGCCAGCCGTCGAGCCGCGCCAGCCCGGTGACGACGGCGCAGCCCCACTGCGCGCCGGTCTCGAAGAACGAATCGGCATCGACCACGGTCTCGACGATGGGCCGGATGGCATAGTCGCCACCCGGCTGGCGCGGGATGGCGCCGAGCAGCCAGTCGTCGCGGCGCGCGGTGTCGGCGGCCGGCTCGGCACGCGGCGGCAGCGCGTGGACCGACGCCGGCAGGTACGACAGAAAGCGCCGGGCCCGCGCGAAGGCCTCGTGCTCGGTGGGCACCTCGTCGTCGACCACGCCGTTGCGCGTGTGGATCTGGCTGCCGCCCAGCTCGTTCTTGCTCAGCGTCTGGCCGACGCGGGCCTCTACCGACGGCGGCCCTTCGTTGAACAGTTGCGAGGTCTCGCGCACCATCACCGAGTAATGGCTGGACGCCACGCGCGCGGCGCCCATGCCCGCCACCGACCCCAGCGCCAGCGACACCACGGGCACCGTCGCCATGTTCTCCACCACGTGCTGCCAGACCTTCATGGTCGGAATCAGCGTGTGGCCCTTGATCTCGATATTGCGCACGGACCCGCCGCCGCCCGTGCCGTCGACCAGCCGGATCATCGGCAGGCGCAGGTCGTGGGCCATTTTCTCGGCATGGACGAGCTTGTCGCCCACCGCGCCGTCGTTGGCGCCGCCGCGCACCGTGAAGTCGTCGCCGACCAGCACCACGGGCCGGCCGTCGACCTGCGCGCGGCCCATCACGAGGTTGGACGGCACCAGGTCGACCAGCCTGCCGTTGCCGTCGTATCGGCCGCTGCCGCTCAGGCCGCCCACCTCGCGGAACGAGCCGGCGTCGGCCAGCGCGTCCACGCGCTCGCGCACCGTGAGCTTGCCGGCCTGCCGGTGCCGCGCCACCTTGTCCTCGCCGCCCATGCGCGCCGCCAGGCGGCGCCGATAGGCCAGTTCATCGACTTCGGGTTGCCAACTCACGCTGTCTCCGCTCGGATGTTTCCGAAGACAGTCGCACGACCCATGCCAGCCATCGGGCGCATTTGGCGGCCCGCCCGGGCCGTTGATTTCATTGTGTATTTCCGGACGCGCCGCTACGATGTCCACCACGACGACATAACAGTGTCCGCACGACGGACACGACTGGAGACACCGGTGTCCTTGGAGACGACACAGCCACTTGGCGCGCTGATCTGCACGATCGACGGCGCGCGGGTGGCCGCCATCGGCCTGTGCGCCGATCCGGCCCTGGCCGATGCCGCGCAGGCGGCGCTGGCCACGGCCACCGACGCGGGCGATGGCCGCCGGCTGTTCCCGCTGGCCGCGGGCGACGCCCGGTACGTGGGCGTGGCGCTGGAAGACGCGCGGCACCGCGTGATCCTGATCCACACAGCCGACGCGCACGCCACGCTGTTCGACTTCCTCGGCACCGTGCCCTTTGCGGGCGCCATCCTCGACTACTTCCTCAACGATCCGTACCAGGCCATCACCGTGGTCGACCGCGCCGGGCGGGTGCGCTTTATCAGCCCCGTCCACGAGAAATTCCTTGGCATCGAGCGCGGCGCCGGGACGGGCCGGCCGGCGGCCGACGTGATACCGAATTCGCGGCTGCCGCAGGTGGCGGCGACCGGCAAGGCCGAGATCGGCCAGCTCCAGCAACTGAACGGCGCCACGCGCGTGGTCAACCGGATACCGATCCGCGCGCGCGGCGAGGTGGTGGGCGCCATCGGCCAGGTGATGTTCAAGGGGCCCGAGGAACTGGTGCGGCTGCACAAGGAATTGTCCGAGCTGCGCTCGGAGGTGGCTCGCTACCAGCGCGAGTTCGAAGGGCTGCGCGAGCGGCAGTCTACGTTGGGGCTGATTGGCGAAAGCGCGCCGATGCAGCGGCTGCGGCGCGAAATCCAGACCGTGGCCCCGCTGGACGTGCCGGTGCTGATCCTGGGCGAAAGCGGCACGGGCAAGGAACTGGTGGCGCGGGCCATCCACAACGCCGGGCAGGAAGCGGCCGGCGCACGGCCGCTCGTGAGCCTGAACCTGGCCGCGCTGCCCGCGACGCTGATCGAATCGGAACTGTTCGGCCATGCGCCGGGCGCGTTTACGGGCAGCAAGCGGCAGGGTCAGGCCGGCAAGCTCGAACTGGCCGCCGGCGGCACCGTGTTCCTGGACGAGGTGGCCGATATTCCGATGGAGATGCAGGTCAAGCTGCTGCGCGTGCTGGAAGACCACATGGTCGAGCGGCTGGGCAGCGGGCGGCCCCGGCGCGTGGATTTCCGGCTGGTGTCGGCGACCAACCGCGACATCCCGGCGCTGATCGACGCGGGCCGCTTTCGGCTGGACCTCTACTACCGGCTTAGCGGCGTGGTGCTGCGCATTCCGGCGCTGCGGCAGCGGCGCGAGGACATCCCGGCCCTGCTCCAGCACTTCGTGGAGGCGTTCTGCGCGCGCAATGGCATGCCGGCGCCGCGCATCGACCACGACGTGCCGCGCTATCTGGCCGGCCAGCCGTGGCCCGGCAATGTCCGCCAGCTACGCCAGCGGGTGGAAGAGGCGCTGGTGTTCTGCGACGGCCGGCTGCTGCGCGTGGCCGATTTCGCACGCGGCGACGCGGCGCGCGGGCTGTCGATCGCGCCGCTGTCGCCCGAGCCCGATGCCGGCGCCACCGAGGCGCTGCCCGACGCTCCCCTGCCCGTCTCGCCCATCGCCCATGACCCGGCCGGTGCGCTGCGCGACGTGGCGCACGCGGCCGTGCTCGACGCCATTGCCCGCCACGGCGGCAACAAGAAACGGGCCGCCGCGCAGCTCGGCATCTCGCGTTCGCACCTGTACAAGATTCTGGAGCGCGGCGGCGGGGATTCGTCGCGCTAGGCGGCCGGCACCCAGCGCGGCGTCTGGGTCCGGCCGATGTAGGCAAACGCGATCTGGATCAGCCCCATCGTCAGCCCCAGCGCGGCGCCGACTTTCCAGGCCAGCGTGTAGTTGTGCATCAGGTCGTAGAGCCAGCCGCCGCCGAACGCGCCGATGAAGCTGCCGATCTGGTGGCTGAAGAACGCCACGCCGGCAATCATCGCCTGCCAGCGCAGGCCGAACGTCTGGGCGATCCAGCCCTGCACCAGCGGCGACACGCCGAGCCACAGGAAGCCCATCACCGCGGAAAAGACCATCGTGCTTTCGGGTGTCGGCAGCGTGTGGAAGAACCAGACGAAGCCGATCGACCGGCAGATGTAGATGCCGCCGAGCAGCAGCAGCTTGTTGACGCGCCCGCCGGCCCAGCCGAAGAACAGGCTGCCCAGCACGTTGAAGCCGCCGATCAGGCCGAGCGCCTTGGCCGACAGCATCGGGTCCATGCCGCAGACGTCCAGATAGGCCGGCAGGTGCGTGGTCAGGAAGACCAGTTGCATGCCGCAGATGGTGTACGCCAGCGCCATGACCACGAACGGCGGGTGCCGCAGCGCCGCCATCAGCGCCTGGCGCCCGCTCTGGCCGGCCTGCGCGGGCCCGGGCGCCGCGCGCACCGTGTCGACCCGGCCGCCATGCCACGCGGCCGGCACCATGATCAGCGCCAGCACCACGAACGACACCAGCCCCATGCGCCAGCCCCAGCTACCGGTGATGGCCTGCCCCAGCGGCGCCGCGATCATCGCGCCGAGCGAGCCCGACGCCGACACGCAACCCAGCACGAGGCTGCGCACCTGGGCGTTGACCGCGCTGGACGCGGCGGCCATCGCCATCGCCGTGCCGGTGCTGGCCATCGCCATGCCGATCAGCACGCCGCCGCCCAGGATGACGGCCCACAGCCCCTGCGACGTGGCCAGCAGCACCAGCCCGACCAGGTACAGCAGCGATCCGCCGACCATCAGCGGCCGGAAGCCGGTGCGCACGGCCAGCGCGCCGGCAAAGGGCTGCAGCACCCCCCAGGTCAGGTTCTGCACCGCCACGGCAATCGTGAAGTCGCCCACCGAGATGCCGATGTCGCGCGTCAGCGGCGGTACGAAGATCCCCAGGCTCTGCCGCAATCCCATGGCCAGCGACAGCATGACGGATGCGCCGATCAGGATCGGCAGTACGGGACGCAGCGCGGCGAGACGGGACATACGGGGGCTCTGGTGACGCGGCCCGGGGGCGGCCGCCAATCGCCATTTTCGTTGAATCGTCAAGGAATTCAAATGCTCGGGAATACCGATGACGGCCTGCCCTGCGGAAAGGGACAACTGGGGCGCCCGGCCTTCCACCCGCCGATGTCGGGGCCGGTACGCGTCGGATCACGTCAGAAACCACGTTCATTGCGATAAGTTTTCTTATCGCAACGACGCCCATGCCGCACCAAAGCCGATGCCATCGAATCGGCCCACCCCCATAACCGCATGCCCCACCCTCTGTCAACGGTTCATGCGCGTTAAGTGGAGCGATATACAGTCCTTACATCTTTTTACAGCACGCGAATAGCAAACTGACTAACTTTGAATCGCTCCAGCGCTGCATTGCATCAATCCTGTGATGATGTGCTGAGAGTGTCCATGGCGCGTCGCGCCTCGCAATACCTGCACGCCCATGCCGTCCGGCATGCGGGCAGTTCAACGGACCGGCGACACGGTCCTCACGCCTGTTCCGGCGGCGTTGCCACGGCCCGGAACAAACGGCGCATAACAATTGGTTGGGGGACGAGAACGCAAGACCCGATCCTCACGAACGTAACGTTCGCGCGGCGGGGAGCGTTCGTCTGCGAAATTTTTCACCGCGACCGACGTTGGCGTGTCGCGGGTGGCCACCTTTTACCCGGGAGCTCGC
Organism: Cupriavidus sp. SZY C1; assembly: GCF_032190535.1. NCBI lineage: Bacteria > Pseudomonadati > Pseudomonadota > Betaproteobacteria > Burkholderiales > Burkholderiaceae > Cupriavidus > Cupriavidus sp. SZY C1. Next base: position 19,031 of record NZ_JAUANU010000024.1, read on the forward strand.
ATGGACAACAATTCCGACCACAAGCCGACCGTGCCAACGCGGCGGCCGCCGCCACCGCCGGGCCGGCCCGCATCGCCGCCGCCGCGCGACGCCGTGGCCCAGCCCAGCCGCGCGCTGGGCCTGCGGCCGGTCTGGCAGGCCATTCCGCGCCTGGCCAGCTACGGCATGGTGGGCTTCATCATCTGGATCATCCTGTCCGTGATGTTCCCGTACGTGTTTGTGCGGTCGTCCGAGCGGGCCGTCGTCAACAGCCCCGTGAGCCTGATCACCACGCCCGTGGAAGGCATCGTCACCAAGCAGCTGGTGCCGGTGGGCACCACCTTCAAGCCCGGCGAATCGCTGATGACGCTGCAGAACCCGAACATGGACCGGGCGCTGCTGCTGGAGCTGACCGGCAAGAAGCTCGACAACGAAAAGCGCCTGGAAGCCGCCAGGACCAAGCTGGAAGTGAACGAGGCGCGGCTGGCAGCCACCAGCGGCGACGTGCGGCGCTACACCTCGGCGGCCCAGCAGCAGAACGATTCGCGCGTGCGCGGCATCGAGGCGCGGCTCAATGTGGCGCAGCAGCAGATCGACGCCCAGCAAAATGTAGTCAATCGTAACGTGCAGATGCAGCAGGCCGGCGCCGTCAGCCAGGCGTTTACCGATGCATCGCGCAATCAGCTTGCCGTGCTGGCCGGCCAGCGCGACGCCGTCGAGGCCGAACTGAACAGCGCCCGCAACAGCAGCGCGGCCACCCGCAACAAGGTGTTCGCGTCCAGCAACGACAGCGCCGTGGGCGCGCTGGCGCAGCGCTCGGACGAACTGAAGGCCGAGATCACCGGGCTGCAGGCCGAGATCAAGCAACTGGAAGCCTACGGCGCCGAGGTCGACAAGCTCGTCGACACCGAGCAGCAGCGGCTGGACCGCGTGTCGAACCTGGACATCAAGGCCTATGCCGGCGGCATCGTCGAGGACGTGCTGGCCCCGCCCGGCACGCGCGTGGCGGCCGGCGCCACGCTGATGCGCGCCACCAACTGCGCGCAGCCGGCCGTGGTGGCGGTCTTTCCCCGCAGCCTGAGCAAGGATCTGCTGCCCGGCGCGCCGGTCACGGTGCTGGTCGATGGCGTGGGCACCCCGCAGCCGGGCAAGGTGGCGGAAATCCTGCCGCGCGCGCCCGATGGCGACCAGGCCCGGTATTTCGTGCCCTTCCCGCCCATCGAGAAGAACGAGCTCTACCTGATCGCCAAGCTCAACAAGCCGCTGCCCGACCTGCCCGGCGCCGGCAAGACCGACCGCTGCGCGCTCGGCCACTGGGCCAAGGTCAGCCTTGACCGCCCGTGGTTCCGCCGGCTGATCTGATCGACACCGATCGCCAGCCATGTCCCCCACGCCCGCAGGAGGAACCCTACCGTGCAGCGTTATCTCGCAGGATCGCGACACCCGGCCGCGCGCAAGCGGCTGCTCGAAAGCATCGTGACGATTGCGCTGGCCGCGCCGCTGGGCGTGGCCGCCGCGCCCCAGACCCCCGACGCGCCGCGCGACGCGTTGCGCGACGCCGGCTGCCAGACGCTGGCCGCGCGCGTGGCCGCCATCCCCGGCAGCGGCCCCGTGATGCTGGCCAGCTACGAACCGGCGCCGGGCGGCGAGCCCCTGCCGGGCCCGCTCAAGGAGTCGGCCTTCGTCTATGACAACGCGCTGGCCGGCATCGCGCTGCTGGCCTGTGGCCGGCCGGACGCCGCGCGGCGCATTGCCGATGCCGTGGTGGCCGGCGTCACGCGCGACCGCCACTACCACGATGGCCGCCTGCGCAACGCCTATCGCGCCGGCGCCATGCCGGACGGCCCCGTGCCGATGCCAGGCTGGTGGGACGCCAAGGCCAACCGCTGGTTCGAGGATCGCTACCAGGTTGGAACGGCCACCGGCAACGTGGCCTGGGCCGCGCTGCTGCTGCTGGCCACCTACGAGACCACGCGGGCGCCGCGCTACCTGGACACGGCCCGCACGATGATGGGCTGGGTCGACAAGGTGACCTACGACAGCGCCGCGCCGGCCGCCTTCGTCGGCGGATTCTTCGGCCACGAGCCGTCGCCGCAGCGCCAGGGCTGGAAATCGACCGAACACAACGTCGACACCTACGCGGTGTTCCGCTGGCTGTCGCGGCTCGACAGCGACCCGCGCTGGCGCACCGGCGCCGACCGCTCGCGCCAGTTCGTTGAGGCGATGTGGCAGCCCGGCGAGGGCCGCTTCGCCATCGGCACGCGCGACGACGGCCGCACGCTGAATGCAGGCCCGTCGGCGCTCGACGCGTCGCTGTGGCCGCTGATCGCGATACCCGACGCGGCGCCCGGCTGGCAGCGCGCGCTGACCTGGGCCCGCACGCGCCACGGCGTCAAGGGCGGCTACGGCTTCAACGCCAACCCTGACGGCATCTGGACCGAAGGCACCGGCCAGGCCGCGCTGGTGCTGCGCGCCAGCGGCCGCGACGCCGAGGCCGCCCCGCTCTGGCCGCTGCTGGCCGCCCAGCGGGCGCCGTCGGGCATGTTGTTCGCCACTCCCGACACGCGCGTGCGCACCGGGCTGCAGATCGGCCCCGACTCGAAGACCGACGACTTCTACTACTTCCACCTGCCCCACCTGGGCGCCACGGCCTGGGCCGTGCTGGCGGCGGCCGGATGGAACCCCTTTCAGCCCGGCGGAAGCCCGCCCAAGGAGTGACGATGCTGGCCGCGAGTTTTGCGAGTTTTCTGGATGGCAGCATGCTGGTCCAGGTCAATGCCGGCGCGCTGCTGATCGCCGTGCTATGCCTGCGCGGCGACCGCCGCCGCGCCGCCGACCGCTGGCTGTTCGGCCTGGCGGCCGGCATCCTGCTCGGCGTCTACTACATCTGGCGCATCACCGAGACGCTGCCGGAATGGCGGCTGGAATTCCCCAGCCTCTGGGCCCACGCGTTCCTGGGCTTCGAGACGCTGACCATCCTCTACACGCTGATCTCCATCGTCACGCTCACGCGCACGACCGACCACCGCGCCCAGGCCGATGCCGGCGAGGCCCGGCTGCGCGGCGACCGCGACGCGCCGGCCGTCGACATCTTCATCGCCACCTACAACGAGGGGCTGGATGTGCTGGAGAAGACGATCGTCGCGGCCAAGGCCATCGACTATCCCAACTTCCGCGTCTGGGTGCTCGACGACACCCGGCGCGACTGGCTCAAGGCGTTCTGCCAGCAGGCCGGCGTGCACTACGTGACGCGGCCCGACAACACCCACGCCAAGGCCGGCAACCTGAACAACGGCCTGCAGCACAGTGCCGGGATCGATGGCGGCGCGCCGTTCATCATGGTGCTGGACGCCGACTTTGCGCCGCACCGCAACATCCTGCTGCGCATCGTCGGCCTGTTCGACGACCCGCGCGTGGGCGTGGTGCAGACGCCGCAGTTCTACTACAACGCCGACCCCATCCAGTACAACCTGCGCTCCACCGACTGCTGGGTGGACGAGCAGCGCGCGTTCTTCGACGTGATGCAGCCGGCCAAGGACGCCTGGGACACCGCGTTCTGCATCGGCACGTCGTTCGTGGTGCGGCGCGAGGCGCTGGGCCATATCGGCGGCTTTCCCACCGGCACGGTGACCGAGGACATCCACCTGACCTACAAGCTGATGCCGTACGGCTACGTCACGCGCTGGCTCAACGAGCGGCTCAGCGTGGGCCTGTCGGCCGAGGGGCTGCCCGAGTACATCAGCCAGCGCAGCCGCTGGGGCCTGGGCACGATCCAGGTGGCGCTGACCGCCGACGGCCCGCTGCGCGGCCGGGGCTACACGTTCCGCCAGCGGCTGCACTACGTGCACGGGCTGCTGCACTGGCTCAGCCGCCCGTTCACGCTGATGCTGCTGACCGGGCCGCTGCTCTACTGGTTCTTCAACGTCCCCACGCTCTATGGCGATCCGCTGCAATTCCTGGCCTATGGCGTGCCGGCGCTGCTGCTGTACTGGGCGTACAGCATCTGGATCACGGGCTCGCGCGCGATGCCGATCTTCACCGAGGTCACGCAGATCGTGGCGGCGATGGCCGTGACAGCCACGCTGGCCAGCGCCATGTTCAAGCCGTTCGGGCGGCCGTTCAAGGTCACCAACAAGGGGCTGGACCGCTCGAAGCTGACCGTCCACGGCAAGTTCGCGGCGTTCTACGGGGCGCTGTTCGTGCTGTCGGCGGTGGGCCTGGGGCGCGCCATCGCCGCCGACGGCAACGCGCCGGGCACCGTGTTCAACATCGCCTGGACCGTGGTGTCGATGGTGCTGTACCTGGCGTCGCTGCTGGTCTGTTTCGAGCTGCCGCGCCCGCGCAAGGAAGAACGCTTTCCGTTCCGCTCGGCGGCACGGCTGCAGTTCTATGGCGACGACGGCATCTCGCGCGAGGTCGATGGCGTGACGCGCGACCTGTCCTGCAACGGCGTCGCGCTGGAATCGCACAGCGGCACGCGCGTGGCGCCGGGCGCCATGGGCGCGTTCTGGCTGGCGCCGCTGGGCTGGGTGCCGTGCCGCGTGGCGCGCACCGACGGCCAGTTGATCGGCATCGCGCTGCTGCCCGACATGACCGCGCGGCACCGGCTGATCCGGCTGCTGTTCAGCGAGCCGCCGCACAACATCGCGCGCCGGGGCCTGCCGGGCACGGCCATCGTGCAGCTCCTGCGGCGCGCCTTTACCGGTTGATCCACGCTATGACGATGACAACAATGCGCCTCTCCTCCAAGACTCCGCCGGTACCGCGATGGCTCGCGGTGCTGCTGCCGCTGGCGCTCACCGCCTGCACGCTGGAACCCACCTACCAGCGGCCCGACTCGCCGGTGGCCAACGCCTGGCCCACGGGCGCCGCCTACCAGACCACGCCGGGCACCGCGCAGGCGCCCGTACCAGCCGCCAGCCTGGGCTGGCAGGACTTCTTTACCGACGCGCGGCTGCGGCGGCTGATCGAGCTGGGCCTGGCCAACAACCGCGACCTGCGCGTGGCCACGCTGTCGATCGACGAGGCCCGCGCGTACTACCGCATCCGGCGCGCGGCACAGTTCCCGGCCGTCGACGGCAACCTGGGCTTCAGCAGCACGCGCGTCACCGGCGACCTGCGCGCGCCGGGCCAGGACGCCGTGATCAACGCCTGGGGCGCCGGCGTGGGCTTTTCCGCGTTCGAGCTCGACGTGTTCGGCCGCATCCGCAGCCTCAAGCACGAGGCGCTGGAGCAGTACCTGGCCATCGAGGAAGTGCGGCGCAGCACGCAGATCAGCCTGGTGGGCGAGATTGCCACGGCCTACCTGACGTGGCAGGCCGACCAGCAACTGCTGAAGCTGTCGCAGGACACGCTCAAGATCCAGGAAGACGCCGCCGAGATGGTGCGCAAGAGCAAGCAGGCCGGCGGCATGGCCGAGATCGACCAGCATCGCACGCAGACGCAGGTGGAAACGGCCCGCGTGGACGTGGAGCAGTTCACGCGCCAGGTGGCGCAGGACGAGAACGCGCTGTCGCTGCTGATCGGCGGCCCGATCCCGGCCGACCTGCCGGCGCCGCAGCCATTCGACGACAGGTCGTTCGTGGCCGAGCTGCCGTCCGGGCTGCCGTCCGACCTGCTGGCGCAGCGCCCGGACATCATGGCCGCCGAGCACCGGCTCAAGGCCGCCAACGCCAACATCGGCGCGGCGCGCGCGGCGTTTTTCCCGCGCATCTCGCTGACCGCCGGCGTCGGGCTGGCCAGCACCACGCTGGCCGGACTCTTCACCGGCGGCGCGGCCTGGGCCTTTGCGCCGCAGGTGACGCTGCCGATCTTCAACGCCGGGGCGAACCAGGCCAACCTGGATGCGTCGAAGGTCCGCAAGGACATCAACGTCGCGCTGTACGAGCGCACGATCCAGGGCGCCTTCCGCGAAGTCTCCGACGGCCTGGCCGCCCGCGGCACATACGACCGCCAGACCGCCGCCCAGCAGTCGCTGCAGAAATCGGTCGCCGAGACCCGCCGGCTGGCCGAGATGCGCTTCAAGAACGGCGTGGACGACTACTTCCCGGTCTTCGACGCCCAGCGCCAGCAGTACGAGGCCGAAAAGAAGCTGGTGACGATCCAGCTCGCCCGCCTGAACAGCCGCGCGCAGCTATACAAGGCGCTGGGCGGCGGATGGTCGCAGCAGTCGGCGCCGGCGCAGCCGGTGGCCGGCAAGCCGGCGGGGACGGTGGCGCGGCAGTAGCGCGGCGGCGGCAGCCTGCGCTGCCATGTTGGCGTGTCTTCTGCCTGTTTTTTTGCTCCCCTCTCCCGCTTGCGGGAGAGGGGCTGGGGGTGAGGGCATGGCGGTGCAAGCTGCCACCGTCGCATCTTGAGCGGCTGGCCCTCACCCCCGACCCCTCTCCCGCGCGCGGGAGAGGGGAGAAAACCATCGGCGGGAATAACGCCCGGACCCCGCAACACCACCACCCCACCGCCGCCCCCCGCCTCCGCTAAAATCCCCGCCACAAACACCCCAAGGCTTGCAGCGTGGCACTTCAGCAGGGTTTCATCCTGACCCGACATTGGCGCGATACCCCGGCTGGTACCGAAGTCGAGTTCTGGCTGGCGACCGACGACGGGCCGCGCCGGCTGCGCCTGCCGCCGCAGCCGTCCACGGCGTTCATCCCCGAGGCCCAGCGGGTCGCGGCCGAGGCGCTGCTGCAGGGCCAGCGCGATGTGACGCTGCGGCCGCTGCAGTTGCAGGACTTCCAGCGCCGGCCCGTGCTGGGCCTCTACTGCCCGCAGCACCGCCAGCTCATCCAGATCGACAAGGCGCTGCGCGACGCGGGCGTGGACGTCTACGAGGCCGATGTCCGGCCGCCCGAGCGCTACCTGATGGAGCGCTTCATCACCGCGCCGGTCTGGTTCGATGGCGACCCTGGCGCCGACGGCATCCTGCGCAACGCCCAGCTCAAGCCTGCCGCCGACTACCGCCCCGCGCTGCGCCTGGTGTCGCTGGACATCGAGACCAACGCATTCGGCGACCTCTACTCGATTGCGCTCGAAGGCTGCGGCCAGCGGCAGGTCTACATGCTCGGCCCCGCGCCGCAGCAGGCGCCGGCCGACCTCGACTTGGCGCTGGAGTACCGCCCCACGCGCCAGACGCTGCTCGAAGCGCTCAACGACTGGCTGGCGCGCCACGATCCGGATGCCATCATCGGCTGGAACCTCGTCCAGTTCGACCTGCGCGTGCTGCGCGAGCACGCCCGGCAGTACCAGATGCCGCTGCGGCTGGGCCGGGGCGGCGCCGAGATGGAATGGCGCGAGCACAACCGCCAGCAGCACTATTTCGCCGGGGCGGCCGGGCGGCTCGTGATCGACGGCATCGAGGCGCTGCGCTCGGCCACGTGGAGCTTTCCGTCGTTCAGCCTCGAATCGGTGGCGCAGGCGCTGCTGGGCGAAGGCAAGGCGATCGACAACCCGTACGACCGCATGGACGAGATCGACCGGATGTTCGCCCAGGACAAGCCCGCGCTGGCCCGCTACAACCTGCGCGACTGCGAACTGGTCACGCGCATCTTCGAGAAGACCGAGCTGCTGCGATTCCTGCTGGAACGCGCCACCGTCACCGGGCTGCCGGCGGACCGCAGCGGCGGCTCGGTGGCCGCGTTCACGCACCTGTACATGCCGCTGATGCACCGCCAGGGCTACGTGGCGCCGAACCTTGGCGACAAGGCGCCCGAGGCCAGCCCCGGCGGCTTCGTGATGGATTCGCGGCCCGGGCTCTACGAATCGGTGCTGGTGCTGGACTACAAGAGCCTGTACCCGTCGATCATCCGCACGTTCCTGATCGACCCGATCGGGCTCGTGGAGGGCCTGGCGCACCCCGACGATGCCGACTCGGTGCCCGGCTTCCGGGGCGCCCGGTTCTCGCGCACGCGGCACTGCCTGCCGGCCATCGTGTCACGCGTCTGGCAGGGCCGCGAGGCCGCCAAGCGCGACGGCAACAAGCCGCTGTCGCAGGCGCTCAAGATCATCATGAACGCGTTCTACGGCGTGCTCGGGTCCAGCGGCTGCCGGTTCTTCGACCCGCGGCTGGCGTCGTCGATCACCATGCGCGGGCACGAGATCATGCGCCAGACGCGCCAGCTGATCGAGGCACGCGGCTACGAGGTGATCTATGGCGATACCGATTCCACGTTCGTCTGGCTGCGCCGCGCGCGGACTGAGGACGACGCGGGCCAGATCGGCCGCAGCCTCGTGGCCTACGTCAACGACTGGTGGCGCGACCACCTGTGGCAGACCTACGGCCTGGAAAGCGCGCTGGAACTCCAGTTCGAGACGCACTTCCGCCGCTTCCTGATGCCGACCATCCGCGGCACCGACCTGGGCAGCAAGAAGCGCTACGCTGGCCAGGTGATGCGCCCCGACGGCCGCCTGGAGATGGTCTACAAGGGGCTGGAAACGGTACGTACGGACTGGTCGCCGCTGGCGCAGCAGTTCCAGCAAACGCTCTACGCCCGGATCTTCAACCGCGAGCCGTACCAGGAATACGTGCGCGACACGGTGCGCCGCACGCTGGCCGGCGAGCTGGACGACCTGCTGGTCTACCGCAAGCGGCTGCGCCGCCAGCTCGACGACTACCAGCGCAACGTGCCGCCGCACGTGCGCGCCGCCCGCATCGCCGATGCCTACAACGAGCGCCACGGCCGCCCGCGCCAGTACCAGAACGGCGGCTGGATCAGCTACCTGATGACGAGGGCCGGCCCGGAGCCGCTGGAAACGCGCTCGGCGCCCATCGACTATGACCACTACGTCACGCGCCAGCTCCAGCCCATCGCCGACGCGATCCTGCCGTTCCTGGACGACGATTTCCAGACGCTGCTGACCGGCCAGATGGCGCTGTTTCCGTCCTGAACCGCCGGCGGGCGGGCGGCACGCAGGGTTTTCGCTGCGGTGCGACAACGGCGCAACCCGCTAGAATGGCCTGCCGGCGTCGCCTGACGCCGCCGCAAGAGCATCCGAAGAGACTCCCGTTCATGTCCGCCGTCGCCCCGAATCCTGCTGTTCCCTCCCCGTCCAAGGCCATGCGCCACGCCGCCAGCATGCTCGTGCTGCGCGACGGCCCGCAGGGCATGGAAATCCTGATGATGCGCCGCCCCCAGCGCGACGACGACCGCAGCGCGGGCGCGTTCGTGTTCCCGGGCGGCGTGCTCGACCCGCAGGACGCCGCGCTGCATCGGCTCTGCGCCGGGCTGGACGACGCCGGCGCCAGTGCCCGGCTGGGCGTGGCGGCCAACGGGCTCGACTACTTCCTGTGCGCGGTGCGCGAGGCGTTCGAGGAAGCCGGCCTGCTCTACGCCTACGACGCCACCGGCCAGATCGTGGGGCTCGACGACCTGGACGCCGGTGTGCGCCAGCAGTTGAGCGAGGCGGCCGCCTATGGCGGCAAGGGGCTGGCACACGTCTGCGAGATGCTGGGCCTGCGGCTGGCCGTCGACCAGCTGGCCTACTGCGCCTACTGGCTGACGCCGCCGGGGCTGCCCAAGCGCTTCGACACGCGCTTCTTCATGGCCGTGGTGCCGCCGGGCCAGACCGCGATCCACGATGGCGTGGAGGCCGTGGAGCACCGCTGGATGCGCCCGGCCGACGTGATCGATCCCGTCAACAACCTCACGCTTGTCAACGCCACGCGGCGCATCCTGCAATCGATCGCCCATTTCGAGACGGCGCAGGCGTGCGTCGATTTCGCCAGGCAGCAGCGCAGCATCGCGCTGGTGATGCCCCGGCTGGCGCATGGCCCCAAGGGCCAGCGGCCGGTGATGCCCGACGAGCCGTGCTATGCCGAGATTGCCCGCATCGACCCGGACGGCGCCGCCCATGGCCGCTACGTGCTGGAGCCGGGGCTGCCGGTGCGGCTGTCCGAGCGCGTCTGGCGCGTGACGGCCAACAACGGCAACGTGATGACCGGGCCCGGCACCAACACCTACTTCGTGGCCGGCGCCGACAACTGCTGGGCCGTGATCGATCCGGGCCCGGAAGACGCGGCCCACTTCGACGCGGTCATGGCCGCCGCGCCGGGCCCCGTGAAATGGATCCTGGTCACGCATACCCATCTGGACCACTCGCCGGGCACGGTGCGGCTGCGCGCGGCCACGTCGGCGCCGGTCTGGGGCCGCACCACCGACGTCAAGGACCGCCAGGACCAGACCTTCCGGCCCGACCACATGCCCGTGCACGGCGACCGCATCGCGCTGGGCCCCGACACCACGCTGCGGGTGATCCACACGCCCGGCCATGCGTCGAACCACCTGTGCTTCCTGCTGGAAGAGGAAAAGACGCTGTTCACGGGCGACCACGTGATGCAGGGCTCGACCGTGGTCATCAACCCGCCCGACGGCGACATGGGCGCCTACCTGGCGTCGCTGCGCATGCTGCTGGACGAGGACCTCGAATGGATCGCCCCGGGGCACGGCTTTCTGATGCCGCGCCCGCACGACGCCATCCGCCTGCTGATCCGCCACCGCCTGCAACGCGAGGCCAAGGTGCTGAACGCGCTGCGCACGCTGTCACCGGCCGACGCCCCCACGCTGGTCACCAGCGTCTACGACGACGTGCCGGCCAGCAAGCACCCCATCGCGCTGCGGTCGATGCTGGCGCACCTGCGCAAGCTGGAAGCCGAGGGCGTGGCCAGCGAGGTGGATGGGGTGTGGGGGTTGCGGTAGGCGGCGTGGGTTGTTCAGGCGCCTGCCCTTTCCTCCGGATGGGTACACGCCCGAAAGCTGACAGGCAGGCGTCCGCCGGGCCGTGAAATATCTGGATACCTTGACGCACTGGCGGCACTTGGGCCGGCTGCCTACAGTGACTTGCATCGCTGACTGCCCGAGAGCCTTGCCATGCCCAGACTCCTTACTCCCCTGCTGCTGACACTGGCCACGTCGATGGCCGCCGGCGCCGCCCACGCCGTCACCAAGTGCGAAGGCGCCGGCGACACGCTCTATACGTCCGGGGCCTGCCCGGCCGGCTACCGCAATGTCACGCCGTCGATGCGCGGCAACGTGACCACGGTGGCCAAGTCCGCCAAGGTCCGCAGCGACGAGCAGGCGTACCTGAAGAACCGCGCCCAGATGGCCACGCAGATCGAGAACTGGGACGCCCGCGAGCAGGATCAGGACTGGCGCGCGCAGACCGCGTTCTGGAACCAGTGCCGGGCGCTGGAGTTCCAGGTGCGCGCGGCGGAGCGAGCCATGCATCAGACCGAGTACTGGAGCCACGCCGACCGCTATCGCGACGCCGTGCACGCGCTGCGCGCGGAGCAGTACGGCATGGGCTGCTATTTCTGACGGCGTGCGCGTCGGGGCATCGTAGTTCCTGCCGATATTAGCCACGCTTAGATCGCCATACAGAAAATTTCAGGCGAAATCGGGTCGGAATCACGTCTGCAGTCACATACAATCCGTTCCCATCCGGCCCGCCACGTCGCTTCGTCCAGGACCTTCGTGGCAACTGCGGTCGCAACCCACTCCTGTGAAGAAACATGCTGACTCTCACTGCGATCGTTGCGTATATGCTGGCCTGCATCGTTGCACTGGCTTTCGGTGTTCGCTGGATGATCAAGAACGATCCGCTGCTCAAACAGCCCCAGTTTCTGGATACGTCCTCAGGCCCTGACGACACGTCACGCTGACGCACCAGCGGCCATCGGCACGCCAACCGGCCGATCGCCCTGCCCCCTACGGAACGCCGGTCCACCCGACCGGCGTTTTGCTTTTTGTGGATGACCTTTTTTCGGCTCGCCGGCCCCCGCCCCCCCGTCCGGTAACGCGGCCGTCACGTGCATCCGTCCTACAGCCCGACCCGTTGCACGCCGACATTCCATCCCGCTGGCCGCCACTATGCTCTGAGCAGGCACCCATAACAGAGCCAGCGAGCCATGTCGACCGTCCCGCCCTCCCCCGCCCTGCGGTCCCCGTCCGCGCCGGACCCGGCTGCGCGCGCGGCCGACCCGGCCCCGCCCACCCAGACGGGTGACGCGGCGGCGCGCGCCGGCATGTCGGACACGTCCGATACTGCCCAGGCCGCCAGCGAGCCGTCCGACCCGATTGCCGATCCGATTGCCGATGACCGCGCCGACACCGGCAGCCCGGCCCTGGCCGCCGCTGCCGCCGCCCCGGTCACGATTCCCGATTTCACCCCGCCACCCTGGACGCGCTCCGTGCGCAGCGGCAGCCTGGCGCTGATCGTGCTGGCCACGCTGGCATCGCTCTACGCGCTGCACGTCGCCCGCGCGTTCGTGGTGCCCGTGGTGCTGGCCATCGTCATGGCCTACCTGCTCGACCCGATGGTGGCCTTGCTGCAGCGCCAGCGCGTGCCACGCGCCGTGGGCGCCACCGTCGTGCTGCTGGGGCTGCTGGGCATGGTGCTGTGCGGCGCCTATCTGCTGGAGGGCCAGGTGTCGTCGATCGTCGACCGGCTGCCCGAGATCGCCAGCAAGCTGTCGCGGTCGGTCGGGGCGCTGATGAGCGGCGACGATTCGGTGCTGCAGAAGGTGCGCCGGGCCGCCACCATCCTGGGCGGCACCGGGCAGCCGCCGGCGCCGCGCGGCGCGCCCATCGTCGTGGAACGCGGCGGGGACGGCATCAACAACATGATCTGGGCCGGCTGGATGGGTGCCTTCGCGCTGATTGCGCAGGTCGTGGTGGTGCTGTTCCTGACGTGGTTCCTGCTGCTGGCCGGCGACATGTTCAAGCGCAAGTTCATCAAGATGGCCGGCAAGACCATCAGCCAGAAGAAAATCAGCGTGCATATGCTGGACGAGATCAACCGGCAGATCCAGCGCTACATGCTGATGCTGCTGGTCACCAATGCGTCGCTGGGCATCTGCACGTACATCCTGCTGCGCTACCTGTCGATCGACAACGCCGGCACCTGGGCGCTGGTGGCCAGCGTGCTGCACCTGGTGCCCTACTTCGGCTCGCTGGTGGTGGCCGTGTGCCTGGGCGTGGCCGGCTTCATGCAGTTCGGCACGCTGGCGGTGGCGGGCGCGGCGGCCGGCGGGTCGCTGGTCATCGCCACGCTGATCGGCAACGGCATGACCACGTGGATGACCGGCCGCATGGCCCGCATGAACGCCGTGGCCGTGTTCGTGTCGCTGCTGTTGTTCACGTGGCTGTGGGGCACCTGGGGCATGCTGCTGGCGATTCCGCTGGCGGTCATCGCCAAGGTCGTGGCGGACCACGTCGACGGCCTGGAGGTGCTGGCCGAGTTCCTTGGCGAATAAGCGGCCCGGCTCAGACGGCTCAGACCGTCCGCATCACCTCGGCATGGGTGCCGCGTAGCGTGCGCATGGCATCGTCGCATTGCTGCGGCGACTCGGGATTGACCAGCACGGCCCAGCGGCCCCCGCGCACCGCCTCGCGCACGGGCGTGATCACCGCCTGGTGATCGGGCCGCGCCGTTATCAGCCCGCTGCCCATCATCCCCAGCATCGCGCCGATGAACGCGCCGACCAGACCGGCCGGCACCGGGTTCTGCGTCACCCACGCCACGTCCTGCAGGTACAGCACGGCCATCACCAGCAGCCCCAGGATCATCCCGCACGCCCCGAGCGTCAGGTGCGAGCGGACGGCCGTGCGCGCGATGCCGGCCTCGTCGGGCTCCAGCTTGCGGCCGAAGTGGGCCTCGTGCGGGTGGATCAGCTTGACCTGCCCGGCGCTGAGCCGGGCACTGGTGCAGACCAGGTCGACGGCCTGCGCGGCATCCGCCTCGGTGTCGTAGAGCGCGGCGATGCGTGTGTTGGCGGCCTCGCCGGAAATCATGTTGCCTGTCATGTCTGGGCTCCTTGTCGTGTCGCCCTCCCGGTACGGGCATCGTTGCGCCGTTCTGATGCGATCTTCGGCGATCTGCTCGGATGCCTCCGATCCCATGCTAGCCATCGGCCGGGCCGCCCCGCGTCGGCATCCGGCCGCGCGGCGCTGTAGGAAGACGCCGCATTGGCCAGCCTGTGTGGTTTCATCGGGCAAAACTTTGATGCGCCGCAGAATGACGGCGGGCCGTCCGTCTCCTATAAACCAACGGTTGCCGCATGCACCACGGTTTCATTACACAAAATCCCGCCCGGAGGAGACGCATACGTGACCGTGCCCAGCACCTCGCTGCAGAAGGCGTGCCGCCTGCTGCGTGCGCTGTCCGACACCCGCAATGCCCGGCTGACCGACCTGGCCGCCGCCGCCAACGTGGACAAGGCGTCGGCGCTGCGGCTGCTGGAAACACTGGTGGCCGAGGGCATGGTCGAGCGCGACCCCACCACCAAGGCGTTCTCGCCGGGGCGCGAGTGGCTGACGCTGCAGGCTGCGGCGCAGCAGCGGCTGGACATGCGCCCGCTGGTGCGCCCGGCGTTGATCCGGCTGGCCAACACGTTCGAAGACACGGCGATCCTGTCCGTGCCCAGCGGCTGGGAATCGGTCTGCCTGGAACTGCGGCTCGGCACCTTTCCGATCCGCGCCAACTATCTCGACGTCGGCAGCCGCCGCCCGCTGGGCGTGGGCGCCGGCAGCCTGGCGCTGCTGGCCGCGCTGCCTGACGACGAGGTCGACACGGTGCTCGACTGCATCGCCCCGTCGCTGAAACGCTATCCCCGGATCGACGCCGACGTGCTGCGCCGCCACGTGGCCACCACGCGCGCACGCGGCTACGCGGTGCTGCTGGACGTGGTGGTGGAGCGCATGGGCGGCATCGGCATCGCCCTGCCCGGCCCGGACGGCTACCCGCTGGGCGCCATCAGCATCGCCGCGCTCAACGAGCGCATCGTCGACCGCGAGGCGGCGCTGGCCCGCGCGCTGCGGCGCGAGGCCGACACCATCGCCGCGCTGTGGCGGCACCCCATCCCACGACAACAGGAGGCATGAAGCATGCGCTGGAAGCAACGGCCGGAAGGCTCGAACTGGGGCGACTTCGGTCCCGACGATCAACTGGGCCGCGTCAACCTGATCGGCCCCGAACAGGTGGTCAGGGGCGCGCGCGAGATCCAGGCCGGGCTCAGCTTCTGCCTGTCGATGCCGCTGGACTACCCCGGCGGCAACAAGCTCAACCCGCGCCGGCATCCGCCCCAGTTGCGGCCAACGTTCCGCGACGACATCCCGTACCTGAACTTCCCGCTGGCCAAGGTCAACCCGGCCGCCACCGACGTCATCAGCGACGACCAGGTGCTGCTGTGCCTGCAGTACTCCACGCAGTGGGATTCGCTGGCCCACGTGGGCGCGCTGTTCGATGCCGACGGCGACGGCCGGCCCGAGCGCGTCTACTACAACGGCTTCCGGGCCAACGACGACATCGTCGGGCCGGTGGACTACGCCGAGGACGACGACTTCGCGCCTCACGACTGCGGCCACGGCCACGCCAGCCACGCCGACGCGCTCGGCATCGAGAACTTCGCCGTCAAAGGCATGCAGGGCCGCGGCGTGCTGGTGGACCTGTCCGACGCTTTCGGCACCGATTTCCGCAACGTCGGCTACGACGATCTGATGCACGCGATGGAAGCCCGCCGCGTGGAGGTGGAGCGCGGCGACATGCTGCTGCTGCGCACCGGCTTTGCCGAGGTGGTGCTATCGATGCAGCGCGACCCCGACGAGACCGTGCTGCACCATAGCTGCTGCGCACTGAACGGCCGCGACGACCGGCTGCTGAACTGGATCACCGATTCCGGCATCGCCGCACTGATCGCCGACAACTACGCGGTCGAGCGCTACCCGGCCCTGCCTCCTCCCGACGACGCCCGGACGCACCCGCTGCTGCCGCTGCACCACCACTGCCTGTTCAAGCTCGGCCTGCCGCTGGGCGAACTCTGGTACCTGCGCGACCTGGCGGACTGGCTGCGCGCCCACGGCCGCACCCGCTTCATGCTGACCGCGCCACCGCTGAGACTGCCGGGCGCCGTGGGATCGCCGACCACGCCGGTGGCAACGGTGTAGACGTTTCAGGCCGCCACGGTTTCAGCTCCCCTCTCCCGCGCGGCGGGAGAGGGGTTGGGGGAGAGGGCAAGCGGCCCAAACCGCGACATCGGCATCCTGAAATGCCGAGCCGCTCCCCGGCCCCTCTCCCGCCGTTCGGCAGAGGGGAGCAAACCGAAAGGCAATCCACGCGCATCACACCACCGCACCACCCAAACCAAAACCCCCGGAGGAGACCATGCACCCCAATCGCCTGCTTACCGCCGCCGCGCTGGCCCTGGCCGCCGTGGCTGCGCACGCCCAGCCCAAGCCGGGCATTTCCGATGATGTGGTCAAGATCGGCCTGCTGCTCGACATGAGCGGGCTGTACGCGGACGTGACCGGCCGGGGCAGTGCCGCCGCCGCGCAGATGGCGATCGACGACTTTGGCGGCAAGGTGCTGGGCAAGAAGGTGGAGCTGGTGGTGGTCGACCACCAGAACAAGGCCGACATCGCCGCCAACAAGGCGCGCGAATGGTTCGATACCGACAAGGTCGACGCCATCCTGGACGTGGCCGCGTCCGCGCCGGCGCTGGCCGTGCTCGACGTCGCCAGGCAGAAGAACAAGGTGGTGG
>NZ_JAUANU010000025.1:0-28820 GCF_032190535.1 Cupriavidus sp. SZY C1
GTCGCCGCAGGAGTTTGAGGACAAGTTCAAACGCCAGACAACCTTAATACCTGTCTGAAAAAACTTGACCACTACAGAGCAAACCGGCGGTAGATTTGCTTCTAGCAGGCTTGAAATTCCACTGTCTGGCTCCCCTCTCCCGCCTGCGGGAGAGGGGTTGGGGGTGAGGGCGTTGAGGCTCTGCTTGCCGACTGGTCGCAGTTCGGACTGCTGGCCCTCTCCCGCGATGCTGGAGAGGGAAGCAAACCAGCGGCCCCACGCCCTCCACCGCCCCTCAAACCACCCGATCCGCCCTGTCCATCGGCGATTGCGTTGGCTCCCTGGCCCCTGGGTCTGTCGCCGCGGCGGCCAAAGCAGCGTGGGCGCCGTGGGGTGAAAACTCCCGCACGCCGGCCAGATCGGCGCCGGACGGCGCCTGGTACAGCCGCAGCCCCAGTTCCGGCAGGATGGCCAGCAGGTGGTCGAAGATATCGCCCTGGATGCGCTCGTAGTCCATCCAGCCCGTGCGGTTGCTGAAGCAGTAGACCTCGATCGGGATGCCTTGCGAGTCGGGCTCCATCATGCGCAGGTTCAGCAGCAGGTCGTGGTGGATGTCGGGATGCGCGCGCAGGAAGGCGATGCCGTACGCCCGGAACGTGCCCAGGTTGGTCAGCCGGCGGCGGTTCACCGGGTCGGTGTTCTCGCCCAGCAGCGCGCGGTTGGTCTGCTCCACCTCCTGCTGCTTGACCTCCAGGTAGTCGTGCAGCAGCCGGAACCGCATCAGCGCCGTCACCTCGTCGTCGTCCAGGAACCGCACCGTGGAGGCGTCGATGCGCAGCATCCGCTTGATCCGGCGCGCGCCGGATTCGAACATGTGGCGGTAGTTGCGATAGCTTTCCGAGAACAGCTTGTACGTGGGCACCGTGGTCACGGTGTTGTCCCAGTTCTTGACCTTGACCGTGTGCAGCGCGATGTCCATCACGTAGCCGTCGGCGTTGGACTGCGGCATCTCGATCCAATCGCCAATGCGCAGCATGTCGTTCGACGTAAGCTGCGTGCTGGCCACCAGCGACAGCAGCGTGTCCTTGAACACCAGCAGCAGCACCGCCGACAGCGCGCCGATGCCCGACAGCATCCACAGCGGCGAGCGGTCGATCAGGATCGACAGCACCAGCACGCCGCAGACCAGCCACAGGGCCAACTGGGCGATCTGGACGTAGCCCTTGATGGACCGCGTCTGGGCACGCCGGCTGTTGGCGAAGACGGTCTGCCAGGCCGCCAGCACGCCGGACAGCATCAGGAACATGCTGACCCACGTGCCGGCGTGCGCCAGCCGTTCGATCAGGATCGAGAATTTGCCCAGGTCAGGCACCTGGCTGATGCCCACCGTGATCACGGCCAGGAACACCGCGTAGCCCAGCCGGCGATAGGTGCGATGGCGCATCAGCGCGGCGGCCCATTCGCGGTTGCCGGACAGGCTCAGCACGCGGTAGACCACGCGGCCCACCACCCGGGCCACCAGCCACTGCGACAGCGCGGCGATCACCACCAGCGCCAGCACGTACAGCGAGATCTGTGCCCAGGGATGGGCGGGAATGCGTTGCTGGAACAGGTCCAGCAGGGCGTCAAATGTCATCGGGAGAATGCAATCGGTCGGACCGGACAAGCCCCGAGTTTACTACCACCGCCCTGCCCGGCCCGCCGCCGGCCAGGCTTACCTGGCGTGGGGCGCGTACATCGCCATCAACTGGTCGTCGCTGAAGCCCCACTGCTTGGCGTCCTCGAAGGCGATGACCGTGTCGTCGTCGTGCGACAGGTCCAGCACTTCGGGCGGCAGCGGCTTCGAATCGGTCACCGAGTAGAACACCATCACGCGCGGCCGCAGCGGTTCGCCCTCGTTCTGGCCGCAGACCACGGCCAGCCGGCCCGAGCGCAGCCGCAGCACCGTGCCCAGCGGATAGATGCCGATGGTGCGCGTAAACGCCTTGAACACGCGGCGGTCGAACAGCGTGTCGACGCGCACGGCGATGTACTCCATGGCCCGCGCCGGCGACCACGCCTGGTGGTTCGGCCGCGGCGACGTCAGCGAATCGTACGTGTCGCAGATGGCCGCGATCTTGGCGTGGATGCTGATCTCGTGCTCCAGCAGCCCGAACGGGTAGCCCCGGCCGTCCACCCGCTCGTGGTGGTGCACGCAGACGTCGAGCGGGATGTTCGTGTAGAGCCGGGCCTCGTTCAGGATGCGATAGCCGGCCGACGGGTGGCGCCGCATCTGCTCCTCCTCGGCCGGCGACAGGTCGCCCGCCTTGAGCAGCAGCGCGTCGGGCAGCGTCAGCTTGCCGATGTCGTGCACCAGCCCGGCCAGCCCCAGTTCGCGCACCTCGCCGTCGGGCAGCTTCAGGTTGCGGCCGACGGCGATCATCAGCGCGCAGACCGAGAACGCGTGCAGGTAGGAATAGTCGTCCTTGGCCTTGAGCCGGGCCATGGCCAGCAGCGCCTGGGAATGGCGCGACAGCGACGTCGATGCCGAATCCACCAGCAGCAGCGCGCCGTGGGTTTCCAGCGCGCGGCCCATGCGCACGTCGTTGAACAGGTTGCCGATCAGCGCGCGGCCGGTCTTGATCAGCTCGCGCGCCCGTTCCAGCTCGTCCTCGAAGCTGGCCTCGGGCGCGTCGTCGCCGGCGTCGGCCTCCATGGTCTCCGGCGTGGCCGGCGTGGGCAGGTTGCGGCCCTTGAGGATGTCGATCCAGACGTCCTGCACGTTGGCCGACTGGATCTGCTCCACCTGCTCGTCGCTGGTGACCAGGAACCGCGACCGCCAGAACGGGTGGTTCATCCACGGCCCGCCCAGCCTTGCCACGAACATGCCAATCTGTAGCTGTTCCGCCTTGATTCTTCTCAGCATGCGCTCGCCCCTATCAAATGGCCCGCGCGGACGTGCCGCGCGCTGCCGATCAAGCGGGGCTCTGGTCAGGCCCCGTCTTGTGATGACACTTCTCGTTGGCCGCCTTTATCGGCAGCCTGCCCGCTTTCTTTAGTTTTTTTCGCATCCCGGCCGATGGCGCGGCGTCCGCCTGCCGCGCGGCCCAGGCCAGCAGCCAGCCCCCCAACCCCAGCGACAAGGCGATCAACCCGGCGCCGGCCACGCGCTGGTCGTCCAGCAGGTAGCTGGCGCAGAGCCGCGCCGGCGCGTCGACGAACAGGATGCCAAAAGTCAGGCCCATCCAGACCAGGTTGCCGCCAAAAAACAACACCAGCGGCCACAGCGCCAGCCGCACGGCCAGCGCGGCGGCCAGCCCGGCCGCGCAGACCGACACGTCGCGCGCCACCCCAAGCAGCCACGCCATCCGCGACAGGTCGATGGCGATCGGCAGCATCCAGACGCCATAGCCGGCCGACGCCGCCACCAGTAGCGCCAGCGCATGGGGCCTCAGCCGCACCAGCGCGCGGGCCCGGCGCCGGGGCGCCCAGCGGGCCGCCAGCACGCGCGGCAGCAGGCAGCCCGCCGCGAACAGGCCCGGCAGCAGCGCGAGCATCAGCAGCGCCATCGACGACTCGAATAGGCCGCGCAGCGGCGGCAGCGCGGGCAGCCCCAGCAGCGCCGCCAGCCACCAGCCCGCGCGGATGCGCCTCATCGCGGCCCCCGTCGGGTGTGGGCCAGCGCCGATGCATAGGCCGCCTGGAAGGCTTCGAGCGGATAGGTCGCCAGCACCATGCCGTCCGCATCGACCACATGCAGGCCGCCGTTGTGCGCAAAGCCGCCCAGGCCGTCCGGGATGGCGATCACGTCGGCATCGGCCAGCAGCCGCGCCATGTCGGCCGGGGCCACGGCCGCCGCCACCCGCCAGCCCGGCGCGCGGGCGTGGTGGGTGCTGGCATAGCCGCGCAGGTCCGGCACCGTGTCGCGCGGATCGAACGACAGCGACACCAGCGCGATGCGGCCGGCCATGCCGTCGGCGTCGCGCTGGCGCTGCAGATGGTCGAACTCGGCGCCCAGCGCCCGGCAGACCGTGGCGCAGCGTGTGTAGATGAAATCGACAAGATAGACGGCCGGCGGCGGACCGGCGGCCATCGCAGCCGCACGGGCAGCACCGGCGGCACCGGCCCCGGCGAACAGCCGCACGCGCTGGCCGTCGTGCGTGTGGACGTCAATCGGCGGCAAGCGCAGCGTCTGGCGCGCGATACGGGCCTCGCGCCGCTGGTCGAGCGTCCACGCCGACAATCCGTCGGTCAGCCCGTGGATTGCCGCGCCCGCCAGCGCCAGCACGCCGGCCAGCACCGCCCACGGCGGCAGCGGCCGGCGCCTAGCCGCCCGGCTTGCCGAGGGCGGCGTCACCATCGTATGGCGCCTGCATGGCGGCGGTGTCGGCGCGGGCGGCGGCCACGGTCGCGGCCGTCACGGGCGGCGCGGCATTGCCCCACTGGCTGCGCACGTGCGTCAGCACGGCGGCGATCTCGGCATCGCCAAGCTGGTCGGCAAACGCCGGCATGGCGCCCTGGTAGGCCGTGCCCTTGACGGTCAGCTTGCCGGTCACCCCGCGCAGCACGATCCGCGCCGCCGTGGCGTCCGGCCCCGTCACCCATTCCGATCCGGCCAGCGGCGGAAACACGCCCGGCAAACCCTGCCCGCTGGCCTGATGGCAGGCCACGCAGCGGCTCTGGAACACGGCGGCGCCATCCACGGCGGCGGACTTCGGCTGGCCGCGCAGGTCGGCCTCGGTGCGGCGGTCGCCGAGTGCCGGCGGCTGGTCGATCGGCGCCGTGGCGATATACCACGCGCCCCACCCCACCAGCACGGCCACCATCGCCAGCACGTAGCGCGGAATCGGCGCGCGGTTCTCGTGCGGGTCGGCGTGCTCGCGGGCGCGGGCGGCCATGGCGTGGCGGTCATCGCGCGAATCTGTCATGTCAGTCTCCCGCCCTGGCCGCCGCCGGCAGTGCGGCCCCGGTTCGGTTCAGCGATTGCAGGTACGCCACCAGGTCCAGCGCGGCGGCCGTCGGCACCACCACCTTGCCGATGGGCGCATAGCCGGGCGGCAGCGGCACGGCCTTCTCGCCGGCCTCGGGCGCGTCCTTGATGTCGAACAGGTACGGGTAGCTCGGCATGATGCTGCCGCTGACGTACGCGCGCGGCTGGTAAAGATGACCCAGGTGCCAGTCCGCGCTGGGCTGGCGCACGCCGATGTTGAGCAGGTCCGGCCCGGTGCGCATGGTGCCAAGCAGGTGCGGCTTGTCATAGTAGTAGTCGCCGGCCACGGCAGCCCGGCCCCAGCCGCGCCTGGCGTCCGGGGCAAAGCTGCTGTCGCGCGGCTGCTGGGAATGGCAGTAGATGCAGCCGTTGGCGATGTAGACCTCGCGCCCGCGCAGCTGCGCGGCCGTATAGGGCTTGACGCCCTCGGTGGGCTTCACGTCATGCAGTTGCAGGTAAGGCAGCACCACCAGGGCGCTGGTCGCCAGCGCCAGCATCGTCATGCCGCCGGCCAGCAATACGTTTTCGTTGTTCATGGCTCAGACTCCCTGCGCCGGGCCGCGGCGCGGGTGGAACAGCGCCGGACGGTCGCGGTTGGGCCCCAGGCCCACGATCACGCAGACGAAATTGGCGGCAAAGCAGAGGTGGCTGGTCAGCATCATCAGGCCGCCCAGCGAGCGCGCCTTCAGGTACGGCACGGTCAGCAGCACCGAATCCATGAACGGCCGCGCGGCGTCCAGCATCGCCAGCCCCTGCAGCCAGCCGCCGATGGTCAGGCTGACGAAATAGACGCCGATGCCGCCCACGGCCAGCCAGAAGTGGCTGTAGATCAGCCAGCGGTACGGCCATTCCCGGCCCGTGATGCGCGGCACGATGAAATAGATGGCGCCAAAGAACGCGAAGCTGACGAACGCATAGAGCCCCAGGTGGGCGTGCGCCACGGTGTAGTGCGTGAAATGGGCCACGCGGTTGACCCCGCGCAGCGCCTCGAACGAGCCCTGGATCGAGCTCAGCGTGTACATCATCCCGCCGAAGGTGACAAAGCGCAGCGTCGGCGAATCCACCAGCCGGCGGAAGTTGCCGCGCAGCGTCTGGTGCTGGTTGATCGAGAACGCGATGACCGGGATCAGCATCATCATGCTCTGCACCACCGACAGCGTGATCAGCCAGCCC
The DNA here is from genome assembly GCF_032190535.1 of Cupriavidus sp. SZY C1. Taxonomy (NCBI): domain Bacteria; kingdom Pseudomonadati; phylum Pseudomonadota; class Betaproteobacteria; order Burkholderiales; family Burkholderiaceae; genus Cupriavidus; species Cupriavidus sp. SZY C1. The sequence continues at coordinate 6,122 of NZ_JAUANU010000025.1, forward strand.
GGCACCGGCCCGCCCACCAGGTGATGCCCGCCCACCTGGCCGTAGAAGAACGCCAGCGCCCAGAACCCCAGCAGCGACAGGCCGTACGACTTCACCGGCTGGCCGATGACCTTGGGCAGGAAGTAGTAGATCGACGCCAGCGCCAGCGGCGTGTAGAACAGCCCCAGCACGTTATGGCCGAACCACCAGTTCATCGTGGCCTGCTCCACGCCGAAATGGAGCCCGGGGAAGTTGGCCACCAGGAACAGCACCGGGAACCAGAACAGCGCGCAGCCCATGTACCAGACCGACACGTAGAGGTGATCCACCTTGCGGTTCAGCAGCGTCAGCACCAGCGGAAAGCCGACGAACGCGCCGCCGGCCACGAACAGGATGTCTACCTGCCACGGGATCTCCAGCCATTCGAGCCCGTCCGAGATGCCCGCCGCGATGCTGCCCACGCCCGCGATCAGCCCGGCGTTCCACAGCGCCGCGCCCAGCACGGCCCAGCGCGCGCCCACCAGTTCGGTGCGCAGCAGGCGCGGCAGCAGGAACATGGCGATACCCAGCCCGGCCATCGGCGCCCAGCCGTAGGCCACGGCATTGAGGTGGATCGTGCGGATGCGGCCGAACGTCAGCCACGGCACCGATGCCCACAGGTCGGGCGCATGGAGCTTGACCGATGCCGTGAGCCCGGCCGCCGACGCCACCACCAGCCACACCATCGCGCAGCACAGGAACAGGAAGACCACCGGCGCCGACGACCGGTCGGCCGCCTCGCGCGAGGGGTGGGGCAGCCCGCCGCGGGCAGCGCCGGGGTCTTCGGGATGGCCGGTTTCGGCATCGCCGAAGATGACCCGCGCGGCGGCCGGCGAGGTATCGAAGAAGCCTTTCTGCATGCTCCAGATAAACGCCCCGAGGGCGAAGACGGAGAGCAGGAACGCTGACAACAGGATGGCAACGGTGTTCATGGCAGGCGCGCGGGCGCGGGCGGACATCGGGGGCGGAACAGGTCAGGCGCCGGCCGCGCCGGGCGACCTCCTGAAAAGTTGCATCGAAGATACCGATTCAGCCAGGCCGGGCCAATCATCCTTAGGTGCTACTGCGGCCGCGGCCGCCGCCGACTAGAATTCGCGGCCCCTGCCACGTCCCGGCACTTTGTTGGGCACCCCGCAGACACGCACCCGCCCGTGGCGCGACACTGTCGGCGCCGCCCCGTCCTGCGCAGAAAAGCCTTGAAAATGGCGGCCACTTGCCGTTATCTGTTGTCGACCACCGCCATTGCGTCTTTCCCGCTTGATGCATACCCACTACGACAACCTCAAGGTTTCCCGCGACGCGCCGCCCGAAGTCATCCGGGCCGCCTACAAGTCCTTGAGCCAGAAATACCATCCCGACCGTCACGCCGACGGCGAGGAAGCCAACCGCATCATGCGGCTGCTGAACGCCGCCTACGACGTGCTGCGCGACCCCGACAAGCGCGCCGAGCACGACCAGTGGATCGCCGCCGAGGAAAAGCGCGAGGCCGAGCAGCGCCGCGCGCAGGCCCAGCGCACCGCCGCCGCCCAGCGGCAGGCGGCCCAGCGCCAGCAGGCGGCCCGGCAGGCCGCGCGGCCCGCGCAGGCGGGCGGCGGCAACGCCGGCCAGTCCCGGCCAGGGCCGGAGGACAGCCAGCAGGACGCGCCGTTCCGCGCGCGCAAGGCGTCGCGTCCGCGCGCCGAGCGTCCGGCCCGCAACCGTCCCGCCGATGGCCCGGCCACGCCGCTGCCGAAGTACGGGTCGTTCGCGCTGTACGCGGCCATCGGCGCGATCATCCTGATCCTGCTGGGCGACTGGTCCGGCAGCGGACAGGCGTCGGCCAGCGACGGCACCCGGGCGGCGCAGCCGGCCAGCACGGTGCAGACGCTGGCCAAGGCGCTCACGCCGGGCACGGCGCCTGGCGCGTCCGATCGCCGCTACACGCGGCCGTCGATGACGCCGCGCGGCATGCCGTGGCCCGACCACTCGGGCTATCTGCCGGGCTATCCGGTACTCAATGGAAATGGACTGTCGACGCTGACGGTCGACAACTCGGGCAGCGCGTCCGACGTCCTGCTGAAGCTGGTGGCCGTCGACGGCAACGCGCCGCTGCCCGTGCGCACGAGCTTCGTGCGGGGCGGGTCGTCGTTCACGATGGAAAACATCTCGCCGGGCGCCTACGACCTGCGCTACCAGAGCCTGGATTCGGGCGAGATCTTCCGCTCCGAACGCTTCGACCTGAGCGAGATCCGCGAGGCCCGCGGCACCAGCGCCAATCGCAACGTTTTCAAGCTGTACGCGGTGCCGGGCGGCACCTCGCGCTCGGTGGCGATCTCCGAGCGGGAATTTCCCTGACGCGCCACGGCGTCAGGGCATGGCCGGCGCGGCCGGCGCGGTCGGCACGATCGGCCACAGGCGGCTGGATCAATACGCCTTGGGTTGCGGCTGGCCGTTGGGCGGCACGTAGGGCTTCGGCTTGGGTGCCGCCGGCGGCACATTGCCGTAGAGCTTCTGCCAGCGCGACTTCAGGCCGTCGGCAATTTCCTTCTGGTTGTACTGCTCGGCAAAGTCGATCACCGTCATGCCCTGCTGGTTCTTCAGGCGCAGGTCCGCGCCCTCGTCCAGCAGCAGCTTGACCGTGTCGATATGGCCGCCGCGCGCCGCCATCATCAGCGGCGTGGTGCCATTCGGGCTTTCGGCGTCGATATAGGCCGCATGGTCCACGAGGTACTTGACCACGTCGTTGTGGCCGTTGGTCGCGGCGTAGTGCAGCGGCGCCCAGCCCTTCTTGTTGACCTCGGCTTCCTCGCCGTCGACCATCAGCTTGATCATGTCCAGCTCGCCGTTGAGCGCCGCCATCATCAGCGCGTTCTCGCCAGCCGGGTTGGTCTTGTCGAAGTCGATGTTCTTGGCCTTGATCAGCGCCGTGGCCGCTTTCTTCGATTTCTCGCGCAGCGCCACCACCAGCATCGGATTGCCGCGGTTGTCCACGAGGTTCGGGTCCACGCCCTTGGCCAGCAGCTTCTGCACCGTGTTGCCGTCGTCGAATTCCACGGCCTTGCGCATGTCGTCGGCCGGGGCGGCCTGCACCAGCGCGCAGCCCGACATCGCCGTCAAACCCACCAGCGCCATGGCCGACGCCAGGCGTCGAATCTTCAGATCAAGCATGAGCATTCCTGTCTATGTGCTTGAAAAGGCGGAAGAAGTTTTCCGTGGTCTGTTCCGCCACCTTTTCCACCGGCTCGCCGCGCAGCTGGGCGATGAACTCGCCCACATGGCGCACCCAGGCCGGTTCGTTGGTCTTGCCGCGGTATGGCACGGGGGCCAGGTACGGCGAATCGGTCTCGATCAGCATCCGGTCCAGCGGCACCTTCTTCGCCGTTTCCTGCAGGTCGGCGGCGCTCTTGAACGTGACGATGCCCGAGAACGAGATATGGAAGCCCTCGTCCAGCGCCTGCTTCGCAATGTCCCAGGTCTCGGTGAAGCAGTGCATCACGCCGCCGGCCTCGCGGGCGTTTTCCTCGCGCATCAGCCGGATCGTGTCGTCGGCCGACGAGCGGGTATGGATGATCAGCGGCTTGCCGGTCTGGCGCGCGGCGCGGATATGGGTGCGAAACCGCTCGCGCTGCCATTCCATGTCGGCGATGCTGCGGCCGTTGAGCCGGTAGTAGTCCAGCCCGGTCTCGCCGGTGCCCACCACGCGCGGGTGGGCGGACAAGGTCACCAGCCGCTCCAGCGTCGGCTCCTCGGCGTCTTCCTCGTAGTCGGGATGCACGCCCACCGACGCGTAGAGGTTGGGATGCTGCTCGGCCAGCGCGAGCACGCGCGGGAAATCCTCCAGCGTCACCGAGATGCACAGCGCGTGCGTGACCTGGTTGGTCTTCATGTTTTCCAGCAACTGGGGCAGGCGCTGCGCCAGCTCGGGAAAATCGATATGGCAATGGGAGTCGACAAACATGGTGCTGCCCGTATCAGTCGAGCCGGCGGCCCAGGATCACCAGGTCGCGCTCGACTCCGTCGAGCACGGCCACGCGCGGCAGGTCGCCCCAGCGTGAGAAGCCGTGGCGCTCGAACAGCGCCAGGCTCGGCGCGTTATGGCCAAAGATGAAGCCCAGCAGCGTGTTCACGCCCACCTTGGGCGCATGCGAGATGGCCTCGTCGAGCAGCAGCCGGCCCAGGCCCTTGCCGCGGAAATCCTCGTGGAGATAGATCGAGACCTCGGCCGTGGCGCCGTAGGCGGGCCGGCCGTAGAAGTCCGAATAGCTGACCCAGCCGGCCATGCGGCCATCGGCGGCCTCGCAGACCCAGAGCGGACGGCGCGCGGGCTGGTGCGCATCGAACCACGCCTCGCGCGACGCCACGCTGACCGGCTCGGTATCGGCCGTGACCATGCGCGACGCCACGGTGCTGTTGTAGATGTCGACGATGCCGGGCAGGTCGTCGCGCGTCGCCAGACGCAGCGTGAAACCAGATTGACTCATAAATACAATAACTTGCGAAGCAAACTTCGCCTTTCACATCAGGTTAGAGGGTCTGCGTGGGGCGCCCCGATTCGATGGCCTTGCCCAGCAGTTCCTCGACCGCGCGCCGCAGCACGCGGCCGTTTTCGTCGTCCGGCAGATGCACGCCCACGCCGGGCGTCTTCATCGGCGTGCCGGCCGGGGTGATCCATGCCACGGTGCCCTGCACCTGGTACTTCTGGGGCCGGTCCAGCAGCGACAGCACCAGGAAGACCTGCTCGCCCAGCCGGAACGGCCGGTTCGACGGCACGAAGATGCCGCCGCGCGCCAGAAATGGCATGTACGCGGCGTACAGCCCCGCCTGGTCCTTGATCGACAGCGACAACACGTTGGGCCGCTGCGGCGCGCCGCTTGCGGGCCCCGTGGCCGGATTGCCGGGCATCGCCCCCGCTGCGCGCGGCGGCGTCGTGACTGGTGCATTCATGTTCGACCCCTGACTGCTGCCGGCTTGTGCCGGCTATTGGATTTAGGAAACACGTGGCTCGACTTTTACCACGTGTGCCCATCGATGCCTATGCTTTTGTACCGGTCAGCGGAACAACTGGCGATAGTCCAGAAAGACCGATTCCATGACCAGCCGCGCCGCCAGCGGATGGCTCTCGCTGCGCCGGTGATTGACCAGCCGCGCCGCGAACGCCTGCAGCCGGTGCGCGTCGGTGGCGCCGGCGCAACGGGCCAGCGCCGCCTGCTCCTTCGGGAAGTAGCGCACCGCCCCCGTGCCGACGCACAGCGCCAGCAGGTCGTACGTCCAGCGCTGCAACACGCCCAGCACCGCCGGCACCGGCAGCTTCTGGAGCTGGTCGGCCGCCGCCAGCGCATCGAACGCCGCGCCGGCGCCAAGCTGGCTCACCAGCCAGCGTTGCAGCGGCTGCTCCTCGGCCTCGGCGGCGTGCAGCGCGGTCAGCGGCGCCCCGCCGGCCACGGCCAGTTGGGCCTCGACGTCGGCCACGCCCTGGCTGCGCAGCCAGTCCAGCGCCGCCGCCAGGGTCGGGCGCGTCACCGAGAACTGGCGGCAGCGCGACAGGATAGTCGGCAGCACGCGGTCGATGCGGTCGGTCACGAGCAGGAAGACCGTCGACGGCGGCGGCTCCTCCAGCGTCTTGAGCAGCGCGTTGGCGCCCTCGGTCTGCAGCGCATCGAGCGGATAGACCACCACCACGCGCAGCCCGGCCCGGTGCGTGCCAACGCCCACCGCCTCGATCAGCCCGCGCACCTGCTCCATGCGGATGATCTTGCTGGGCGCCTTCTTCTTGCTGCCGCCCGTCTCGGCATCGCCCTCGGCCGCGTCGCCGGCTTCCAGCGCCTCCGGCCGCACCACGGTGAAATCGGGATGGTTGCCCTGGCTGAACCAGTGGCAGGCGCTGCACCGGTCGCACGGCTGGCCGTCCGCCAGCGGCGTCTCGCACAACAGCCCCTGCGCAAAGTGCAGGGCGAGGTCGCGCTTGCCGATGCCTTGCTGGCCATGCAGCAGCAACGCATGGGGCAGCCGCTCGCGCAGCGCCGCCAGCCGTTGCCAGTCGTCTTGTTGCCAGGGATAGAGCATGCAGATCAATCGGTTAGCGCGTGGTGCTCATGTATTGTCGGAGGCGTCCGCGGACACATCACCACGCGCATATATCGTCGGAATATCAGAGGCTTGCGAGGATTTCTTCAAGCGTCACGCGAATCTCGTCGATCGAGCGCGTGGCGTCGATCACGCGAAAGCGCTGCGGCGACTCGGCGGCCCGGCGCAGATACTCGGCGCGGGTGCGCTCGAAAAACGCGCGCGACTCGGCTTCGAACTTGTCCGGCTCCCGCGCGTCCGCCAGCCGGGCGGCGGCCGTTTCCAGCGGCACGTCGAACAGCAGCGTCAGGTCCGGCTGCAAGCCGCCCTGCACCCACTGCTCCAGCACCTCCAGCCGCGCACGCGGCAGGCCGCGCCCACCGCCCTGGTAGGCAAACGTGGCGTCGGTGAAGCGGTCGGAAATCACCCAGTCGCCCCGCGCCAGCGCCGGTTCGATCACTTCGGCGATATGCTCGCGGCGCGCCGCGAACATCAGCAGCGCCTCGGTCTCCAGGTCCATCTGGCGATGGAGCAGCAGGCGGCGCAGGTCCTCGCCCAGCGGCGTGCCGCCGGGTTCGCGCGTGGTGACGACGGTGGCGCGTTCGCGCAGGCGGCCGGCCACCCATTCGACATGGGTACTCTTGCCGGCGCCGTCGATGCCTTCGAAAGTGATGAATCTGCCGCGCATGGAATCAGGGTTTTCCGCGCTGGTACTTGTCGACCGCGCGGTTGTGTTCAGGGAGAGAGCTGGAAAAGTGGCTGCTGCCGTCGCCACGGGCCACGAAGTACAGCGCGTCGGTGGGCGCCGGCGTGGTGGCCGCGGCCAGCGAGGCCAGGCCCGGCAGCGCGATCGGCGTCGGCGGCAGGCCCGTCCGGGTGTACGTATTGTACGGGGTGTCGGCCTGCAGATCGCGCTTGCGCAGGTTGCCGTCGAAGGTCGGCCCCACGCCATAGATCACGGTCGGATCGGTCTGCAGCATCATGTTCTTGCGCAGCCGGTTGACGAACACGGCGGCGATCATCGGCCGCTCGCCGGCCTGCCCGGTTTCCTTCTCGACAATCGACGCCATGATCAGCGCCTCGTACGGCGTCTTGTACGGCAGGTCCGGCGCGCGGGCGTTCCAGGCGTCGTTCAGGCGCTTCTGCATGGCCCGGTAGGCGTGCTTGTAGAGGTCGATGTCGCTGCTGCCGCGCGCGAACAGGTAGGTATCGGGAAAGAACAGCCCTTCGGGTGAAGTTTCCGCCGCACCGATGGCCTGCATCAGCTCGGCGTCGGTCATGCCCCTGGTGTCGTGCCGGAGCGCCGGGCTGGCATCCACGGCCGCGCGCATCTTGCGGAATTCCCAGCCCTCGATCACGGTGACCACGTAGTGCGACACCTCGCCCCGGGCCAGTTTCTCGATCACGTCCAGCGGCGTCGCGCCGGTTTCGAACTGGTAGCCGCCCGCCTTCAGGTCGGCGCCATGCCCGGTCACGCGGGCCAGCAACTGGAACAGGCGCGGGTCCATCGGCACCCCGCCGCGCTGGATCTGCCGGCCGACGCTGGCCACGCCGGAGTTCGGCTTGACGATGACCTCGACGGGCGACGCGGACAGCGTGAGCGGCTGATGGGCCCACCAGGCAAAGCCGCCGGCAGCGGCGACGGCAAAGACCACCAGCGCCCCGACCAGGCGCGAGAACAGACGTTTCATGAAAGTGAGGATAGGGCCCGCCGCCTTGCCCCCGCCGGCGGGTCGGGATCAAGGGCGCGGCCGGCCGGAATGGCGACAGGCCCATATAATACCGGGAGCCTTGTGGCCGATGTGTCACCGAGCGTTACCGTCCGGCCCGCACACGTTGTGTTTCGCGCGTGGCGCCCCCAATTCACCGCATCCCTTCGATTTCCAGGACCGTTCCGCATGTCCGCCAATGATTTCCCGTCGCTTGCCGACAGCCTCGCCGCCCTGCCCGCCGCCGGCATCGTGACCGCCCCCGCCGGGCTGGGCCTGATCCGCGTGGCCGGCGACGACGCCGCCAGTTTCCTGCACACCCAGCTCACCAACGCCGTGGAAGACCTGCCGGCCGATGCCGCGCGGCTGGCCGGCTATTGCTCGCCCAAGGGCCGGCTGCTGGCCAGCTTCCTGGCCTGGCGCGACCCCGACGGCATCGTGCTGCAGTTGTCGGCCGACATCCAGCCGGCCATCCAGAAGCGGCTGTCGATGTTCGTGCTGCGCGCCAAGGCCAGGCTGTCGGACCTGTCCGCCACGCATCGCGTGCTGGGCGTGGCCGGCGCCGGTGCCGAGGCCGCGCTGGCCCAGGCCGGGCTGCCGGCGCCGCACGGCCCGCTGGCCGTGGCGCAGGCCGATGGCGCCACCGTCATCCGCCTGCCCGACGCCGAGTACCAGCCACGCTGGCAAGTGGTGGCCGCCGCCGAGCGCGCCGCGTCCCTGCAGCAGGCGCTGGGCGGCACGCTGGCCGCCGCCGCGCCGGCGTTCTGGGACTGGCTCGACATCGGCGCGGGCATCCCGCGTATCGCCGCCGCCACGCAGGAGCAGTTCGTGCCGCAGATGATCAACTTCGAGCTGATCGGCGGCGTGAATTTCCGCAAGGGCTGCTATCCGGGCCAGGAAGTGGTGGCGCGCAGCCAGTACCGCGGCACGCTCAAGCGCCGCATGTGGCGCGTGCATGGCGAAGGCGACGTACCGGCGCCGGCCGCCGAGATCTTCCGTCCGGAAGACCCGGGCCAGCCGTGCGGCATGGTGGTCAACGCCGCGCCCGCGCCGCAGGGCGGCTGGGACGGCCTGGCCGAGCTGAAGATCGACGCCGCCACGGGCGCGCTGCACCTGGGCGCCGCCGATGGCCCGGCGCTGGCCACGCGTGCGCTGCCGTACGAAGTGCCGCTGCCCAACGAGGCCGAGGCGGCCGGCTGAACGCCCCCGGGAACTCCACCATGAGCGATCATCTCTACGTCTACTTCAAGGTGCCCGACGCGCACGCGGCCGACGCCCTGCCGCACTGGCACCGCTGGATGGAAACGGTCGCCGAGGCAACCGGGATTGGTGGTACGCTGATGCGCAGGCCCGAGACCCGGGCCGGCCTGCAGACGTGGATGGAGTGTTATGCCGATGTCCCGCCCGCGTTCGATGCAACGCTCGACGGTCTCTGGCGCCAGAGCGGTCTGGCGCAATGGATCAGCGGCGATCGCATGAGCGAGCGGTTCATCGACCTCGACGCGCTGTAGCCCCCGCGGGCCGCGGCGCCGTAGCAAAGGAAGCCCCATGTGTCTGATACTGGTGGCCTGGCAATCCCACCCGGACTATGCCCTGGTGGTGGCCGGCAACCGCGACGAATTCTATGCCCGCCCGGCGGCGCCCGCGCACTGGTGGCACGACGCCCCCGAGGTGCTGGGCGGCCGCGACCTGGCGGAAGTGATTGGCGATGCCGGCACGTGGATGGGCATCGCCAATGCCGCGTCGCCCGAATGGCCCGACGACTCCCGCGCGCGCTTTGCCGCGCTGACCAACGTCCGCGCCCCGTCCGAAAAACGCACCGACGCCCGCTCGCGCGGCGAGCTGGTGTCGCATTTCCTGCGCGGCGGCCAGGGCCCGGCCGACTACCTGCAGGACCTGGCCCGCGCGCACGGCGCCTACAACGGCTTCAACCTGCTGGCGAGCGACCTGCACGATCTCTGGTGGTACAGCAACCGGTCGAAGTCTGGCCAGCCGCAGCGGCTCAAGCCGGGCCTGTACGGCCTGTCGAACGCGCTGCTCGATACGCCGTGGCCCAAGGTGCGCAGCCGCGTGGGCGCGCTGTGCGAGGTGCTGGCCGCCGACCGTGGCCAGTTCGGATCGAGCCCCGACCCGTACCTGCAGATGCTGGCCGATGAGAAGCAGGCGCCCGACTGGGAACTGCCCAGCACCGGGGTGGCCCCCGAGTGGGAAAAGCTGCTGTCGTCGGCGTTCATCCGCTCGCCCAGCTACGGCACGCGCGCCAGCACGGTGCTGCGCGTGCGCCATGACGGCCGGTTCGATTTCGTCGAGCGCAGCTTCGACGCCGACGGCCAGACCGGCGAGGTCAGCTACCAGGGCCGCCTCAACGTCACCCGCGACACCGGCACCGTGCCGGCTCCGCGCTAGTCCTCCGCGCTAGACCCGCGCCGGGGCCGCGCCGACGTAGCGGCCGCGCGGGCGAATCACCTGCCCCACGCTCAACTGTTCCAGGCTATGCGCCAGCAGCCCGACGCTGCGCGCGATGGCGAACGTGCCGAACGCGGCGTCGTCCGGCAGCCGGTAGTGCGTGACCAACGCCGCCAGCGCCACATCAAAGTTCGGCTGCAGCCCGGTCAGCCGGGTGGCCTTCTCGATAAAGCGCGCGATCACGGGCGGCGGATCGAACCGTTTCAGCAACGCCGCCGCGCGGGGGTCGCCCTCGGGATAGAGATGGTGGCCAAAGCCCGGCAGCGGCTGGCCCGTCGACAGATGGTGCGCCAGCACCTCGTCCTCGCCCTGGCGATCCAGCTCCGCGAACAGCGCCTTGACCCGGCCCGACGCATCGCCATGCAGCGGCCCCGACAGCGTCGTCAGCCCCGACAGCAGGCAGGCCGGCAGCGACGCCCCGGTGGATGCCGCGATGCGCGCCGCGAACGCCGAACTGGTCAATTCGTGGTCGAGCAGCAGCACCATCGCAATCCGTAGCAATTCGGCCACCGCTGGCGGCTGTCCCCAGCCCTGCGCCAGCCGCAGGTGCAGCGGCTGCGCGCCCGGCTGCGCGCCGAACGCATTGGCCAGCAATCCCACCAGCTCCTGACCCTCGCCATGCAGCACGCGCGTCATGCGTCCGTGCGTGGAATGGCCGGTCGCGGCGCGCTCGGCCAGCGCCTGGAACGCGGCCACGCGGCCCGGCTTGCCGATCGGCGTCGATGACGAAAAATCCACGGGCTGGGCGGCGTCCCAGAGCAGGTGCGCGGCCTGCTCCAGCGTGGCCGATTCGGCCAGCGCCACGGCGTCGTGGCCCCGGTAGTAGAGCCGCTCGCGCACGAATGTCGAGATGGCGGTGGGGATGCTCGGCTCGGCGCCGAACAGCGTGTTGGTGGCCAGCGTCTCGTGCTTGCGCCCGGCCTGCTTGCGGCGCGACAGCGTCGCCACGTCCTCGGCGCGGTACAGGCTGCGGCGCGTATCGGTGGGGTCGGACATGACCTCGATCTTGCCGCGGCTCACGTATGCATAGACGGTCTGCGGCCGCACACCCAGGCGCGAACACGCCTCGTCCATCGAAATCCAGGTTCCCACAAGTCACTCGCTTGGCTGATTTATGTTGATTTTATATATCAAGATTGCGTCAACAATCAACTATTGCCTACGATGCTGTCAACCTGCAACGAGAGACAAGCCCCCGCGATGAAGCCCCAGATCCTGCAACTGAATCCGATCCTGATCCCGGCCGCCAATGAAGAGCTGGCCGCGCTGTACCAGGTGCACAAGTTCTTCGAGATCGCCGATCCGGCCGCCTGGCTGCGCGAGCACGGCGCGTCGATCCAGGCCGTCATCACCGGCGGCCACACCGGCATTTCGCGGGCGATGCTGGAGCAGTTGCCGGCGCTCAAGGTGGTGGCCGTCAATGGTGTGGGCACCGATGCCGTGGACCTGGCGTGGTGCCGCGAACGCGGGCTGCCGGTCACGGCGACGCTGGGCGCGCTGACCGAGGACGTGGCCGACCTGGCCATCGGCCTGCTGATCGCGGCCTGCCGCAACATCTGCGCTGGCGACCGCTTCGTGCGGGACGGCCAGTGGGAACTGCATCCGTCGCCGTCGGCGATTCCGCTGGCGCGCCGCTTCAGCGGCATGCGCGTCGGCATCGTCGGCATGGGCCGTGTCGGCCGGGCCGTCGCCACGCGCGCCGCCGCGTTTGGCTGCCCCATCCGCTATACGGACCTGCGTGCGATGGATGACGTGCCGCACACCTTCGTGCCCGGCCTGCTCGACCTGGCGCGCGACAGCGACGCGCTGGTGCTGTGCGCCGCCGCCGACAAGGCCGAGGGCATCATCGACGCCGCCGTGCTCGACGCGCTGGGCCCGCGCGGCTATCTGGTCAACGTGGCGCGCGGCCGGCTGGTCAACGAGGCCGATCTGGCGCAGGCCATCGAGGCGGGCCGCATCGCGGGCGCCGGGCTGGACGTGTTTGTCGACGAGCCGCGCGTGCCGGCGGCGCTGCGCCAGTCCGACCGCACCACGCTGCAGGCCCACCGCGCCAGCGCCACGTGGGAGACGCGCGGCGCCATGGCCCGCATGGTGCTGGACAGCGTGGCCGAGGCGCTGGCCGGCAAGCGTCCGACCATGAGCCTGACCACCTGAGCGCGCCATGGTGGCCATGACCGAATACGTCGTCCCGCCGCTGGCGCCGCGCGCGCTGCCCGTGGTCGGCAGCACCGCGCAGTTTCCCGTCGCCCGCGTGTTCTGCATCGGCCGCAACTACCGCTGGTCGCCCGACGAGCCGGCGCCGCGCGAGATGCCCGCGTGGTTCATGAAGCCGGCCACGGCCGTCGAACCCGCGCGTGACGCGCTGCCCTACCCGCCCGGCACCGACGAGTTCTGCCATGAGGTGGAACTGGTGGTCGCCATCGGGCGCGGCGGCCGGGACATCGACCCGGGCCAGGCGCTGGCGCATGTCTGGGGCTATGCGGTCGGGCTCGACATGACGCGGCGCGACCTGCAGCGGGTTGCCAAGCAGTCCGGCGGCCCGTGGGAGCCGGCCAAGGCGTTCGACCATTCGGCGCCGTGCAGCCCGATCCTGCCGGCGGCGCGCTGCGCAGACCCGGCCAGCGGCGCCATCCATCTGTCGGTCAATGGCGAGACGCGCCAGCGCGCCGATCTGGCCGATTTGCTATGGCCGGTGCCCGAGCTGGTGGCGATGCTGTCGCGCTCGGTGGCGCTGCTGCCGGGCGACCTGATCTTTACCGGCACGCCGGCCGGCGTCGCGCCGTTGCAGCGCGGCGACGTGGTGCGCGCCGGCGTGGCCGGCATCGGCGATATCGCGCTGACCGTCGGCTAGACGGCCCCGCCCCCGCGACACAACACAACAGGAGACACCATGAACGCATCCCGACGCATTGCCCTGGTGACCGGCGCTGGCAGCGGCGTGGGCCGGCTGACCGCGCTGGCGCTGCTCGACGACGGCTGGACCGTCGTGCTGGCCGGCCGGCGCGCCGACCCGCTGCAGACGCTGGTGGCCGACGCCGCCACGCGCGGCCAGACCGCGCTGGCCGTGCCGACCGACGTGACCAACCCGGCCAGCGTGCAGGCGCTGTTCGACACCATCGAGCGCGCGTTCGGCCGGCTCGACCTGCTGTTCAACAACGCCGGCGTCAACGCCCCGGCCGTGCCGGTCGACGAACTGCCGCTGGAAAAGTGGTTCAACGTGATCGACACCAATGTGACCGGCGTCTTCCTGTGCGCGCGGGCCGCGTTCGGCCTGATGCGCCGCCAGACGCCGCAGGGCGGCCGGATCATCAACAACGGCTCGGTGTCGGCCCACACCCCGCGGCCGTTCACGGCGCCGTACACGGCCAGCAAGCACGCGGTCAGCGGCCTGACCAAGGCGCTGGCGCTCGATGGCCGCGCCTACGGCATCGCCGCCGGGCAGGTCGACATCGGCAACGCGCTGACCGAGCTGTCCGAGCGCATGACGCGCGGCGTGCTGCAGGCCAACGGCACCACGGCGCCCGAGCCGATGATGGACGCCCGGCACGTGGCCGACGCCGTGCGGCACATGGCGTCGCTGCCGCTGGACGCCAACGTGCTGAACATGACCGTCATGGCCACGGCCATGCCGTTCGTCGGCCGCGGCTGACTTCCCGATCCCCGCGCGCCCCGGCTTGGCAGCCGGGGGGCGCCACCAGAGTTGACATCAGCTCAACCGCATCCATACGGAGACAAACCATGCGTATCGCCACTCGCCCGTTCACGACCCTGATTGCCACGATGGCCGGCTGCGCCGCCATGATGGTGGCGCCCGGCACGGCCCTGGCCCAGCCCAACTACCCCGCCCGTCCGGTCACGATCATCGTGCCCGCGCCCGCTGGCGGCGGCATCGACCTGATCGCGCGCGTGGTTGGCGAGAAGCTGTCGGTCAAGCTGGGCCAGCCGTTCGTCGTGGAAAACCGCCCCGGCGCGTCCAACAACCTGGGCACGGCGATGCTGGCCAACGCCAAGCCGGACGGCTACACGATCGGCATCGTCGGCGGCAGCCACAACATCAACAAGTTTCTGTTCAAGAACCTGGGCTGGGACCCGGAAAAGAGCTTCGAGCCGATTGTCTACACGCACGAGATTCCGCTGGTGTTTGCCGCGTACCCCAAGCTGCCGGTCAAGACCGTGCCGGAACTGGTGACGTGGATGAAGGCCAATCCGGCCGAGGCCAAGGTGGCCACGTCGGGCCGTGGCAGCGCGCAGGAAATGGCCGCCGAGATGTTCCGCATGGTCAGCGGCGCGCCGGTGCTGCTGGTGCCGTACAAGGGCTCGTCGGCCGCGCATCCGGACCTGATCGCGGGCCGCACGGTGCTCTACATCGACACGATCAGCGCCATCCAGGAACAGGTGAAGTCGGGTAACGTGCGGGCGCTGGCGGTGTCCACGCGCAAGCGGTCCAAGGCGCTGCCGAACGTGCCGACGGCCGAGGAACAGGGCCTCAAGGGCTACGACGCCAACACGAATGGCGGCTTCCTGGCGCCGGCCGGCACGCCGAAGGAAATCGTGGCGAAGCTCAATGCCGAGATCAACGCCGCGCTGAAGCTGCCCGAGGTGCGGGCCAAGCTGGAAGCGGCCGGCATCGAGGTACAGGGCGGCACGCCGCAGGAGTATGCGGCGCTGATCAAGTCGGACCTGGCCAAGTGGGGCAAGGTGGTCAAGGAGGCGGCGATCCAGCCGGAATGACCGTCGGGCGGGCCCGCGCCGCCTGGCGCCGGGCCTAGCCGATACGCTTGCGCATCTCCACGTGCGGGATGCCGGCTTCCTCGAATTCCCCGCCCACCTGCGCAAAGCCCACGCGCGCATAGAACGGCGCGGCGTGGGTCTGGGCGTTCAGGATCAGCTCGGCGTAGCCGAGTTCGGCCGCCTTGGCCATCAGGGCGTCCAGCACCCGGGCACCCATACCGGTGCCGCGTGCCGATTTCAGCACCGCCATCCGGCCGATGTGGCCGTCGGGCAGCAGCCGGCCGGTCGCCACGGGCGTGCCGTCGGCGTCGAAGGCCAGCGCGTGCCAGCTTGGCGCGTCCATGTCGTCCCATTCCAGTTCCACCGGCACCCCCTGCTCCTCCACGAACACGCTGTAGCGGATGGCGCGGGCGCGCTCGCGGGCGTCATCCCATGGGCAGACCAGGACGGAATTGGCAGTGGCGGACATGATGCGGGGAATCAGGAAGTCGGAAGAGAGGCGCAATCATACGCCGCGCCCGGTCAAGCCGCCAACGCGCGCTGTGCGATTACCGGACAGCGGGCGTACCATCCTAGGGATAACCCGCCTGCCACACGTCCGTGAAATTTGTATGATGACCTGACTACCCGATGACGTGACGACGATGTTCCAGAAGATTCCTGCTCGCGCGCTGACCGACAGCGTGGCCGAACAGCTACTCGAAAAGATCGAGGGCGGCGTGTTCCCGCGCGGCGCCAAGCTGCCGACCGAGGCCGTGCTGTCCGAGGAGTTCGGCGTCAGCCGGACCGTGATCCGCGAGGCCATCGCCCGGCTCAAGTACGAGGGGCTGGTGGAATCGCGCCAGGGCAGCGGCGTGTTCGTGACCGAGCAGGCCGGCATCCGGCCGCTGCGGATTGACTACACCGACGTCGCCACGCTGGAATCGGTGCTGCAGATCGTCGAGCTGCGCCGGTCGATCGAGGCCGAGGTGGCCGCGCAGGCCGCCCGGCGCCGCTCCGACGCGGCCATGGCGGGCATCGACGCCGCGCTGGCGCGCATCGATGCCGAGGTGGCCGACGGCGGCGACGGCGTGGCCGCCGACGTGGCGTTCCACCGCGCCATCGCCGAGGCCACCGGCAACCCCTACTTCCTGAAGACGCTGGCGTTCCTGAGCCAGTACCTGGAAACCGCCACGCAGGTCACCCGGACCAACGAGGCGCGCCGCGAGGATTTCTCGCGCCAGGTGCGCGAGGAGCACCAGGCCATCGTCGCCGCCATCCGCGCGGGCGACCCCGACGCCGCGCGCAACGCGGCCCAGAACCACATGTACAACGCGGCGCGCCGGCTCTCGCAGCTTGGCGACGACGACAGCGCCGCCGGCGACCTGCCGTCCGGCCTGTCGCACTGAGGAGAATTCCATGTCCAGAAATATTGGCGTCATCGGCCTGGGCGCGATGGGCTACGGCGTGGCGCAGTCGCTGCTGCGTGCCGGCTTTCGCGTGCATGCGTGCGACCTGCGCGACGACGTGCTGCGCCGCTTTGCCGATGCCGGCGGCATGCCGTGCGGCAGCCCGGCCGAACTTGGCGAACGCTGCGACGTGGTGCTGACGCTGGTCGTCAACGCCGCGCAGACCGAGGCCGTGCTGTTTGGCGAACAGGGTGCCGTGCCGAAGATGGCGGCCGGCAAGCTCGTGATTGCCAGCGCCACCGTGCCGCCCGGCTTTGCCGAATCGCTCGGCAAGCGGCTGGCCGGCCATGGCCTGCTGATGCTCGACGCGCCGGTCTCGGGCGGCGCGGCCCGTGCCGCCAGTGGCGAAATGACGATGATGACGTCGGGCCCGGCCGATGCCTACGCGCTGGCCGAGGACGTGCTGGCCGCCATCGCCGGCAAGGTCTACCGGCTGGGCGACGCCCACGGCGCCGGCTCCAAGGTCAAGATCATCAACCAGTTGCTGGCTGGCGTGCATATCGCCGCGGCGGCCGAGGCCATGGCGCTGGGCCTGCGCGAAGGCGTGGACCCCGACGCGCTGTACGACGTGATCACCCATAGCGCCGGCAATTCGTGGATGTTCGAGAACCGCGTGCCGCACATCCTGGCTGGCGACTACACGCCGCTGTCGGCCGTCGACATCTTCGTGAAGGACCTGGGCATGGTGCTGGACACGGCCCGCACCAGCAAATTCCCGCTGCCGCTGTCCGCCGCCGCGCACCAGATGTTCATGATGGCGTCCACGGCCGGCCACGGCGGCGAGGACGATTCGGCCGTCATCAAGATCTTCCCGGGCATCGACCTGCCGCAGCCCAAGGAGTAAGACGATGAGCAACCGTCCCCTGCTTGGCTGCATCGCCGACGACTTCACCGGCGCCACGGATCTGGCCAACACCCTCGTGCGCAA
Source organism: Cupriavidus sp. SZY C1 (assembly GCF_032190535.1). NCBI lineage: Bacteria > Pseudomonadati > Pseudomonadota > Betaproteobacteria > Burkholderiales > Burkholderiaceae > Cupriavidus > Cupriavidus sp. SZY C1. Next base: position 23,464 of record NZ_JAUANU010000025.1, read on the forward strand.
CGGCATGCGCACCGTGCAGACGATCGGCGTACCGGTCGGCACGGTGGACGCCGACGCGGTGGTCGTGGCGCTGAAGTCGCGCACGATCCCGGCCGACGACGCCGTGGCGCAGTCGCTGGCCGCGCTCGAATGGCTGCGCGCCCAGGGCTGCCGCCAGTTCGTGTTCAAGTACTGCTCGACGTTCGATTCGACCGACGCCGGCAACATCGGCCCGGTGGCCGAGGCGCTGCTGGGCGCGCTGGGCAGCGACTTCACGATCGCCTGCCCGGCCTTCCCCGAGAACGGCCGGACGATCTTCCGCGGCCACCTGTTCGTGGCCGACACGCTGCTCAGCGAATCGGGCATGGAGCACCATCCGCTCACGCCGATGACCGACGCCAACCTGGTGCGCGTGCTGCAGCGCCAGAGCCAGGCGCCCGTGGGCCTGCTGCGCTACGACACGGTGGCGGGCGGCGCCGCTGCCATCCGCGCCCGGATCGACGCACTGCGCGGCCAGGGCGTGAAGCTGGCGATTGCCGATGCGATTTCCGACGCCGACCTGCTGGCGCTAGGCGAAGGCTGCGCCGCGCTGCCGCTGATCACGGGCGGCTCGGGCATTGCGCTGGGCCTGCCCGAGAACTTCCGCCGCGCCGGGCTGCTGCCGGTGCGCGACAACGCGGCCGAGGTGCCGGCCGTGGCCGGGCCGGGCGTGGTGCTGGCCGGCAGCGCGTCGCGCGCGACGAACGGCCAGGTGGCGCGCTGGATCGCCCAGGGCCGCCCGGCCATGCGGATCGATCCGCTGCGGCTGGCCCGCCAGGACGGCGTGGTGGACGAGGCGCTGGCCCTGGCCGCGCAGCACGACGACCCGGTGTTGATCTACGCCACCGCGCAGCCCGACGAGGTCAAGGCCGTGCAGGCCGAACTGGGCGTGGCGCGCGCCGGCGAGCTGGTGGAGCACGCGCTGGCCAGCATCGCGGCCGGGCTGAAGGCGCGCGGCACTCGACGCTTTGTGGTGGCGGGCGGCGAGACGTCGGGCGCGGTGGTCCAGGCGCTGGGCGTGCAGTCGCTGCGCATCGGCCGCCAGATTGCCCCCGGCGTGCCGGCCACGGTCACGCTGGACGACGCGCCGCTGGCGCTGGCCCTGAAATCGGGCAACTTCGGCGGCGAGGACTTCTTCGACGAGGCGCTGCGGGCGCTGGGAGCGGCGGCATGACATCGAGCCGGGAAAGCGCACTGCGCGAGGAAATCTGCCAGGTCGGCGCCAGCCTGTACCAGCGTGGCTACACGGTCGGCACGGCCGGCAACATCAGCGCCCGGCTGGACGACGGCTGGCTGATCACGCCGACCGATGCCTGCCTGGGCACGCTGGACCCGGCGCGCGTGGCCAAGGTGGCCACGGACGGCACGTGGGTGTCTGGCGACAAGCCGTCGAAGACGCTGACGCTGCACCGCTGCGTCTACGACAACAACCCAAACGCGCACGGCGTGGTCCACACGCATTCGACGCATCTGGTCGCGCTGACGCTGGCCGGCGTCTGGCAGCCCGACGACGTGCTGCCGCCCATCACGCCGTACTACGTGATGAAGGTCGGCCATATCCCGCTGATCCCCTATCACCGCCCCGGCGACCCGGCCGTGGCCGCGCGCGTGGCCGAGCTGGCCAACGCCGTGCGCGGCGTGCTGCTGGCGCGGCTGGGGCCGGTGGTGTGGGAAGACAGCGTGTCGCGCGCGGCATGGGCGCTGGAGGAGCTGGAAGAGACCGCCCGGCTCTGGATGATGCTGCGCGACAAGCCCGGGCCGCTGGACGAAACCGCGCTCGCGGAGTTGCGCGACACGTTCGGCGCGAAGTGGTAGGCCGGTAGGTCCGTCCACGCCACACCCATAGTTTGCGCCCCGCTGCCGCGCGCGGCGGCGGGGCCGGGGGAGAAGGCCAGCGCCCGGACCGGGCGACGACCCATAACAACGCCCTGCCCTCTCCCCGGCCCGGTCCCGCCCAGCGGGAGCGGGAGACCACCCCCAGCCGGTTCCATCAAGGAGACTTTTCAAAATGACCGCATCCAACCCCGCGGTGGGGACCCCTGCCGCCGACGGCCGGCTAGACGCCGACCAAGCCGTTGAAAAACGCGCCTACAACAAGGTGTTCTGGCGCATCATGCCGTTCCTGATGCTGTGCTACGTGATCGCCTATCTCGACCGCGTCAACGTCGGCTTTGCCAAGCTGCAGATGGCGCAGGACCTGCAGTTCTCGGAGACCGTGTTCGGCCTGGGCGCCGGCCTGTTCTTCATCGGCTACTTCCTGTTCGAGGTGCCCAGCAACCTGCTGATGCACAAGATCGGCGCGCGGGTCTGGATCGCGCGGATCATGATCACCTGGGGCATCATCTCGGCCGCGTTCGTGTTCGTGCAGACGCCGACGCAGTTCTACGTGATGCGCTTCCTGCTGGGCCTGGCCGAGGCCGGCTTCTATCCGGGCGTGATCCTGTACCTGACGTACTGGTACCCGTCGCACCGGCGCGCCAAGATGATCGCGCTGTTCATGTCGGGCATCCCGGTGGCCGGCATGTTCGGCAACCCGCTGTCGGGCTGGATCATGGACGCGTTCCACGACACGCACGGCTGGGCCGGCTGGCAGTGGATGTTCTTCATCGAGGCGCTGCCCGCGTTCGTCATCGGCATCGTGACGGTCTTTGTGCTGCGCGACGGCATCGACAAGGCCCCGTGGCTCAGCGCCGACGAAAAGCGCGTGCTCAAGCGCAACATCGAGGACGACGAGCGCGCGGCGTCCGCCGCGGCCACCACGGGCGGCCAGCGCAACGTGCACTCGCTGGGCGCCGTGTTCAGCGACCGCCGCGTCTGGTGGATGTGCCTGATCTACTTCTGCTTCGTGACCGGCCAGTACGCGCTGACGTTCTGGATGCCGACGCTGGTCAAGGCCAGCGGCGTGACCGGCAACCTCAACATCGGGCTGCTGTCGGCCATTCCGTTCCTGTGCGCCATCGTGGTCATGAACATCCTGGGCCACAGCGCCGACGCCCGGCGCGAGCGCCGCTGGCACCTGATCGTGCCGGCGCTGATGGGCGCCACGGGCTTTGCGATTGCGGCGTCGTTCACCCACAATACGACGGTGGCCATCGCGGCGCTGTCGCTGGCCGCCGCCGGGGTGCTGACCTGCGCGCCGCTGTTCTGGTCGCTGCCGACCGCGTTCCTGAGCGGCATCGCCGCCGCGTCGGGCATCGCCGTGGTCAACTCGGTGGGCAACCTGGCCGGCTTTGTGTCGCCGTACATGGTGGGCGCGCTCAAGGACCTGACGCAGAGCACGCAGCTGCCGATGTACGTGCTGTCGGCCATCCTGGTGGTGGGCGCGCTGCTGGTCTGGCTGACGCCGGCGAAGCTGGTCAACCGTTGATATCGAACCTGTCGAACCTGTCGTCCAAGGAGACCTGACATGCCGCGCTTTGCCGCGAACCTCTCGATGATGTACACGGAGCACGACTTCCTGGACCGCTTTGCCGCCGCGGCAAAGGACGGCTTCCAGGCCGTGGAGTACCTGTTCCCGTACGACCATCCGGCCGCCGAGATCCGCAAGCGGCTCGACGACCACGGCCTGACGCAGGCCCTGTTCAACGCGCCGCCGGGCGACTGGGCCGCCGGCGAACGCGGCATGGCCGCGCTGCCGGGCCGCGAGGCCGAGTTCCGCACCGCGTTTGCCCGCGCGCTGGAGTATGCGACGGTCATCGGCAACGACCGCGTCCACGTGATGGCCGGCATCGTGCCGGCGGACGCCGACCGCGCCCGCTGCCGCGCGGTCTACCTGGAGAACCTGGCCTACGCGGCCGCGTCGGCCGCCGCACACGGGCTGACCGTGCTGATCGAGCCGATCAACGCGCGCGACATGCCCGGCTACTTCCTGAACCGGCAGGACGACGGCCAGGCCATCTGCCAGCAGGTGGGCGCCGCCAACCTGAAGGTGCAGTTCGACTGCTACCACTGCCAGATCGTCGAGGGCGACATCGCCAGGAAGCTGGAGCGCGACTTTGCCGGCATCGGCCATATCCAGATTGCCGGCGTGCCCGAGCGCCACGAGCCGGACGTGGGCGAGCTGAACTACCCGTACCTGTTCGACGTGATCGACCGCCTGGGCTACACCGGCTGGATCGGCTGCGAGTACCGGCCGCGCGCCGGCACGTCGGCCGGGCTGGGCTGGCTCAAGCCGTACCTGAAGCGATAACCGAGGATTGTCCGCACCATGAACGTACTGATCACCGGCGGCGCCGGTTTCCTGGGCCTGCAGCTGGCCCGCCTGCTGCTCAAGCGCGGCAGCCTGAACCTGGACGGCCGCGCCGTCTCCATCGACCGCCTGACGCTGCTGGACGTGGTGGCGCCGCAGATCGACGATGCCCGCGTGCGCGTGGTGACCGGCGACCTGTCGGACCCCGCCGTGCTGGCGCAGGCCATCGACCGCGACACCGGCGCGATCTTCCACCTGGCCGCCGTGGTCAGCGGGCAGGCCGAGGCCGATTTCGACCTGGGCATGCGCGTGAACCTGGACGCCTCGCGCGCACTGCTGGAAACGTGCCGCCAGCTCGGCCACGTGCCGCGCGTGGTGTTCACGAGTTCGGTGGCGGTGTACGGCGGCAAGCTGCCGGCCGTGGTGCAGGACGACACGGCGCTGAACCCGCAGTCGTCGTACGGCGCGCAGAAGGCCATCGGCGAGCTGCTGCTGTCCGACTACAGCCGCAAGGGCTTTGTCGATGGCCGCGTCCTGCGGCTGCCGACCATCAGCGTGCGGCCTGGCAAGCCGAACGCGGCGGCATCGTCGTTCGCCAGCGGCATCATCCGCGAGCCGCTGGCCGGCGTGGCCGCCAACTGCCCGGTGCCGCCGGACACCGCGCTGTGGCTGCTGTCGCCGCGCGGTGCCATCCAGGCGCTGGTCAACGGCATCGAACTGGACGGCGCCCGCTTTGGCAACCGCCGCGTGGTCAACCTGCCGGGGCTGTCGGTGACGGCCGCCCAGATGGTCGACGCGCTGCGCCGCGTGGCCGGCGACGCCGTGGCCGACCGCGTGACGTGGCAGCGCGAAGAACGCATCGAGAAGATCGTCGGCACGTGGCCGGCCGCGTGGGACACCACCCGCGCCCTGGAACTGGGCTTCGTCGGCGACGCGAGCTTCGACGACGTGGTGCGGGGGTATGCGGAGGATGCGGGGGTTGTGGTTTGATGCGTGGCGTTGAGGGAAGACTGTCGCGGGCGTGAGGCTTGCCCTCACCCCCGGCCCCTCTCCCGCCATGCGGGAGAGGGGAGTGTAGTGGTCAAGTTTTTTCAGACAGGTATTAAGGTTGTCTGGCGTTTGAACTTGTCCTCAAACTCCTGCGGCGACT
>NZ_JAUANU010000026.1:0-26820 GCF_032190535.1 Cupriavidus sp. SZY C1
GTCTTGCCGTGGTCAACGTGACCAATCGTACCTACGTTCACGTGCGGCTTGGTCCGCTCGAACTTTTCCTTTGCCATGTTTCAGCTCCTAATGGAATACAGTCTGATTCGATTCTTTTGCGCCGCCACGCAGGTCATGCGTGGCGGTGCGACGTTTATTGCTTGCCCTTGGCGGTCATCACGGCTTCGGCGATGTTCTTCGGCGCCTCGGCGTAGTGCTTGAATTCCATGGTGTACGTGGCGCGGCCTTGGGTGGCCGAGCGCAGCGCCGTGGAATAACCGAACATTTCCGACAGCGGGACTTCGGCCTTGATGATCTTGCCGCCGCCAACCATGTCGTCCATGCCCTGCACGATGCCGCGGCGGGACGACAGATCGCCCATCACGGTACCCGTGTAGTCTTCCGGCGTTTCCACTTCCACGGCCATCATCGGCTCCAGCAGAACCGGGCTGGCCTTGCGCATGGCTTCCTTGAAAGCCATCGAGCCGGCCATGCGGAACGCGTTTTCGTTCGAGTCCACGTCGTGGTACGAACCGAACGTCAGCGTGACCTTCACGTCCACCACCGGGAAGCCGGCCAGGATACCGGACGGCAGCGTGTCGACGATACCCTTCTCCACCGCGGGGATGTATTCGCGAGGAATCACACCGCCCTTGATGGCGTCGATGAACTCGAAGCCCTTGCCCGGCTCCTGCGGTTCCAGCGTGATCACGGCGTGACCGTACTGGCCGCGGCCGCCCGACTGCTTGACGAACTTGCCTTCGACGTCCTCGGCCTTCTTGCGGATGGTTTCGCGGTAGGCCACCTGCGGGGCGCCGATGTTGGCTTCCACGCCGAATTCGCGCTTCATGCGGTCCACCAGGATTTCCAGGTGGAGCTCGCCCATGCCCGAAATGATGGTCTGGCCCGATTCTTCATCGGTACGCACGCGGAACGACGGATCCTCGGCGGCCAGGCGGTTCAGGGCGATGCCCATCTTTTCCTGGTCGGCCTTGGTCTTCGGCTCCACGGCCTGCGAGATCACCGGCTCCGGGAACACCATGCGCTCGAGCACGATCGGGGCAGCCGGATCGCACAGCGTGTCGCCCGTGGTGGCGTCCTTCAGGCCCACCGCGGCGGCGATGTCGCCGGCCAGCACTTCCTTGATTTCCTCGCGCTGGTTGGCGTGCATCTGCAGAATACGGCCCAGACGCTCCTTCTTCTGCTTCACCGGGTTGTACACGGTGTCGCCCGAGTTGATCTTGCCCGAGTACACGCGGAAGAAGATCAGCTGGCCGACGAACGGGTCGGTCATGATCTTGAAGGCCAGCGCCGAGAACTTCTCGTTATCGTCGGCCTTGCGCTCCAGCTTCTTCTCGTCGTCGCTTTCGTCTACGCCCTTGACCGGCGGGATGTCCACGGGCGACGGCAGGAAGTCGATCACGGCGTCCAGCATACGCTGCACACCCTTGTTCTTGAACGCGGTGCCGCACAGCATCGGCTGGATTTCGCAGGCGATGGTACGGTCACGCAGCGCCTTGACGATCTCCGCGCGGGTCAGCTCTTCGCCGCCCAGGTACTTTTCCATCAGCTCTTCGCTGGCTTCGGCGGCCGACTCGACCATCTTCTCGCGCCATTCGTCAGCGGTGTCCTTCAGCTCGGCCGGGATGTCCTGGTACTCGAACTTCACGCCCTGGCTGGCTTCGTCCCAGATGATGGCCTTCATTTCCAGCAGGTCGACCACGCCCTGGAAGCCGTCTTCGGCGCCGATCGGCACCACCACGGGCACCGGGTTGGCCTTCAGGCGGGTCTTCAGCTGGTCGTAGACCTTGAAGAAGTTCGCGCCGGTACGGTCCATCTTGTTGACGAACGCCAGACGCGGCACGCCGTACTTGTTGGCCTGGCGCCAGACGGTTTCCGACTGGGGCTGCACGCCACCCACTGCGCAGTAGACCATGCAGGCGCCATCCAGCACGCGCATGGAACGCTCCACCTCGATGGTGAAGTCCACGTGGCCCGGGGTGTCGATGATGTTGAAACGGTGCTCGGGGTAGTTGCCGCCCATGCCCTTCCAGAAGGCGGTGGTAGCAGCGGAGGTGATCGTGATGCCACGCTCCTGCTCCTGCTCCATCCAGTCCATCGTGGCCGCGCCGTCGTGCACTTCACCGATCTTGTGGTTCACACCGGTGTAGAACAGGATCCGCTCGGTCGTGGTGGTTTTACCCGCGTCAATGTGAGCCGAAATACCGATATTGCGGTAGCGCTCAATGGGAGTCTTACGAGCCACTTTAATCCTCTATTCGTCCGTGAGGCGCAGCAATCTCATGGGCTGCGCCCCTAACACAAACGGGCGAGATGTGTGAAAACACAGCCCGCCCGGCAACCAACAGCGTTTTTCGCGCGCCTTAGAAGCGGAAGTGCGAGAACGCCTTGTTGGCTTCGGCCATGCGGTGTACTTCGTCGCGCTTCTTCATTGCGCCACCACGGCCTTCTGCAGCTTCCATCAGCTCACCTGCCAGGCGCAGCGCCATCGACTTCTCGCTGCGTTTTTTCGCGGCCTCGCGCAGCCAACGCATCGCCAATGCCAAACGACGCGACGGACGGACTTCGACCGGAACCTGATAGTTAGCACCGCCCACGCGACGGCTCTTCACTTCCACCACCGGCTTCACGTTGTTGATCGCAACGGAGAACACTTCGATGGGGGCCTTGCCTGCCTTCTTTTCGATCTGGTCGAACGCGCCGTACACGATACGTTCGGCAACCGACTTCTTGCCGTCCAGCATCAGCACGTTCATGAACTTGGCAACTTCGACATTGCCGAACTTCGGATCAGGCAGAACTTCCCGCTTGGGGACTTCACGACGACGTGGCATCTTCTTTCCTTAAGATTCAGTTGAGAGGCGGTCTGAATGTTTCCGCTCTCCGGCCACCAACTAGCTTGCCAGCATCAGGCTGGACAAATTCGCCGGGTGACCACTTACTCGACGGCACGGCGCACAAAAAACGCTCCGTTTTACCGCCGCCTGGTGACAGCTCCATGACGCATCGTCACGGCCGTCGGATATTGCTTTGCGCGAAAGCTTAGGCAGCCTTCGGACGCTTCGCACCGTACTTCGAACGGGCCTGCTTGCGGTCCTTCACGCCTTGCAGGTCCAGCGAGCCACGGACGATGTGGTAACGCACACCCGGCAGATCCTTCACACGGCCGCCGCGGATCAGCACGACCGAGTGTTCCTGCAGGTTGTGGCCTTCACCGCCGATATACGAAATGACTTCGAAACCGTTGGTCAGGCGCACCTTGGCGACCTTACGCAGTGCCGAGTTCGGCTTCTTCGGCGTCGTGGTGTACACGCGGGTGCACACGCCGCGACGCTGCGGGCAGTTCTCAAGCGCGGGGCTCTTGCTCTTGATGACTTCAGAGACACGCGGCTTGCGAACCAGTTGGTTGATAGTTGGCATTGTTCAATCCAGCTTGGTTTTACAAAAACACCCCTCCGCCAGCATCTGACCAAGGGGCAACAACGGGTTTTGGGCGGGAAAGGCGAGCAGGACGCTCTGTAGGAAGGGCTGTGAAGTGACAGACTTGCCAAAGAGCGCGAGCTTGCCGGGATCCCGCTGTCGTCCTGCCTGCCGGGCACCTGAAGCGCCACAAACCCGACGGACGAGCGAAATCCGAAGCCAAAAACTCGAATCTGGCACTCTAGCAGCGTGGTTTGCAACGGTCAAGGGGTATACGCGGCGTATACGTATACGGGCCGCGTCCAGCTGGCCTCACACCGCCCGCAGCGCTTCGAGGATTTCGTCGCCGTACCGCTCCAGCTTCGACGCCCCGATGCCGGGCACCTCCGCCAGGTCGTCCAGAGACTCCGGCGCGCTGCGCGCCAGCTCGGCGAGCGTGGCATCGTGGAAGATCACGTAGGCCGGCACGCCATGCGACTTGGCCGTGGCCGTCCGCCAGCGCCGCAGCGCCTCCCAGTTGGCCAGCGTGTCAGCGTCCATCGTGGCGGTGTGGTCGGTGCGCGTGCCGCCGCGCCCTGCCCGCTCTCCGGACTTGGCCGGTTTGCTGACCTGGCGCCGCAGTGTGATCGATTGCTCACCCTTGAGCACCGCCCGGGCCGGCTCGCCCAGCAGCAGCGCGCCATGGCCGCCGTGATCGATCACCAGCAGCCCGTGGGCGATGAGCTGGCGGAAGATCGCGTGCCATTCCGATACGGACAAGTCCTTGCCGATGCCAAAGGTCGACACCTTGTCGTGGCCCCACTGGCGGATCTTCTCGGTCGAGTTGCCGCGCAGCACGTCGATCAGGTGCGTGGCGCCGAAATGGACGCGACTCGTCTGCGCCGTGCGGTAGACGCAGGAAAGTGCCATCTGCGCCTCCCGGGTGCCGTCCCACGTGGACGGCGGCTCCAGGCAGGTGTCGCAGTTGCCGCACGGCCCGGCCGACTCGTCGAAGTAGGCCAGGATCCGCACCCGCCGGCAGCCGGCCGTTTCGCACAAACCCAGCAGCGCGTCGAGCTTGGCGGACGACACCCGCTTGTGGGCGTCGTCCGCCTCGGATTCGTCGATCATGCGCTTCTGCTGCACGACGTCGCCCAGGCCATAGGCCATCCACGCGTTGGCCGGCAGCCCGTCGCGGCCGGCGCGGCCGGTTTCCTGGTAATAGCCTTCCATGCTTTTCGGCAAGTCCAGGTGTGCCACAAAGCGCACATCCGGCTTGTCGATGCCCATGCCGAACGCAATCGTCGCCACCATGACGATGCCCTCCTCCTCGCGGAACCGGGCCTGGTGGTGCTGCCGCACCTGGGCGTCCATGCCGGCGTGGTAGGCCAGCGCGTTGATGCCGTGGCCGGCCAGCCACTGTGCGGTTTCCTCCACCTTCTTGCGCGACAGGCAGTAGACGATGCCGCTGTCGTGCCCGCCGTCGCCGTTCATGTGCTCGGCCTTGATGAAGGCCAGCAATTGCTGCCTGGCGTTGTCTTTCTCGACGATGCGGTAGCGGATGTTCGGCCGGTCGAAGCTGGAGATGAAGACGCGCGCATCGTCCAGCGCCAGCCGCTCGATGATTTCGTTGCGCGTCAGCGAGTCCGCGGTGGCCGTGAGCGCGATGCGCGGCACGTTCGGGAACCGCTCGTGCAGCACCGAAAGCTGGATGTACTCGGGCCGGAAGTCGTGCCCCCATTGCGACACGCAGTGCGCCTCGTCGATGGCGAACAGCCCCACGCGCGTGCGGTCCAGCAGGTCCAGGAAGCGCGGCGTCATCAGCCGTTCGGGCGCCACGTACAGCACCTCGATCCGGCCGGCCAGCAGGTCGCGCTCCACGGCCGACGCCTCGCTGCTGCTCAGCGTCGAGTTCAGCACCGCGGCGCGCACGCCAGCTTCGGTCAGCGCCGCCACCTGGTCCTGCATCAGCGCAATCAATGGCGAAACGACGATGCCGACACCATGGCCGGCCTGCTGGCGCAGCAGCGCGGGAATCTGGTAGCAGAGCGATTTGCCGCCACCGGTGGGCATCAGGACCAGGCAGTCCCCGCCATCGGCCACGTGGTCGATGATCTCGGCCTGCCTGCCGCGGAAGGCGTGATAGCCGAAGACTTCTTTGAGAATCGCCAGGGCGCGCGACATGGGACAGCCGGATACGGAAAGCGGGAAAGGCGTAACCATACCACCGCACGCGGCGCGCAGGTCCGGTGCGGCCGTGGCGATGTCGCGTGGATGCCAAATGCGGCCGGCTGTCTTGCGCCAGCACAAGCAGGGCGTGGCGCCACCGTCCTACGATGGCGACTCAGGTTCCCACCACAAGACACCATGCAGCGCCATGCCTTCACCCTTCCGATCGAGATCATGCGCGGGGGGCCGGAGCCCTACAAGCGACAGATCATGCGGCAGGTCGAGCGCATGATCGTGACCGGACGCCTGCAGACCGGCGACCGCCTGCCATCGATCACGTGCCTGGTCGCCACGCTGCGGGTGTCCCGCAACACCGTGGTCGGCGCCTACGAGGGCCTGACCGATGCCGGGCTGCTGCGCGGCGAGCCGGGCCGGGGCTTCTATGTGGCCGATGCCATACCGCGTGCCTCGGCGCCACCGGCACCGGTGCCACCATCGGCCATGCCGGCCGAGGCCGCGCCGCCGCCCATGGAATCCCCCGCCCGCGCAGCGGTGTGCCCGCCCGGCGTCCATACCTCGCCGCCCCGCCTGCCGGTGATCCACGATTTCAAGCTTGGCCGTCCGGCGCCCGATGCATTCCCGGCCCGCCGCTGGGCCATGCTGTCGAACCCGCTGCTGCGGCAGATGCGCCAGGCCATCAGCGAATACCCGCCCGCGGAAGGGCTCTGGGGCCTGCGCATGCAGATTGCCGACTACCTGGCCGCCACGCGCGCGCTGGCCGTCGAGCCGACACAGATCCTGATCGTCTCCGGCGTGCAGGAAGCCCTGCACCTGCTTGCCGCGCAGCTGGTCCACCATGGCGACCGCGTCGTGGTCGAATCGCCGGGCTATGCCGGCTTCTGCAACCTGCCCCAGCTTGCCCACGCGACGCCGATTGGTGTACCGGTCGATGCGGACGGGCTCTGCGCCCATGCGCTGCCGTCCGGGCCTGTGCGGCTGGTCTACACCACGCCTTCGCACCAGTACCCGCTGGGCTACACAATGTCGATGGACCGGCGCCGCGCCCTGCTGCGCTGGGCCGCCCAGTCCGGCGCCTGCGTCATCGAGGACGACTACGACGGCGACTTCGCCTACGAAGGCGCGCCGCCGCCGCCATTGATGGCGATGGATCCTTCCCGGGTGGTCTATGTCGGATCGTTCTCAAAGGTGCTCGGGCCGGGCCTGCGGCTCGGCTTCATGGCCTGCCCGCCCTGGCTGACCGACGCCATCGCGCGCCGCAAGGCGCTGCTCAACCATGGCTGCCCATGGCTCGAACAGGCCGTGCTGGCGCGGCTGATCGAATATGGCGACTACAGCCGGCATCTGTACCGCCTGCGCCGCCGCTACCGCGAGCAGCGCGACGCCCTGCTCGCCGGGCTGCATGACATCTGGGACGGCCGATGCCACATCAGCGGCGCGGACACGGGCATGCACGTCGCGCTCCATCTGCCGTCCGATGGGCCGACCGCCGCCAGCGTCGCGGATCGCGCACTGGCGCACGGCATCCGGCTGTATCCGCTGCACGAGGCCGCCTGCGGCTTCATCCCGGCCGCGGCCCAGCGGATCCTGCTCCTCGGCTATGCGTCGCAGAACGTGGAACAGATCCGCCAGGCGCTGGTCCGGCTCAAGCTGGCCGTCGGCGCATGCCGGCGGCGGGCGGCCGATGCAGACGCACCGGCCGGCCTCGACGCCTGATCGCTACGGCGCGGCGCGCATCGCGCCGAAGTGGCGGGACAAGGCGTCGATGGCGGCGTCGTCGAGTGGCTCCGCCATTGGCCGCATCACGGCATCGTCGCGCCGGCCGGCCTTGAAGTCGCGCAGCTGCTTGGCCAGGTATTCGGCCTTCTGCCCGGCCAGGTTCGGATACAGGCCGACGCTACTGATGCCGTCCACACCATGGCAGGTGGCGCACATCGGCAGGATGGCCGCCAGCTTGTCGGCCGGCTTCTGCACCGGCTTGCCCCCCTCAACGCCCGCAGCCGCCTGGGCCGCCGCGGCCACGCCAAGCCATGCCAGCACCGCGACCGGCAGTTTCCAATGAGAACGTGTCATGGTCGGGCTCCTTAGTGCTTGCGCGTCGGCGGCAAACCCACCGAGATCCATTGGGTACGGGCGCGCGAGAAGATGCCGGCCGGGCTTTCCATCTTGTGCTCGGCCACCAGCGCCAGGGTTTTGCTGTCGTAGATCCGCAGCCGGTCGCCGTAGTAGCCGGCGCTGACGTACAGGTACTTGCCGTCGCGCGTGTACTCCGGGAAGAACGCATGGCCGCCTGCATCGAGCGTGCGCGCCACCTCCAGCGTCTGCTTGTCGATCAGCTGGATCTGCGACGCCTTCTTGTCCTTGCTGACGATGTCGACAGCCACGTACGGCGCGTCGGGATGCGCCGCCGGCGACTCCGTCGGGCCTGCCACGGCGATGTTCTTCACCACCGAGAAGTCGGCCGTGTCCCACACCGTGACGACGTCACCCTTGTCGCACTGGCCGATATTGGTGCCGAACGCCAGCATCCGGCCGCCCACCGGCGTCACCGCGCCGGACCCCACGTGCGGCTGGCAGCCCGCCGGGATGTCGCGCGCCACCTTGTTCTCCTTGAGGTCGATGGCCACGATCTTGTTGTCGCCGTAGGACGCCACCATCGAGTACCGGCCATCGGGCGTCAGGAACGTGTCGTGCAGCATCCGGCCGACCTTCTCGAGCTTGGTCACCGGCATGCCTTCGCGGTCGGGGTCGACGATCCAGATCTGTCCCGCCTGACGCAACGTCAGCGCGAACCTGTTGTTGATCCGGCTCCCGATCACCGGCCCGCCGGCCGACTGGATGAACTTGCCATCGGGGTCCTTGCCCTCCAGGCGCAGGTACTTCACGGGCTCCAGCGTATCCGCCTTCAGGATCACGACGAGATTCGGCACGATCGAACTCGCGGCCAGCCATTTGCCGTCGTTCGACACGGCGATGCCGGGCCCGGTCAGCCCCGTCTTGACCTTGCGCACCACCTTGAGCGTGTACAGGTCGATCTTGTAGACATGCCCGTCGTCGCTCTTGAGCCACGCCCAGCGCGCCTCCACGGGGCTGAATTCCATGATGTGCGGCGCAACCGGCGTGGCGATCTCGCCAACCACCTTGTTCGTGGCGCCGTCCAGGAACACGGTCTTCGCGTTGTCGCCGCCGGTGCCGCGCCCGTAGCGGCCGCGCGCCATCACCACCATCAGGTCGTAGACCGAACCAATCTGGTAGCTGGGCTTCGACGGCAGCGTCGATTCATCGACCAGCACTTGCAGGCTGTCGCGGATCTGCTGCATCGACCATTCGGGGCGCCCCACTGGCTGCGTCTTGATGTACTGCGAGACCAGCCGGATGTCCTCGTCCGCCATGCGCGAATGGAATGGCGGCATCAGCGTGTCAGGAATGCCGGTCATGATCGTGCCGCGAAGCGCGGCTTCGCTCTGCACCAGCCGGTCCTTGTGCAGGGCCGGCCCGACATAGCCGCCCCGGCTGGCCGAATGGCACACCGCGCAGTTGGCCTGGTACAGCGCGTCCGCACGCTTGAGGGCGTCCGCGGGCATGGCCGATATGGCCGACGACACGCCGGCCGCCAAAACGGTCCCTAGCACTTTTCCTAGCATCGCTTACCTTTTGTGGGGAACGCCACGCTCTGCTGGTGGCGACTACACAAGTCTGCGCGCGGACAGCGACGCCCACAGGGGATGGAAAGCGCGCGCCCGTGGGTACGGATTCGAAGCACTGTTTGCGCCAGATCAGGTGCACTTTAAGGATTCTTCGCTTGCTGCCCGCATGCCGAACGGCTCCAATCTGCCCAGAGGAATCTCAGTGGGGGAGGAGCGATGAGCGGCCAGCAGGACCACTACAGTTTCAGCAGCGAGCACACCCCAGTACCCGGCAGCCGATGGGCGGAGCGCTACGCCTGCTGGCTGATGCGTCGGCGCAGGCTGGTGCTGGCGCTCTCCATCTGCCTTTGCGCGCTTGCGGCCGTTGGACTGGATCGCCTGGGCTTCAGCAGCGACTACCGCGACTTCTTTCGGCCCGACGACCCCCAGCTGCTCGCGCATCAATCCCTTCGTCACTCGTATTCCGACGATTACGATGCCCTGGTCGCGTTCGTGCCTGGTGATGGCACGGTGTTCTCGGCCCGCGCCCTGGGCGCCATGGCGGCGTTCACCGAGAAAGCCTGGTCGTTGCCGCACGCGCGGCGCGTGGACAGCCTGACCAATCATCAGCACGCCGAGGCGGACGCCGATCTGCTTCGGGTTCGTCCGCTCTACCGGGCCGAGCTTGCCGAGACCGCCAGCGGCATCGAGCGAATCCGGACCATTGCGATGGGCGAGACATCGCTGGTGGGCCGGCTGGTCTCGCACGACGGCGCCGTGTCGGGCGTGAACATCAGCTTTGCGCTCCCGGCGCCCACCGAAGCGAGCATGCCGGAAGCCGTGCATGGGCTGCGCAGACTGATAGAGGCGCATCGGGCCGAGTATCCCGACATCAAGATCAAGGCCAGCGGCGGCATCCTGCTCGATACGGCGTTCGAGGAGCAGGCGCAGAATGACCTGGAGACGCTGACGCCGCTGATGTACGCGCTGATCCTGGTGGTGATGTTCATCGCCTTGCGCAGTGCGGTGGGCGTGCTGGCGGCGCTGCTGGTCATGACGTTGTCGATCGTCGCGTCGCTGGGAATGGCCGGATGGTTCGGGCTCCGGCTCACCGCCATGTCGGTGTCGGCGCCAACCATCCTGACGACGATCGCCGTGGCGTGCAGCCTGCACGTCATCGTCTATGCCGTGCGGCGCATGGCCGCCGGGCTGGGCCAGCAGGACGCCGTCCGTGAATCGGTGGCCATCAACCTGCCGATCGTGGCCATGGCGTGTGGCACGGACGCCCTGGGCTTCTTCAGCATGTGCCTGTCCGACGTGCCGCCGATTGCAACGTTTGGCGTGATACTGGGTACGGGGGCCCTGGCGATCTTCATCTTCTCGGTGACGTTCCTGCCCGCCTGCCTGGCGTTGCTGCCGCTGAAAGGCAACAGCCGTCTGCTGCGGCAGGGCCAAGCGTTGGGCAGGTTTGCCGTGGCAATGGTCGATCGGCGACGCCCGATCTTCGGATGCGCGGCTGCGCTGGCGGTCCTCGGCGGCATCTACGCCGCGCAAAACCAGCTCGAAGACAACTTCGTCGATTACTTCAGCCCCGCCGTCGAGTTTCGGCGCGATACGGACTTCATCAGCGCCCATCTGACGGGCGTGCACGCGGTCCACTATTCCCTGGCGGCGCCGGCGGGTACGTCGGTTGCGTCATCCAGCTATCTGCAGGACGTCGATCGTCTTGCCGCGTGGCTGCGGTCGCAGCCCGAGGTTCATCATGTCAGCGCGTTATCCGACATCGTGAAGCGGATTCACCGCACGCTTGAGAACGACTCGCCAGCGGCCTATCGCATCCCGGATGACGACGTGCAGAGCGCGCAGATGCTGCTGCTCTTCGAGATGTCGCTGCCACCGGGGCTCAGCCTCAACGATCAGATCCGGATCGACCGATCCGCCAGCCGGTTGACCGTGGTGCTCGCCGACATCTCTTCCGCGGAGCTGGTGGCGTTCGATCGCCGCGCGCATGACTGGATGCGCGCGAACCTGCCTGACACGATGGCCACGCACGGCACCGGCCCGTCCATGATGTTTGCGCGCATCGGCCAGTCCAACATCCCCGGGACACTGAAGGGGTATGTGCTGCAGATCCTGCTGATCTCGCTGGTTATTGCGGTGGCCATGCAGAGTGTTCGCCTTGGCATCGCCAGCCTGCTGCCGAATGTCCTGCCCTCGCTGCTGGCTTTTGGCGTCTGGGGCGCCACGGTGGGGCAGGTCGGGATGTCGGTCGCAATCGTCAGCGTCCTGGCCTACGGGATCATCGTCGACGACACCATCCACAGCATCTACAAGTATCACGCGGCGCGGACCCGGCAGGGGCTGCCGCCCCGCGCGGCAATCGAGTACGCGTATGGCAGTTCGGGTGTCGCGCTGGTCCTGACGACGATCGTGCTGGTATTGGGATTCGGCGCCCTGACGCTGTCGCACTTCGATCTCAATGCCAACCTGGGAATCATGTCGCTGCTGACCATTGGCATTGCCGGCGTGATCGACCTGGTGGTCCTGCCGCCGCTGCTCTACGTGATGGACCGCCGCGCCACGCGCGAACTCGACAAGCCATTGCCATCAACCATGACACAGGGAACATTGACGCCATGATGCGAACCGTTTCAAGGCTGGCCGTACTCCTTTTCGTGCTCGCCGCGGTGCCGGTGCACGGTGGAACCTCGGCCGGTGCCCCGGACCCCGGGGAAGCGATTGCGGCAGAAGCTTACGCGCGGGAGAGAGGCTTCGACAGCTACCGGATGGACATGGAGATGATCCTGCGCGATCGGCAGGGCCGGGAGAGCGTGCGGCGGATGCGAGGCGCGGTGCTGGAGGTCGCAGACGATGGCGACAAGCATCTGATCGTCTTCGAAGCGCCGGCGGACATCAAGCACACCGCCTTCCTGACCTTCTCGCACGCCGACAAACCCGACGACCAATGGCTATACCTGCCGTCGCTGAAGCGGACCCGGCGCATTGCGTCCGACAACAGGTCGGGCTCGTTCCTTGGCAGCGAGTTTTCCTTCGAGGACCTGACGTCGCAGTTGCCGCGCAAGTTCAGCCACACGCTGGTTGGCGAGGAAACGGTGGCCGACCGGCCCAGTTTCAAGCTGGAGCGCGTGCCGCGTTACGAAGGCTCGGGTTATACCCGACAGTTGCTGTGGATCGACAAGGAGCGATGGGTCACGCTGAAGACGGAGTTCTATGACCGGCGCGGCGCGCTGCAGAAGACGCTGGAGACCGGCGGATATGAACGCTACGAGGGTCGTCTGCTGAAGCCGGCCTGGATGTCCATGCTGAATCACCAGACGGGCAAGTCCACGCGCATCAACATGCGCAACTACAGGTTCCGCGAATCGAGCATCAACCGCCAGGACTTCCTGCCGCAGCGGCTTGAATATGTCCGTTAGCCGGCGGATCGCTGCGCGGTGGTGCGCGGCCATCGGCTTCGGTCTTGCATCCGGTGGCACCGAGGCCGTGCCTGACGTCGAGACGTCGGGCAGCATCGGAATCGAAGCGCGGCTGTTCAACCGTCGCCCCGCGCTGCCGGACCAACGCTGGCATTCGGGTGCGCTGGTCCTGAATCCCGGCTGGATCGTCACGCATCCGGCGGTGCCCGGATTGTCGGCGCGATTGACGATCTACGCGCGGCTCGACACGACGGACACTGCGATGCGGTACGTTGATGCGCGCGAAGCCCAGTTGCGCTATGAGGACGGTGACAACCTCTGGCAAGTCGGGATGGAGACCGTCGATTGGAGCGTAATGGAGTCCAGCCATCCGGCCAACATCATCAACCAGGTGGACACGCGCGCGGATATCGATCTGCAGGCCAAGCTCGGCCAGCCGATGCTGTCCTATACGCGCTTCACCGATCGGTATGGCCGGTTCGCCGCGTACTGGATGCCCTGGTTCCGCCCCCGGCCGCTGCTTGGCACGGGCAGCCGCCTGCGCGTAGGCCCCGTGGCGACGGATAACGCACCGCATGGGCTGTCGCCCTGGCTGCGCACCAATGATGTGGCGGTGTACTGGTCTGGTACGGTCGGCCCAGGCGACCTGAGCGCCTATGTTTTCGATGGCCTGTCGCGCGAGCTGGACTTCTCGGCGGACTTGACCGCGAACTACCGACGCATCCGTCAGCTTGGCCTGACCGCACAGGTGCCCGTGGGCAGCATGCTATGGAAAGGCGAGGCCATCCATCGACGGGGACAGGGACGCCCTTTCTGGTCCTGGACCGCTGGCGGGGAGTACACGGTGACGCAACCGAGCCTGGATGTCTCCCTGCTGTTCGAGATCCTGCGGGACGACCGCGACGACAGCGCGCCGCTGGCGCTCTACAAGAACGCCCTGTTCGGCGGCGTGCGGTTGCGGTTCAACGAGCCCGGCGACGCGGAGCTTCTGTACGGCATCCTGCACGACCGCGCCAACCGCGTGCTGATCCATCGCCTGGAGTTCAGCCGGCGCTTCGGGCAGTCCATCCGCCTGTCCCTTCAGGCACGCAAGGCCGCGTGCAACAGTGACAGCCCCTTTGCGCCGATCTGCCATGACAGTGTTTTCCAGATCAATCTGAACCACAGCTTTTGAGGCCTCGCGTCGCCCAGCGGACTAGACCGGTGCGATGGATGGTGGAGCCCCGAGCCAGCGCCAGCAAGCCCTCCAGGACGAAAAAAAACCCGGCTCTTTCGAGCCGGGTTCTTGACTACCGCGGTAGGGTCGGACGCGATCAGACTGCGTCGCCGTCGCCTTCGGTGGCTTGCACCACCGGCGGCTCGATGAAGAGCGACTGCTCTTCGTCGCTGATCGCCTGGGCGCGTTCGCGCTCGGCGGCCTCGCGTGCCTTGCGGGCACGGTGATAGGCCAGGCCGGTACCAGCCGGGATCAGGCGGCCCACGATCACGTTTTCCTTCAGACCACGCAGGTCGTCGGTCTTGCCCATGATCGCGGCTTCGGTCAGCACGCGCGTGGTTTCCTGGAACGATGCCGCCGAGATGAAGCTGTCGGTCGACAGCGACGCCTTGGTAATACCCAGCAGCAGGTTCTCGTGGATGGCCGGACGCTTGCCTTCGGCGATCACGCGATCGTTCTCGTCGAGCAGTTCCGAACGCTCCACCTGTTCACCCGGGATGAACTTGGTGTCGCCCACTTCCTGGATCTGCACGCGGCGCAGCATCTGACGAACAATCACTTCGATGTGCTTGTCGTTGATCTTCACGCCCTGCAGACGGTACACGTCCTGCACCTCGTCCACGATGTAGTGCGCCAGTTCCTCGATGCCCTTCAGGCGCAGGATGTCGTGCGGGTCCGCCGGACCTTCCACGATCATCTCGCCCTTGTTCACCACCTGGCCATCGTGCACCAGCACCTGCTTTTCCTTCGCGATCAGGAACTCGTGGGCGTTGCCGTCCAGGTCCGTGATGACCAGGCGCTGCTTGCCCTTCGTGTCCTTGCCGAACGACACCGTACCGGTGACCTCCGCCAGCACGGCGGCGTCCTTCGGCGAACGGGCTTCGAACAGCTCGGCCACACGCGGCAGACCCCCGGTAATGTCGCGGGTCTTCTGCGATTCGGTCGGGATACGCGCCAGGACTTCACCAACGTGCACCTGCTGGCCGTCCTTCACGGTAATCAGCGCGCCCACCTGGAAGCCGATGGTCACGGAGTGGTCCGTGCCCGGGATCTTGACTTCCTGGTTGTTCGCGTCGAGCAGCTTCACCTGCGGGCGCAGGCCCTTGGTGGCAGCCGTGCGGCGCTTGGCGTCGATCACCACGAGGGTCGACAGGCCGGTGACCTCGTCCATCTGCTTGGCGACGGTCACGCCTTCTTCCACGTTCTCGAACTTGATCGTGCCCGAGTACTCGGAAACGATCGGGCGCGTCAGCGCGTCCCACGTGGCCAGTTGCGTGCCAGCCTTGATGGCCTGGCCGTCCTGCACCAGCAGCGTGGCACCGTACGGGATCTTGTGGCGTTCACGCTCGCGGCCGTGGTCGTCCGTGATCAGTGCCTCGCCGGAACGCGAGATCACGATCAGTTCGCCCTTGGCGTTGGTCACGTAGCGCATGGTCACCGTGAAGCGCACCGTACCGGTGGCCTTGGCTTCCACGCTCGACGCCACTGCCGCACGCGATGCCGCACCACCGATGTGGAACGTACGCATGGTCAGCTGGGTACCCGGCTCGCCGATCGACTGCGCGGCGATCACACCCACCGCTTCGCCCGAGTTCACCAGCACGCCGCGGCCCAGGTCGCGGCCGTAGCACTTGGCGCACAGGCCGTAGCGCGTGTCGCACGACAGCGGCGTGCGGACCTTGACCTCGTCCACGCCGATGTTGTCGATCAGCTCGACCAGGTCTTCGTCCAGCAGCGTGCCGCTTTCGATCGCGGTTTCCTGGGTTTCAGGGTTCACCACGTCGCCCACGGTCACACGGCCCAGGATACGGTCGCGCAGGGCTTCGATCACTTCACCGCCCTCGACCAGCGCCTTCATGGCCACGCCGTTGGTCGTGCCGCAATCGTCTTCCACCACGACCAGATCCTGCGTCACGTCGACCAGACGACGGGTCAAGTAACCCGAGTTCGCGGTCTTCAGTGCCGTATCGGCCAGGCCCTTACGCGCACCGTGGGTCGAGATGAAGTACTGCAGAACGTTCAGGCCTTCACGGAAGTTCGCCGTGATCGGCGTTTCGATGATCGAGCCGTCCGGCTTGGCCATCAGGCCGCGCATCCCCGCAAGCTGACGAATCTGGGCCGCGCTACCGCGCGCACCCGAGTCCGCCATCATGTAGATCGAGTTGAACGATTCCTGCTTGACCGTCGCACCGGTGCGATCGACCACGTCCTCGTGCTGGAGCTGCTCCATCATCGCCTTGCCCACCTGGTCGCCCGCGGCGCCCCAGATGTCCACGACGTTGTTGTAGCGCTCCTGGTCCGTCACCAGACCCGACATGTACTGCTTGTCGTATTCCTTCACCTTGGCAGCCGCGTCGGAGATGATCTTCTCCTTCTGCGGCGGCACCAGCATGTCGTCGATGGCGATCGAGATACCGGCGCGCGTGGCCAGGCGGAAGCCCGACTGCAGCAGCTTGTCGGCAAAGATCACGGTCTCGCGCAGGCCGCACTTGCGGAATGCCGTGTTGATCAGGCGCGAGATTTCCTTCTTCTTCAGCGGCTTGTTCAGCACCGAGAACGGCAGGCCCTTCGGCAGGATCTCGGACAGGATCGCGCGGCCGACCGTGGTGGCCTGCAGCGTGATCTTGGGCGCGAAACGGGCATCGCCGTCGGCGTCCTTGTTCACGAGTTCGTACTCGGTGATCCGCACGTTCACGCGCGACGCGAGTTCGACTTCCTTGTTCTCGTAGGCGCGGATGACTTCGCTGATGTCAGCGAACGTCATGCCCTCGCCCTTGCCGTTGATCTTGTCGCGGGTCGTGTAGTACAGACCCAGCACCACGTCCTGCGACGGCACGATCGACGGATCGCCGTTGGCCGGGAACAGCACGTTGTTGGACGCCAGCATCAGCGTGCGGGCTTCCATCTGGGCTTCCAGCGACAGCGGCACGTGGACGGCCATCTGGTCACCGTCGAAGTCGGCGTTGAACGCCGCGCAGACCAGCGGGTGCAGCTGGATGGCCTTGCCTTCGATCAGCACCGGCTCGAACGCCTGGATGCCCAGGCGGTGCAGCGTCGGCGCGCGGTTCAGCATCACCGGGTGCTCGCGGATCACCTCTTCGAGGATGTCCCACACCACCGGCGTCTGGCTTTCCACTTCCTTCTTCGCCGCCTTGATCGTGGTGGCGATGCCCATCGTTTCCAGCTTGTGGAAGATGAACGGCTTGAACAGCTCCAGCGCCATCAGCTTCGGCAGGCCGCACTGGTGCAGCTTCAGCGTCGGGCCCACCACGATGACCGAACGGCCCGAGTAGTCCACGCGCTTGCCCAGCAGGTTCTGACGGAAGCGGCCGCCCTTGCCCTTGATCATTTCGGCCAGGGACTTCAGCGGACGCTTGTTGGCGCCGGTCATCGCCTTGCCGCGACGGCCGTTGTCCAGCAGCGAGTCGACGGCCTCCTGCAGCATGCGCTTTTCGTTGCGCACGATGATCTCGGGGGCCTTCAGTTCCAGCAGGCGCTTCAGGCGGTTGTTACGGTTGATGACGCGGCGATACAGGTCGTTCAGGTCCGACGTGGCGAAACGGCCACCATCGAGCGGAACCAGCGGACGCAGTTCGGGCGGCAGCACCGGCAGCACTTCCAGGATCATCCACTCGGGCTTGATGCCCGAACGCTGGAACGCCTCCAGCACCTTCAGGCGCTTGGCGAACTTCTTGATCTTGGCTTCGGAACCGGTGGCCTGCAGCTCGGCGCGGATCTGTTCGATCTGCTTCTCGATGTCGATGCCGCGCAGCAGTTCACGGATGCCCTCGGCACCCATCATGGCCACGAATTCGCCTTCGCCGTACTCGTCGCACTTGGCGATGTAGTCGTCCTCGGACATGATCTGGCTCTTCTTGAGCGGGGTCATGCCCGGTTCCAGCACCACGAATGCCTCGAAGTACAGCACGCGCTCGATGTCGCGCAGCGTCATGTCGAGCACCATGCCCAGACGCGACGGCAGCGACTTCAGGAACCAGATGTGCGCGGTCGGGGCGGCCAGTTCGATGTGGCCCATGCGCTCGCGGCGTACCTTGGCCAGCGTCACTTCCACGCCGCACTTCTCGCAGATCACGCCACGGTGCTTCAGGCGCTTGTACTTGCCGCACAGGCACTCGTAGTCCTTGATCGGCCCGAAGATCTTGGCGCAGAACAGACCGTCGCGTTCCGGCTTGAACGTACGGTAGTTGATCGTCTCGGGCTTCTTCACTTCGCCGTACGACCACGAACGGATCTTCTCCGGCGATGCCAGGCCGATCTTGATCGCGTCGAACTGCTCTTCCTGCTGAACCTGCTTAAAGAGATCGAGCAATGCTTTCATTGCAACTCCTTGTTTCGCCACCGGGCCGGAGTCTGTCCGGCGCGGCGGCATTCAATCCTGTGGGAAACCTTCGCTGGTGGGTACCGGCCGTGCCGGCACCCGCATCAAACCTGGATCAGTAGCGATCCAGGTCGATGTCGATACCCAGCGAGCGGATTTCCTTCACCAGCACGTTGAACGACTCCGGCATGCCGGCATCGATCGAGTGCTCGCCCTTGACGATGTTCTCGTACACCTTCGTACGGCCGTTCACGTCATCGGACTTGACCGTCAGCATTTCCTGCAGCACGTACGACGCGCCGTAGGCTTCCAGTGCCCACACTTCCATCTCACCGAAACGCTGGCCACCGAACTGGGCCTTGCCGCCCAGCGGTTGCTGCGTCACCAGCGAGTACGGGCCGGTCGAACGCGCGTGCATCTTGTCGTCGACCAGGTGGTGCAGCTTCAGCATGTGCATCACACCCAGCGTGACCGGACGCTCGAACGCCTCGCCGGTGCGGCCGTCGAACAGCGTGACCTGCTGCTTCGATGCGGTCAGGCCCTTTTCCTTGGCGATCTCGTCCGGGTAGGCCAGGTCGAGCATGCGGCGGATTTCGGCCTCGTGCGCACCGTCGAACACCGGCGTGGCAAACGGCACACCCTTCTTCAGGTTGGAGGCCAGTTCCAGCACTTCGGCATCCGACAGGCTGTCCAGGTCTTCCGCCTTGCCGCTCTCGTTGTAGATCTGCGCGAGCAGCGGACGGAGTTCGGTGGCCTTGGCCTGCGCCTTGAGCATGTCGCCGATACGCTGGCCCAGGCCGCGCGCGGCCCAGCCCAGGTGGGTTTCCAGAATCTGGCCCACGTTCATCCGCGACGGCACGCCCAGCGGGTTCAGCACGATGTCCGCCGGCGTACCGTCGGCCATGTACGGCATGTCTTCGATCGGGACGATCTTCGACACCACACCCTTGTTACCGTGACGGCCGGCCATCTTGTCGCCCGGCTGCAGGCGGCGCTTGACGGCCAGGTACACCTTGACCATCTTGATCACGCCCGGCGGCAGTTCGTCGCCCTGCGTGAGCTTCTTGCGCTTCTCTTCGAAGGCCAGGTCGAACTCGTGGCGCTTCTGCTCGATGGCTTCCTTGACGGCTTCCAGCTGGGCAGCCACTTCCTCGTCGGCCGGACGGATGTCGAACCAGTGGTACTTGTCCAGGTCGGCCAGGTACTCGCGCGTCAGCTTGGCGCCCTTGGCCAGCTTCTTCGGACCGCCGTTGACGGTCTTGTCGAGCAGCAGGCGCTCCAGACGCTGGAAGGCATCGCCTTCCACGATACGCAGCTGGTCGTTCAGGTCCAGGCGGTAGCGCTTCAGTTCGTCGTCGATGATCGACTGGGCACGCTTGTCGCGCGTCACGCCTTCGCGGGTGAAGACCTGCACGTCGATCACGATGCCGCTCATGCCCGACGGCACGCGCAGCGACGTGTCCTTCACGTCCGAAGCCTTCTCGCCGAAGATGGCGCGCAGCAGCTTCTCTTCCGGCGTGAGCTGGGTCTCGCCCTTCGGCGTGACCTTGCCCACCAGCACATCGCCGGCTTCCACTTCGGCGCCGATGTACGTGATGCCCGACTCGTCCAGACGCGCCAGTTGCGCTTCGGCCAGGTTCGAGATGTCGCGCGTGATTTCCTCGGGTCCGAGCTTCGTGTCGCGGGCGACGACCGACAGTTCCTCGATGTGGATCGAGGTATAGCGGTCTTCGGCCACCACGCGCTCCGAGATCAGGATCGAATCCTCGAAGTTGTAGCCGTTCCACGGCATGAACGCCACCAGCATGTTCTGGCCCAGTGCCAGCTCGCCCAAGTCGGTCGAGGCGCCGTCGGCAATCACGTCGCCGCGGGCAACGATATCGCCAACCTTCACCATCGGACGCTGGTTGATGTTGGTGTTCTGGTTCGAACGCGTGTACTTGATCAGGTTGTAGATGTCCACGCCAACTTCGCCGGCCACGGCTTCGTCGTCGTTCACGCGGATCACCACGCGCATTGCGTCGACATAGTCGACCACGCCGCCACGCATTGCCTGAACGGCCGTGCCCGAGTCAACGGCCACGGTACGCTCGATGCCGGTACCCACCAGCGGCTTGTCCGGACGCAGGCAAGGCACGGCCTGGCGCTGCATGTTGGCGCCCATCAGTGCACGGTTCGCGTCATCGTGCTCCAGGAAGGGCACCAGCGATGCAGCGGCCGACACGATCTGCGACGGCGCCACGTCGATGTACTGCACGCGGTCCGGCGTGACCATGCGGGTTTCACGCTCCGAACCTTCGCGGGCGGACACCAGTTCGTCGATCAGGTTGCCTTCGGCATCGACGGTCGCGTTGGCCTGGGCAACCACGTACTTGCCTTCCTCGATGGCCGACAGGTAGTCCACCTGGTCGGTCAGCTTGCTGTTTTCCACCTTGCGGTACGGCGTCTCCAGGAAGCCGTATTCGTTCAGGCGGGCGTACAGTGCCAGCGAGTTGATCAGGCCGATGTTCGGGCCTTCCGGCGTTTCGATCGGGCACACGCGGCCATAGTGGGTCGGGTGCACGTCGCGGACTTCAAAGCCGGCGCGCTCGCGCGTCAGACCACCCGGGCCAAGGGCCGACACGCGGCGCTTGTGGGTGATTTCCGACAGCGGGTTGGTCTGGTCCATGAACTGCGACAGCTGCGACGAACCGAAGAACTCGCGGATGGCCGACGAAATCGGCTTCGAGTTGATCAGGTCGTGCGGCATCAGGTTCTCGGTCTCGGCCTGGCCCAGACGTTCCTTCACGGCACGCTCCACGCGCGACAGGCCGGCGCGGAACTGGTTCTCCGCCAGTTCGCCGACGCAACGCACGCGACGATTGCCCAGGTGGTCGATATCGTCGACTTCGCCCTTGCCGTTGCGCAGGTTCACCAGGATCTTGATCGTCTCGAGGATGTCCTCGTCCTGCAGCACCATGCTGCCCTCGCCGCTCGGGCGCGACAGGCGGCTGTTGACCTTCATCCGGCCAACGCGCGACAGGTCGTACGATTCCTCGCTGTAGAACAGGCGCTGGAACAGCGCTTCCACGGCGTCCTCGGTGGGCGGCTCGCCCGGGCGCATCATGCGGTAGATGGCGATCCGCGCGGCCGTCTGGTCGGCGGTGTCGTCGGCACGCAGCGTCTGCGAGATGTACGGGCCCTGGTCCAGGTCGTTCGTGTACAGCGTCTGGATTTGCTTGACACCGGCTTCGCGCAGGTTTTCCAGCAGCGTCTCGGTCAGCTCGTCGTTGGCGTTGGCAATCACCTCGCCCGTATCGGGGTCGATGATGTTCTTGGCCAGCACGCGGCCCAGCAGGTAGTCTTCCGGCACGCTGATCAGCTTGGTACCGGCCGAATCCAGGTCACGGATGTGCTTGGCGTTGATCCGCTTGTCCTTTTCCACCACGACGCGGCCGTTCTTGTCGGCGATGTCGAAGCGCGCGACTTCACCGCGCAGGCGCTCGGGCACGAATTCCAGCTGTGCGCCTTCGCTTTGCAGCGTGAAGTTGTCGAACACGAAGAAGTGGGCCAGGATCTGTTCCGGCGTCAGGCCGATCGACTTCAGCAGGATCGTCACCGGCATCTTGCGGCGGCGGTCCACACGGAAGTACAGGATGTCCTTCGGATCGAATTCGAAGTCCAGCCACGAGCCACGGTAGGGGATGATCCGTGCCGAGAACAGCAGCTTGCCCGAGCTGTGCGTCTTGCCCTTGTCGTGCTCGAAGAACACGCCCGGCGAACGGTGCAGCTGGCTAACGATGACACGCTCGGTGCCGTTAATCACGAAGGAACCGGTCGACGTCATGAGCGGGATTTCGCCCATGTAGACTTCCTGCTCCTTCACTTCCTTCACCTTGCCCGGGTTCTCGCGATCGTTGATGATCAGGCGAACCTTGGCGCGCAGGGCCGAGTGGAACGTCAGGCCGCGCTGCTGGCATTCCTTGACGTCGAACGGCGGGTTGGACAGGTGATACGAGACGAACTCCATACGGGCAAGCCCGTTATGGGAGGAGATGGGGAAAATCGCGTTGAAAGCGGCCTGCAGGCCCTCGCTCTTGCGACGCGCGGCCGGCGTTTCCGCTTGCAAAAACTGGGTGTAGGATTCAATCTGTGTGGCAAGCAGGAATGGAACCTGATGAACCGTCGCACGCTTCGCAAAGGATTTGCGAATGCGCTTCTTTTCGGTGAAGCTGTACGCCATGGGATCTCCGAATCATCGCAGGACTGGCTGGACCTTGCCGGCACCTGAGGTGTTCAGCGACTGGGAGGGGATTTGGCGGTTGGCCGCTACCAACCTCTGGCTGACGGTGCCCGCACGCTGCGGACGGTGTGGTCATTGCACGGCGCAATGCCTGCACACGTCCGGGGGGCACCCGACCAAACTTGTCTTCTGCAGTCGGTTCAGAAGACAAACATCAGCAACCACCTAGTGTGCCACTGATGTTTGGCTTCTGCTGAGGCAGCGATCGATATCGCCTGCCGAAGCATACGCTACTTCACATTTCGTCCATCCGGACCGGTCTGCGTTCTAGCTGGGTGCCGCATCGAACACACCCGCATAAGCGCAAAAAGGCTGGCGCCGGGAATTTCCCTTTGCCAGCCCCTGCCGCGTGCCACAGAGGCACGCGCGGTACCACTTACTTGACGTCGACCTTGGCGCCGGCTTCTTCCAGCTTCTTCTTGGCCTCGTCGGCAGCAGCCTTGTCCACGCCTTCCTTGACGGGCTTCGGTGCGCCATCGACCAGGTCCTTGGCTTCCTTCAGGCCCAGACCGGTGATCTCGCGCACGGCCTTGATCACGCCAACCTTGTTCGAGCCAACTTCGGCCAGAATCACGTTGAACTCGGTCTTTTCTTCAGCAGCGGCGGCACCGCCAGCGCCCGGGGCAGCAGCCACAGCCATGGCGGCAGCCGACACGCCAAACTTCTCTTCGAACGCCTTGACCAGGTCGTTCAGTTCCATCACGGACATCGCGCCAACGGCTTCCAGGATGTCGTCTTTAGTGATTGCCATTTGGATTACTCCTACTAGATTTGATTCGGGATCGGTATTGCGATCTGTCTATGCGGCAGCTCAGGCAGCCGGGGCTTCCGCTTCCGCGGGAGCGCCTTCGGCGTTCTTGGCAGCCAGCGCGGCCAGCAGACGGGCGAAGCCCGACACCGGCGCCTGCATCACGCCAAGCAGCTGAGCGATCAGTTCGTCGCGGCTCGGGATCGAAGCCAGGGCCTTGACGGCGCCAGCATCGAGAACGTTGCCGTTGTACGACCCTGCGCGCAGGACCAGCTTGTCGTTGGTCTTGGCAAAGTCGTTCAGAACCTTGGCCGAGGCCACTGCATCTTCGGAAATACCGTAGATCAGCGGACCCGTCATCTGCTCTGCGAGGCCTGCAAACGGCGTACCTTCGACGGCACGGCGAGCCAGCGTGTTCTTCAGAACACGCAGGTACACGCCTTGCTGGCGAGCGGTAGCACGCAGCTTGGTCAGATCGCCAACCGTAATGCCGCGATATTCGGCCACGACGATGGTCTGGGCCTTGGCGACTTGCGCCGAAACCTCAGCAACGACGGCCTTCTTATCTTCAATATTGAGTGGCACGGTTAAGCTCCAAAACGATGCGAATGCGGCGGTTGCCCGTCGCCTCACGCATCAGTCCAAACGAACGGCGTCCGATTGGCCCGAATCCACCGGAATGCTCCGGCATCATCAATCCCTTCGGGTGCGCCATCTGCGCTGGCGGGCCGGCGGCCATCGGGGCAAGCCCCGCAAGGGCCGACCGATTAAGTCCACGCTGCGTCGGCAGAGCCGTCGCGGTGTGAACACCAGCGGTCTTTGATAACCAGCAACACCTGCCCGGCAAATCTGCCTGGCTGATGCCACTGCCCAAAGCCTTGCGACGATCGCGGCAGCGCCGCGATCCTCAATTCTTCCCCTGGCCGGCGTTATCGGGTTCCGGTCAGGCGGTTGCCGTCAGCTCAGGCTGCCAGCGAGGTCTGTTCGACGCGGACGCCAACGCCCATCGTGGACGACACGGCAACCTTGCGCAGGTACACACCCTTGCTCGTGGCCGGCTTGGCCTTGACCAGGGCGTCCAGCAGGGCGCTCAGGTTGCTCTTCAGCGCGGCGTCTTCAAACGAGCGACGGCCGATGGTGGCGTGGATGATACCGGCCTTGTCGACACGGAACTGCACCTGACCAGCCTTGGCGTTCTTCACGGCCTGGGCGACGTCCGGCGTCACCGTGCCAACCTTCGGGTTCGGCATCAGGCCGCGCGGGCCCAGGATCTGGCCCAGCGTACCGACGATACGCATCGTGTCCGGCGAGGCGATCACGACGTCGAAGTTCAGGTTACCGGCCTTGACTTGCTCGGCCAGGTCTTCCATGCCCACCACGTCGGCGCCAGCAGCCTTGGCGGCTTCAGCCTTGTCGCCCTGGGCGAACACGGCCACGCGGACGCTCTTGCCGGTACCGGCCGGCAGCACGACGGAACCACGGACAACCTGGTCCGACTTCTTGGCGTCGATGCCCAGTTGCACGGACACGTCGATCGACTCGTCGAACTTCGCCGAGGCGCAGCTCTTGACCAGGCTCAGGGCCTCGTCGATCGGGTAGAACTTGGTGCGCTCGATCTTCGCCTTGTTGGCGGCGACGCGCTTCGAAACCTTAGCCATTTACAGACCCTCCACGGTGATGCCCATCGAACGCGCCGAACCAGCGATCGTACGCACGGCGGCCTCGAGATCGGCAGCGGTGAGATCGGCGTTCTTGGCCTTCGCGATTTCTTCAGCCTGGGCGCGGGTGATCTTGCCAACCTTGTCGGTATGCGGCTTGGCCGAACCCTTGGTCAGGCCGGCTGCCTTCTTGATCAGCACGGTCGCCGGGGGCGACTTCATCACGAACGTGAAGCTCTTGTCGGCGAAGGCGGTAATCACCACCGGCACCGGCAGACCGGGTTCCATACCCTGGGTCTGGGCGTTGAACGCCTTGCAGAACTCCATGATGTTCAGACCACGCTGACCCAGTGCGGGACCAACGGGCGGGGAGGGATTTGCCTTACCAGCCGGAATCTGCAGCTTGATAAAGCCAATGATCTTCTTGGCCATCTCTACTCCAATCCGGATCCGTTCCTGTTGCGGAATCAGATCCTGTTGAGTCGTAACGCGCTATCGTCATGCCGGGCATGACCTCACGCTCCTCTTGAGGGCCCTTGCGGGCCGCTCCATCCGCCCGGCGCCGCCTCAGGGGCTGCGCCGGACAAAATCCTTAAACCTTCTCGACCTGGCCGAACTCGAGCTCGACCGGCGTTGCACGTCCGAAGATCGTGACCGTCACGCGCAGGCGCGACTTTTCGTAGTTCACTTCCTCGACGTTGCCGTTGAAGTCTGTGAACGGGCCGTCCTTGACGCGGACCATCTCGCCCACTTCGAACAGCGTCTTGGGACGCGGCTTCTCGACCCCTTCCTGCATCTGGGTCATGATCTTGTCCACTTCCCGCTGCGAGATCGGGCTCGGGCGATTGCGTGCGCCGCCCACGAAACCAGTCACCTTGCTGGTGTTCTTCACCAGGTGCCACGTCTCGTCGGTCATTTCCATTTCCACCAGCACGTAGCCGGGGAAGAAACGACGCTCGGTCACGGACTTGTGGCCGCCCTTGATCTCGACCACTTCTTCGGAGGGCACCAGGATGCGGCCGAACTTGTCCTGCATTTCGGCGCGTTCGATGCGCTCCTGCAGCGCGCGCTGCACGCTCTTTTCCATGCCGGAGTAGGCGTGCACCACGTACCAGCGCTTCTTCGAAGCGGGCGATTCTGCGGCCGTGGTTTCCTGCTGAGCGTTATCCGTCATGTGCTACCTCTTATTTCCAGCCCAAGACGAGCGAAAAGATGACCCACTCGATGAGCTTGTCGGCCGACCACAGGAACAGCGCCATGATCACCACGAAGGCAAACACGAGCCCGGTCATCTGACCGGCTTCCTTGCGCGTCGGCCAGACGACCTTGCGAACTTCCCGGTACGACTCACGCGCAAAACCCACAAAGTCCTTGCCCGGCGCGGAGACCAGCGCCACCACGACGCCAAGGGCGAGGCCAGCAAAAAGCGCGGCGCCACGGACGTACGACGGCTGCTGGGCCAGCGCGTAGAAACCGATGACTCCGGCGACCACCAGGAGTACCGCGACCACAAGCATCCACTTGCCGGTCGAGGCGCCTACGGTTTCGACATTGGGATTAGCCATGTTTCGCAAACGAGACTAAGCCGCGTCACAGGTGTTCCTGCGACGCGGCTGATTGATTTGGCAGGGGCAGAGGGAATCGAACCCCCAACCTTCGGTTTTGGAGACCGACGCTCTGCCAGTTGAGCTATACCCCTAAAACAACTGTGGGGCCGGCTTCACGCCAACCCCTCTGGCAAACGAACGCGACTGGTTGGTGCCGCGTTCGCCAGTTCGACCTGAAAATCAGTCGAGGATCTTTGCCACAACGCCGGCGCCGACGGTACGGCCGCCTTCGCGGATAGCGAAGCGCAGGCCTTCTTCCATGGCGATCGGGGCGATCAGCTTGACGGTGATCGACACGTT
>NZ_JAUANU010000027.1:0-23475 GCF_032190535.1 Cupriavidus sp. SZY C1
GCGGCGGTCACGGTGCCGAAGACGTTGAGGTCGTGGGCTGACGTCTCCACGAACCCGCCATCGCCATGCCGTGCACCCGCATCGACCCGCGCGTTGACGCCCACCTGCGTAAAGTTGGCAAAGCCCGCACCGTCCTGCAGCAGCTTGCGAGCTTCCGTACCTTCGAGCTTGCCGAGCGAGTCACCACCAAGGATGACCTTGCCGCCAGCCGAGTCGCCCGAGGCATCGATCGAAGCGCTGTCGAACAGGCCGACGCGGTCGCCGGCCAGCACCACCGTGCCGCCCTGGCCGCCATTGCGGTTGGAGGCGTCGATGCTGCCGGTCATGACCACGTCGCCGGTCTTGCCGGCGTCGGCCACGACCGTGCCGGCGCGGACCACGCCGGACAGGTTCACCACCGTATTGAGCAGCGTGTCCTTGCCGCGCGCGGTAATCAGCACCGTGCCGTCCTGGGCATGGATGTTGCCGCTGTTTTCCGCCAGCGCGTTGGCGGTGGCGTCGTTCAGGACCAGCGAGATGCCCTGGCCGTTGTGCAGCGCGACCGTGGCGCTATCGCCGGCGGCCAGCAGGACTTGGCCGCCCGGGCCGGTCTTGATGTCGCCCGCGTTGCGGACCTGGTCGCCCATGAAGGTCACATAGCCTTGGGCGTTGATCGAACCTTCGTTGATGATGCCGGCTTGTGTGCCGGTGGCGCTCAGTGCCAGCGGGCTGCCGGCCATGAAGGCGTTGGAGTCGATGGACTTGGTGGTGGCCAGCAGCGAGCCGACGTTGACCACTGCACCGCGTCCGAACAGCACGCCGTTGGCGTTCTGGATCAGCACCTGCCCGTTGGCGAGCAGCGAGCCGTGGATATTGGAGGGGAGGCCACCCGTGACGCGGTTCAGCGCCTGGGCCTGTGCGTCGGGCTGGTTGAACTGGACCGTGTTGCCCTGGCCAATGCTGAAGCTGTTCCAGTCGATGACAGCGCGCTGGCTGCCCTGATTGATGGTCATCGTCGAGCCATTCGGCTGCGAGATGGTGGCCTGGCCGGCCACGACGTTGCCCTGGGTCGGCAGTCCTTGGGCACGGACTTCGTCCATGTCCCAGGCAAACAGGGCGAGAGCGATGGCCGTCATCGCCGATACCACGCCCAGTTGGGGCGATGCTTCCGCAGCGGCGCCTTCACCAGGCGCCTTGCCGCGGCTCTTCACATTCTCCGCTACGGCCACAAGCATGCCGAGATGCTTGCTGAATACGCGGCGATACCGATTCTTGTTCATGGTTGAAACCCAACAGAAGTTGCGACGTGACGCGGCTCGGCTCTGCCTTCAGGAAGGCGGCCGATGCAGGCGTCGTGCGTCAATTCATGGAACGCGAGTTGACCCGCTCTAGCTCGGGATCGGGGGGCGCGCTTGCTGAACATGCCGCGCGGGTTGTGGACGTACCCGGTCCCCGCGATTTCCTTGATGGCAATGCTAGGAATCTGGGTAGGGGCGGGGAATCGTAGAAATACGAAAGGTGCCTCCAAGTTGCGAGAAAAGACCTCGCCGTAGTCAACGGACAAGCTTCCGAACGACTCTCAGACGTACGAACTCGTAGAACTACGATGGAAACGGGAGGGGGAGGCGAAGAAGGGCGACGCCGACCGTCTCAGGAAACGGCCGACGCGCGTGCGCAAGGCGGGGAATGCAGAGCGCCCGGCAGAACCGGGCGCGAAACCGGACCGACGGGCGATCCGGTAATCAGACGATCAAGCGATCAGACGATCAAGCGATAAACCGATCAGTAGGCGATCTTGGCGCTCAGGCTGATGGCGCGCGGATCGGCCGGCTGGATGTAGTTCTCGTACTGGAAGCCCCAGTAGCGCTTGTTGGTCAGGTTGGTCAGCGCGGCGCGCAGTGTCAGGTCCTTGCCGGCCACGCGCGTGTTGTACGTGGCGCCGAGGTTGAACACCGTGTACCCGCCCAGCGTGGCCGTGTTGGAGGCGTTGAGCTTGGTCGGGCCGGTGTACTTGCCATCCACGCCTACCTTCAGGCCCGGCACGAACGGTACGCGGTATGCCACGCGGCCGGTCAGCAGGAAGTTGGGCGCGCCCGCCACGCGGTTGCCGATGTTGGTGTCGCCCTCGGTGTACTCGCTATGCAGCAGCATCGTACTTCCGCCAATTTCCCACTGCGATCCGATGCGCGACGACGCGGCCAGTTCCAGGCCCTGGTAGACCGACTGGCCGTCCTGCACGAACGACGGCAGCACGCCGGCGCCGTTGTCGCGCGTGAATTCGCTGCGGCGCTCGATGCGGAACAGCGCAGCCGTGGCGTTCCACTTGCCCTGGTCGGTCTTCACGCCCACTTCGTACTGGCGGCTCTTGGCCGGGGTCAGGCCCTGGCCGGCGTTGAGGTAGGTGCTGCCCACCACGCCGCCGCCGTCGAACGATTCCACGTAGCTGCCGTAGAACGTGGTGGACGCCCACGGCTTGTACATCAGCGCGGCCGTCGGCGAGACCAGGCCGTTCTTGGTGTAGCTGGTGTTGCCCACGCCGTTGGCGTTGTAGCTGTTCTGCTCGAAGTTGGTGACGCGCAGGCCGGCCAGCACCGACCACTGGTCGTTCAGGTGCATGGTGTCGCTGACGAACGCGGCCTTCTGCGTGGTATCGCCGGCGCGGTACTTCTGGAATGCGGTCTGGCTCCAGTAGACGCCCGTGTAAGGGCCGTAGATGTTGCCGTCGGCCAGCGAGAAGTTGTTGTACGCGTTGCTGCTGAAGCGGTCGATCTGCTTCTGCCAGCTCAGGCCGGCCACCAGTTCGTGGCGGAAGATGCCGGTGCGGAACTTGCCCTCGACCATCGTCGTCCAGTTGCTGAACTGCTGGCTTTCGGCGCCGTCGTAGCGCGAGCTGGTGTAGTCGCCCGATGCATCGGTCAGGAACAGCGTGGTCTCGTTGCGGCTGCGGGACTGCTTGCTGAAGCTGTAGCTGGTGCTGACCGTCCAGTCCGGGTTCAGGTTGTAGCGCAGGCCGGTCTGGTAGAACTGCAGGTTCGAGTAGAAGTGCGTGTCCGGGCCGCCCAGCAGGCCGCCGCGGCCGCTGATGACGCCGGGAAGCTGGCCGTTGGTGATGCCGCCGGTATAGAACGACGGCGTGGCGCCCCACGTGTTGCGGTCCTGGTAGATGCCGTCGAACGTCCAGGTCAGGTCGCGCGTGATGCGGGCGTCCAGGCCCAGCGACACCGAGTTGCGGTTCAGCCCGACGGCGTTGGACGGCTTGCCTTCCTCGTGCGTCAGGTTCAGGCGGTAGCCGAACATGTTGTCGGGGCCGGTGCGGCCGCCCACGTCCACGTGCTCGCTCCAGACGTGCGACGAACGGTAGCCCACTTCCACGCTGGCCGTGAACTGGTCGGTCGGACGCTTGGTGACGTAGTTAATGGTGCCGCCGGGGTTGCCAAAGCCGTACATGAAGCCGTTCGGGCCCTTCAGCAGCTCCACCTGCTCAAGCTGCTCGTAGGGCAGGGTCAGGCCATAGCTGATGAACGGCATGCCGTTGATCTTGTACGCGTTGCGCCAGTCCAGTTGCAGGCCGCGCACGGTGGTGTAGGCCGCCCAGGCGTTGTTGCCGTTGCTGTTGTCCGAGACCGAGGCGTCGTTGAAGAACACGTCGCCGATCTTGGCCACCTGGCGGTCGGCCATGTCCTCGCTGCCCACCACGGTCGTCGAGAACGGCGTGTCGAGCTGCGTGCGGCTGCCCAGCGCGCCGCCCGACGCCTTCTTCTGCAGTTGCGGGCCGACGTCGACATCCTGCCGCGCGCTCACGGTCACCGACGGCAGCGCCTGGTCGGCCGGCGCCGTCTGGGCCAGCACGGTGCCGCACAGCGGAAAACCGGCCAGCACGGCGGCACGGGCAAAAGCGGCGATGGGACGGACGCGCGAAGGCGCGGAAGGCCGGCGGCGGGCCGGCGACGGGCAGGACGTCATGACAGGAATGGCTCTTATTGGAAATGTAGACACAAATGCGAACGATTCGCATTTGTGTGGCAGGGCGGAATAATGCGGCCCCGGCCATTGAGGCGTCAAGCGCCACGCGGGTCGGGCGCCGTTTCCAGGCCGTTTCGGTGTGTTATTTCCAACAGATGGCCGTGTTGATACGATTTGGACACATTGTTGCGGCGGCGATCAACAATGCGTGAATGCGTCGATATGGCGCTAAAGCCACATCCACGCACAGATGCAAAGCCAGCCGCCGACTACCGCGTCGGCGTCAGCGCCACCTCGATGGCATCCATCAGCTCTTGCAGCCGCAGCGGCTTGCCGCAGACCGCATCAAAGCCCGATTCCATGGCGGCGCGGCGGTCCTGCTGCCGCGTGAAGGCGGTCAGCGCCACGGCCGGCACGCGCGGCAGCACCTCCACGGCCTCGCGCACGCGGATCTCGCGGATCAGGTCGTTGCCGTCCCGGCCGGGCAGGCCGATGTCGCTGATGACGAGGTCGGGCACCGCCTGCTGCACGGCGTCCAGCGCCTCGTCGCAGTCGCGCGCCGTGCGCACGCGGGCGCCGTAGTCGACCAGGATGGCCGACAGCGCGGCGGCTGCGTCGGCGTCGTCTTCCACGATCAGCACGTCCAGCGCCGTCAGCGGCACCGACTGCTTGAGCGCCGGCTTTTCCTGTGCCGGCAGCATTTCGGCCGGCGCGGTCGGCATCAGCGGGATCACCACCTCGAAGGTGGCGCCCAGGCCCACGCCGGCGCTGGACGCCTGCACGATGCCGCCATGCATCTCGGCCAGGTGCTTGACGATGGCCAGCCCCAGGCCCAGCCCGCCGTGCTTGCGGCGGTTGGCGTCCTCGCTCTGGGTAAAGCGGTCGAACAGCAGCGGCAGGAATTCCTGCGGAATGCCCCGGCCGTTGTCGATCACGCGCAGATGCAGGTTGTCGGCGTCCGACGACAGCTCGATCTGCACCGTGCCGTCCTCGGGCGAGAACTTGATTGCGTTGGACACCAGGTTCCACAGGATCTGCTGAAAGCGCGCGGCGTCCAGCCAGGCGGACATCGCCACGGTCGGCGCCAGCCGCAGGTCCAGCGTCACGTGGCGCTCGGCGGCCTGGGTCTGCATCGTGTCCACGGCGCTGCGCACCAGCTCGGGCAGGTTCACGCGCTCGCGTTCCAGCTTCATCTTGCCGACGTTCAGCATCGACACGTCGACCAGGTCGGCCACCAGCCGCCGCTGGATGGCGATGTTGCGCTCCACGGCGGCCAGCCCGCGGCGGCCTTCCTCGGAGTCGATATGGCGCGCCAGCACGTGGGTCCAGACGGAAATCACGTTGAGCGGGTTGCGCAGTTCGTGCGACAGGATGGCGATGAAGTCGTCCTTCATCCGGTTCAGCCGCTCCACGGCGGCCCGCGCGGCCTGTTCGCGCTCGATCAACTGCTCGCGCTGGCGTTCCAGGTTGACGTGGTCGGTGATGTTCGACACCACGGCCACCTTCACGCCGGTTTCCAGCACGGCGGAGATGCTCCATTCCAGGTGCATGGTCTCGCCGCGCGCGTCGCACAGCGGGAACGTGCCCTGCCAGCCGGTCTGGCCCGTGTGGCCGGTGGCCTCGGCCACCTTCTCGCGGAACTCGGGCGGGGCGAACGCAGCCACGGGCTGGCCCACCAGCTCGGCCTCGGGCCGCCCCAGCATGGTCAGCATGGCCGGGTTGACGTCGACGAACCGCCCGGCCAGGTCCAGCGTGCAGATGCCGCCGATGGCCTGGTGGTAGATCGCGCGGAAGCGGGCCTCGCTCTCGCGCATGGACCGCTCGGCCGCGCTGGCGCGCAGCAGCGACGCGATGGTGGCCACCAGCACGCCCGGCTCGGCCGGATGGATCAGGTAGGCGCTGGCG
This sequence comes from Cupriavidus sp. SZY C1, assembly GCF_032190535.1. Taxonomy (NCBI): domain Bacteria; kingdom Pseudomonadati; phylum Pseudomonadota; class Betaproteobacteria; order Burkholderiales; family Burkholderiaceae; genus Cupriavidus; species Cupriavidus sp. SZY C1. The sequence continues at coordinate 5,848 of NZ_JAUANU010000027.1, forward strand.
CCGGCGTCCAGCCCGCGCACCTTGTCGTAGTCGGCCACGTAGGTGGCGGACAGGTGCACCACGGGCACGGTGGCCGTCTCGGGCCGGCTGCGCAGCGAGCGGCAGACCTGGAAGCCGTCGATGTCGGGCAGGTTCACGTCCAGCACCACGGCCGACACGCTCAGGTCGGCCCGCTGCAGCGCCTCCTGGCCGCTCTCGGCCTCGATGGTGCGATAGCCGGCCGCCGTCAGCACGCGCACCGTGGCGTAGCGCGTGACCGGGTTGTCGTCCACCACCAGCACCAGCGGGCTGGCCTGCGGGGCGGGGCGGGTGTCGCGATGGTCATCCGGCATGGTGGTCTCCGGCGGCTGCCGCCGGCCGCGCCGGCAGTTCCAGGTCGGCGGCCGGGAACGTGGTGGGCAGCGTCACGAAGAAGCGCGATCCCACGCCCACCTGGCTCTCGAAGCCCACGTGGCCGCCCAGCAGTTCGGCCAGCCGCTTGGACAGCGCCAGGCCCAGGCCCGAACCCCGGTAGCGCCGCTGCAGCGGCGAATCGATCTGCACGAAGTCCTGGAACACCTCGCAGTGAGATTCTGGCGGGATGCCGATGCCGGTATCGCGCACCGAGAACGTGATCGTGCCCGGCGCCTCGCAGGTGGCCGCGATGCGCACCTCGCCGCTGGGCGTGAACTTCAGCGCGTTGGAGATGTAGTTGCGCAGGATCTGCGACACCTTGCGGTCGTCGCTGAACAGCTTCGGCACGCCGTGCGGCTCCTCGAAGATCAGCGACACGTCGGGGTTGGTCAGCACGGGCTTGAACATGCCGCGCAGCGCGTCGAACAGCGCGACCATGTCGAACCAGGCGGGCGACACGTCCACGCGGCCCGCTTCCAGCCGGGCCAGGTCCAGCAGGTCGTTAACCATCTCGGCAAACTCGGCCGCCGTGTCGCGCACGAACTTGACCTGTTTTTCCTGCTCGGCCGTGAGCGGGCCGTCCACGCGGTCCATCAGCAGCCGCGTGATGCTCTGGATGGACACGATCGGGGTGCGGAACTCGTGGCTCATGTAGGCCAGGAAGCGGCTCTTCAGCTCGGTGGCCTGGCGTAGCTGCTCGGCCTGCATGTCGAGTTCGGAATAGAGCGCCACCACGCCCCGGTTGGTTTCCTCGATCTCGGCGCGCAGCGCCAGCACTTCCTGGTCGCGCGCGTCCAGCGCGGCGCGCAGCGCGGCGATGTCGTCCGGGGTGGCGCGCTGGGCGGGGTCGGAGGCGGGCATGTCTGGCATGGCGGGGAGGTTGTCTGGCAGCGTATCTGAAACGGTCATGGTCAGCGCTCCGCCCGGCGCACCACCACCACGGTGGCGTCGTCGCGGCCGCGGCTGAACTTCCACAGGACGAAGGCGGCCACGATGGCCGGGTCGCGCTGCAGCAGGGTAGGGTCGTCGAACTGCCAGCGCGACTGGATGCCGTCGGAGTGCAGCACCACCAGCGCGTGCTGCGGCCATTCCATTTCCTGCTCCTGCACGGCGCGCACGTGCAGGCCGGCCGTGCCGTTCTGGCTGATCAGCGTGCGGTCGCCGATGCCGGAGATCACGCGGCCGAGGATGTTGCCCGCGCCGGCAAAGCGCACGCGGTGGCTGTTGCGGTCGAGCCGGTAGGCGCCCACGGCGGCCCCGCGCGTGCCGCGCAGCGCGGCGTGGGCGCGTTCCACGTAGGCGCCCGGCGCGGCGCCGTGCCGGACGTCGAACAGGGTCAGCGCGGCCATGGCGGCGTCTGCGGCGTCGGGGCCGTGGCCCAGCCCGTCCACGACCACCACGTCGGCGCGGTCATCCTGCACGGCCACGCTCCAGCCGTCGCCGCTGACGCGCTCGCCCGGCGCGGCCAGGCAGACCGCGCCCACGGCAAAGCCGCCGTTGGGACGGCGCGGGCGGTCGCCGGGCTCGCGGTCGCGGTAGAAGCGGGCCAGGATCAGGCTGCCGTCGCCGGCGCGCGTATGGACGTCGAAGTCGTCGGCCATGCGGCGCACCGCGCCCAGGCCCTGGCCGGCGCTGCCAGCCGTGGAAAACCCGTCGCGCATGCACGCCTGCAGGTCGGCCATGCCGGGGCCGTCGTCGATCGACAGCAGTTCGATGGCCAGCGTGCCGGCCAGCTCGCGCGCGGCCAGCAGCAGGCGCCCGCCCGTGGCGTGGCGCAGCAGGTTGTTGCCCAACTCGTTGACGGCCAGCGCCAGCTTGCCGGCCTGCGTGGCGTCGAAACCCAGGCGCGTGGCCATCTCGGCGGCATGCCGCCGGGCCTCGCCCACGCGGCTGGGGTCGCCCATCGGCACGGCCAGGTGCGGCCCGTGGTTCCTACTTCCACCGAGTGATGCTGACACAGGTTCCCTCGCCAACTTGAGTCCGGATCTGGAAGTCGTTGACCAGCCGGCGCGCGCCGGACAGGCCCATGCCCAGCCCGCCGCCCGACGTCCACCCGTCGACGAGCGCCTGCTCGACGTCGGGAATGCCCGGGCCCCGGTCCTCGAAATGCAGGCGCAGCCCGCGCCGCATGCCCTCGGTCAGCAGCTCCCAGCGCATTTCGCCGCCGCCGCCGTACACCATCGTGTTGCGGGCCAGCTCGCTGGCCGCCGTAATCATCTTAGTCTGCTCCACCAGCGAGAACTTCAGCTGCGACGTCAGGGTGCGCACCACGGCGCGGGCCTGGACGATGTCGCGTTCGTCGCGGATGGGGGCGCTACCGGTCTGGGCAAGGTCGGTCGTCACGTCAGGCCACCTGCGCGGCGGCATCCAGCATCGCCATCCCGCGCTCCACGTTGAGCGCGGTCTTCACGCCGCCGAGCGACAGGCCCAGCTCTACCAGCGTGATGGCCACGGCGGGGCGGATGCCGACCACGACCGTGGTGGCGCCGAGAATACGGCTGATGTCCGAGATGCTCACCAGCATGCGGCCGATGAACGAGTCGACCATTTCCAGCGCCGAGACGTCGATCAGCACGCCGTGCGCGCCGGATTTCTCGACCATCGTCGCCAGGTCTTCCTGGAGCTGCAGGGCCGTCTGGTCCTGCATGTCGATCTGGATGGTCACGAGCAGGTTCTTGCCCATCCGCAAGATTGGAATGCGTTCCATGGCAGGGGTGGCGGCGATCAGTTGGCGTTGCGGGACACGATGTGACCGGACATGCGCATGGCGGTGCCCAGCGCGTCGGCCAGCGTCGATTTGGTGATGATGCCCTGCAGGTCGATGCCCAGGTGCACGATGGTCTGCGCAATCTGCGGCCGGATGCCGCTGATGATGCTCTCCGCGCCCATCAGGCGGATGGCCGTGACGGTCTTCATCAGGTGCTGGGCCACCAGCGTGTCCACGGTGGGCACGCCGGTGATGTCGATGATGGCCAGCGCCGAGCCGGTTTCCACCAGCCGTTCGAGCAGCGTTTCCATCACGATCTGGGCGCGGCTGCTGTCCAGCGTGCCGATCACGGGCACCGCCAGCACGCCGTCCCAGAGCTTGATCACGGGCGTGGACAGCTCCATCAGCTCGTGCTGCTGGCGCACGATGATGTCCTCGCGCGTCTTCTGGTAGGTGGAAACGGTCCACTGCGCCATGCGGTCGGCCAGCGACGACATCAGCCAGATCACGTCGATCTGGCCTTCCACGCCGCTCGACTGGCGCTGCAGCGCGTCGAAGATGGGCCGCTTGAGCGCCAGCACGAAGCCGCTGGTCACGTCGGCCGTCTCGCCCTGTGCCGCGCGGTTGCGCGACAGCGCGGCCAGCGCCTCGCGCAGTTCGGTCCAGGCGCCGGCGCTGAAGTTGCCCGGTTCGCCGTTCGCCCGCAGCCCGGCGTCCAGGGCGCGGAGGATGCCCTGCTGTTCGATCGCCACGTTCTGCGTCAGGCCGCGGCCTTCGGCATAGATGTGGTACTCCTCGGTCCAGCCACGCATGATGTTGTCTTGTTCCTGACGCAGGAGGTCGGCAAGACGCTGGTTTTCGGTGCGCATGGGCAGTTGCTCAGATGGGTTGGCTCGGATGGATGGAATATGGCCGACGCAAGGACCGCGCCGGCCGGAGATGAATCTCCCCATTCTAGGAGAGATTGATAGCTCACACTATCGGCGGGCGGCTGATTGACGGCGGATCAAAATTAAGCATATTGCGATGTCGATAGTAACCGGCGCCGGCCCGGCTGTGAGAAACCGCCGACACCGGAACGGGATTGGCCCGGCTGCCGCGCCCGGCCGGCGCGCCCTAGGCTGGGAGCATCGGGCAGGACACGGTGTTCGGGGGAGGGGCGAGCTTGGACTGGTTGGACGTACTGCAATGGCCGGCGATGGCCATCACGGTGCTGGCGACATGGCTGGTCGGCAGCGAGTCGGCGGGCCGCCGCAAGGCCGGGTTCTGGTGCTTCCTGGTCAGCAACGCGATGTGGGTGGGCTGGGGCTGGCACACCGGCGCCTGGGCGCTGGTGGTGCTGCAGTTTGCGCTGGCGGTGCTGAACATCCGCGGCCAGGCCAAGGCGGACAAGGCCGAGCGCGCCCGGCAGGGCGGCAAGGCGGACCGGGAGGGCGCGCCGGGCTAGCCGGCTGGCCGGAAACATGGCGGAGATGGCTTCAGACCTGATCGTGGCAAGGCCGGAGGGGCTGTACTGCCCGCCCGGCGACTTCTATATCGATCCCTGGCGGCCCGTGGCGCGCGCCGTCATCACCCACGCCCATTCGGACCACGCCCGGTTTGGCCACGGCAGCTACCTGTGCGCCGCGCCCGGCCGGGGCGTGCTGCTGGCCCGGCTGCCCGGCATCACGCTGGACACGCTGCCGTACGGCCAGCGCATCACCCACCACGGCGTCACGCTGAGCCTGCATCCGGCCGGCCATGTGCTGGGATCGGCGCAGGTGCGGCTCGAACACGGCGGGCAGGTCTGGGTGGCGTCCGGCGACTACAAGGTCGAGTTCGACGGCACCTGCGACGCGTTCGAGCCCGTGCGCTGCGACACCTTCATCACGGAAAGCACGTTCGGCCTGCCGATCTACCGCTGGCAGCGCCAGGCCACGCTGATGGCCGAGGTCTTCGACTGGTGGCAGGCCAACGCGGCAGCCGGGCGCGCCAGCGTGCTCTATTGCTATGCGTTCGGCAAGGCGCAGCGGCTGCTGCACGGGCTGCTGCGCCACGCCGGGGCGGACCTGGCCATGCCGGGCCCCATCGTGCTGCACGGGGCGATGACCAGCCTGACACGCGCCTACGCCGATGCCGGCGTGGCGTTGCCGCCCACCATGACCACGGCCGATCTGCCCGCGCGCAGCCCGGCCCTGCGGCGCGCGCTGGTCGTGGCGCCGCCGTCGGCCCAGCGCTCCACCTGGCTGCGCCGCTTTGGCGATGCATCCGACGCCTTTGCCAGCGGCTGGATGCAGTTGCGCGGCACCCGGCGCCGCCGGGGCGTGGATCGCGGCTTCGCGCTGTCCGACCATGCCGACTGGCCCGGCCTGCTGTCGGCCATCGGCGCCACGGGCGCCCAGCGCGTGATCGTGACGCACGGCAACGTGCCCGTGATGGTCCGCTACCTGTGCGAGCAGGGGCTGGACGCCCAGGGCTTTCGCACCGAATTCGGCGATGACGACGACGCCACCGGCGCCGCCGCCGAGCCGATGGAGCAGCGCGAGCCGAGCCAGTCGAGCCAGCCGGAGGCCGGGGAGGGCGCGGCATGAAGGCGTTTGCCGACCTGTACAGCGAACTGGACGGCACCACGTCCAGCAAGGCCAAGCTGGCCGCGCTGGCCGCCTATTTCCACCGGGCGCCGCCAGCCGATGCCGCCTGGGCCGTCTACTTCCTGGCCGGTGGCAAGCCGCGCCAGATCGTGCCCGTGGCCGCGCTGCGCGAACTGGCCCAGCGCGCCGCGGCGCTGCCCGAATGGCTGTTCGAGGAAAGCTACCAGGCCGTGGGCGACCTGGCCGAGACCATCGCGCTGCTGCTGCCCGAGGCCGAGCATGTCGATACGGCCGGGCTGGCCGAATGGGTCGAGCAGCGCCTGCTGCCGCTGCGCGGCCAGCCGCCCGACGTGCAGGCGGCGGCGCTGGACGCGCTGTGGCGCCCGCTGGACGCGCGCGGCCGGCTGGTGCTGTTCAAGCTGATCACGGGCAGCTTCCGCGTGGGGGTGTCGAAGCTGCTGGTCACGCGCGCGCTGGGCGAGGTGGCCGGCATCGATCCCAAGCGCGTGGCCGAGCGGCTGGTCGGCTACCCCGACATTGCCCTGCGGCCCACGCCAGAGCGGTTCCAGGCGCTGGTGGCGCCGGACACCGGCGAGGGCGCCACGCTGCCGCGCGGCGGCCAGCCGTACCCGTTCTTCCTGGCCCATCCGCTGCAGGCGCCGGTCGATGAATTCGACACGCTGCTGGGCGCGCCGGGCCGCTGGCTGGTGGAGTGGAAGTGGGACGGCATCCGCGCGCAGATGGTGCGGCGCCAGGGCCAGTCGTGGCTCTGGTCGCGCGGCGAGGAACTGATTACCGACCGCTTTCCGGAACTGGCCGAAGCCGCCGGCACGCTGCCCGACGGCACCGTGATCGACGGCGAGATCATCGTCTGGATCGACGGCCGCGTGCAGCCGTTTGGCCTGCTGCAGCAACGGATTGGCCGCAAGACCGTGGGCGCCCGGCTGCTGCGTGACGCGCCGGCCATCCTGATGGCCTACGACCTGCTGGAATGGCAGGGCGAGGACTGGCGCGCCCGCCCGCAGGCCGAGCGCCGCGCGCAACTGGAGCGCGTGGTGGCCGCGCACATCCACCCCGCGCTGGAACTGAGCCCGCTGGTGGAGGCCGACGACTGGCCGCACTTCGCCCGGCTGCGCGAGACCTCGCGCGAGCTGGGCGTGGAAGGCTTCATGCTCAAGGCCGCCGACGCCACCTACGGGGCCGGCCGCACGCGCGACGTCGGCATCTGGTGGAAGTGGAAGATCGACCCCTATACCGTCGATGCCGTGCTGATCTACGCCCAGCGCGGCCACGGCCGGCGCGCCAGCCTGTACACCGATTTCACGTTCGCGGTCTGGAACGCGCCGCCCGGCACGCCGGACCGCGCGCTGGTGCCGTTCGCCAAGGCGTACTCGGGGCTGACCGACGCCGAGATGCGCGAGGTGGACGCCATCGTGCGGCGCACCACAGTGGAATCGTTCGGCCCGGTGCGCAGCGTCACGCCGACGCAGGTCTTCGAACTGGGTTTTGAAGGCATCGGGCGCAGCGGCCGGCACAAGAGCGGCATCGCGGTGCGCTTTCCGCGGATGCTGCGCTGGCGCACCGACAAGCCCGTGGAAGAGGCCGACACGCTGGCCACGCTGGAAGCGATGCTGCCGCCAGCCCCAGCCAAGGACGCCGCATGACCCCCCGCAAGCCTGCCCGCCCGGCGGCGGACCCGTCTTTCACGCCGGCGCCGCCCGTCGCGGAATCGCTGCCGGCGCTGTTCGCCGCCCGCAACTGGGAGCCGTTCGCGTTCCAGCGCGAAGTCTGGGACGCCATCGTCCGTGGCCAGAGCGGCCTGCTGCACGCCACCACCGGCACCGGCAAGACCTACGCCGCCTGGCTGGGCGCCTTGCTGGCCTTTGCCGAGCCGCCGGCCCGCGCCGGCGCCACGCCGCCCGGGCTGACCGTGCTGTGGCTGACGCCGATGCGTGCGCTGGCCGCCGATACCACGCGCGCGCTGCAGGCGCCGCTGGCCGAACTGGGACTCGACTGGACCGTGCAGCTTCGCACCGGCGACACGGGCAGCAGCGAGCGCGCCGCGCAGGCGCGCCGGCTGCCGACCGCGCTGGTCACCACGCCCGAGAGCCTGTCGCTGCTGCTGACCCGCGCCGATGCCCGCGAGACGCTGGGCCGCGTGCGGCTGGTGGTCGTCGACGAATGGCACGAACTGATCGGCAGCAAGCGCGGCGTGCAGGTGCAGCTGGCGCTGGCGCGGCTGCACCGCTGGCAGCCTGACCTGCGCGTCTGGGGGCTGTCGGCCACGCTTGGCAACCTGGACCATGCGCGCGACGTGCTGCTGGCCGGCGTGCCCGAGGCCAGGCGGACGCTGGTGCACGGCCACACGCCCAAGACGCTGATCGTCGATACGCTGCTGCCGGACCGCGCCGGGCGCTTTCCGTGGGCCGGGCATCTTGGCCTGTCGATGCTGCCGCACGTGGTGCGCGAGCTGGACGAGAGCAGCACCACGCTGGTATTCCTGAACACGCGCTCGCAGGCCGAGCTCTGGTACCAGGCGCTGCTGGACGCGCGGCCAGAATGGGCCGGCCAGATCGCGCTGCACCATGGCTCGCTGGACCGCGCCGTGCGCGAGTGGGTCGAAGTCAATCTCAAGAACGGCGCGCTGCGGGCCGTGGTCTGCACGTCCAGCCTGGACCTGGGCGTCGACTTCCTGCCGGTGGAGCGCGTGCTGCAGATCGGCTCGCCCAAGGGCGTGGCGCGGCTGCTGCAGCGGGCCGGGCGGTCGGGCCACGCGCCGGGCCGGGCGTCGCGCGTGACCGTGGTGCCGACCCACAGCCTGGAACTGGTCGAGGCGGTGGCGGCCCGCCGCGCCATCGAGGCCGGGCGGATCGAGGCGCGCGAATCGCCCGACAAGCCGCTCGACGTGCTGGTGCAGCACCTGGTGACCGTGGCGCTGGGCGGCGGCTTTGCGGCCGACGCGCTGCTGGACGAGGTGCGCCAGACCTGGGCCTACCGCGCGCTGACCGACGACGAATGGCGCTGGTGCCTGGATTTCGTGCGGCAGGGCGGGCCGACGCTGTCGGCCTATCCCGACTACCGCCGCGCCATGCCCGACGACGACGGCATCTGGCGCGTGCCCGACGCGCGGCTGGCGCGGCGCCATCGCATGAGCGTGGGGACCATCGTCAGCGATGCGTCGATGCAGGTGCGGTTCTGGACGCGGGCGGGCAGCGGCGGGGCGTCGCTGGGCACGGTGGAGGAGGGCTTCATCGCGCGGCTGGCCCCGGGCGACTGCTTCCTGTTCGGCGGCCGGCTGCTGGAACTGGTGCGCGTGCAGGAGATGACGGCGTTCGTGCGCCGCGCCACGGGCAAGCGGGCGTCGGTGCCGCGCTGGAACGGCGGCAAGATGCCGCTGTCGACCGAGCTGGCCGAGGCCGTCGTCGCCACGCTCGACGACGTGCAGGCGGGCCGGCTGGACCCGGCGAGCACGCCGGAGCTGCCGCTGATCGCGCCCATCGTCGAGCTGCAGGGGCGCTGGTCGGCGCTGCCATCGCCCCGCACGCTGCTGGCCGAGACGCTGCATTCGCGGGAGGGATGGCACCTGTTCCTGTACCCGTTCGCGGGGCGGTCGGTCCACCTGGGGCTGGGCAGCCTGCTGGCGTGGCGGCTGGGGCAGAAGGTGCCGGCCACGTTCTCGGTGGCGGTCAACGACTATGGGCTGGAACTGCTGGCATCGGCGCCGCTGGACTGGGGCCGCTGGCTGCCCGAGGTGCTGGCCGAGGAACAGCAGCGCGACCTGGCGGCCGACGTGCTGGGCAGCCTCAACGCGGGCGAGCTGTCGCTGCGGCGTTTCCGCGAAATCGCGCGCGTGGCGGGGCTGATCTTCCAGGGCTATCCGGGCGCGCACCACAGCGCGCGGCAGTTGCAGGCATCGTCGAGCCTGTTCTACGAGGTGTTCCGCAAGCACGATCCGGACAACCTGCTGCTGGGCCAGGCCGAGCGCGAGGTGCTGATGCAGGAACTGGACGCCCACCGGCTGGCCGATACGCTGGCGCGGCTGGCGGCGCTGGAACTGGACCTGCGCCCGCTGCGGCGGCCGTCGCCGCTGTCGTTCCCGCTGATCGTCGAGTTCCTGCGCGAGAAACTGAGCACCGAGAAGCTGGCTGACCGTATCGCCCGGATGCTGGCCGAACTGGAGCAGGCCGCCGCCGAGCCCGAGGCGGGCAAGTATCGCGGCCCGATGCACGACGTGGACGCCGCAACCGTGGCCGACACCGCGAAATTCGGCATGGCCGACCACGCCGGCCCGGCCGGGCCGCGCCGGCCGCGTCGCCCGCGCAAGCCGTCGAAACCGCTGCCGCTGCTATGACCCCGGAAGACGCAGGCGCCCAGGCCGTGCGGCTGGCCGGCGAGACGCTGTGGCTGCTGCCCGAGCACGCGGTCTGGTGGCCGGACGCCGCGATGCTGATGCTGGCCGACGTCCACATCGGCAAGGCCGCCGCATTCCGCGCGCTCGGCCAGCCCGTGCCGCACGGCACCACGGCCGACAACCTGCGCCGGCTGCTGGACCTGACGCGCCAGTACCCGGTCCGCGACCTGGTCTTCCTGGGCGATTTCCTGCACGCCCGCGCCGCCCGCACGGCCGCCGTGGTGCTGGCCCTGCACGACTGGCGCCGCGCGCTGCCGACGCGGGTCCGCTGCACGCTGGTGCGCGGCAACCACGACACCCATGCTGGCGATCCGCCCGAAGGACTCGGCTTCGAAGTGGTCAGCGAACCGCTGATGGCCCCGCCGTTCGCGCTGTGCCACGAACCGGACGCCCGGGCCGACGGGTACGTGCTGGCCGGCCACTTGCACCCGGCGTGCGTACTGCGCGGCCGCGGCAGCGACGTGCTGCGGCTGCCATGCTTCGTGGTCGGCGCTACGCGGATGATCCTGCCAGCGTTTGGCGCGTTCACCGGCCACGCCACCGTGCGCGCGGGGCAGGGGGAACGGATCTACGTAGTGGGCGATGGCCGGGTGTGGGGGTTGCCGGGGGGGTGATGGTGGGGCGGTGGCTGGATTTGCTGCTGTCTTGCTGCCCTCTCCCGCGTTGCGGGAGAGGGGTCGGGGGAGAGGGTCGGGCGGTTCAAACTGCGACTTGTCGGCAAGCAGAGCCTCGATGCCCTCTCCCCCAGCCCCTCTCCCGCGGGCGGGAGAGGGGAGACAACCGTCGCGGGAATTTGGCTTAACGCTCGATACTTCGCTGTCTTTCTCCCCTCTCCCGCGTTGCGGGAGAGGGGTCGGGGGAGAGGGCCGGGCGGTTCAAATTGCGACTTGTCGGCAAGCAGAGCCTCGATGCCCTCTCCCCCAGCCCCTCTCCCGCAGGCGGGAGAGGGGAGACCACCGTCGCTGGAATTCAGCTTAACGCTCGATATCCCGCTGTCTTGCTCCCCTCTCCCGCGTTGCGGGAGAGGGGTCGGGGGAGAGGGCCGGGTGGTGCAAATTGCCCAGCCCGCCATCCGCCCCCATCTCAATCCCCCATCATCACCTTCAGCAGCAAGTCCAGCTCCACCGGTTTCACCAGGTGCACGTCGAAGCCGGCGGCCTTGGTTTGTTCGCGGTCGGAGGCCTGGCCGAAGCCGGTCAGGGCGACGTAGCGGGTGTTGGCCAAGGCGGGCATGCCGCGCAGCGCGTGGATGACCGCGAAGCCGTCCATGCCGGGCATGGCCAGGTCGATCAGTGCCACGTCGGGGCGGACGCGGGCGGCGGCGTGGATGGCTTCCATGCCGTCGTAGGCGATGGTCACTTCGTGGCCGGACATTTCCAGCAGGATCGACATGCTGTCGGCGGCGTCGCGGTTGTCGTCCACCAGCAGCACGCGGCGCTTGCGGCCGGCGTGGACGCCGTCGCCGTCGCCCGTGGCCGGTGTTTCCGACGTGGCCGCCAGCGGCAGCCGCACCGTGAACGCGGCGCCCAGGCCGGGGCCCTCGCTGGTGGCGGCGATGGAGCCGCCGTGCATTTCCACGAGCGACCGGCACAGCGACAGCCCGATGCCCAGCCCGCCCTGCGCGGTGCTGCCGGGGCGGTCTTCCTGCACGAACAGGTTGAAGATCGATTCCAGCGCCGTGGGCGAGATGCCGCGGCCGCGGTCGATCACCTGGATCACCAGCGTGCGCATCCGGATCGACGCCGACACGGCGATCTGCGAGCCCGGCTGCGAGAACTTCGACGCATTGAGCAGCAGGTTCTGCATCACCTGGCTCAGCCGCGTGCGGTCGGCGTAGAGCGGCATGGGCGAAGCGTCGGTGGTCACGCTGACGGTCTGGGCCTTGGTGGCCAGCGCCGGCTCGGACGCCTCGATGCCCAGCGCGATGATCTCGCGCGCGTCCACCGACTCCAGCCGCAGGTCGATCTTGCCGGCGGCGATGCGGCCCACGTCCAGCAGGTCGTCGACGAGCCGGGTCAGGTGCGACATCTGCCGCTCCACCAGCCCCACGCTTTTCTGCATGGCCTCGGGGTCGTCGGCGCGCATCTGCATCACGGTCAGCGCGTTGCGGATCGGCGCCAGCGGATTGCGCAGTTCGTGCGAAAGCGTTGCCAGGAATTCGTTCATGCGCCGTTCCGATTGTTCCAGTTCCTCCAGCCGCTTGCGTTCGCTCATGTCGCGCGTGACCTTGGCGTAGCCGCGGAGCTGCCGGGATTCGTCATAGACGGCCGTGATCGTCACGTTGGCCCAGTACAGCGAGCCGTCCTTGCGCACGCGCCAGCCTTCGTCCTCGATGCGGCCCCGCTCGCGGGCGATGACCAGCTCGCGCCCGGGCCTGTCGGCGGCCACGTCGTCGGGCGGGTAGAACACCGAGAAATGCTGCCCGACGATCTCGTCGCGCCGGTAGCCGTTGATGTAGGACGCGCCCGCGTTCCAGCTCATGATGTGGCCGGCGGGGTCGAGCATGAAGATGGCGTAGTCCTTGACGCTGTCCACCAGCAGGCGCAGGGTTTCCTCGCTCTGGCGCAGCGCCTCGGCCGCGCGGCGCCGCTCGGTCATGTCGCGCGTGACCTTGCCGAAGCCGATCAGGTTGCCGTGCTCGTCGCGCAGCGCGGTGATGATGACGTTGGCCCAGAACTGGGTGCCGTCCTTGCGCACGCGCCAGCCTTCGTCCTCGAAGCGGCCCAGCCGCGCGGCGGCTTCGAGCTCCACGGCCGGCCAGTTGCGGGCGTTGGCCTCGTCGGTATAGAAACGCGAGAAATGCTGGCCGATGATCTCGTCGCGCTGGTAGCCCTTGATGCGGGCGGCACCGGCGTTCCAGCTTGCCACGTGGCCGGTGGCGTCGAGCGAGAAGATGGCGTAGTCGCTGATCGATTCGACCAGCGTGCGGTAGGAGGCGGCATCGTCGCCAATGCCGCGCTGCGGCATGGGAGAGCGGGCAGAGCGGGACATGATCGGGTGTGCTGGCATGTCTCTGTGTGAGTTGCCGCAAGGATAACCCGATTGGCGTCGTACAAACGCTGCGGATGACAAATGTGTGGCGAATCGGCGGTCCGGCCAGGGGGGCGGGCGACAACTGGGCGGCGCGGGCCGCCAGTCGGATAAAAGCTGACAGACCGGTGGCGGCCGTTGGGTTAGACTCCCACGATTCACTTCCCGGCAGCCGCGGTTCGCCCGTCCGGCGACGAGCGGCCGGGAGCCGCGCCCCCAGGAGACGCCCTGCATGTATGCCGAGTCCGCGCTTGACCGCCATCCGATCGACGTCTCCGGCGAGGCCGCCCCGGCTGGCGCCATTCCCGCGCCCCCGGCGGCCGCCGCGCCGGCCCCGCGCGACCTGCGCCGCGTGCCCATCCATCCCGATCACTGGTACCCGCTGGCCTGGTCCCGCGAACTGAAGGCCGGCCGCGCGCTGGGCGTGCGGTTTGCCGGCGACCCGATCGTGCTGGTACGCACCGCCACGGGCAAGGTGTTCGCGCTGGAAGACCGCTGCGCGCACCGCCAGGTGCCGCTGCATGCGGGCGTGGTGGATGGCGAATCGATCCGATGCTGCTACCACGGCTGGACGTACGACTGCTCGGGCCGCTGCATCGACGTGCCGTACCTGGGCAAGGAACGCCTGCCCAACGGCGTGCGCGCCTATCCGTGCGAGGAACGCGCCGGCCTGATCTTCGTGTTCCCCGGCAACCCGGCGCTGGCCGATCCCCAGGCGCTGCCCGCGTTCGCATCGGTCGCGGACAAGCAGTACAAGACCCGCCGCCTGGGCCGCGAGGTCAAGTGTCACTATTCATTCATGCACGAGAACCTGATGGACATGAACCATCAGTTTCTGCATCGCAAGCAGATGGGGATGATGCGCGCGCGGTCGCTGGGCCGGCGGCGCGGCGAGGATTTCGTCGAGGTCGACTACGTGTTCGAGCGCGAGCGCGGCAAGCAGCCGGTGGGCGAGGCGCTGGTGTTCGGCAAGGACGGCGGCCAGAACAACAAGGACGTGATGACCGTGCGCACGGGCTACCCGTACCAGACGCTGCAGATCCGCTCGGGGTCGGGCACGCTGGTGATGGACCTGTGGATCACCTACGTGCCGCTGGACGCGGCGCAGCGCACCAACCGCACGTTTGGCCTGCTGTCGATCCGCCGCCCCGGCGTGCCGTTCGCGCTGGACCTGGCCTGGCCGCTGCTGGTCTGGTTCACCGAGCGGATCTTCAAGGAAGACCGCGAGATCGTGGAAATGGAGCAGGCCGCCCACGACAGCCAGGGCGAGGACCGCAACCACGAGGTCTTCCCGGTCATCAAGGACCTGCGCGACCTGCTGCGCGAGCGGGGCGCCCGCACCGTGATCCCGATCCAGCCGGTGGCGGCCGGGCAGCCCTGACTCCCCGGGGCGCCCGCGCCGCCGTGGGCGTCAGGCTTCGGCCGTCTGGGCCAGCGTGGGGTAGTCGGTGTAGCCCTGGGCGCTGCCGCCGTACATCGTGGCCGGATTGACGTCGTTCAGCGCCGCGCCCTGGCGCAGCCGCTCCACGAGGTCAGGATTGGCGATGTAGGCACGGCCAAAGGCCACCGCATCGGCATCGCCCGAGGCCAGCACGGCCTGCGCGGCGTCCTGGTCGAACCCGTCGTTGGCGATGATCGCCCCGCCAAACGCGCGCTTGAGCTGCGGCAGCAGCGCGCCGTCTCCCCGCGTCTCCCGCACGAACAGGAACCCCAGCCCGCGCTGGCCCAGCGCCCGGGCCACGTAGCCGAAGGTCTCGGCCGGCTGGCTGTCGCCCATCGAATGGCTCGGCGAGCGCGGCGCCAGATGCACGCCCACGCGGTTCGGGCTCCACACGGCCGTGACCGCATCGGCCACTTCCAGCAGAATCCGGGCGCGGTTCTCGGTCGAGCCGCCATAGGCGTCGGTGCGGACGTTGCTGCCGTCCTGCAGGAACTGGTCGAGCAGGTAGCCGTTGGCCGCGTGGATCGTCACGCCATCAAAGCCGGCCGCCTTGGCATTAGCCGCCGCCCGGCCAAAATCGGCCACCACCTGGGCGATTTCTTCCACGGTCAGCGCGCGCGGCACCACGAACGGCCGCTGCGGGCGCAGCAGGCTGACGTTGCCGCCGGCCGCGATGGGGCTGGGCGCCACCGGCGTCCGGCCATCGAGCAGGCTCGGGTCGGAAATGCGGCCCACGTGCCACAACTGGGCCACGATCCGGCCGCCCGCGCGATGCACGGCGTCGGTGACGACCTTCCAGCCGGCCACCTGTTCGTCGGTCCACAGACCCGGCACGTTCTCGTAGCCCACGCCGTCGGGCGACACCGGCACCCCTTCGGAAATCAGC
The DNA here is from genome assembly GCF_032190535.1 of Cupriavidus sp. SZY C1. Lineage (NCBI taxonomy): Bacteria > Pseudomonadati > Pseudomonadota > Betaproteobacteria > Burkholderiales > Burkholderiaceae > Cupriavidus > Cupriavidus sp. SZY C1. Next base: position 21,286 of record NZ_JAUANU010000027.1, read on the forward strand.
AGCCCGGCGCTGGCGCGCTGGGCGTAGTACTCGGCCATCAGCGCGTTGGGCACGTGCACGGGCGCGGCGGCGCGCAGGCGCGTCAGCGGCGCCATCACGATACGGTTGGGCAGATGCAGGTCGCCAATCTGGAGCGGATCGAAGAGGGTGGTCATAAGCTTATTCGGTTGGGCTATAAAGCTATCAAAATGCAAGTATCGAAAGCATAGCAGCGGGCGCTACTATGGCAATGGCGGTTTTGGTACAAGTCAGTTGTTGGCACTGGAACAATCACGGGAGAGCGCATGACGCATGTCACGCAGGCGGCGCCCGGCTGGCTAGGCCGGCCGCTGGCGATGTTGTTTGCGATGCTGATGGCCGCGTGCACGGGGCTGCCGCAGCGGCCCACGCTGGCACCGGAGACGGCGTTGCAGGACACCGGCGACACGGTGCTGGCACGCGGGCTGGCCCCGACGCTGGCCGAGCATCCGGGCCAGTCAGTGTTCTACCCGCTGCTGGCCGGCACCGACGCGCTGGCCATGCGCATCGCGCTGGCGCGCACGGCCCAGCGCCGCCTGGACATCCAGTACTACATCTTCGACGCCGACAACACGGGCCTCACGCTGCTGGCCGAGATCATGGCCGCGGCAGACCGGGGCGTGCGCGTGCGGGTGCTGCTCGACGACATCCACACCGGCGGGCAGGACAAGGCGCTGTCGGCCGTGGACGCCCATCCGAACGTCGAGGTGCGGCTGTTCAACCCGTTCGCCAGCCGGGGGCTGCGGCTGTTCGAGTACGTGACCGATTTCCGGCGCATCGACCGGCGCATGCACAACAAGTCGATGACGGCCGACAACCAGCTCACCATCGTCGGCGGACGCAATATCGGCGACCAGTACTACGGCGCGGCCGATACCGATTTCACCGACCTGGACCTGCTGGCGGGCGGGCCGGTGGTGCCGCAGGTGTCGGGCGTGTTCGACGATTTCTGGAACAGCGAGGCCGTGTACCCGCTGTCGGCCCTGGCCACGCCGCTGTCCGGCGCCGAGGCGGCCACGCAGCAGCAGAAACTGCGCACCTACCTGGACGAGCACGCCGTGGCGATGCGCGCCACGCCCTACGGCAAGTCGGTGCTGGAAACCGGCATCGTCCAGTTGATCCGCGAGAACCGCCTGACCGCATACCGCGGCCAGGCCACGGTAATCGCCGACCGCGCGGCCAAGGTGCTGCACCCGCCCGAGGACGACTCGACCCACGCGATTCCCCAGCTGGTCAGGTTCCTGGAGGGCGCCCAGCACGACCTGACGCTGATTTCGCCGTACTTCGTGCCGCCCAAGTCGGCCATGACGTGGCTGATCGGCATGCAGCAGCGCGGCGTGCAGGTGCGGATCCTGACCAATTCCTACGGCGCCACCGACGTCACCGCGGTCCATGCCGGCTACGCGCCCAAGCGCCGCGCGCTGCTCAAGGCGGGCGTCATCCTCTATGAGCTGAAGCCAACCGCCTACGCGGAACTGGCCAAGGAAAAGAAGCGCCACGGCCCCGGCGGCAGCAGCCGCGCCAGCCTGCACGCCAAGACCTATATGGTCGACCGGCACCAGTTGTTCATCGGCTCCCTGAACCTGGACCCGCGCTCCGCCCGGCTCAACACCGAGATGGGCATCGTCGTGGACAGCCGGGAACTGTGCGACATGCTGGGGCAGGGCGTGGACGACGCGCTGCTCGACGCGGCCTACCAGGTGGTGCTGGCCGACGACGGCGAGTCACTGCAATGGGTGACACGCGAAGGCGGGGTGCTGCGCACCTACGACCGCGAACCCGACATGAACGCCTGGGACAAGCTCAAGCAGGGCGTGCTAAGGATATTGCCGGTGGAGGAGGAGCTTTGACGGGGCGCTGATCTTGACTTCCGTTTCCCGCGAGCGGAAGACAACAGGCGCAAGATTCAGGCTCGATACCGCGCTGGTTTGCTCCCCTCTCCCGCATGCGGGAGAGGGGTTGGGGGAGAGGGCAGGCGGTTCAAATTGCGACCTGTCGGCAAGCAGCACCTCAACACCCTCACCCCCGGCCCCTCTCCCACGTTGTGGGAGAGGGGAGAAAACCAGTGGCATGACATTCGCCGGCGGCGTTTTTTTGTAGTGGTCCAATTTCCTCAGACAGGTCGATAGGTGGAAAATCACGATCGACGAGGAAAGGACGACATGACAAAGC
>NZ_JAUANU010000028.1:0-17206 GCF_032190535.1 Cupriavidus sp. SZY C1
GGGGGGGGCGGCTGCCCCGCGGGCCCCCCCCCGGGGGGGGGGGGGGGGGGGGGGGGGGGGGGGCCCCCCCCCGCGATTCTCAGCGCGACAAGTCGCAATTTGGACCTCAACGCCCTCACCCCCGGCCCCTCTCCCGCGCGCGGGAGAGGGGAGCAAACCCTCCGCGGCGACGAAGATGCGTCAGCCGCTTGGCCGCTCAACCGCCCAGCCGCACAACCGCCCAGCCGCTCAGCCGCTCAGCCGCTCAGCCGTTCGAACCGTCAGCCGCTCAAACACTCAGCCCCTCACCCGCACTCCCCCACATACCCGCAATTCGCGCATTTCGCGCAGCCGTCTACCTTGTGGAGTGCGTGGGCGCCGCATTCCGGGCATGGTTTGCCGGTGCCGATGCCGGTCACCGAGGTGGCGCTGGCTGCCGACGCATGGGCCGGGTGGGCCAGGGTCACGGCCGGAGCACCGCCGTCGCGCTGGGCCAGCCGGGCGGACAGCGCCTGGGCCGGCACCTGGCCGCCCTCGTCGTCCAGGAATCCGCGCTTGATCAGGATCCGCTGCAACGCGTAGCTCAGCGCGGCCACCTCCGAATCATGGAAGCGCGGCACCTCGGTGCCGTCCTGCCGCACGAGTGATCCATAGCGCACCGTGCCCTTGTCCCACACCACGTTGCGCATGTCGGCCAGCGCCTTGGCGATGGGCCCCCCCGAGCGGGCCACCATCGACAGCAGCCGCATGGTCGACGTGATCCACTGCTGGCCCTCGGAGCGCTGCCCGGCCGGCATGAAGAACTCGATGGGCCGTTCGATGGTCACCGGCTTGCCGTCCACGGTGCCCGACACGCGCATGAAGTTCACGGTCAGGTAGACGGTCTTGTGGCCCTCGTAGGTCAGGTATTCCACCTTCGACGTCACGCCCTCCAGGTCGCCCAGCGGCCGGCTGCCGAACGGGCGCGTCAGCGGGTCGTCGTCGTTCTGCGCCGCCGGTGCGGCCGGGGTTTCGGCCGGCGTCACCGACAGCACCGCGCCCAGCACCTGGTTCGGCCGGTACGTTGCCAGCCCCTTGAGCCCGGCTTTCCACGCTTCCAGGTACAGGTTGCGGAACGCCTCGTACGGATAGTCTTCCGGCACGTTGACCGTCTTGCTGATGCTGGTGTCGATATAGGGCTGCACGGCCTCCAGCATCCGCATGTGATCCAGTGCCGACATCTGCAGCGCCGTCACGAAGCTGTCCGGCAGCCGATCCATGTCGCCGCCCATATGGCGATACAGCCGCCACGCGTGGTCGGCCACCTCGAACATGCGGTAGCTGTCGTCGGGCATGCGCTTGCGGCGGTTGTACGTCCACGAGAACGCTGGCTCGATGCCATTCGACGCATTGTCGGCAAACGCCAGCGTGATCGTGCCCGTCGGCGCGATCGACAGCAGGTGCGAATTGCGCAGGCCGTGGCTGCGGATGGCGTCGCGCACGGTCTCGGGCAGGCGGCTGACAAAGCCGCCGCGCAGGTAGGCGTCGGCATCGAACAGCGGGAAGGCGCCCTTCTCGTCGGCCAGTTCCACGGACGCCAGGTAGGCATGGTCGCGCATCGCCTCGGAAATCCGCCCCGCCAACTCGCGCGCCGCGTCGCTGTCGTAGCGCAGGCCCAGCATCACCAGCGCGCTGCCCAGGCCCAGGAAGCCCAGCCCGATGCGGCGCTTGGCCTGGGCTTCGGCCTGCTGCTCGGGCAGCGGCCAGAACGTGACGTCCAGCACGTTGTCCAGCATCCGCGTCGACACCCGCACCACCTCCGCGAACGCGGCGAAATCGAAGCTGGCCTCGTCCGAGAACGGCTGGCGCACGAAGCGCGTGAGGTTGATCGACCCCAGGCAGCAGCAGCCATACGATGGCAGCGGCTGCTCCGCGCACGGGTTGGTCGCCTCGATGGTCTCGCAGTAATAGAGGTTGTTGTCCGCGTTGATCCGCGACAGGAACAGGATGCCGGGCTCGGCGTGGTCGTAGGTGGCCTGCATGACCTGGTCCCACAGCCGCCGTGCCGGCACGCGCCGGTACACCCACAGGCCGTCGTCGCGCCGGTAGGCGCCGGTCTCGATGACGTCCATGCCCGGCTCGGCCTCGTGCACCAGCTCCACTTCCTCGTCGGCCTCCACCGCGCGCATGAACGCATCGGTCACGCCGATCGAGATATTGAAGTTGGTCAGGTCACCCCGGTCCTTGGCGTGGATGAAGCTTTCGATGTCCGGGTGGTCGCAGCGCAGCACGCCCATCTGGGCGCCGCGCCGCGCGCCGGCCGATTCCACCGTGGCGCACGACGCGTCGAACACCTTCATGAACGATACCGGGCCCGACGCCCGCGAATGCGTGGCGCGCACCAGCGCCCCGCCGGGCCGGATCGACGAGAAGTCGTAGCCCACGCCGCCGCCCCGGCGCATGGTCTCGGCGGCCTGCGCCACGGCGGTATAGATGCTCGGCTTGCCGTCGCGCGATTCGGACACCGAATCCCCCACGGGCTGCACGAAGCAGTTGATCAGCGTGGCCTGGATGCCGGTGCCCGCCGCCGAATTGATGCGCCCGGCCGGCACGAAGCCGTTTTCAAGCGCCCACAGAAAGCGCGCCGCCCAGCTTTCGCGCTGCGCCGCGGGCTCTACCTCGGCCAGCGCGCGCGCCACGCGGCGGCGCACGTCGTCGATGCTGCGCTCTTCGCCCTTGGCGTACTTTTCCTGCAGGACTTCGATGGAAATGTCTTGCGGCACGAGTGCGCCGCGGAGGATCTGGTCGTTTGCGTTCATGCCCAACCTGTCGTCTAGGTAAGAACCGGACTGGCTGAAAATCCGGCTGAAAAATGCCGTCCGCCATGCTGCCAGCATGGCCGCGCGGCACCCCGGTGTCAGATCAATGTCCGGTCGAACAACCCTCGTAAAAATACGATTTCGCGACCATGGCGCCAGTTAGGTTACAATGCCGGTCGGACGGGCCTCCTCGCATGGTGGCGCGGTCAACCTGGTCAGGTCGGGAACGAAGCAGCCACAGCCGTTTTCCACCAGTGCCGAGGGTCAGGCTCGTCCCCCTTCCCTTCTTTTTCCCCTATCTGTTCCCTTCCCGCTTTCCGGTCTTGTTTTCGCGACGTTGCGTCCGAAAAGAAGGGCCAGCGGCTATTCTGCGCCCATTTCCGGCATCAGAACAACGACCCTTGCTGCGTCGTGGCAATTGGCGTCGGCGGCCGGGGCGCGGCCTGCAGCGCCTGCACGTCGATCCATTCGCCGGCCGCCGTGGCCACGCCTGCCTCCACGCGCTTGTCCGGGAACATTGGCTGCACGGCCGCCACGTAGCGGCGCAACTGGGCGCCGTAGGCCGCGTGCTCCTGCGGCAGCAGCCGCTGCTTGTAGTCGACGATGACTACGCGGTCGTCGAATTCCACCAGCCGGTCGATCCGCAGCAGCCGGCCCCGGTCGTCATAAAGCTCGACCTCGTTGCGCGCCGCCACGGCGTCCTGCGCGAACAGCAGCGGGCGCAGCGCGGGCGCCGCCAGCATTGCGTGCAGGTCCGCCACGGCCGCTTCAGCCTGCCGCTGCCACTGTTCGCGGGCCTGCGGGGCGCCGGCGCCCGTCAGCGGGAACCAGCGCATCACCGTGGCGGCGTCGGGCACGCCGGCGTATGCGTCGGGATAGCGCGTCAGCCGTTCCAGCAGCGCGTGCACCAGTTCGCCGTGGGCGGCAGCCTGGGCGTCGAATACCGTCGATTCGGCGTCGTCCTCGAACGCCTCCGCGCCATCGGCCACCTGCAGTTCGGCCGCATCGCGGTAGCGCAGCCGGAAGTCGGTGTAGCGCACGCGCTCGCTGGCCGCCGCATGGGCACTGGCGCCGGCCTGCACGTCCTCGGGATACGGCGTGACCGCGTCGCCCACGCAGGCCGCGGCCAGCCGCACATACCAGCTTCCGGCGATCTCGGCGCCGGGCGACTCCTCGCGCTTGCTGGCGCGCCCCATCACCCCGCTGACCAGCAGCCCCTGCTGGGCGCGCGTCATGGCGACGTAGAGCAGGTTCCAGTTCTCGCGTTCGGCCAGCGCCGCCTCGGCCTCGAACATCGTCGCTCGCGCCAGCCCGCGCTCGCTGCGCTTGCCGTAGGCGGAAAAATGCCGGGGCGCGGGCGAAGCGGGCGGCCAGTCGACCAGGATGCCGCCCCGGTCCGCCGCCGGGTCGCTGTGGTTGGCGTCCAGCAGCACCACGAACGGCGCCTCCAGCCCCTTGGCCGCGTGCACGGTCAGGATATGGACGGCATCGAGCTGGCTGTCGACCTCGTCGTCCGGGCCAGCCTCGGCCTCTTCCATCCCCTCGCCCATGCCGCCCTCGTCGGGGCTTTCGTCCTCGTCACCGCGCCGGATCTCCTGCAACTCGTCGATGAACTTGGGCAAGCTCGGATAGCGCCCGCCATCAAGGTCGAGCGACAGCTTCAGGAACGCGTCGAGGTTGGCCAGCACCTGCTCGCGGATGGCCGATGGCGCGGCCTCCGCGTAGCGGCGGCGCACCTCGCCATGGTGGTAGATATGGTCGATCAGGTCGTGCACGGGCCTGTGCGGCGCCAGCGCCAGCCACGCCGCCAGCCGCGCGATGCCGCCGCGCAGCGCGTCGGACATGCCCGGCGGCAAGCCCTGCTCGCCGATGCGCGCCCACCAGCCGCCCTCGCCTTCCATCGACGCCAGCCGCAGCAGGTCGTCATCGGTGGCGCCGACGATCGGGCTCTTGAGCACGTGGGCCAGGTCCAGGTCCGACTCGGGCGTCATCAGGAACGCCAGCAGGGCCGACAGGTCCAGCGCCTCCAGCGTGGTCAGCAGCCCGCCCCGGCGCGGGCTCAGGCACGGGATGCCGGCCTCGCGCAGCGCGCGCTCGTAGTCGGGCAGATGGGTCTTGCGCCGCACCAGCAGGTGCATGTCGCGCCACGTGGCGCGGCGCGATACCTGCTTCGGGCCCTCGCCCTCGCGCACCGGCACATGGTCGCGCAGGTAGTGCAGCCACGCGGCCACGCGCCGGCCTTCCTCGAAGCGCAGCGAATCGCCCTGCTGGACGCGCGGCTGCGTCAGCGTGTCGCGGTGGCCGTCGCCAGTGTCCTCCGCCCCGCCATCGTCATTCTTGCCCCCGGTGGCCTCGGCGGCCTCGTCAGCCTCATCGGCCTGCACCAGCGGCAGCAGCCAGACCGGGCCGCCGGGGTCGTGCAGCGCCGTGGTCTGCGTCTCGTACAGCGGATAGCGGCCCTCGGCGCGCGCGTGGTCGAACACGGCGTTGACCCAGTGCAGCACCTCGGGCCGGTTGCGGCGCGTGCGGTTGGTCCGCAGCACGGTGGCGCGGAAATCGGCCTGCAGCATCTCGCGCGCGGCGTCGAACAGGCGGGCGTCGGCGCGGCGGAAGCGGTAGATCGACTGCTTGGGATCGCCCACCAGGAACACGGTCGGCTTGTCGCCCAGCCCCTGGTAGCCGGCCAGCCAGCCCTGCAAGATGCGCCATTGCAGCGGGTTGGTGTCCTGGAATTCGTCGAGCAGCAGGTGGCGGTAGCGCGCGTCGAGCCGCACCTGCAGGTAGGTGGCGGTTTCCTCGTCGGCCATCAGCCGCGCGGCCAGCCATTCGAGATCGGCGAAGTCCATCGCGCGCTGCTCGCCCTTGTGGCGCTGGTAGCGGTCCAGCAGCGCGTCGCCCAGCCGGTACAGCGCCAGGTTGATGGCCAGCACCGCGGCCTCGCAGCGGCGCGCGGCGATCTCGTCGAGCCGGGCGCAATGCGCGGCCATGCAGGCGAGCAGGTCTTCGGCCGCGCCTTCGCCGCCGCAGACCTTGACCAGTGCCGACGTGGCCTTCATCGCGCGCGGCTTGCCGGCATCGGTAAAGAACGCGGCGCGCAACGCGTGGAACGCCTGCGTGGCGGCATCGCCGGGCGCCGCGCCCGCGTCGCGCCAGGCGCGGATGGCGCGCAGGCCGTCCATCAGCCGCGTGGCGTGCGTCTGCTCGGTCTTGCCGGCGCGACCCAGCGTCACCGCGTGCTGGGCGCAGGCTTCGAGCCAGTCGTCGTCGGCCAGCGCCTCGACCAGCACGTCGGTGGTGGCGTCGTCGCCCAGGTCGGCGGCCAGCCGGCTGGCCGGGTCGCCGGCCTCGCGGAACGCCCACCACTCGTTGCGCGCGTGGAACATGCGGTCCAGAAGGCTGCGCGTCTGGAAATCGCCAATCGCATCGACCAGTTGCTCGTAGGCCTGACGCAGCTCGGCATGCCTGGGCTGGGCCAGCGCGCGCCAGAACGGCGCCCACGCCTCGCGCTTCATGCGCAGCGCGTCCTCGCGCAGCGACGCACCGGGGACGATGCCCGACGCCAGCGGCGCACCGCGCAGCAGCGTGCCGAACCAGCCGTGGAACGTGTCGATGGCCATCCGGCCGGGCGACGCCAGCACCTGCGCGTGCAGCACGCGCGCCCGCGGCAACGCGGCGCGCGCGGCCTGCGGGTCTAGCCCGCGCATCTCAAGCTGGGCCAGCACGGCGTCGTCGGGGCCGCTGGCCAGTTGCGCCAGCACCTCCAGCAGGCGCTCGCGCATTTCCTCGGCGGCCTTGCGCGTGAAAGTGATGGCCAGGATTTCGTGCGGCGCGGCGCCTGCCAGCAGCAGTCGCACCAGCCGGGCCACCAGCAGCCAGGTCTTGCCGCTGCCCGCGCAGGCTTCCACCACCACCGAGCGGGCCGGATCGCAGGCCGCGCGCGTGAAATCGGCCTCGCCGACGGGCTGGCCGTCGCGCAGATAGGCGTGGATGTCGTGGCTCTGGCTCATGTCTTCAGGTCGGGCAAGGCGGTGGATTCCCAGAAGCCCTTGCGGCACAGGCCGCGCGCTTCGCAATAGGTGCAGGCCGCGGCGTCGCCGAACGCGGGCAGCTTTGCACCCTGGCGCAGGCGGCCCACATCGTGCCGAAGCTGGCGCTCCAGCCACGTCACGGCGGCCTGGAACTCCGGCAGGTCGACTTCGCGCTGCGCGCCCGGGGCGCTGTCGCGGCCGCCCTGCTTCACGCCTTCCAGCGCCACCCAGCTACCGGCCACCGCATCGGCCCGCAGCAGGCCGTAGAACGCGAGCTGGCAGTCTTCCTCGGCATCGCCGGCCTTGCGGCGCAGGCGGCTGGCGGGCTGGGTCTTGTAGTCGAGCACCGCGTGGGCGCCGTCCGGACCCTTGTCGAGCCGGTCGATGCGGCCGGCCAGCCGCAGCGGCACGCCGTCGGGCATGGCCACGTCGACGCCGGCGTCGAGCTCGCCGCCGCGCCAGTGCCAGCCCATTTCCTCGCGCGCGGCCTGCCAGGCGACGTACGACGGCAGCACCTCGCACCAGCGGCGGTAGTAGCTGATGGCGTTGCCGTCGTCGGCCATCTGCTTGCCGAAGACCGTGTCCGTGATCTCGCGCAGGCGCGCCAGCCGCCGCGCGTCGTCGCGCACGCCGGCATCGTGGATTTCCTGGTGGTATTGCAGCAGCACGCGGTGCAGCAGGTTGCCGATGTCGCGCTTTTCCAGGTCGTCGTTCAGCACTTCGAGTCCGGCCAGGCCGAGCATGCGGCCGGCAAAGAACTGGTACGGGCAGCGCCGCAGCATGTTGTAGGCCGCCGCGCTCCAGCGCGTGGGCACGTGCGCGGGCGCCGACGGCGCGGGCATGAACGACGGCCGCGCGACGGTTTCCAGCGGCGGCTGGGGCGCGTTGGCCTCGATCGGCGCGCCGGCGCGCGCGCAGCAGGCCGACAGCCGCTCGATCCAGCCCGAGACGTGGTGCGGCTCGCCCCGGCTGCCGTAGCGCTGCCACGTCAGCACGACATCGTCATTGTTGAGCAGCACCTCGGCCAGGTCGCGCGCCTGCTGGGCGAAGCGCGCCTCGCGGTCTTCCAGCCCCAGTTCGCGGCGCATCTGGTTCGAGAAGAACATCAGCTCGGCCGCGCTGGACGGCAACTGGGCGTCGTCGCAGCCCACCACCACCACGCCGTCGAAGCGGCGCATCCGCGCGCCATTGAGCGGCAGGATCGTGATGCGCGACGGGCCCGGCGCGGACGGCTCCTTGTAGGCGACGGTCTCCAGCAGCGCGGCCAGCATCGCGCGGAATTCCTGCTGGTTCAGCGAGGCATGGCTGCCGGTCTCGTCGTCGGGCAGCTCGGCCAGGCGCGCCAGGGCGTCGAGCAACTGGCGGCCCGCGTCGTCGTCGGCCAGCGCGGCGCGCATGCCGAGCGTATCGAGCGTGGCGTCGAGCCGGGCCAGCCAGACCGACAGCGGCTGCTGCGCGTGGCCGCGTGGCCATTGCGCGGCTTCGTCGGCCAGCGTGGCGATCAGCGCGCGCGCGGCGGCGCGCACGTGCAGCGCCGTGTCGCTGGCCGCCATCGCCTCGGCGTCGACGACCGTGGTCCCGGCGCGCTCGGGGAACAGATGGCGCAGGCGCGACCAGCCGCCCGTGAGCGCGTCACGACGGATCTGGCGCTCCAGCAGCGCGATGGCCGCGCCGCGGCGGTCGGCGGCGGGCAGGCAGAACGGGGACTTCAGCAGGTCGAGCAGCGCGGCGGTGTCGCCGTCGCCGGCCAGCACGTCGAACCAGCGCATCAGCGCGGCGGCGGCGCGCGTGGTCGACAGCTTCCAGCCCGTTTCATCGCGGACCGGGGCCCCGGCGCGCGTCAGCAGCGCGCGCGTGCGGCGCGCCACCACGCGGTCGTGGGCCAGCAGCGCCACGTGCTTGCGGCCTTCGTTGAGCCATTGCACGAGCTGGCTGGCGGCGGCGGCCGCCTCGTCCTCGAACCGGGCGCTGCCAATCACGCGCACGCTGGGGCGGCTGGCCGGCAGCGTCCGGGGCAGCGCGGGCATGGGCGCGGCATCGACGCCTTCGCCGCGGCGCGCCTCGGGCCACAGGGCCAGCAGCGTGCGGTACCAGTCGGCGGGGGTGTCGGCGGGAGTATCGAAGGCGGGAGGATCGGCGCCGCCGGTCCAGTCGTAGCCGACTTCCATCGTCGGCACCATCTCGCCGGCCTGGCGCAGAAAGCTGGCCTCGATCGGCTCTGGCGGCGTCGGCCCGATCCAGACCACTGGGCCCGCCAACTGCTGCGCCAGCCGTTGCAGCGCGCGGCGCCGCGTGGGCAGCGGATCGTCGGGGCCGGACAGCATCTGCCAGAACGCCAGCACGATCTGGGCCTCCTGGCCCAGGAAGCGCTCGGACAGGTGCGCGTAGGTGCGCTGCAGCGCGCCCTGCAGCAGCGCGGCGCGGTCGTCGCCGTCGATGTCGTCATCGTCGCGGACCGCCGCGTCTTCCAGCCAGCGGGCGCTCAGTTCGTCGCTGATCGACAGCAGCGTCTGCGCCAGGCCCCACGCCGCGCCCTCGGTCTGCGCGCCAAAGGCCCCGCGCAGCCAGTCCTGCGCGCGGATGGCCTGCTGCACGGCCAGCAGCCGCGCGGCGTGGCTGCGCGCGGGCCGGGGTTCGGCATCGAGGTCGGGCGGCAAATCCAGCAGCCAGTGGCCCAGCGTCAGCACGCGCGGCAGCAGGCGCGGCTGGCCGGCCGCGCGCGCGGCGGCATCGAGCGCCTGGCGCACGCCGGGAATCTGCGCGGCCGTCGGCACGACCACGTGGGCCGCCGACGCGGCCGGGCCGCAGTGATCAAGGAAATGCCACGTCGCCGTGGCGGCCTGGTCGAGGAACGACGGGCCGGGAGGGAACGAAAGCCGGGTCATGGATGCGTGGGACCGATGCGGATGCGGGGGCTGCCCGGGGCGCCCCCGATGCGTGCCGGGGGGTGTCAGCGGTCGCCGCCGCCCTCCAGGCGGGCGCGCAGTTCGCGCGCGGCTTCCAGCAGGCCCTCGTAGCCCGAACGCGCATGTTCGGGCAGGTCGGGGTCGCCGATCAGCGTGCCGAGCGTTTCCATCACGCTGTAGACGAGGCCCTTGGCCGCGCCGGTGGCGATGCTGTCGGACTCGACGGCGCTGCTCAGGTGCGCCAGGGCGTCGCTGAGCTGGTCGGGGTCGGGCGTGTCGGAATCAGGCTTGCGGGGATCGGACGTCATGATCGGTGGCCTCTGTCGGAAGATGCAGGGTTGGCGCATCCGGCCTGCCATTCTACGCGCATCACGGATGCGATCCGTTCAAGTGGATTCTAGATCATGCCCGGCGCCCGCCGCTACGGGAAAACCCCACGCCGGCCCACGCCGCGCCGCCAAAATACCACCTTTGAGGGATGCCGATTGAGCCAGCCTTTCGCGCCGATTGAAACTATCATCGGCAACAGCGGCCGGGGCGCGGCACAATGCCCCCCAAGGCGCCGCGCCCGCCCCGGTGGCACGCGGCGCGCGACGGGCGGGCCCGGGGCTTGAATTCCGGCAAGCTGGTAACATATCGGCGTCAATGGCGGCGCGTGTCGCCACGCACTGCCGGCCGGCGGCCCCGCACGATTGTCGTGTAAGGTTGCGGTTCAGCCCCACGGCATCGGCCCGCCTTCAACATAAACTGAGCGAAACCTGAGGTTCCCCGCCATGAGCGACCAAATCAAGTATGTGAGCGACGCATCGTTCGACACCGACGTGCTCAAGTCCGACAAGCCCGTGCTGCTGGACTTCTGGGCCGAATGGTGCGGCCCTTGCAAGATGATTGCCCCGATCCTGGACGAGGTGGCCAAGGACTACGGCGACCGCGTGCAGATCGCCAAGATCAACGTGGACGAGAACCAGCAGGTGCCGGCCAAGTTCGGCATCCGCGGCATCCCGACGCTGATCCTGTTCAAGAACGGCGAAGTCGTGGCCCAGAAGGTTGGCGCGCTGTCCAAGTCGCAGCTCACCTCGTTCCTGGACGGCCAGGTCTAAGCCAGCACCCGTTTGCCGGAGCCCGACGCTCCGGCCCGGCACGATCCGGCCCTGCGCGCGCCAGCCCTGGCGCGCCGGCCGGATTGTGCTAAGATGCGACCCAACAACTTCCCCGAGCGTTCGCTCATTCTTTCCCCCTCCTAGGTCTCGCCCGTCCGGGCCCCTTCTGTACCCCTTGTCTATGCACCTGACAGAACTCAAATCGCTTCACGTGTCTGCGCTTCTCGAAATGGCGGCAACGCTCGAGATCGACAACGCACAACGGATGCGCAAACAGGAACTCATGTTTGCGATCCTGAAGAAGCGCGCCAAGATGGGCGAAACCATCTACGGAGACGGCACGCTGGAAGTTCTGCCCGATGGCTTCGGTTTCCTGCGCTCGCCGGAAACGTCGTACCTGGCGAGCACGGACGACATCTACATCAGCCCGTCGCAGATCCGCCGCTTCAACCTGCATACCGGTGATTCGATCGAAGGCGAGGTCCGCACGCCCAAGGACGGCGAGCGCTACTTTGCGCTGGTGAAGGTGGACAAGGTCAACGGGCAGCCGCCCGAGGCGGTGAAGAACCGCATCATGTTCGAGAACCTGACGCCGCTGCATCCGAACCGGCCGCTCACGCTCGAACGCGATATCCGCGCCGAGGAAAACATCACCGGCCGCATCGTCGACATGATCGCCCCGATCGGCCGCGGCCAGCGCGCGCTGCTGGTGGCATCGCCGAAGTCCGGCAAGACCGTGATGCTGCAGCACATCGCCCACGCGATTGCCAACAACCATCCGGAAGCCGACCTGTTCGTGCTGCTGATCGACGAACGGCCGGAAGAAGTGACCGAAATGCAGCGCTCGGTGCGCGGCGAGGTGGTGGCGTCGACGTTCGACGAACCGGCCATCCGTCACGTGCAGGTGGCCGAAATGGTCATCGAGAAGGCCAAGCGCCTGGTGGAACTGAAGCGCGACGTGGTGATCCTGCTGGACTCGATCACCCGCCTGGCGCGCGCCTACAACACCGTGGTGCCGGCATCGGGCAAGGTGCTGACCGGCGGTGTGGACGCCAACGCGCTGCAGCGCCCGAAGCGCTTCTTCGGCGCCGCGCGTAATCTGGAAGAAGGCGGCTCGCTGACCATCATCGCCACGGCGCTGATCGAAACGGGCAGCCGCATGGACGACGTGATCTACGAAGAGTTCAAGGGCACCGGCAACATGGAAGTGCACCTGGAACGCCGCCTGGCGGAAAAGCGTGTCTACCCGGCCATCAACCTGAACAAGTCGGGCACGCGCCGCGAGGAACTGCTGATCAAGCCGGAAATCCTCCAGAAGATCTGGATTCTGCGCAAGTTCATCTCGGACATGGACGAAGTCCAGGCCATGGAATTCATCCTCGACAAGATGAAGCCGACCAAGAACAACGCGGAGTTCTTCGACATGATGCGACGCGGCGGCTGACCGCCGGCAGTTGCCAGTCGTACGAAAAGGCGTACCCTTCGGGTGCGCCTTTTTTCCTTTCCGACGCTCCTGACCATGTTCGGCAAACTGTCCAGCTACCTGCGCGCCCGCTCGCGCGAACGCCAGCTCGCGCACTACGCCATCCCCGACGACCTGTGGCAACGCACCGTCGCCGCCCTGCCCTTCGTGCAGCGGTACGGCGCCGACGACCTGGCGGCGCTGCGCGAACTGGCCACGCTGTTCATCGCGGGCAAGGAATACTCCACCGCGCACGAGCTGGAGCTGACCGACGAGATGGTGGTCGGCGTGGCCGTGCAGGCGTGCGTGCCGATCCTGAAGCTTGGCATCGAGTGGTATCGCGGCTGGCACGGCATCGTGCTGTATCCGGGCGAGTTCCTGATCCGCAAGACCGTCGAGGACGAGATCGGCCTGGTGCACGGCGTGGAGGAGGAAGCCAGCGGCGAGGCATGGGAGCATGGCCCGGTGATCCTGTCCTGGCAGGACGTGAACCTGTCCGGGTCGGGGCTCGACAATGTCTCGGATTCGTACAACGTGGTCATCCACGAGTTCGCGCACAAGCTGGACATGCTCGATGGCGAGCCCGACGGCGTGCCGCCGTTCTCGCGCGTGCTGCATCCGGGCGTCGATGCCGAGCAGTGGGCCGAAACGCTGCTGACCGAGTACGACGCCTTTGCCGATGCCTGCGACGCGCTGCCCGACTCGGCCTGGGATACGCCCGACCGGCTGCCGCCGCGCCTGCGGGTGATCGACCCGTACGGTTGCGAGGCCCCGAGCGAGTTCTTCGCGGTGGCGTCGGAGTCATTTTTCGTCGATCCGGGCGGGCTTCGGACCCATTGGCCCACGCTCTACGCGACGCTCGCCACGTTCTATCGGCAAGACCCGGCCACAGGTGCCTGATCCGACATATCCGGAAGGTGTGGCAGGCAGGCCCGAGGCGGCCACGAATCTTGCCCAGCCTCTTGTTTTTCTGCCATAATCCCGGTTTGCCCGTTACCGGCAAGTGGTTCGCTCGTCGCAAGCAAGCTGCGGCGCCATGAGAGCGGACTGGCTACCCAACCTGAAAGGAAGCACCATGAAAGAAGGCATTCACCCGAATTATCGCGAAGTCCTGTTCCACGACGTGTCGAACGACTTCAAGTTCGTGACCCGCTCGACGATCCAGACCAAGGACACGATCGAACACGAAGGCAAGACCTACCCGCTGGCCAAGATCGAAGTGTCGTCGGAATCGCACCCGTTCTACACCGGCCAACAGAAGATCATGGATACGGCTGGCCGCGTCGAGAAGTTCCGCCAGAAGTTCGGCAGCAAGCTGGCAGCCAAGAAGTAATCGCCCAGCACTACCGGGCAACCGCGGCGCGCGGCAGGACGGATGCTCCCGCGGCGCGCGACCTGACAAAGAGGCAGCATCGGCTGCCTTTTTGCATTTGTGGCCGACAATAGCGGCTTGCCCCCGCCCTGCCGGCCCGCCTGGATTCACTGCCGATGTCCCAAGCCACCAAGACCTCTCCTGTCCACCTGACCGCCGCGGCCACGGGCGCCCTGCCCCGCTACCTGCTGCTGGCGATCTGCATCATCTACGGACTGACCGGCCTGTTCGGCCGCGACCCGTGGAAGAACGAGGATGCCGCGGGCTTCGGCGTGATGTGGCAGCTCGGCATCGGCGGCGTGCAGGACTGGCTGATGCCAAACATCGTCGGGCGGCCGTTCAGCCAGGAAGGGCCGCTGGTGTACTGGGTGGGCGGGCTGATGATCCGGCTGTTCGGCAGCTGGCTCGGCGCGCCGGATGCGTCGCGGCTGGCCACGGCGCTGTTCTACTTCGGCACCTGTGCCTTCATCTGGTATTCCACCTATCTGCTGGGCCGCCGCGACGAGGTGCAGCCGTTTGCGTTCGCCTTCGGCGGGCAGCCCGACGCGCGGTCGTACGGCCGCGCGCTGGCCGATGGCGCGCTGCTGATCTTCCTGGCCTGCGTGGGCCTGGCGATGCGCGGCCACGAGACCACGGCGCAGGTCGGCCAGGTCTGCTTCATCGCGTTCATGCTCTACGGCATGGTGCGCAGCCTGGACAAGCCCGTGCAGGGCAGCCTCTGGTTCGGCGTGGGACTGGCGGCGCTGTGCCTGGCCAGCGGGCCGATCCTGGCGGCGGCGCTGCTGGGCGCGGCGCTGATCGCGGGGGCCGTCTCGCAGCCGGTGCCGCTCAAGCGGCTGCTGCAGATTGGCGTGCCCGTGGCGCTGGCCATCGTCGCCATCTGGATGGCCGCCGTCTACCTGGGCGCGGCCGTGACCGACGACGGCGTGACCTACATCCGCGAATGGGCGCGCTACGACCGCCGCACCTATGGCCCGCCGTCGCTGCCGACGGCCGGCTTCATCGCCCGCAACTTCCTGTTGTTCGCCTGGCCCGTGTGGCCGATTGCGGCCTTCGCGTGGCTGTCGTGGCGCGGCATGCGGCGCGCCCCCCATGTGACGCTGCCGCTGGCCATCCTGGCGATGCTGTTTCTGCTGCTGGTGCTGCAGCGCAGCCCGGGCGACGTGCAGTTCATCCTGCTGCTGCCGCCGATGGCCATCCTGGCCGCGTTCGCGCTGCCCACGCTGCCGCGCGCGGCCATCAACGCGGTGGACTGGTTCGCGCTGCTGTTCTTCACGATCTTCGGCGGCACGGTCTGGTTCATGTGGATCGCCAAGACCACGGGCTGGCCGCCCAGGATCGCCAACAACGTGTTCCGCCAGATTCCCGGCTTCGAGCACACGTTCACGATCAGCGCGGTGGTCATCGCGCTGGCCGCGACCGTGGCATGGGTACTGGTGGTGCGTTGGCGCCTGTCGCGGGCGCCCAAGCAGATCTGGCGGCCGGTGGTGATCTCGGCGGCCGGCACGACGCTGATGTGGGTCATGGCCATGACGCTGTGGCTGCCGTCGATCAACTATGGCAAGACCTATCGCGACGTGGCACGCGCCGCCGCCATGGCGCTGCCGTCGACGTACCAGTGCGTGCAGCCGATCCGCATGGGCGATGCGCAACTGGCGTCGTTCGCGTACTTCGGCCATATCCGCTTTGGCGGGCCCGCCGATGGCTGCGATGTGCTGCTGCGCCACGACGCCGTGGACTATGGCGCGCCGGGCAATATCTCGCATTTCGAATGGCGCCTGATCTGGGAAGGCCGCCGCCCCGCCGACCGTGACGAGCGCTTCCGCATGTATCGGCTGGTCGATATGTCTCAGATCAAGCCCGCGCCGGCCCCGACCCGTCGCCGGCTGCCGCGCCAGTAAGCCCCCCTTCCCGATGTCGGCGGGCCTCGGGCTCGCCGATCTCTCCCCGGCCGTGGCGCCGGGGCGCCCCCAACTCCCCTACCCAACGATGAGCAGCGCGCTGCAGGATATCCGTCGCATCGTCCACCTGGCCGCCCCGGTGCTGGTCGGCCAGTTGGCCGTGATTGCCTTTGGCGTGATCGACACGATCATGGCCGGCCGCGCGTCGGCCGCCGACCTGGCCGCGGTTGGCCTGGGCGGATCGATCTACGTGACGGTCTACATCAGCCTGATGGGCGTGCTGCAGGCGCTGGCGCCCATCGCCGGGCAGCTATACGGCGCCGGCCGCAGCGCGGAAATCGGCGCGGAGGTGCGGCAGGCCGCGTGGCTGGGGCTGGCGCTGGCCGTGCCGGGCATGTTGCTGCTGCTGTTTCCAGGGCCGGTGCTGGCGTTCGCCAAGGCGCCGCCGGAGCTGGTCGACAAGGCATCGCGCTATCTCCATATCGTCGCGCTCGGCCTGCCGGCGGCGCTGGCGTTCCGAATCTACATGGCGCTGAACAACGCGCTGTCACGGCCGATCATGGTCACGGTGCTGCAGATCGCCGGGCTGGCGCTCAAGGTGCCGCTCAACGCCTGGTTCATCCACGGCGGCCTGGGTGTGGCGGCGATGGGCGGCCCCGGTTGCGCGCTGGCGTCGACGCTGATCACGTGGGTCTGGTGCCTGTCCGGCCTGGCGATCCTGCGATTCGGCGGCGCCTATCGGCCGCTGGGCATTTTCACGCACTGGGAATGGCCGCGCTGGGACCGCATCGCGCCGCTGCTGCGGCTGGGCGTGCCGATGGGGCTGACGTACTTGATCGAGATTACGTCGTTCACGCTGATGTCGATCTTCATCACGCGGATGGGCACCGAGACGCTGGCCGGGCACCAGATCATCGCCAACCTGAGCGCCGTGGCGTACATGATGCCGTTGTCGCTGTCGATCGCGACGTCGACGCTCGTCGCCCAGTCCATCGGCGCGCGCGACATGGCGGCGGCGCGGCGCATCGGCTGGCGCGGCATCCGCTTCGGCGCCGGCCTGGCGCTGCTGATCGGCACCCTGCTCTGGTGCCTGCGCGAGCCGCTGCTGCAGGCGTACGCCAAGGACCCGGCCGTGGTGGCCAAGGCGCTGCCGCTGATGCTGTTCGTGGCCTTCTACCAGGCGTTCGACGCCATCCAGGTGATGAGCGCGTTCATCCTGCGCGCATACAAGATCGCGCTGATCCCGACGCTGATCTATGCGGTGTCGCTATGGGGTGTGGGGCTGGGCGGCGGCTATGTGCTGGGCTTCGGTTTGATCGACACATTGCCCGCTTTCACGCGCGGCGCTTCGGGCTTCTGGCTGGCCAACAGCGTGAGCCTGGCGATCGCCGGGACGCTGCTCGTGCGGTATTTCAGGAAGGTGAGTCGGGAGGGAGTGTGAGCGGATGGGGCTCGCCCACATCCTGCAGGCCGCGGATTCGCTTGCAAGCGAATCTCTTCTCGCCCGCCGGGCGCTGCGCAGGCAGCGCCCTCCGCTCCGTATGGGCGAAAAAAAAGCCTGCTTGCGCAGGCTTTTTTAAATTTGGCGGAGCGGACGGGGCTCGAACCCGCGACCCCCGGCGTGACAGGCCGGTATTCTAACCAACTGAACTACCGCTCC
>NZ_JAUANU010000029.1:0-10476 GCF_032190535.1 Cupriavidus sp. SZY C1
TGTTATGTTAAATACAAGATGCCAGTAAAAATTGCCTCCCCAAGCATCCCTGCCACCCATAACCGCCTCCCGAGTGCCGCCCCAGCCCCACGAGGCCCTCCCACGCACCGGCACCATCCTTGCAACCGACTGAGACACGCCGCTTGCCGCCCCAGGCGTCATAGCGGTCCATGCCACCCGACACGTTGAGGTTTCCCCATGATCAAGACACTCCTGCACAGCGTTATGGCAGTCGCCGTCGTCGCCGCGCCGTTGGCGCATGCCCAGACCAAGTCGGTCGATCCGTACACCCAGGGCGCCAAGACGGCCAAGCCGGATCCGTATCTGGACGGGGCCAAGACCGGCAAGCCGGATACGTTCACCGATGGTGCGAAGTCTGGCAAGTTCGACTCCTATACCGAAGGCGCCCGTCAGCCGACCGCTTCGAGCCTGGCGCCGGGCAAGACGGCGGATCCGTTCACGGATGGCGCGCGCAAGGCTGATCCCTACACCGATGGCGCGAAAAGTTCGCGATAGCCTGCCAATGCGCTAGCCGATCGTCACCGCACTTTCGGACATGCCCGCGCGGCCCGCACCGCGCACCGCCCGGCGGCCACTGCGGCCATCGGGCCCGGCCGCTGCGTCTGGCCCGACCGCAGCCGGCCACAACGAGCCGCGTCAACTGCACCCCGGTGGGATAGAATCGCCCAATCCGGGGTCGCCCCCGTCCCTGCACTCCCCTTCTGGGCCAGCCTTCGCGGTCGGGCCTGTTATCGATCCAGTTATGACTAAACAGCTCGTGCGCGTCCAAAGCGGTGTACCGGGGCTTGATACGATTCTTTGCGGCGGCCTTGTGCAGGGGGCGACGTACATCGTCCAGGGCAGTCCCGGCGCGGGGAAGACGATCCTGGCCAACCAGATCGCGTTCCATCAGGTCAAGGCCGGCGGGCGCATTCTCTACGTCACGCTGCTGGCGGAGTCGCATGACCGGCTGTTCCAGGCGCTGGCGACGTTCGATTTCTACGATGGCGCGGCGGTCGGCCGCGACGTCTTCTACATCAGCCTGTTCAAGATCCTGCAGGAGCAGGGGCTCCAGGCGCTGGTCAAGGCGCTGCGCCAGGAAATGGCGCGCAACCAGTGCGACACGCTGGTGCTGGACGGCCTGCTGATTGCCAAGGACAAGGCCGAGTCCGCGCTGGACGTCAAGACGTTCGTGGCCGAATTGCAGAGCCACGCGGCGTTCACCGGCTGCACCGTCTTCTTCCTGACCAGCGCCGGCATCGACGATGTCAGCCCCGAGCACACGATGGTCGATGGCGTCATCCAGCTCAAGGAAGAACTGGTCGGCATCCGGACCGTGCGCCAGATGCGCATCTCCAAGTCGCGCGGCAGTGCCGCGCTGGGCGGCCTGCACCAGTATCGTATCTCCGACCACGGCATCGACGTCTATCCGCGCCTGGAGGCGCTGCACGACACCCCGTCCAGCGACGAATGGCTCGAACACGCGCGCCTGGAAACCGGCGTGCAGGGCCTGGAACCGCTGATCGGCGGCGGGCTGCCAGCCAGTTCGGTGACGCTGCTCATGGGCGCGGCCGGCAGCGGCAAGACGACGTTCGGCATCAATTTCCTGAGCCTGGTCACCCCCGAGTCGCCCGGGCTCTATTTCGGGTTCTACGAATCGCCGCTGCGGCTGAAGGCGAAGGCGCGCGCGCTGGGCATCGACCTCGATGCGCTGGAGCGCTCCCGCGCGCTGTACATCCTCTGGAATCCGATGACGGAGAACCTGCTGGACCTGCTGGGCCACCAGTTGCTCGCCGCCGTGCGCGAACATGGCGTGCGCCGGGTGTTCATCGATGGCGTGACGGGGTTCCAGCGGTCTGCCTTCCACCAGGGCCGCCTGGTCGAGTTCTATACGGCCGTGACCAATGAACTGCGCGCCGCAGGCGTTTCCACCGTGGCGACGCTGGAGGTGCCCGATTTCAACAGCCTGACGGGCACCGATCCCCTGCCCGACTACAGCAGCCTGATGGACAACCTGATGCTGCTGCGGCACGTCAGGCTGGGCGGCGAGCTGCGGCGGTTCGTGGGCGTCGTCAAGATGCGCGACAGCGCGTTCGACACCACGTTCCATGACGTCGTGATCGGTCCCGGAGGCCTGCGGGTCGCCAACCGCCTGATCGTGTCCCAACATCCAGGCGAACCGGATTCTGTTTCAGTTTTCACAGGCGCCCAACCCCAAACCAGGTCCTAAGCCATGGCAACGGTAGTCGTCATTGACGATGAAACCATGAATGCCGATGCGCTGGCGTTCATGCTGGAGGCCGAGGGGCTCGAGGTTCGCACGGCTGCCGATGGCGAGGAAGGCATTCGCCTGGTGGCAGACCTGGTGCCGGACGTCGTCATCACGGACTTCATGATGCCTGTGATGACCGGCCTGGAAGTCGCGCAGGCGCTGCGGGCGGACCAGGCGGTGGCGCACATCCCCATCATCCTGCTCACCGCTGCGCAGGCCGAGATCGGCCGCCAGCATCCTCACCTGTTCGATGTCGTGCTCGAAAAACCCTGCCTGCCGGTCGACGTGATAGACATTGTGATGCGGCTCGCCAGGGACGGCCGCGGCAACTAGCCAAAAGAGCCCGGCCGCCCACTGGCGGCCCGTCCCGTACTGCCTTACATCCGGTAGCGCAGGGTCGCCATGACGCTGCGCGGTGCGCCCGGCAGGTTCAGGTTCGGGCTGGAGCCGTGCCCGGACACGATGTAGCCCTGGTTGAAGATGTTGTAGAGGTTCAGTTGCGCCTCGAACTTGCCCCGGCGATACCAGGCCACCATGTCGGCCGTGACGTAGCCCGGCAGCGTCACGGTGTTGGCCGGATCGGCCTGCCGCGCGCCCACCAGGTTCAGCCCGCCGCCCAGGCCAAAGCCGTGGCCCAGGTCCTTGGTCAGCCAGACATTGCCCGAATGGCGCGGCGTCAGCGTCGCCTGCTTGCCCTGCAGCGCCGGCGTGGACTGCGTGACCACCGCATCCAGATAGGCGTAGCCGCCCAGCATGCGCCAGCCGCCGCCCAGTTCCGCCGCGCCGCTCAGTTCCAGGCCGTCGGTCCGCTGCTCGCCAATCGGGATCAGCGCCGTGCCGGTGGCGTTGGCCACCTTGATGTTGGTCCGTTCGATCCGGAACAGCGACACCGTCGTGCTGGCCTTGCCATCCAGGAAGTCGTACTTGGCGCCCACTTCGGTATTGCGCGTCGTCTCCGGCGCCAGCTGCGCGTTGTTGGCCGCCAGCGAGAACGCTTCACCAGACGGCTGGAACGACCGGCTCCACGACACGTAGTACGACTGCTGCTTCGACGGCTGCCAGACCAGTCCGGCGCGCGGGCTCCAGGCGTTGTCCGTGCGCGCCAGGTTCGGCTGGCCCGGCAGGCGCTGGATGGTTTCCTGCTCGAAGCGGTCGTAGCGCACGCCCACCAGCGCCTTCCACTGTTCCGAGAACTGGATCATGTCCTGCGTGTAGAGCCCCAGCGTCTTGAACACGCCCAGGTTGCTCGTGGCCGGCGTGCCACCCACCAGGCGCGGCAGCACCGGCAGCACCGGGTTGAACAGGTCCACCGACGCTACGTTGGCACGCGAGTAGTTGACCAGGTCCTTGTTCTGCTGCCCCACTTCCACGCCATACAGCAGCTCGTGCTTCATGCCGAAGAATTCGGCCTTCTGCGTCAGGTCGGTCTGGTTGAACCAGCCGTGTTCTTCGCGGTAGACGTTGCTGTGCGTCAGCGATGCGCGCCGCGTGGTCTCGTTGACCGAGCCCACCAGCGTGTTGTTGCGGTCGAGCGAATAGTGGTAGTAGCGCGTGGCGTTGCGGATCGACCAGTTGTCGTTGAACCGGTGGTTCACGGTGGCCGTGCCCGAGTAGACGCGGCTCTGGCTGTAGTCGGCATCGCGCGCGTTGGCGGCGCCGTAGTACGTCGACGGGTCCACCGGCACGGGACGGCCCTGGTACGCCGGCACGCCGAAGTCGGTGACGCGGCGGTCTTCCAGCCAGTCCGCCTGCAGCAGCACGGTGGTCTGCGGGGCCAGCCGCAGCTCCAGAGACGGCGCCACGGCCGTCCGGTTCAGGAACTGCTGCGACCGGTAGCTGTTGGCTTCCTCGTGGGCGGCGGTGATGCGGAATGCCGCGGCGCCGTTGCCGAACGTGCGGCCCACGTCGCCCTCCACCCGGCGGTCGGCCCACATGCCGTAGCTGAGCGCGAAATCGGTGACGTCGATGCCCGGCTTCTTCGTGACGCGATTGATCAGGCCGCCCGACGAACCCCGCCCGTAAAGCACGGCGGCCGGCCCCTTGATGACCTCGATACGGTCGACGTTGGACAGGTCGCGGAAGTACAGCGCGTCGTCGCGGATGCCGTCGACGAACTGGTCGGCAATGGCGCTGAAGCCACGGATCGACACCTGGTCGCGCTGCCCGTCGCCCGACGAAAAACTCACGCCCGGCACGTTCTTGAGCGCGTCCTGGATCGACGTCGCATGCTGGTCCTGCATGACCTGCGCGGTCACCACGTTGACGGTTTGCGGGACGTCGCGCAGCGGTGCCTCGGTCTTGGTGGCGCTGACCGTCGACGTGGGCTTGTAGCCGGTGCCGAGGTCCTTGTCGCCATCGGCGCGGACCGTCACGGAAGGCAGTGTCTGGGGTTCGGCGGGCACGTTCTGGGCGTGCGCGACATGGAAAAACAACGCGGGTCCGATCGAAACGCTAACACGGACGTACTTCTTGTGCAGATAACGGCTCATTTCCCTGACTGTAATGGTTTTGTAATTCTTTGAATGGGAGCGATTATCATTTTCGATACCTGCGCCGTCAACGAATTTGCTCCAAACGGGTGAAACTGTTGCGCGGCCCGGCGGCGTTAAGGTTTTTTTAAGGTCCGTCGGATACTCTGCGCGACGGCGCTTGGCCCGTCCTCCACGGGCAGGCGCCGGCCGATCCACCGCCTGACGCAGAGACGATCCCCATGCCTCACCACAAGCCCCGGCCCCCACACCTCCGGCCGGCCGGCGTACCGCTGTATGGCCAGGGATCGATCGCCCCCCATCTGTCCGGCGCAGGCTGGACTGCCCTGTGGGTTGCCGCCGCCCTGCTCCTCTGGTTCGGTCCGCTGGGCCTGGGTCACCTGCTCGGGCCCGACGAAGGCCGCTACGCGGAAATCTCGCGCGAGATGCTGTCCACCGGTGACTGGGTCACCATCCGCTACAACGACCTGAAGTACTTCGAGAAACCGCCCTTCCACATGTGGACGACGGCCGTGGTCTACGCGCTGTTCGGCATCGGCGAGTGGCAGGCCCGGCTGACGGTGGCGCTGGCCGGCCTGCTTGGCATAGCGATGACGATGCTGGCCACGTGGCGATGGTTTGGCCTGCGGGCCGCCGCCTTTGCCGGGCTGGCCCTGCTGGCCGCGCCCATCTGGAGCATCGCCGCCCACTACAACACGCTCGACATGACCCTGGCCGGCGTCATGTCCTGCGTGCTGGCCTGCATGCTGATGGCCCAGCACCCGGACGCCGCGCCCGCCGCGCGCCGCAGGTGGATGCTGGCCTGCTGGGCCGCGATGGGCGTGGCGATCCTGACCAAGGGGCTGGTCGGCATCGTCCTGCCGGGGCTGGTGTTGCTGGTCTACATGGCCGTGACGCGCGACTGGCGGCTGTGGCGGCGCCTGCATCCCGTGCTGGGCGCGCTGGTCATGCTGGCCGTCACCGTGCCGTGGTTCTATCTGGTGGCCAGCCGCAACGCGGAATTCCTCCATTTCTTCTTTATCCACGAGCACTGGCAGCGCTACACGACCAACCTGCACGCCCGGAGCGGCCCACTCGCCTACTTCGTGCCGATCCTGGTCGGCGGTTTCCTGCCCTGGATCGGCCTGTGGCCACGGATCTGGGCGGCCGTGCCCCGCACGGACGGGCGCCAGCCGCCCGCGTTCCGGCCGGCACTGATGGCCGGCCTCTGGGCCGCATCGATCTTCGTGTTCTTCAGCCTGTCCCATTCCAAGCTGCCCGGCTATATCGTGCCGATCGTCCCGGCGCTCGGCCTGCTGGCCGGCGTGGCGCTCGACAAGCTCGACCCCGCCGCCTGGCGCAGGCAACTGCGGATCATGGCGGCGATTGCCGGCTGCGGGCTGCTGGCCGCGCCGTTCGTGGCGACGCTGCATGCCAACCACACGCCCAACGCGGTCTGGCGCGTCTACGCCGTGTGGGTCGCCGCGGCCTTCCTGATCATGCTGGTGTCGATCGCCATCGCCTGCGTGCTGGCGCGCCGCGGCGTGCTGCGCAGCGTGGCGGTGTACGCGATGGGCATGTACCTGGGCTTCAGCACGGCGCTGGTCGGCTACGAGACCGTGGACGGCCCCGCGTCGGGCGCCACGCTGGCCCCGGAACTGCGGCTGGTGCTGACGCCCCGGATGCCGCTGTACGGCGTGCAGATGCTCGACCACACGCTGCCGTTCTACGTCGGCCATCCGCTGACGATGGTCGGCGCGGCCGACGAGCTGACGTTCGGCACCGACATCGAGCCGGACCGCGCCGTTCCCACCCTTGCCGCGTTCGAAAAGCGCTGGGCCGGCCCCGAGGCGGCGATGGCTGTCATGTCGCCGGAGACCTACCTGCAACTCTCGCCGCTGATGCATACCTATGTGGTCTACCGCGACTGGTACCGCGTGGTGGTCAGCAACACCCCGCTGCCGGCCGCGCTGGCGGGCAACAAGGCCGCCCCCGGCCCCGTCGATTCCCGCGAAATCCGGCTCGGCATGCGGCACCCATAGCGGGCATTCAGGCGTCCGACAGCCGTCGGCGGGCGGTCTTACATTTGCGGGCAGAGCCGTGTATAAGTCGGTCTGGCTTGATTCCCGCGCAACAATGAAGACGACGATAGACGAACTGCTGGCCTTTGTGGCCGTCGTGGACACTGGCTCGATCACGGCGGCGGCCGATCACCTGTCGCTGACCGTATCCGCCACCAGCCGCACGCTGAGCCGGCTGGAGGAAAAGCTGCAGACCACGCTGCTGCGCCGGACCACGCGCCGACTGGAGTTGACCGAGGAGGGCGCCGCCTTCCTGGAACAGGCACGCGCCATTCTGGCGATGGTGGACGCGGCCGAGGAGCAGATGGCCGCCCGCCGCCTGCGTCCGGTGGGCCGCCTGCGCGTCGACGCCGCCACGCCATTCATGCTCCATGTCATCGTGCCGCTCGTGGAAGGCTTCCGCGCGCGCTACCCCGACGTCGAACTCGAACTCAATTCGAACGAAGGCATCATCGACCTGCTGGAAAAGCGCACCGATGTGGCGTTCCGGATCGGCACGCTCAAGGATTCGACGCTGCATGCCCGCCCCATCGGCACCAGCCGTATCCGCGTGCTGGCCAGCCCCGACTACCTGAAGCGGCACGGCACGCCGACAAAGGTCGAACAACTGTCCGGCCATGCGCTGCTGGGCTTCACGCAGCCCGAATCGCTGAACGACTGGCCGCTGCGCGCCGCCGACGGGGGCATCGTCCACATCAAGCCGACCATTGCCTCGTCGAGCGGCGAGACGCTGCGCAGCCTGGCGCTGGCCGGCCAGGGCATTGTCTGCTTGTCCGATTTCATGACGCGCGACGACCGCCAGTCCGGCCGGCTGGTGCCGCTCTTCGCCCGCCAGACGCTCGATGTCCGCCAGCCGATCCACGCGGTCTACTACCGCAACACCGCCCTGGCCTCGCGCATTACCTGCTTTGTCGACTACGTGGTCGCCACGCTGGGCCGCCGGCCGTTCGAGGACTAGCCGGCGCGCCTAGTCGGGCGACTTCACGCCGGGCCGCATGGTGGCGCTTTCCAGCAACTGTTCGTGGACGAACGCGTACAGCACCAGCGATTCGCGCTCGCCGTAGGCATCGAAGGCCACGCCGACGTTGTGGAATGGCTCGGCCGCGTCGGCGTCGGGGTCCTGCCGTGTCCATCCTTCGACGGACAGCTTTTGCTTCAGCCCCGCCGCGCGCAGCGTGAATTCCAGCCGCACCGGCTGCCCCGGCGTTTCAAACTGCGGCGACGCCGTGGAAATCGACGCCCCGCCCGTGCTCAGGTCCGTGATCAGTACCGTCTGCGGCCGGGCCTGTTCCCCGGACAGCACCAGCGACCCCACCAGCCGCACCGGTACGCGGATGCTGCCGCGCATCTCGCGCGCCTCGATATGCCGGATATCGTCAAGCATCCAGTACGGGAACGGCGTGCGCGACGTGGCCTGGACGCGCGCCGAGAAACTGTGGATGTTGGTGCCCGAGAACCCGCGGAACAGCACCACTTCGCCATCGGCGATCTCGGCGGCCACGCCGGCAAGGCTGGGCCAGCCGATGAACGCGGCGCCGTCGTTGAAGCCGATCAGCCGGCTGACGGCCGCGCGCGCCGCGTCGGTAGGCCGCTTGACGTGCAGCAGCGTGCCGACCAGCAGGCCATACCGGTCGTGCCAGGCGGTGCTCGGCATGTCGGCCCGCAGCGGCGCCTCGCCATCGGCCCAGAAACAGCGCCCGCCGTGCAGCGCCAGTTCCCGCTCCTCGGCGGCGTGGAACACCGTGCCTTCGTCCGCGACCGGAAAGCCCAGTTCATCGACCAGCGTCGCCTTCAGCGGTTGGCCCAGTTCGATCTCTTCAGCCTGCACTTCCCTGCGCATGGTCAGCCCTTTGTTGTGGTGGGCGGGTCGATCCGCCACGGTGATTCGTGTTTCCGGCCCAGACCATCGCCGGGACGCTCAGCCGCCGAAGGCATCTTCCATCTGCCGGGCGCGCTTGACACTGTCGCCATGCAGGTAGAGCGAGGTCGTCGATACCGACGCGTGGCGCAGGTTGTCGCGCACCGTGGTCAGCTCCGCGCCGCGTGCCAGCGCGTGCGTGGCGTGGGTATGGCGCAGCCAGTGCGGGCTGGCCTGGCGCAGTTTTTCCGCCGTGGCCGGCCGCTCGGCCTCCAGCGTGTCGGCGGCGGTCGAGAAGAACCGCTTGATGATCATCCACAATCGCGCGCCTGTAATCCCCCCACTTTCGTCGGGGCCCAGGCTGCCGACAATTGGCGTAGCGGGGTCCCAATGGGCGCGGGCCACCGGCAGGCCGCGTTCGACCAGGTAGCGGTCCAGCGCGTTGCGCGCCAGCGGCGGCAGCGCCACCCGGCCCGCCTTGGCGCCCTTGCCCACCAGATGCAGCCAGTGGTCGCCATGCAGGTCGGTTTCCACGTTGCGCAGCGTGGCGCCGACCAGTTCGCTGGCGCGCAGGCCCGTGGCGTAGGTGAAATCGAGGATGAAACGCAGCCGCTGGGCCGCCGGCGCCTCCCAGCCGTACGACCATTCCAGGCCGTCGGCGATGCTGCGCGTGAGCATCCATTCCCCTTCGGAGAACGCATGCGAGACGTCCAGCGCCGCCGTCTTGGCCCCGCCGCGTACCTTCAGCCCGGCAAACGGATTGGCCAGCACGTAGCGCTGCTGCACCAGCCAGCGGAACAGCGCGCCCAGCACCTGCAGCGTGTAGGCGGCCGAGCGCGGCGATAACGCATCGGTAAACGGCTTCCAGTCCGGCGCGCTGCGCGGCCGGGCCGGGCCCACCCAGCGGTCGCGCGGCCGGGGCTGGCGCAGGAAATTGCGGTAGGCGGTGGCGTCCTCGGTCGTCAGCGACGACAGCGGCCGGCCTTTCTCGATGATCGCCCACAGGATCAGGCGCTCGGCCTCCTTGCGGTAGGCGCGCTGCGTCGACGGGGATTCATGGAGCGCCAGCCACGCCTGCACCGCCGCGTAATCGTTGTCGGCGTTGAGCGAGCAGGTCTCGCGCGGCGCGCGGAACTGGCCCAGCGAACCGTCCACTTCATGCGGCAGATGGCCCATCTGCTCCCACGGCACGATCATCGCGCGGGGCTGGGCCGCGACCAGCGCCCGGGCGCGGGCGGTCAGCTCGGGCCATTCGGCAAAGAACGCCTCGATCCGCCGCGCACCGCTGACGCCCAGGCCGGGAATCGTCGCCCACCACTGGCGGCGGCGCGGGATGCGGACGGTCAGGTCGGCCAGCGTGTGGATGTCGTGCGCCCGCAGCGCGGCCACCGACGCCGGCGCCAGCCACATGCCGATGTCATCGGCAATCTGCGGCGCGGGTGGCGGCATGTTGCGCAGCGTCTCGATGGCCTGGTCCGCCGCCCTGCCCCGCTGCGGCCGTTCGGCGGCCGGGAATTCGAACAGGGCGGCCAGGTCCTCGCGCCGGCGGTAGCGGGCGTAGGCCGCCAACTGCCGCCGGATGCGGCCGAGGATGCCGCGCGACGACTGGCCGTGCGCGCGGTCGGCATCGAGATACTGGGTGACGGCGGCCCGCGTCGACATCCCCGCGTGCCACGCGCGCAGCGTGGCCAGGGAATCGGCGTCGGGAAAGGCGGAAAGCGGGGGTTGGGGGGCTGTCATCGGCGGGAGTCTAGCACCGGCGTCCTCGCGTTGCGATAACTTTTCTTATCGCAATGG
>NZ_JAUANU010000030.1:0-4939 GCF_032190535.1 Cupriavidus sp. SZY C1
CGCCATCCTGGACGTGGCCGCGTCCGCGCCGGCGCTGGCCGTGCTCGACGTCGCCAGGCAGAAGAACAAGGTGGTGGTGTTCTCCGGCCCCGGCAGCGAGCGGATCACGAACGACCTCTGCACGCCGGTCTCGGTCCACTACGCCTACGACACCTACGCGCTGGCCAATACCACGGCCCGGGCGATGGTCCAGCGCGGCGGCAAGACGTGGTTCTTCCTGACCGCCGACTACGCGTTCGGCCACACGCTCCAGCAATCGGCCACCACGGTGGTCACCGAGGCCGGCGGGCAGGTGCTGGGCGCGGCCCGGCATCCGATCAATACCAGCGACTTCGCGTCGTACCTGCTCCAGGCCCAGGCCAGCAAGGCCCAGGTGGTGGGGCTGGCCAACGCGGGCGGCGACACGGTCAATGCCATCAAGGCCGCCTCCGAGTTTGGCCTGACGCGCAACGGCACCCAGAAGATGGCCGGGCTGTTGCTCTACATCAACGACATCCACGCCATCGGCCTGAAGACGGCGCAGGGGCTGGTGCTGACCGAGGCGTTCTACTGGGACATGAACGACGCCACGCGGACGTGGTCGCGCAAGTACTTCGACAAGGTCAAGAAGATGCCGAACATGAGCCAGGCCGGCGTCTATTCGTCGGTCACGCACTACCTGAAATCCGTGCAGGCGGCCGGCACCGACGAGACGGCGCCCGTGATGAAGCAGATGAAGTCGCTGCCGATCAACGACTTCTTTGCCAGGAACGCGCGGATCCGCGAGGACGGCCGGATGATCCACGACATGTACCTGTTCGAGGTCAAGAAGCCCGAGGAATCCAAGTACCCGTGGGACTACTACAAGCTGCTGGCCACCGTGCCCGGCGACCAGGCGTTCATGCCGCCGGCCAAGTCCCAGTGCCCGCTTTTGAAGAAATGACGATGGCAGAGACGTATGTGCGCGGCGTCGGCAACACGCGCTTCGGCCGGCTGCCCGGCAGTACGCCGCTGACGCTGATGGCGCAGGCTGCCGATGCCGCGCTGGCGCACGCCGGCCTGCCGCGCGACCAGATCGACGGCGTGCTCTGCGGCTACGCCACCACGCTGCCGCACCTGATGCTGGCCGACCGCTTCTGCGAGTTCGCGTCGCTGCGGCCGGCCTACGCGCATGGCATGGCCGGCGGCGGCGCCACGGGCGGGCTGATGGCGATGCTGGCGCATGACCTGGTACGCAGCGGGCGATGCCGCAACGTGCTGGTCGTCGCCGGTGAGAATCGTCTTAGCGGCCAGAGCCGCGACCAGTCGGTGCAGACGCTGGCGCAGGTCGGCGCGCCCGAGATCGAGGTGCCGAACGGCGCCTCGGTGCCCGCCTACTACGCGCTGCTGGCATCGCGCTACCTGTTCGAGACCGGCCTGGACGCCGACGCGCTGTCCGACTTTGCCGTGCTGATGCGCGAGCACGCGGCCGGGCATCCCGACGCCCACCTGCGCGAGCCGCTGACGCTGGACGCCGCGCGTCAGGCGCGGCCCATCGCGTCGCCGCTGCGGCTGTCCGACTGCTGCCCGATCTCGGACGGCGCGGTGGCCATCGTCGTGTCGCCCAAACCGGGCCCCGGCCGCCCGGTGCGGATTGCCGGCGCCGGGCAGGCGCATCGCCACCAGCACCTGTGCGCCATCGACGACGTGATGGCCACCGGCGCCGCCGACGCCGCCGGGCGGGCGTTGGCCGAGGCCGGCTGCACCGTGGCCGATATCGACACGCTCGCCATCTACGACTCGTTCACGATCACGCTGGTCATGCTGCTGGAAGAGATCGGCATCGCGCCACGCGGACAGGCGGTCGCGCGGCTGCGCGCGGGCGATTTCCGCGCCGATGGGCCGCTGCCGCTGAACACCCACGGCGGGCTGCTGGCGTTCGGCCATTCCGGCGTGGCCGGCGGGCTGATGCACCTGGCCGAGGCCGCGCGGCAACTGGCCGGCACGGCCGGCGCGCGGCAGGTGCCGCCGCATCGGCGCGCCCTGTTCCATGCCGACGGCGGCGTGCTGTCGTCCCATGTCAGCCTGGTCCTGGAGGCCTCATGACATCGCCATTTTCCGAAGGCGTGGCCGCCGGCGTGGTCCGCTACGAGCACTGCGACGCCTGCGGCGCCTGGCAGCCCTTGCAACGCCATGCCTGCCGCCAGTGCGGCAGCCGCGCGCTGGTCTGGCGCGACAGCGGCGGGCTGGCGACGGTGCACGCCGTTACCGAGGTATTCCGCGGGCCGACCGAAGCCTTCCAGGCACTGGCGCCGTACACGCTGGTCATCGCCACGCTCGACGAAGGCCCGCGCGTGATGGGCCACGCCGCGCCGGGCACCGCCATCGGCGACCGCGTACGCGCCAGCCGCTTCGACGTCGACGGCCAGCCGCTGCTGCGCTTCGTCCCCGCCTGACCGGCCCGCCTCACCCAGAACAACACCGAGACCACACCGATGTCCGACACCCTCTCCGCCCTGCTCGCCCCGCGTTCCGTTGCCATCGTCGGCGCGTCCGACAACATCCACAAGATCGGCGGCCGGCCGATCCACTATATGAAAGCGATGGGCTACGCCGGCACGATCTACCCGGTCAACCCGCAGCGCGAGACGCTGCAGGGGCTGCGCGCCTACCCGTCGCTCGACGCGCTGCCCCAGGCGCCCGAGCTGGCCGTGATCGTGGTGGGCGGCGATGCGGCGGTGCAGGCCGTGGCCGACTGCGCGCGGCTGGGCGTGGGTGCGGCCATCGTCATTGCCTCGGGGTTCGGCGAGGCCGGTGAGGACGGCCGGCGCCAGCAGGACGACATGGTGCGCATCGCGCGCGGCGCCGGGCTACGCATCGTCGGGCCGAACAGCCAGGGGCTGGCGAACTTCGGCAATGGCGCCATCGCCAGTTTCTCGACCATGTTCATCGAAATTCCGCCAAAGGACGGACCGGTCGCGGTGGTCAGCCAGAGCGGCGGCACGGCGGCGCTGGTCTACGGGCTGCTGCGGCACCAAGGCATCGGCGTGCGCCATGTGCACGCCACGGGCAACCAGGCCGACGTGACCGTCAGCGAACTGGCGCTGGCCGTGGCGCATGACCCCGACATCCGGCTGCTGCTGCTTTATCTGGAAACGCTGACCGACCCGGCCGTGCTGGCCGAGGCCGCCGCCGTGGCGCGGGCGCGCGGCGTGCCGGTGGTGGCGGTGAAATCGGGCCGCTCGCAGGCCGGCGCGCGCGCCGCGGCGTCGCACACGGGCGCCATGGCCAACGAGGACCGCGCGGTCGACGCCTTCCTGGCCCGCCACGGCATCTGGCGCGTCGACGACGCCCACGCGCTGGCCCGCTGCGCGCCGCTCTACCTGCGCGGCTGGCAGCCCGAGGGCCGCCGGCTCGTCGTCGTCAGCAACTCGGGTGCGAGCTGCGTGATGGCCACCGACAGCGCCGACGCGCTCGGCATCGGCATGGCGCCGCTGGCCCCGCCCACCCAATCCGCGCTGGCCGGCAAGCTGCCCGGCTTCGCCGCGACGGCCAACCCGGTCGACGTCACGGCCGCGCTGCTGACCAACAGCGGCCTGTTCGGCGACGTGCTGCCCATCGTCGGCGCCGATCCGGCTGCGGATTTCGTGCTGCTCGATATTCCGGTGGCCGGCATGGGCTACGACGTGCCGCGCTTTGCCCGCGACGCCGCGCAGTTTGCCGACACGGCCGGCAAGCCGATCGCCGTCGCCGCCTGGCAGGAATCGGTGGCCGGTGTGTTCCGCGCGGCCGGCGTGCCAACGTTCTTCCACGCCGCCGACGCGCTGGCCGCCTTCCACCAGCTCACCGCCCACCAGCAGTTGCTGCGCGACATCGCTGGCGAAACGGCCATGCCGACATCGGCACCGCCAGCCACGGCGCCCGCCCGGACGCTCAGCGAGGCCGCCAGCCTGGCCCGGCTGGCCAAGGCCGGCGTGCCCGTGGTCGAACACTACCTGTGCCAGACCGCCGAAGAGGCCGTGGCCGCCTGGCAACGGATCGGCGCCCCGGTCGCGGTCAAGGCCAGCTCGCCAGCCGTGCCACACAAGAGCGAACACGGCCTGGTCGCGCTGAACTGCAACAGCCGCGACGCCATCGTCGCCGCCTTTACCCAGCAGACCCAGACGCTCGACACGCTGCACGCGCCCTGCGAAGGCGTGATCGTCGCCCGCATGACGCGCGGCCAGCGCGAGTGCATGGTCGGCGCGCACTGGGACCCCACCTTCGGCGCCGTCCTGCTGATCGGCGACGGCGGCAAGTACGTCGAAACCCTGCGCGACACGGCCGTGCTGCTGGCCCCCGCCCGCCCCGCCACCATCGAACGCGCCGTCCGCCGCCTGCGCATCGCCCCCATCCTCGACGGCGTGCGCGGCGATCCCCCGCTGGACATCGCCGCCCTCTGCACCTTGGCCGCGCAGGTCGGCCAACTGGTGCACGCGGCACAAGGCGGCATCCGGTCGGTCGACCTGAATCCGGTCATGCTGGGGGTGTCGGGGGCGGTGGTGGTGGATGGGTTGATGGAGGTGGCGGAGACCGACTTTCTCGGCGAATGCCACGGCGTTGGTTTGCGCCCCTCTCCCACAACGTGGTGAGAGCGGCTGGGGGAGAGGGTGTTGAGGTGCTGCTTGCCGACAGGTCGCAGTTTGAACCGCCGGCCCTCACCCCCAACCCCTCTCCCGCGTGCGGGAGAGGGGAGCAAAAAAACGCCGCCGGCGAATGCCATGCCACTGGTTTTCTCCCCTCTCCCACAACGTGGGAGAGGGGCCGGGGGTGAGGGTGTTGAGGTTCTGCTTGCCGATCTGTCGCAATTTGAACCGCCTGCCCTCACCCCCAACCCCTCTCCCGCTCGCGGGAGAGGGGAGCAAAATGTAGTGGTCAAGTTTTTTCAGACAGGTATTAAGGTTGTCTGGCGTTTGAACTTGTCCTCAAACTCCTGCGGCGA